>NZ_JBIATU010000003.1:0-961237 GCF_042892035.1 Nonomuraea sp. NPDC001831 | reverse complement strand
GTTGACCAGCAAGGTGCATCTGGCGGCCGATGGCCGATGCCGTCCGCTGTCCTTCGTCCTGACCGCCGGCCAGGCCGGAGACAGCCCGCAGTTCCACCCGGTGCTGGAGCGCATCAAGGTCCGGCTGCCGATCGGCCGTCCGCGTACCCGGCCGGGCGCGGTGGCCGCGGACAAGGCGTACTCCTCGCGCGGCAACCGCGCCTACCTGCGTCGACGCCGGATCAAGGCGGTCATTCCGGAGAAGGCCGACCAGGCGGCCAACCGCAAGAAGCGCGGATCTGCCGGTGGCCGGCCGGTCACCCATGATCCCGAGCTCTACAAGCAGCGCAACACGGCCGAACGCTGCATCAACCGGATCAAACAGTGGCGTGGGCTGGCTTTCCGGTTCGACAAGACGCCCGACAGCTATCTGGCTGGCTTGCACCTACGCGGGGCCGTCTTATGGATCCGAAGCCTCCGACCAGCCTAGAGATCCGAACTCCGTACAGGCTCTAGCACGGGGTGCCGGTGTTCGTGCACGCCGCCGACGCCGCCCGCGTCCGTACCGGAGAGAAGCCCAAGGTCGCCCTGGGGCCGGTACAGCTCGGTCTGGCGTTCGGCTTCCTCGGGTACTCCATCCGTAAGAACGGCCTGCGTACCCGCTACCTCGGCGAGGTCATCGAGATCGGCGACGGCGACGTCCTCGACCTGCCCGGGAGCCCGGTGGTCGTGGGCATGCCGGGGCACTCCCCGGGGAGCGTGGCGGTGCACGTCCCGCTCGCCGACGCCGTCTTCGTTGCGCCAGGGCGCGCCGTGGCCGGGGAGCACCCAGGGCGCCGGCAGCCGGGCGATCCGGTCGAGGGAGGCGAGCGCTTCGGCGGGGTCGTCGGTGAAGGGGGTCGGTTGGGGGGCCTTCGCGTCCGGTGAGGACGTGCCGGGCGGTCAGGGCGTCCCCGCTTCACCGGCCCGAGTGGGGGAGGAGGTTCGGACGGCGTCGGCCGGTGCGCGCGGATGACCCCGGTGCCCGCCTCCCTCAAGCCCGGCGCACGCGGATGACCCCGGTGCCCGCATCCCTCAAGCCCGGTGCGCGCGGATGAACCCGGTGCCCGCCCCCCTCGGGCCCGACGTCTTGCCGATGTCGGAGCGTCCGCGTGCTACTTCGCGATGGCCTCGCGGACGGACGGCACGATCTCCTGGGCCCAGCGGGCCAGCGTGGTGAGGTCGGGGGCGCCGTGACCGGCCGAGAAGAGGACGAAGCCCGAGGCGTCGTGCTCCAGCACCGCTTCGGTCAGCTCCTCGACCCACTGCCCGACGGAGCCGCCGATCCAGCGTCCGTCGTGGTCGCGGGTGGCGGGCAGCGGACGGTCGGTGATGCGGCCCGGGAAGTTGTAGATGGTACGGATCTCGCGCGGGTCGCGGCCCACCGCTGCGGCCGCCTCGTCGATGACGGGCCGCGAGGCGCGATACCGCTCGCTGCGCCAGTCGGCCGCGTGGCCGGGGATCCAGCCGTCGGCCACCCTGCCCGTGGCGGCCAGGGATTTGGGGCCGTTCGACCCGGTCCACACCGGGGGCGCTGCCACGGGGGCGGGCTCGATTGCGCGCACCCGGTAGTGGCGTCCCTCGTGGGTGACCGGCGCGCCGCCGCCCGACAGCTTCCGGATCAGGACGATCGCCTCCTCGAAGGCGTTCACGGCGTCGCCGGGGGTCTGCCGGGGCACGCCCATGTCGGTGATGCGGTCCCACAGGCCGCCCGCGCCCATGCCGAGCACGACGCGGCCGTTCGACAGCGCCGACAACGACGTCACCGTCCTGGCCAGCATGGGGGCGGGCCTGGTCGGCAGGTTGGTGACGTTGGCGAGACCGGCGATGTGCCGCGTGCCGCCCAGCAGGAAGCCGATCGTGGCGTAGGCGTCCAGGCGTTCGCCGAGATAGGGATGGTCGGACAGCGAGAAGAGATCGAGCCCGTCCCGGTCGGCCTGCTGAACCATGCGCAACAGCTCGGGAAGGTCCTCGAACCCGGAATGCGCGCCGAAACCGAACACCACATCAGATGCAGACACAGTATTGCCTTTCATGCTTCAGACGGAGAAAGAAGGAGAGGTCACCAGGCGTACGCCTCTGGTGCGGGTTCGGGGCCATTGGGGCCGGGCGGCGGGAACAACTCCTCCAGCCTGGCCAGGGTCCCTGCGTCGAGGGTGATCGCCGCGGCGCGAAGCGAGCCGTCGAGTTGCCCGGCCGTACGGGGCCCGACGATCGGCGCGGTCACCCCGTAGGGCCGCGCCGCGGGCAGCACCTCCAGCTCCGCCCAGCGGTTCATCAGGTTGTAGATCGACTGCTCGGCGACCAGCCCGAGCGCGTGTCGCGCCCGTGCCGCCTCCTGGGCCTGCGCCAGGTGCCAGCCGGCGAAGTTGGACGAGCCGAAGTAGAGCACCTTGCCCTGTTGCCGCAGGACGCCGAACGCCTCCCAGATCTCCTCCCACGGCGTGTTCCTGTCGATGTGGTGCATCTGGTACAGGTCGATGTGGTCGGTGCCCAGCCGCCTGAGCGAGGCGTCGCACGCGCGTCTGATGTGCAGCGCGGACAGGCGGCTCTCGTTGGGCCACCGCCCGGTCGGGAGGTAGAGCTTGGTGGCCAGGATGGTCCTGTCGCGCCGGCCGTCCCCTTGGGCGAACCAGCGGCCGATGATCTGCTCGGTGCGGCCGTCGGCGTAGACGTCGGCGGTGTCGAAGAAGGTGATGCCGTGCTCGTGGGCGCGATCCATGATCGCGTGGCTGTCTGGTTCGGACGTCTCCGTCCCGAAGTTCATCGTGCCCAGGGCCAGCCGGGACACCGACAGGCCGCTGCGGCCGAGCTGGACGTGTTCCATCTCAGACCACCGGCGGCTGCTCGGCGAAGCGGTTGCCGACCAGGCCCTCGGCGGCCGACGCCGCGGGGTGGCCGCGACCCCCAATGATCAACACCATCGTGACTCCCACCAAAACCAGTTCGTGCCCCGAACTATAGTCGTTCGTATCACGAACTGCAATGGCCGAGTACCAGGTTGTCGGTGCCGCATGGCATGCTGCCTGACATGGCGGGAACCGATCCAGCACTGGTCACCCTGGTCCTCGGCGACGAGGAGCTGCTTGCCGAGCGGGCGGTGGGTGCTGTCGTCGCGGCGGCGCGGGCCGGCGATCCGGGGGCCGAGGTGCATGACCTCGTCGGCGGAAAGGTCGCCACCGGCGAGCTGACCCACCTGACCTCGCCCTCGCTCTTCGGCGACCGTTCGGTGGTCGTCATCCGCTCGGCGCAGGACCTGCCGAAGGACGTCATCACCGAGGTGGTGTCCTACACGAAGCAGCCGTCCGACGACACGGTTCTCGTGCTGGCGCACCCGGGTGGGGTGAAGGGGAAGGCGCTGGTCGACGGGGTGAAGAAGGCCGGGGCCAAGGTGGTGACGATCAACAAGGTCACCAAGGCCGGCGAGCGGCTGGAGTTCATCAAGGGCGAGGTCAAGCGCGCCGGGCGGAACATCGCGGGCGACGCGGCCCAGGCGCTGCTCGACGCGGTGGGCAACGACCTGCGGGAGCTGGCGGCGGCGTGCAGCCAGCTCGCGTTCGACACCGAGGACAAGACGATCAGCGCGGCGGCCGTGGCGCGCTACCACAAGGGGCGGGCCGAGGTCACCGGCTTCAACGTGGCCGACTCGGCGATCGAGGGGCGCCTGGCCGAGGCCCTGGAGCAGTTGCGCTGGGCTCTGGGCACCGGTGTCGCGCCGGTGCTGCTGGTGAGTGCGCTGGCCGGTGGGCTGAGGTCGCTGGCCAAGGTCGGGAGCGCCCCGCGCAACCTGCGCGGGGGGCAGCTCGCCGCTCATGTGGGCATGCCGCCCTGGAAGGTCGACCGGGTCAAGCGCCAGCTGAACGGCTGGGGGCCGGAGGGGTTGTCCCGGGCGATCCAGGCGGTGGCCACTGCCGACGAGCAGGTCAAGGGTGGCGGGGCGGACGCCGCGTACGCCCTGGAGCATGCCGTGCAGGTGATCGTCGCCAGCCGTACGGGCCGGTAGCGCACACCCGCGCAGCGGCGGTCGCGCTTCTCAGGGGAGGCGCAGGGGGCGGAAGAACGCGGTGATGTCGGTCGCCAGCAGGGCTGGTTCTTCCAGGGCCATGAAGTGGCCGCCTCGGGCCGGGGTGTTCCAGTGGCGCAGGTCGGTCAGGGCGCGTTCGGCGAGGCTGCGGGGGAAGCCGGCCATGGAGGGCTCGTGGCTGAGGGTCACGGCGGACGGCACGGTGATGGGCGGCCGGGGCGGGTTGCTCGGCCAGTCGTAGTACGACTTGAACGAGGTGCCGATCGAGCCGGTGGTCCAGTAGAGGGTCAGCATGGTGAGCAGGGTGTCGCGGTCGAACCGGGACTCCAGGTCGCCGTGGCAGTCGCTCCAGGCGCGCAGCTTGTCCACGATCCATGCGGCCAGGCCCGCCGGTGAGTCGAGCAGGGCGGCGGCGATCGTGTCCGGCCGGGTGAGCATGATCTCGCTGTAGCCGCCGTCGCGCTCGTCGTAGGCCGCCTCGGCGTCCAGGAAGGCCTGTTCGTCGGGGGTCAGGGGCGGGACGTCCAGGGACGCGGGGGCGGGCGGGTGGATGAGGTGGATTCCGGTCACCTGGTCCGGATAGAGGGCGCCGAGCCAGCCGACGGCCGCGCCGCCGATGTCGCCGCCGAAGGCCCCGTAACGTTCGTGGCCGAGGACCTCGGTCATGAGCAGGTGCAGCGTGCGGGCCATCGCGGCCCGGGTGAGGGGCTCGTCCGGCAGGTCGGAGTAGAGGAAGCCGGGCATCGACGGGATCACGACGTCGAAGGAGTCGCCGGGGTCGCCGCCGTACCGGACGGGGTCGGCCAGGCGTGCTGCCAGGGGCAGCATCTCCAGGAAGCTGCTCGGCCAGCCGTGGCAGAGCAGCACGGGCAGCGGCGCGCGGCCGGTGCCGGGGATCCGGACGAAGTGGAGGTCTCGTCCCTGGACGGGGGCCGTGCAGTGGTCCAGCTCGTTGAGGCGGGCTTCCTGGGCGCGGAAGTCGAACCCGTCGGCCCAGTACGCCACCAGTTCCCGCAGGTACGCCGGGTCGGTTCCGCCCTCCCAGGGACGGGGGTCCAGCGAGCGGGTGAATCTGGTGTTGCGGAGACGGGAGCGCAGGTCGTCGAGTACGTCGTCGGGAACGTCGATGCGGAACGGCGTCACGGCCATGTGGTCTCCGATGTCGGAAGTGTCCATCCCAGCATGGGTATCACCGGACGCCTGCCGGTCTCAATGCAATTGATCGGAGTTCGTCTCCACGTAGAGCAGGAGCTGTTTGAGCAGGTTGTCCAGGGTGTTCTGGTCGGCGGGGGAGAGGGCGTTCACCATGGCCGTCTCCAGCACGGCCAGGACGGCCATGGCGTCCATCCAGCGGTCGTGACCCTTGGGGGTGAGCTCGACGTCCACCCGGCGGCGGTCTTCGACGCTGCGCACGCGGCGTACCAGACCGGCCTTCTCCAGCGTGTCGAGGCGGCCGGTCATGCCGGCGGGGGAGAGCAGCAGCTCGGCGGCCAGCTCGGTCGGGGTGGCGGTGCCGTTGTGGGCGGCGAGCCTGTGGAGCGTCTGGAACTCGAAGTCCTGGACGCCGGTCTGGGCCAGCGCAGCCGCCTTGGCGTGGCCGAGGTGTTTCACCAGCGCCTGCATGCGGGTGACGATGCCCTCCGTCCGCTCGTCGAAGGGCGCCTTGCCGCGCCAGCGGGCCAGATGACGATCGACGGAGTCCTCCACAGGACGGGATCATACGCCACCAAGTAATTTGTTGACGAAACATTCGCTGACGAAATACCTTCTGCGTCATGTCGTTCTCATCGATCGCCACGCCCAGGAACCGGCTGCTGGCCGGACGCTGCATGTCCGCGCTGGCCACGGCCATGATCCCGACCACGCTGACCCTGGCCGTGCTGCGCGCCACGGGGTCGGGGGAGGCGCTGGGGCTGGTGCTGGCCTGCGAGATGGTGCCGTTGTTGTTGTTGCTGCCGGTCGGCGGCGTGCTGGCCGACCGCGTCAGGCCCGGACGGGTCGTGCTGCTCGCCGATCTCACGCGATGCCTGGCGCAGGGGCTCATGGCGGTCGAGCTGCTGGCCGGGGTGGACCGGGTTCCCGACCTCGCCGTGTTGTCGGCGGTCTCGGGGGCGGCGATCGCGTTCGGCAGCCCTGCCGTGCCGCGGCTGGTGGTGGCGGTGGTGCCGGGGCCGGAGCGGTTGCGGGTGAACGCCCGGATCGGGGTGGTGACCAGCCTGTCGGCGGTCCTGGGGCCGGCGCTCGCGGGGACGCTCACGCTGGCCGCCGGGCCCGGGTGGGCCGCGGGGGTCACGGCGACGTTGTTCGCCTGCTCGGCGCTGACTCTCGGCGGGGTCCGCACGGCTGCCGGGGATGCGGGGCGCGAGCAGGTCGCGGGGGAGCCGAAGGCGCTCTCCGGCGGGGCGGCCGGTCGGCGGTGGGGGGCCGGGTTCGGGCGGGAACTGGTCGAGGGGTTCGGGGAGGTCAGGAGGCGGCCGTGGTTCCTGGCCTGTGTGCTGTCGCACGGCGTGTGGCACTTCATGGCCGGGTTGTTCCTCACCCTGGGGCCGGTGGCGGCCGTGCAGCGGCTGGGCGGCGAGACCGGCTGGATGATCATCGTGCAGAGCGGCACGGTCGGGCTGCTGGCGGGGGTGCTGGTCGCGCCGCGGTTGCCGGTGCGCAGGCCGCTGGTCGCCGTTCAGGCGGGGGCCGCGCTCTATCTGCTGCCGATGGTGGCGTTGCCGGTGGCGGTGGGGTTCGGGCTGTCGGCAGTGGTGGTCGCAGTGGCGTACTTCGTGGCCATGGTGGGGCTCGGGGTGCTCAGCCCGTTGTGGGAGACGGTGGTGGCCGAGGAGATCCCGGAGGGGGCGTTGGGGCGGGTGCGTTCGTTCGACCAGCTCATCTCGTTCGCGGCCCGGCCGGTGGGGCTGGCCGTCGCGGCGCCGCTGGCGGGCGTGACCGGGATGGGGGTGCTGATGGTCACCGGTGGGGTGGTGGTCGCCGTCGCCAACCTCGCCGCCGTGGCGCGCTCGCCCAGGCCCGCGACCCCTCCGCCCGCCGGTGAGCGGGCGGAGAGGGCGGAGGAGGGGCGGGTCAGGTGAGGGACGGTTCGCGGACGACGCCGTCGCTGATCTCCAGCACCCGGTCCGCCAGCGTGATCAGGCTGGGGTCGTGCGTGGCGACCAGCGCCGTCACCCCCTCGCTGCGCACCAGCGCGCGCAGCAGCTCCATGATCTGCCGTCCGGTCTGCGAGTCGAGCTGTCCCGTCGGCTCGTCGGCCACCAGCAGCCTGGGCCGGTTGCCCAGCGAGCGGGCGATCGCCACCCGCTGCCGCTGCCCGCCCGACAGCTCGTACGGCCGCTGGTTCATGTGCTTGTCCAGCCCCACCAGCGCCAGCAGCAGCCGCACCCGCTCCTCCCGCTCGGCGGACGGCACGCGGGCCAGCCGCATCGGCACCCCCACGTTCTCGGCCGCCGACAGCACGGGGATCAGCCCGAACGACTGGAACACGAAGCCCACCACGTCCCGGCGCAGCGCCAGCAGGGCGTCCTCGGACATGGACGTGACCTCGTGCCCGGCCACGACGACCCGTCCGGCGTCCGGCCGGTCCAGGCCGCCGATCTGGTTGAGCAGCGTGGTCTTGCCCGACCCCGAACGTCCGCGGACCGCCACCAGCTCGCCGGGGAACACCTCGAAGGAGACCTCGCGCAGCGCGACGACCTCCTTGGGCCCGCTCCGGTAGACCTTGCGGACCCCCTCCACCACGACCAAGGGCTCATTGCTCATGGGAGGGCTCCTCTCGGGCGGGCCAGACGCCGATGTGGTCGGATTCGAGTTCCAGGCGCACCCGGCGTTCCATGTGCAGGGCGTTCATGAAGTCGCGGGGGAGCTGCAGGCGGCCCACCCGGTCCAGCACGGCGTACTCCTCGGCGACGATCTGCCCCTCGGCGCCCTCGCGCCGCAGCGTCTCGCTGCTGGTACGTCCGTCGCGGATGCCCACGGTGCGGTCCACCTGCTCCGACACCAGCGGGTCGTGGGTCACGATGACCACGGTCACGCCGAGCTCCCGGTTCGCCTTGCGCAGGGAGTCGAAGACCTGCTCGGACGTCTCGCTGTCCAGCTCGCCGGTGGGCTCGTCGGCCAGGATGAGCTGCGGCTCGTTGGCCAGGGCGACGGCGATGGCGACCCGCTGCTGCTCGCCGCCCGACATCTCGGGCGTGCGGCGGTCGGCGCAGTAGCCGACGCCGAGGAGCTCCAGCAGCTCGCCGGCGCGGGCGCGGCGCGCCCGGCCGCCGCCGGCCAGCTTCATGGGCAGCTCGACGTTCTCCCTGGCGGTCAGGTACGGCAGCAGGTTGCGCGCGGTCTGCTGCCAGATGAAGCCCACCACGGACCGCCGGTAGCGCAGCCGGTCCTTGGCGGTCATCGCCAGCAGGTCGGTGCCCGCGACCCTGGCCACCCCGGCGGTCGGCACGTCGAGCCCCGACAGCACGTTGAGCAGCGTGGACTTGCCCGACCCGGACGCGCCGACGATGGCCACCAGCTCGCCCTTGTCGATCACCAGGTCGAGGCCCTGCAGGGCGACGACCTCGACGCCCTCGGTCTTGTAGATGCGCACGAGGTTGTCGCAGACGATGTGCGCGTCGGCGCCGAACGCGGTCTTCTCCCGCGTGGCCTTGGCTTCCAGCTCTGACAGGGTCGGGTTCATGTGAGGTCCCCCACTCGAAGGACGGCGCCGATGCTGCGACGGCGGCTGATGGCGGTGTGCGTGTACGCGCCGAGCACGGCCACCACGGCCAGCCCGGCCGCCAGCGCGGTCGGCGTGATCAGGTCTAGGGAGTAGTCGCCGACGGGCAGGTCGCCGGCGTAGGAGGACAGGTCGACGCCCGGCCCGAGCGCCGCGGGCAGCCCGAGGCCGAGCAGCAGGCCGGCCAGGGCGGTCAGCAGGATCATCGGCATGATCTCCAGGACGGTGAGCCGCTGCGCCTGCCGGTCCGACAGCCCCAGCGTGCGCAGGAACGACAGCGCCCTGGCCCGGTCGGCCGCGCCGATCACCAGCGAGAGGATGACGGCGACCAGCGCGTAGGCGGCCAGCGCCACCGTGACCACGACCAGCGTGGTGCGCACGGTGCTGGTCAGCGGGTCGTCCTGGATGGCGGCCAGCGCCAGCGCCTGGGACTCCACGGTGCTGAGCGGGACCAGCCGGCGCAGCTCGTCGAGCGCGGGGTTGCCGCGGATGAGCAGGGTGTTCACGGCGGGCCGCACGAGCGAGTCCATCGGCAGGATCATGAACTTGCCCTGGCTGTAGAAGCCGGGCACGGAGGTGATCAGACCGCCTTCGGGGACCTTGAGCCGCGACTGCCAGCCGATCTCGTAGGTGCCCCGCCCCTTGAGGTCGGGCGAGACGAAGGCGCCGCTCCCGGTGGGCACGCCGATCGGCGCCCCCGCCAGCAGCCGCCGCCACTCGGGCAGGCTCACGGCGATGGCCTCGGCGCGCTCGGCGCCGTACCCGACCTGGACCCGGCCGGTCTGCGCGAGCACGACCTGCTCGACGCCGGCGACCTTGCGCACCCGCTCGATCGCGTCGGCCGGGATCTCGACCCGGGACGTGATCTTGACCGGCGCGCCGACCTGCTGCCAGGACGCCAGCCGCTGCGTGCTCACCAGCCCGTCGGAGATCACCGCGGCGAACACCGACACGCCGAGCGCGGGCAGCAGGATCAGCACCGGCAGCACCGACGCGGAGCGCGCCCTGGCCGCCCTGGTCAGCCCCAGGAACGGCACGGCCCCGGGCCGCCGCGCGGTCAGCCGGACGAGCAGCCGCAGCGGGTACGGGTAGCAGCGCAGGATGATCACCGCCGCGGCGAGCGTCAGCGCGATCGGCACCACCAGCAGGAACGGGTCGAACCCGGCCGAGGCCGTCAGCCCGCGGGTGCGCAGCAGGTACGCCCCGACCAGCGCGAGCACCACCACCAGCACCTCCAGCGTGAGCCGGCGGGCGGACGGGCGGGCGGTGCTGACGTCCGCACGCTGCTCGTGCAGCGGCACCCGGTGGGTGACCGCCAGCCCGGCGGCGGTGTACCCGACGGCGGCCAGCATCACCAGCAGCGGCCCGACGTGCACGATCGGCAGCACGGGCCCGGGGACGAACCAGGACAGCCCGTACCCGGCGAGCCCGGCGGGCACGACGGCGAGCGCGGTCAGCGCCGCGCCGGTGCCCGCCACCTGCGCCAGCGACCCGCCGCGCGCCCGCGTCAGCGCCAGCGTGTGGTCCAGCCGGCCGGAGAGCAGCTGCACCGCCAGCACGATCACTCCGACGGCGACCAGCAGCAGCCCGCCGAGCATCAGGTACATCACGGTCTGCGCGGTGGCCTGGCCGGCCAGGAAGTCCGTCAGCAGCTTGGACAGCGCGGTCAGCACCCGGTACGGGCTGTACGAGCCCGACGCCTGCAACCCGATGACCCGCTCGAAGTCGCTGAGGGCCGCCTGGAGGTCGGTCGCGGCCAGCGCGTCGGCCTTGTCCGGGGCGATGGGCAGCACCCAGTAGTAGGACAGGTTGCGCCCGTCGCCGCTGAGCGCGGTGAGCCCGTCGTCGGACATGATCGTCGTGATGTGCTTCTCGAACTCGAGCTTGCCCGGCGGCAACATCCTGGTGACGGTCAGGATGTCGCTGTTGTGGCTCCAGTAGCGGTCGTCGGCCTTCTTGGCCCTGAACGCGCCGACCAGCTTCACCGCCACGTAGTGGCTCTCGCCGAGCACCTTGACCTGGCCGATCTTCAGGTCCATCGCGGGCAGCGCGGACTCGGTCAGGCCCACCTCGATCAGCGGGATCGTCTCGCCCTCGAAGCGCATGGTCGAGGGCTTGCCCGGGGCCTGCCCCTGGACCCAGTCCACCCGCCGGTCGGCGTCGGACAGCCAGCCGAGGTTCATGAACATGGTGCCGCCCGAGCCGTGGATCGGGGTGACCTCGGTCTTGGCGCTCATGTGGCTGTCGCCCCTGCCGGCGGGCACCACCAGCGACCGCAGTTCCGGGGGCAGGAGCTGGCGCCAGCGCCGGTCCCTGGACTCGAACTGGTCGCGCTCGTGCAGGTCCTCTTCCTTCGACATCGACCCGACGGTCACGGTCAGGTCGGCCTGCTCGGCGGACGCGGACCTGAGCGCCTGGCGCAGCGCCTGGTCGAACGATGCCTGCATCGCCCTGGGCAGCCCCGCGACGAGCAGGCAGGCGCTCAGCGTCAGCACGAAGAGCACGGCCACCGCGCCCAGGTGCGTACGGGCCAGCAGCGGGATCCTCACTGTTCCTCCCGAATGCCGAGACCCTGCCTGCGCAGGTTGCGCGCCAGTCCGGCGACGATGGCGAGCAGCACGGCGGCCACCCCGGCGAGCATGGCGCCCGTGGCGCCCCACGGGATGTCGAGCACCACGCCGGGGGTGACCGCCGACGCCTGCCCGGTCAGCACGATGTGCGGCACCACGAGCATGCCCACGACCACGGCCAGCCCGGTCCCGGCCGCCAGTGACAGCGCGATCACGAACGTCTGCTCGATCGCCAGCATCCCGAACACCTGCCGGGAGCTCACGCCGAGCGCCCGCAGGATCGCGAACTCGTTCATCCGCTCGCGGGCCGCGACCGCCGCGTTGACCAGGAAGCCGAGCGCCGCGAACACCAGCGCCGCGATGAAGCCCAGCATCAGCGCGCCCTGCAGGCCGCTGGCCAGCGGGTCGTCCTGCATCTTGGCGGCCAGGGCACGCTGGTCGATCGCGGTGACGTCCCAGGCGGGACGGCTGCTGAGCGCCGCCGCCGCCCGGCCGTCCGGGGTGGCGAGCCACCACTCGGTGGCGGGCCTGGGCAGTTGTGCCGCCGCCAGATCCTGCGCCTGCATCGTCCCCCAGTCGGCCAGTACGGCGTGTTGCCCGGCGGTCGTCGTCGGCATCGTCTCCACGACGGCCACGACCTTGACGTCCATCACCCTGCGGTCGATGCTGGCCCGTCCCACCTGGCCGACGCCCAGCTTGAGCGACTCCGCCAGGCCGGCGGTGAGCACCACGGGCAGCGGCCCCTGGACGGGCGGCGACCCGAAGACGGCCGTCGCGGGCTGCCGCCCGGCCGCCTTCACCGACACGGCGGGCGCGGTCACCGGCCGCCCGTCGGCGCTGATCCCGGTCACCGTCAGACTCCCGCTGCCGGAGGCCGGCGCGCTCACGACCAGCCCGCGCAACGACAGCGGGTACGTGATCTTCCCGCTCCGCCCCGCCAGCGCCGCGAGGTCCACGTCGATGCTGTTCTCGCCCTTCTTCAGCACGCCCAGTGACACGTCGCGCCACACCCCGAGCGCGTCGGACAGGACCAGCCGCACCGGCAGGTCGTCGTCCGTCGTGGCGCGCAGGGTGAGCGCGGCCGGCTGTCCCGGCAGGTCCAGTTTGCCCGCCTGCGGCCCGGTCAGCGCCCGGGAGATCTCCGCGACGGGCCGGTCGGCCAGGTCGGGGCGGAGCTGGAACAGCGTGCCGAGCTTGGCCGCGTCGATCCCGATGAGGATGGCGTTCTCGCTGCTGACCTCGGTCTGGCCGCGGAAGACCGGCGAGGCGGCGGTCACGCCGGGCAGGGCGGTGAACGCCGTGCCGCGGCCCAGCGGGCCCAGCTCCGGGGCGTCCGGCGGGCCGGACAGGCGCAGGTCGGCCCCGGCCTGGTGGCGGGCCTGGTCGAGCTGGGAACCACGCCAGGTGGCGGCGGTGGCCATGGACACGATGCCGATGGCGATGGCCATGGTGAGCAGCAGCGCGGGGCCGGCGTACTTGAGCGGGCGCCTGCTGACCTGCCACGCGCCGAGCGCCGGGGCGAGGGACGGGCGCCTGGAGGTGATGCGCTCGGCCACCGCCGAGATGCGCGGGACCAGCCGCAGGCCGAGCATGCCGCCGGTGAGCAGGGCCAGCGCGGGACCGGAGATGATCAGCGGGTCGATGCCGAGCCCGCCGCCCGCGGTCGTGGTGACCGGCGCGCCGTAGTGCTGGAGCTGCCAGATCGCGAGGCCGGCCACGACCAGCAGCGCGACGTCGGCGCCCGCGCGCTGGATCAGCCCGCGCCCGCCGCCGCGCCCGCGCGCCGACTGCTCCTCCACGTACGTGCGCCGCGCGCCCGCCAGCGCGGGCAGCACCAGCAGCACCGCCGAGGCCAGCGCCACGGCCACCGACACCAGGAACGTGCCCAGGCCGACCGACGGGTCGAGCCGCACGCCCGACGCCCTGATCCAGGGCAGCCGGCTCACCAGCCCGAGCAGCGGCGGCCCGAGCAGCGGCGCGACGATCGCGCACGGGAGCGCGACCAGCATCGCCTCGCCCCCGGCCAGCGCGGTCAGCCGCATCGTGCCCGCGCCGCGCGAGCGCAGCAGCGCCACCTCCATGCGCCGGTGGTCGGCCAGCAGCCGCGCGGTGAGCATCAGCGCGTACGCCGCCAGCAGCAGCAGCTGCAACACCGGGATCAGCATGGTCGAGCGGGCCACCAGCGAGGCGGTGTCGAGCTGGGTGAGCATCTCGGGAAGGCGGCTGGTGGTCACGCAGCTCGGGCAGTCGCCGGCCTTCAGGTGCGCGCCCACCTCGCCGACCGCCGCGGCCAGCGGGCGCAGCTGGGCCGGCGTCAGCGAGCGCAGGTCGGGCTCGGCGGTCCAGGTGGCGTTCACGTTGGTGGCGAAACGGCCGATGAACGTCTCACGGGAGACCATCAGCGGCCCGTACGTGGTGAAGTCGCCGCGTTCGACGCCTCTGCTGAGCAGTGTCTCCCCGGTCCAGCGCTCGCCGAAGGGGTCGTCGAGCTGGAACACGCCGGTGATGCGCACCTGGACGGGCTCCGGCGACAGCCGCCCCACGGTGGTCAGCTCCTGGCCGACCTTGAACCCGGCCGCCGAGGCCGCCGAGAGCGAGACCGCCGCCTCCACGCGGCCGTCGGCGGCCTTGGGCCAGGCGCCGGAGACGAGCTTGGCGTGCTGGTCGAGGCCGTCGTAGCTGCCGAACCTGAGCAGTTCGGGCTGCTCCTGCTTCTCCTGGCCGGGCATGGCGTAGGAGTCGGAGCGGAAGCTCGTGGTGAGCGCCGGCGCCTTGGTGTAGGCCTTGGCCAGCTCGGCGCGGACCGCCCGGTCGTAGACGGGGAACGTCTTGCCGGTGACCGGCGCGCTGATCGTCGCGGACGTCTGGCGCAGGGAGGCGGTCTCCATCGTCCTGCGCACGCCGGCGTCGGCGATGGAGGAGGCGTACATGGTGAGCGCCACCAGCGTGGTGGTGGCCAGCAGGATCGAGCCGAACGCGGCCAGGAGGAGCAACGGCTCGCTGAACGCCCGTTTGACGACCAACGGCCCCCGCATGTGTCCCCCTTCGTCCGTTTAGTGAACCCTCATGGAGAGGGCGGACGAGAGGCAAGTGATCTTGTCAAGGGATGCGCAGCCGATACGCGGCGGCGATGCCGATGTGATATCGAAACTGTGACAAAAAGCGCACAAAACCAAGAACGCCGCACCCCATGAAGGAGTGCGGCGTCAGCGCTCGCCCGGGTCGCCGGGCGGCAGGAGCTTACTTGGCGGCCAGCGCGGCAGCCTGCTTGGCGATCGCCGACTTGCGGTTGGCGGCCTGGTTCTTGTGGATGACGCCCTTGCTGACGGCCTTGTCGAGCTGGCGGGCGGCGACGCGCTGCAGCGCCGCGGCCTGCTCGACGTCGCCCTGCTCGGCGGCCTCGCGGAACTTGCGGACGGCCGTCTTCAGAGAGGACTTGACCGCCTTGTTGCGCAGACGCGCCTTCTCGTTCTGCTTGTTGCGCTTGATCTGGGACTTGATGTTCGCCACGAAGAAGCCTCGGTGAAAGTCTAAGGATGGATGGGGCGCGCGGGCTCGATGAGAGGGCGCGCCACACGCAAGTGAACAGGGTACCAATAACCCAGGTGGCTGCTCAAATCAACGCCCCGGGTGTTCTCAGTTTAGGCCAGCCAGCGGGTCATGTACTCCTTCCAGTCCTCTTCGGTGGCGGCGAAGTCGACGTACAGGGCCAGGCCGAAGCGTTCGCGGCGGCCGTGCTCGGACAGGGCCAGCCGGGCGCCCTCGGCGGCCATCGCCACGCTCTCGGCGGCGTCCAGCCAGGGCAGGCCGTGGTCGTGGTAGGCGGGGGCGCCGACGAACAGGGACTTGCCGTCCGGGACCAGGTCGAGGGCGAGCGCGGCCTGCCTGGCCACGTACCCGCCGTAGAGGGACTGGGCGGGCGCGCCCGAGTCGTACGTCATGATCGCGACCTGGTCCACCCGGTTCACGACCTCCCGGAAGTAGCCCTGCGACCAGTATTTGTCGTGGCCGAGCACGAGCCTGCCCACCGGGCGCATGAGGGGATAGGGCTCGATCTGCGGGGTCGAGGTGGACAGCAGCTTCGTGTACGTCCTCGTCCGCTCCAGCAGGTCGAGGAACTCCGTGTCGCCGTCGCCGATCGGCTCGAAGTTGTAGTGGACGCCGTCGTAGCCCGCCTTCATGACGGCGGCCACGCCGGCCAGGACGTTCGCGCGGGAGCGGGCGTCGTCGAGGTCGAGGCCGTTCTTGACGGACTGGCCCAGCCAGGCGGAGACGCGGACGCCGGGCAGGTGCCGATGCATCCAGGTCACGAGATCTGCGGCCTTGGGATGCTTGGCGGGGTCGAGGCGGCCGTCCCACTCGAACGGGCCGGAATGGACGTACACGTCCTTGATGCCGGTGGCGCGCAGGCGGACGGCGAGCCGCTCCACGTCCCGCTCCGTACGGCGGCCGTCGACCCAGGCGTGGCCGAGCCAGAGGGCGTCGTTGCCGGTGCTCTTCGCCCAGGCCGCCGGGGCACCGGTAAACTGGAGGCGGAGCGCGACGGCGAGCAGGCCGGCCAGCGCCACCACGACGGCCAAGGCCAGCGCGATCAGGCGCAGGCCGCGGCGGACGACGGTCCGGATCATCATCTGGGCATGTCACCATGAAAGACGCTTGACCTCAACCCTGTCGAAACGGACTTCGGTGCGCACTCAGCCTGGCCAGACCGACCCCGCGTTGATCCGCAACTTCTGCATCATCGCGCACATCGACCATGGCAAATCGACCCTTGCCGACCGGATGCTGCAGATCACCGGCGTGGTCGACGACCGCTCCATGCGCGCCCAGTACCTCGACCGGATGGACATCGAGCGCGAACGCGGCATCACGATCAAGTCGCAGGCCGTGCGGCTGCCCTGGGACGGCCACGTCCTCAACATGATCGACACCCCCGGGCACGTCGACTTCACCTACGAGGTGTCCCGGTCGCTGCAGGCGTGCGAGGGCGCGATCCTGCTGGTCGACGCCGCGCAGGGCATCGAGGCGCAGACCCTGGCCAACCTCTACCTGGCCATGAACGCCGACCTGCACATCATCCCGGTGCTCAACAAGATCGACCTGCCCGCGGCCCAGCCGGAGAAGTTCGCCGAGGAGCTGGCCGGCCTGATCGGCTGCGACCCCTCCGACGTGCTCAAGGTGTCGGGCAAGACCGGCGTGGGCGTGCGCGAGCTGCTCGACCACGTGGTGGCGACCGTCCCGGCGCCCGTGGGCCAGGCCGACGCCGCCGCACGGGCGCTGATCTTCGACTCCGTCTACGACACCTACCGCGGCGTCGTGACGTACGTCAGGGTCATCGACGGCCATCTGAGCAAGCGCGAGCGCATCCTCATGATGTCCACCAACGCCACCCACGAGACGCTGGAGATCGGCGTCATCTCGCCCGAGCCCAAGCCCGCCGAGCGCGGCCTCGGCGTCGGCGAGGTGGGCTACCTGATCACCGGCGTGAAGGACGTGCGCCAGTCGCGCGTGGGTGACACCGTCACCTCCTCGGCCAAGCCCGCCAAGGAGATGCTGGCCGGCTACGAGCACCCCAAGCCGATGGTGTTCTCCGGGCTCTACCCGATCGACGGCGACGAGTACCCCGAGCTGCGCGAGGCGCTCGACAAGCTCCAGCTCAACGACGCCGCGCTGATCTACGAGCCGGAGACCTCGGCGGCGCTCGGCTTCGGCTTCCGCGTCGGCTTCCTCGGCCTGCTGCACATGGAGATCGTGCGCGAGCGCCTGGAGCGCGAGTTCGGCCTGTCGCTGATCTCCACCGCGCCCAACGTGGTCTACCGCGTGGTCATGGAGGACGGCAAGGAGCTCACGGTCACCAACCCGTCCGAGTTCCCGACGGGCGGCAAGATCGCGCAGGTCTTCGAGCCGGTCACCAAGTCCACGATCCTGGCGCCGGCCGAGTTCATCGGCGCGATCATGGAGATCTGCCAGGGGCGGCGCGGCCAGCTCCTCGGCATGGACTACCTGTCGGAGGACCGCGTCGAGATCCGCTACACGCTGCCGCTCGGCGAGATCATCTTCGACTTCTTCGACCAGCTCAAGTCGCGCACTCGCGGCTACGCCTCGCTCGACTACGAGCCGGCCGGCGAGCAGGAGGCCGAGCTGGTCAAGGTCGACATCCTGCTGCAGGGCGAGGCCGTCGACGCCTTCAGCGCGATCGTCCACAAGGACAAGGCCTACTCCTACGGCGTCGACATGGCCAAGAAGCTGCGCGAGCTGATCCCGCGGCAGCAGTTCGAGGTGCCGATCCAGGCCGCCATCGGCGCCCGGGTCATCGCCCGCGAGAACATCCGGGCCATCCGCAAGGACGTCCTGGCCAAGTGCTACGGCGGTGACATCTCCCGTAAGCGCAAGCTGCTGGAGAAGCAGAAGGAAGGCAAGAAGCGGATGAAGATGGTCGGCCGCGTCGAGGTGCCCCAGGAGGCCTTCGTCGCCGCGCTGTCCACCGACTCCGCCGCCGCCGCCGACAAGAGCAAGAAGTAGCCGCTACAGGCCCAGCACGGCGGGCGTTCGCGCGAGCGCCCGCCAGTGCCGGCCCGGGTCGGGGAGCAGGCGGCGGGCCCGCAGGTCCATCAGCCCGCCGACGCCGGTCAGCTCGGCGGCCAGGTCGCCGTCCGCGCCCCTGAACTCCTGCCTGATCCGGAACGTCTTCCCCGCGCCCCACTCGAACGCGCAGCTCACCTCCACCTCGTCGCCGGCGCGCAGCTCGCGGTGGAAGCGGATGGTGCTCTCCAGCGTCACCGGGCCGACGCCGGCCTCCCGCAGGTCGTCGATCGAGATGCCGGCCGCGCGCAGGCACTCCCAGCGGGCGTGGTCGCCGTACTGGTGGTAGACCACGTTGTTGAGGTGGCCCTGGGTGTCGAGCTCGTAGCCGCGTACGGCGATGCGGACCGAGAAGGTCATGATCGTTCCTCCAGCCAGGCGTGCGATTTGGCGGTGAGGTAGCGCAGGCCGTCGTCGCCGAGCTCCACCCAGTCGCCGCGGGCCCAGCCGCCCGTGGTCTGGGGGGCGAAGCCGTGCCGCTGGAACAGCGCCGACGCCTCCTTCTGGGTGAGACCGCGGCGGCCCCACTCCGCGATGACGTGGGCCGTGCGCTCGGCCTCGCTCAGTTCCTCGTCGCCGAGCGCGGCGGCCAGCTCCTCCAGGCCGCGCGCCATCAGACGCAGCGAGGCCTGCACGCGGGCGATGTCCATCGGCGTTCCCCCATCGCTGTTCGATTGCTACCGATAGCTTAGCGATGGCAGCGGATACCCTGAAAGGGTGGAAGTGGTGCGTACGGAACGAATGGTCCTGTCCCGGATCCGCCCGGAGGACCTCGAAGCCGTGCACGAGATCCACTCCGACCCGCGGACGAACGTCTACAGCTCCGCCGGGCCCACCGTCGACCTGGAGGCCAGCCGGGTCATGCTCGACCTGTGGCTGGCCGACTGGGAGGAACGGGGGATCGGCTACTGGGCCGCCCGGCTGACGGACGCCTCGCAGGTGCTGGGCGTCGGCGGCCTGCGGCACGCGGCCCTGGACGGCGAGGACGTGCTCCACCTGTACTACCGATTCCGCCCCACCGCCTGGGGCCACGGGTACGCGGTCGAGCTCGCCAGGGCGGCCCTGCGCGTCGGGCGCGACCTGGGCCCCGTGGTGGCCCTGATCGGGGACGGCAACGAGCCGTCCCGCCGGGTGGCGGAGAAGGCGGGCCTGCACAGGGAGCGCACGATCCCGTACGGCGGCGTGCCCAGCGACCTCTACGTCGCCTGACCGCCCAGAGCCGTGCCCTGACCGCTCTGAGCCGTCGCCTGAGCCGTCGCCTGAGTCGTCGGCTGAGCTGTGTGTCGGCTTAGTCGTCGCCTGAGTCGTCGGCCGGCCGCTCAGGGGCGGGGACGCCGGCCCGGACGGGGCCGCATCAGGACGCCCGCCAGCGCCACCAGGCCGGCCACCGCCTGGGCCGCCAGGAACCCGCCCGTCGCGGCCGGCCCGCCGGCCAGCGCGACCACCGCGGGCAGGCAGCCGAGCAGCGCCAGGTCGGCGCCCGTGGCCGCCCACAACAGCGGACCGGTCGGGACCGCGCCGCCGGGGGTGTCGATGACCGGCATCGAATGGTCGACCGGCCCCCTCCTGGCCATCCGCAACGCCCCGGCCGCCAGCGCGGGCGCGGTGAGCAGCCCGAACATCCACGTGCCGGACGGAAGGCCGCCCACCGCCGCGACGCCCGCCAGGGCCAGGGCCGCCCAGGCGCCGCCCAGCAGGCCGGGCAGCAGCGCCCGAGCCGCCAGCGCCGGACGCGCGCCCACGCCGGTCAGCCTGGCCAGGGCGGGGTTGTCGGCGTCCCGGCGCGCGCCGGACGTGCCGGACGCCGCCACCGCCAGCGCGCCGCCGAGCACGACCAGCCCGAGAGCCGCCGGAGCGGCGCCCGCCTGGGCGAACACGGCGGGCAACGCCGCGCTCGCCGCCGTGGCCGCCAGCCGCCAGGGACGGCGGCCGAGCCGCACCCAGTCCTGCCAGGCCAGCGCGAGCGGCGCGGGCAGCCCCGGCCACGGCCGTGAGACGAGCTTCCTGGCCCGCCAGTGGTTGTCCTCGGCGATCCAGGTCAGCGCGCCGGGATCGAGGGTGACGGCGGCGTCGGTGACGTGCCCGGCCCGGGTGGAGGCGGTCAGCAGCAGCCGGGTGGGGATGGCGGCCAGCGACCCCCACGCCCGGCGGGCCAGCACGGCGGCCAGCGCCGCCATGGCCGACGCCGTGGCGGCCAGCGCGGGCAGGGGCGCGTTCGCGGCGGCCGCGAGCGCCGTCCGGGCCTGGCCGCTGACGGCGACCACGGCCAGCACCAGGAGCGCGACCAGCACGCCGGTCAGCCACAGGTTCCAGGTCGGGGAGGACTGGGCGAGCATCGCCAGCGCCATGCCCGCCACGCTCGCCGCCGTCGCCACCGCCAGCGCGGCCAGCAGCCGCCACACCAGCGCGCCGGGCGCGCCGAGCGCCGCCAGCAGCCCGAGCCCGAGCAGCAGCCCCGCCACCAGCGCGACGACCATGAGCACCCGCCCGGAACGCCCGAGCAGCCGCCGCCGGTCCAGCGGCGAGGTCAGCAACCAGGACGCCTCCGCGGCGGGCACCATCACCGGCCCGGCCGCCCGCGCCAGCGCCAGGCAGCCCGCGAACCCCAGCAGCACCAGCGCGACCCCCGCGCCCGTCCGCCCCGGCTCGACCGTCCCGCCCAGGCCGGAGACCACCGAGGACAGCGGCTGCCCGACCACGGCGAGCAGCATGCACAGCCCGAACAGGCTGACGTACCGATCGACCAGCCCGGCCGGCGCCCGCCCGCGCGCCCGGACGAACGCCCGCACCGACCGCACGCTCACCTCGCCCGCGCTCACCTCGCCCGCGCTCACCGTCCCGCCGCCTTCCCCGTCGGGCCGCTCTCGCGGACGACGGCGTCGTGGCCGCTCATGCGGGCACCCCGGCGGGGGAGACCCGGCGGGCGGCGTCGGCCAGGGCCTGGTCGTGGGTGGCCATCACCACGGTGCCGCCCTCGTCGGCGTACTCCTCCAGGAGTTCTCCGAGCCGGACGCGGAAGGCCGCGTCGAGGCCGCGTTCCGGCTCGTCGAGCAGCAGCAGCGTGCTCGGCCTGAGCAGCGTGGCGGCCAGGCAGAGGCGCTGGCGCTGGCCGGTGGACAGGTTGAGCGGCGGCGCGTCGGCCCGTTCGGTCAGCGCGAACTCCTCCAGCGCCGAGTCCACCGTCATGCGCGCCTCGGCGTAGACGGCGCCCATGAGCTCCAGGTGCTCGCGCGCCGTCAGCCCCGGGTACCAGGCGGGCTCGTCGCCGAGCAGTGCCACCCGGCGCCAGAAGGGCGCGTCGTCGGCGGGCTCGGCGCCGAACACGCGGACCTCGCCGGAGGTGGCGGGCTGGAGGCCGGCCAGGCAGCGCAGCAACGTGGACTTGCCCGAACCGTTGGGCCCGACGACCGCCACGACCTCACCCGGCTCGACGGCCAGGTCGAGGCCCCGGAGCGCCGGATTGCCCCCGAGCTCGACGGACAGGTCCGCGACTTCGATGATCAAACCGCTCACCGTTCGAGCGTAGCCACCCCGCCGGCCGCCCGCGCGACCGGTCTCCGGGGGCTTCCCACGGCCTTCCCGCGGCCTTCCCGCGGCCTTCCCGCGCCTTCCCACGGCTTCCCGCGGCCTTCCCCACGACTCCCCGCGGCCTTCCCGCGGGTCTCCCACGGCTTCCCGCGGCCTTCCCACGGGTCTCCCACGGCTTCCTGCGGGCTTGCCCCACCTTCCCTTGGGCGTGAGAGCCGATTCTGTCGGTGCCGGTCGCTACCTTTGCTGTTCCCGAACACCAGTGCTACTGGAGGGTGACGTGATTGCTTCTGAGCGATTCGAGCGTGCCGCTGTGCTGGGGGTGGCCGTGGCGGAGGAGACCCGGCGGCTGCTGCGGCTTCACCTGAGACCCGCCGAGGTGGGCGGCGACGGCAGGGTGGTGGTCGACGTGCCCTATCCCGACGCGGCGGTGGTGGCGGCGCTGCTCGACGTCGCGGCCGAGTGTTTCGGCGAACGCGGCGGCTCGGTCGAGGAGACCAGGCAGGCGGCCCTGGAGACCCTGTTACAACTGGCCGAGTTCGACGCCGACTCCCAGCTCGCCCGGGTGCCGCCGGAGCCCGGCGACAGGCGCGGGTGACGGCTCGGCGAACAGGCCGAATGGGCACATGTCCGTTGTTCTCCGTCGATAGGCCGAGAAAGCCGGAAAAATCGGTGCGCTCTGTGTCCGTCCGTCCGCTACCGTCGCGGCATGCGCATCCTCTCCGTCAACGTCGGGCGGTCGTTCGACGCGGAATGGGCCGGCAAGCTCGGCCGTACGGCGATCGACAAGCGGGCCGTGCCCCACCGGGTGGCGGTGCTGCGCAACGGCCTGGCCGGCGACGAGCGGGCCGACACGCCCAACCACGGCGCCCCCTCCCATGCCGTCTACGCCTACGCCCGCGAGGACTACGACTGGTGGCAGGGCGAGCTCGGCCGCGACCTGCGCGACGGCCGGTTCGGGGAGAACCTGACCACCGCCGGTCTCGACGTCAACGGCGCCCTCGTGGGCGAGCGGTGGCGCGTCGGCAGCGCCCTGCTGGAGGTCACCGGCCCGCGCATCCCCTGCGTGGTGTTCCGCAACTGGATGGACGAGCCGGGCTGGCTCAAGCGCTTCACGCGGGCCGCGCGGCCAGGGGCCTACCTGGCCGTGGTCGAGCCGGGCGAGCTGGGCGCGGGCGACGAGGTGGAGATCGTCTCGCGTCCGGAGACCGGGATGACGGTGGCGGACGCCTTCCGCGCCCGCCACGGCGACGCCGACGCGCTGGCCCGGGTGCTCGCGGTCCCCGGCCACGCCCCGGAATGGGACGAGCTGGCCGCACGGGCGGGCCGGGCGGACGGCTAGGGACCGCGCGCCCGGCACGGATGGGCGGCTCTCCAGACGGGCAGGGACCGCGCGCCCGGCACGGATGGGCGGCTCTCCAGACGGGCGGAGACCGCGCGCCCGGCCGGGCGTCCGTCTAGCGCAGGACGGTGTACAGGGCCGAGGTGAGGGAGGCGCGGGCGTCGTCCTGGTCGATCGACCACATCATCGAGCCGCCCAGGCCCTTGAGCCGGATGTAGGCCGCCTTCTCCAGCAGCGACGCCGGGTCGTCGTAGGACCAGAACTCGTTGCCGTCGTACAGCCACATCGCGCCGGTGCGCACGTCCCGGTAGCGCTTGCCGGGCTTGGTCGCCAGGTCCTTGTAGTCCTCGCTGCCCGGCCCCCACTTGCCGGCGGCCGGTCCGGTCGCGGGCTGCCAGAGGCCGTCGCCGCCGCCGGTCACGCCGGTCCAGCCCTGTCCGTACGCGGGCACGCCCACGACGATCTTGCGGCCGGGCGCGCCGCGCGACAGGTAGTCGCGGACGGTCTGGTCCACGCTGTACTTGACAGGGTTGGGGTCGCGCCGGTCGTTGAACAGGTTCCCGTTGTGCCCGGTCCGCGATTCCCAGGTGCCGTGCAGGTCATACCCCTGGACGGTGGCGAAGTCGAGCGACCGGAACACCCGGCGCACCTCGAACCCGGCGTCGATCTTCGCGGCGGCGGCCGGGAGGAAGGCGGTGAGCTGCGAGCTCGCCGAGAAGGCCCGGAGCTGGGCGCGCAGTTCCTCGACGAAGAGGGTGAAGTTGCGCCGGTCCTCGGGCCTGATCACGTTCCCGTCGTTGCCCGCCGAGCCCGGCCACTCCCAGTCCAGGTCGACGCCGTCGAACACGCCGGCGCCCGCGCCCGGCTCCAGGCCCGGCAGGTTGCCGCGCAGCCACAGGTCGACGCACGACCGGGCCAGCGCGGACCGCGACTCGGCGGTGAGCACGGCGTCGGAGAAGTACTTGGACCCGGTCCAGCCGCCGAGCGAGATCAGCACCTTGAGGCCGGGGTGCTTGGCCTTGAGCTTGCGTAGCTGGTTGAGGTTGCCGTTGAGCGCCTGGCCCGGCTGGTCGGCGACGCCGTCCACGCTCTGCTCGGCCGGCACCGGGCGCTGCCAGTCGGCCCAGGGGTCGGCCGAGTAGCAGGAGCCCTCGGCGTTGACGAAGCCGAAGGCGTAGTTGAGGTGGGTGAGCTTGGCGGCGGCGCCGCTGGTGTCCACGTCCTTGACGTGGTAGTTGCGCCCGTACACGCCCCACTGGATGAAGTAGGCGACCCGCTTGAATCCGGGATGGGCCTCGGCGGGCACGGACACCGCCGTCAGCCCGAGTAAGAGCGAGAGTGCGAGGACGATCTTCTTCACGGGCGCTCCTGGGGGGTGAACTTATAAGAAACTTTCCTATAAGTTGACGCGATCGTAGAACCGTCACCCCGTGCCGTCAACGACGCGCGCCACCTCCTCGGCGCTGGAGAACAGCCGCCACGCGCGCGCCGGGTCGCCGAACAGCGACAGCACCAGATCGGCCAGCTCCTGCCTGGTCGCGGCCGCCGCGAGCAGGCTGAGGACGTGCTCCGCCGGCGGCCGCAGGAAGGCGTTCGTCCACGCGACGACCGGCTCGGCCGCCACCCACATGCGCCGGGCCGTCTCCCGCGCGAACGCCGCGTCGTACGGCCCGCCCGCCGCGATGGCCTCGGCCGCGATCCAGGCGCAGGCCGAGCCCAGGTTCGCCCCCTGCCCCGTGATCGGGTCGTTGGTGACCCAGGCGTCGCCGATCGCCAGCGCCACGCCGCCGCCGGGCAACTCGGCCACCGCCTCGCGCACGACCGGCGTGATCGCGCCCTGCAGCAGGTCCTCCGGCCCGAGCAGCTCGAACGCGGCCGGATCGAGCTGCTCGGCCAGGCGCGGCGCGTGCTCGGGCAGCAGAGCGAGCAGCGTCTTGCAGAACTCGTCGGCCGGCACCCGGGCCAGCACGTCGAGCGGCCCGCCGGGGATCGCCTCGACCAGGACGCCGCCATGCACGCCCGACCGGGTCATCATCGCCATGGACAGGATCTCGCCGCAGCCGGGCGAGATGTTGAAGCCGAAGGCCGGCCCCGGGTCGAACCCGTGGAACAGGCCGGCGGCCAGGATCCGCTGCGGCGCCTCGTACGGCGACCACGCCGGAACGCGCGGGAACAGCTCGCGCACCGAGCGCCGCCCGGTGGCGACCACCATCAGCTCGTGGTCGCGCGACCAGCGGGCGACCTGGCCCGCGTCCGGCGGGAGGGGATCGACGACCAGCCGGCCGCCCCTGCCGGTGTAGTCGTCCATGAGCGCCGGCAGCAGCACCCGGAAGTCGACCCCGTGGAACGGCTCGCTCACGCGGCCGGTGAACTCCAGCGGCGGATCTCCCTTGATCGACAGGCGGCCGCTGACCAGCAGGCAGCCCGGGTCGAGGAAGTGCAGGCTGCCCAGCTCCCGCTCGCGGTCCTGCGCGCGGCCCATCCTGCCGACCGTGTTCGGCAGCCGCCCGCGGCCCAGGTCGGCCGCGTCGCCCTCGCTGTAGAGCGTGGTCGCGACGCCGAGCTGCTGCAGCCGCAGGGCCAGCGTCAGCCCGGAGATCCCCGCGCCCACGATTCCGACGCCCGTCATGTGCCGCCTCCTTCGATGGCTCTGAGCACATCCGTGAGCAGGCACACTGGATGACGTGCCATCCACCCTGCCCGACGGCGATCCGGCGCCCGCCTCCGGCGAGCTGCCCGACAGCGCGCTGCGCGGGCTCGGCGAGCGCCCGTTCGGCTTCTACGTGCACGTGCCGTTCTGCGTCACCCGCTGCGGCTACTGCGATTTCAACACCTACACGGCCGCCGAGCTAGGGCCCGGCGCCTCCCACCGCGACTACGCCGACACGGTCGTGGCGGAGGTGCGCCTGGCCCGGCGCGTGCTCGGCGACGCCGACCTGCCCGTGGAGACGGTGTTCTTCGGCGGCGGCACGCCCACGCTGCTGCCTCCCGAGGACCTGGCGCGCGTCCTGGCCGCGATCGACGCCGAGTTCGGGCTGCGGCCGGGGGCGGAGGTCACCACCGAGGCCAACCCCGAGTCCGTCGACCCCGCCTACCTCGACAAACTCCGTCAGGGTGGCTTCAACCGGGTCAGCTTCGGCATGCAGAGCGCGCGTGAGCACGTGCTCCAGGTGCTCGACCGCAGGCACACGCCGGGGCGTCCGGCGCGGGCCGTCAAGGAGGCGCGGGCGGCCGGGTTCGAGCACGTCAACCTCGACCTGATCTACAGCACGCCGGGGGAGTCCGACGACGACTGGCGAGCCTCGCTGGCCGCCGCGATCGAGGCCGGGCCCGACCACGTGTCGGCGTACTCGCTGATCGTGGAGGAGGGCACCAGGCTCGCGGCCCGCATCCGGCGCGGCGAGCTGCCGATGCCCGACGACGACGTCGCCGCCGACCGCTACCTGATCGCCGAGGAGATGCTGGCCGAGGCCGGTTTCTCCTGGTACGAGGTGTCCAACTGGGCCACCTCCGAGCAGGCCCGCTGCCGGCACAACCTGCTCTACTGGACCGGCGGCGACTGGTGGGCCGCCGGCCCCGGCGCCCACAGCCACGTCGGCGGCACCCGCTGGTGGAACGTCAAGCACCCGGCCGCCTACGCCCAGCGCCTGGCGGCGGGCGCCTCGCCCGCGCACGCGCGCGAGGTGCTCACCGGCGACGACCGGGCCGCCGAGCGGCTGATGCTGGAGCTGCGGCTGGTCTCCGGCTACCCGCTCGCCGAGGTCGCGCCCGGCGCGCGCACGTCCGTGGCGAGCGCGCTGGCCCGTGGGCTGCTGGAGCCGGAGCCGTTCAGGGCGGGCCGGATGGTGCTCACCCTCAAGGGGCGGCTGCTGGCCGACGCCCTGATCACCGAGCTCATGTGACCAGGCGGATGGCGAACGGGTAGCGGTAGTTCTCGCCCCGGTTGGTGGCGATGGCCGCCTGGACGTGGAAGATCAGCGACACGATCCAGATGATCGGGAACAGCAGCAGGCCGACCAGCACGATCGACAGCACCATCGCCACCGCGTAGCCGATGAACATCGTGATCTGGAAGTTCAGCGCCTCGGCTGCCTGGTCCCTGACATAGGGGGACTCGTCCTTCTTCATCAGGTAGATGACCAGCGGGCCGATCCACGAGACGAGCAGGCCCAGCAGGTGGGCGAGCATGGCCATCGTGGTGTCGTCGCTGCCGCGGCG
Organism: Nonomuraea sp. NPDC001831; assembly: GCF_042892035.1. Lineage (NCBI taxonomy): Bacteria > Bacillati > Actinomycetota > Actinomycetes > Streptosporangiales > Streptosporangiaceae > Nonomuraea > Nonomuraea sp. NPDC001831. Next base: position 934,232 of record NZ_JBIATU010000003.1, on the reverse strand, counting down.
CGGGCCGAACCGGCCGGGCACGTACGGCCCGGCGGGGTGGCCGTAGCCCTGCTGCCCGTGGCCCGGAGCTTGTCCGTAACCGGGGGGCCGGCCGTAGCCGGGCGGCGGGGGCACGTAGCGGGGCGGCGGAGGCATGGGGCCGGATTGCGGGCCGGGTCCGCTCGGCGGCTGCCGCCCGTAGTCCGGCTGGGAACCCGGCTGCTGCCCGTAGCCGAGCTGGGGGCCGGAGCCCTGGTCGCGGGGCGCGTCGTAAGGCGGCACGTCAGAACGCGGGACGTCAGAACGCGGGACGTCAGAACGCGGCATGTCAGAAGGCGGCACGTCAGAACGCGGGACGTCGGGGGTTGGGTCGTCGGCGGGCGGCGGGTCCTGGCTCATGATGCCTCCGTAACGAAGTCGATCAGTTCCTCGACCCGGCCGAGCAGCTCCGGCTCCAGGTCGGTGTAGGACGAGACGGCGCCCAGAATGCGCCGCCAGGCGTCCGCGGGCTCCATGCGCCAGCCCAGTGCGGCGAGCACGCCCTCCTTCCACGGCACCCCGCGCGGCACGTCGGGCCAGCCCGGGATGCGCAGCACGGACGGTTTGACCGCCTGCCAGATGTCGATGTATGGGTGACCCACGACGAGCACGTGCGGCGAGGTGATCCGGGCCGCGATCCGGCTCTCCTTCGACCCCGGCACCAGATGGTCGACCAGCACGCCGAGCCTGCGGCCCGGCTCGGGGGCGAACTCGGCCACGATGGCGGGCAGGTCGTCGACGCCCTCCAGGTACTCGACGACGACCCCCTCGACCCGCAGGTCGTGGCCCCAGATCTTCTCCACGAGCGCGGCGTCGTGCACGCCCTCGACGTAGATCCGGCTCTCCTTGGCGACCCGCGCCCGCAGCCCCTCCACGGCGATGGACCCGGACGCGCTGCGCCTGGGCCCCGCAGCCGCAGACGCAGCCGCAGCCGCGGCCGCCGGGCGCACCAGCGTCACTGGCCTGCCCTCCAGCAGGAACGCGGCCGGCGCGAGCGGGAACAGGCGGCGTTTGCCGAACCGGTCCTCCAGGGTGACGGCCTCCTTGTCGCAGGCCACCACGGCGCCGCAGAAGCCGCTGTCGGCGTCCTCCACGACCAGGTCGAGTTCGGCGGGCACCTTCGGGATCTTGCCCTTGCCCGGCCGCCGCCAATTACCCGCCAGCACATCACCCTCGTACACACGGGGACCGTAGCAAATCACCCGCTGACCGCAAGGCGCTTACGCGCGCCGCTGCGCCGGACGAGCACGACGACCGTGCCGACGATGCCGATGAGCAGGCCGGCGCCGGGGAACAGGAACAGCGCCGCCACCCCGCCGAACAGGCCGCCCGCCGCGGAGAGCACGTCCCGGCCCACGCCGAAGCGGGCCGACGACTCCTCCTGCGTGGCGCAGGTCAGCTGGTAGTCGCCCTTGGCGGGGGCGTTGACGGCGAGGATCTCCTGCCAGGTGGTGCCGCCGGCGCTGAGCGTCTGGGTGCCGGAGACCTTGACCAGCCTGGCCTGGGCCGGGCCGCCGGAGATCTCGCACTGGTAGTTGACCCGCGTGTCGGTGGCGATGTAGACGGCCGGGCGCTTGGCGGGGTCGATCGCGACCTTCACGCTTTCGCCCGACGCGAACGTGGTCGTCGGGGCCATGTCCGTGACGCTGCTCAGCACGCCGCCGGCGAACACGACCACGCCCACGACGCCCAGCACCACGGCGACCGCCCACACGACGGCGATCCACCACAGGCGCGGCCTGATCGCCTTGCCGTCGATCCTGGCCGGGAACTGCGGCTGCTGGCCGTACTGGTTGTGGGGGCCGTACTGGTTCGGCTGGGCGTACTGGTCGGGCTGGGCGTACTGGTTCTGCTGGCCGTACTGGTTCTGCTGGCCGTACTGGTTCTGCTGGCCGTACTGGGGCGGGGGGCCGTACGGGGCGGACGGCTGTTGCTGCTGGTAGGGCGGCTGGCCGGGCTGCTGCGGCTGGTACGGCGGCTGGGCGTGCTGGTTCTGCTGACCGTAGTAGGGACCCTGCCCCTGGGGCGGTCCGTACTGCGGGGGCTGGGAATTGTCGGTCATGCGGCAAGTGTGAGGCCTGTCGCTTGTAAGCCGCTAGCAACAGGATGGGACCTGGTGTTATCGCACCTTGTGGGCGAGAGCCGTACACTTGGCACTCGGGAACACGGAGTGCTAGACCTGTCGTTTCCCTGTTAGGCAGAGGCAGGAGGTGAGCACGTGCTCGACGAACGGAAGCTTGCGGTGCTCCGCGCCATTGTCGAAGACTACGTGTCCACCAACGAACCGGTGGGCTCCAAGGCGCTGGCAGAGCGCCACAACCTCAAGGTCTCCCCGGCAACGGTCAGGAACGACATGGCCGCTCTGGAGGAGGAGGGCTACATCACCCAGCCGCACACCAGTGCGGGCCGCGTGCCGACGGACAAGGGCTACCGCCTGTTCGTCGACCGGCTCTCGCAGGTCAAGCCCCTGTCGGGGGCCGAGCGGCGGGCGATCGAGACCTTCCTCGCCGGCGCGGTCGACCTCGACGACGTGGTCTTCCGCACCGTGCGGCTGCTCGCGCAGCTCACCCGGCAAGTCGCGGTCGTGCAGTACCCGACGCTGACCCGTTCCACGGTCAGGCACGTCGAGCTGGTCCCGCTCAACGACCGGCGGGTCATGCTCGTGCTGATCACCAACACCGGGCGCGTCGAGCAGCGCGTGATCGAGCTGCCCGAGGTGGTGGAGGACGACCGCATCGCCCATCTGCGCGCGGTGCTCAACTCCTGCCTCGACGGCTGCGGGCTGAGCAACGTCCCCGAACTGGTCGCCGACCTGCCCGAGCGGCTGCCCGCCGAGGACCGGCCCGCCGTGGCCACGATCCTGTCGGTGCTGCTCGAAACCCTCGTCGAACGCCATGACGAGAAGATCGTGTTCGCCGGCGCGGCCAATCTCGCGGGCGCCGACTTCGCCACCGGCCTGCGCGACGTGCTGGAGGCGCTGGAGGAGCAGGTCGTGCTCATGCGGTTGCTCGGCGAGACATCCACAGACACCCCGTCCGCGCTCACCGTGCGCATCGGCTCGGAAAACCCCTACCTTCGCGGCACGTCCATCGTCGCAACCGGATACGGTTCTGGCGACAACCAACTGGCCCGGCTCGGCGTGCTGGGTCCCACGAGGATGGACTACCCCGTGACGATGGGCGCCGTACGCGCGGTGGCACGCTACGTCAGCCAGATCCTGGCTGCATCTTAAGAGGTCGATAAGTGGCAAACAGCGACTACTACGCCACCCTCGGGGTGCGCCGTGACGCCAGTCAGGACGAGATCAAGAAGGCCTACCGCCGCCTCGCCCGCGAGCTGCACCCCGACGTGAACCCCGATCCTGAGACCCAGGAGCGGTTCAAGGAGATCACGCAGGCCTACGAGGTGCTGTCCGACCCGAACAAGCGCCAGATGTACGACCTGGGCGGCGATCCCTTCGGCGGCGGCGCGGGTGCGGGAGCGGGCGCCGGCGGCTTCGGCGCGGGTTTCCCCTTCAGCGACATCATGGACGCCTTCTTCGGCACCGCGGGCGGCACCCGCGGTCCGCGCTCGCGCGCCAGGAGGGGCCGCAACGCCACCATCCGGGTCGAGCTCGACCTGCGCGAGACGGCGTTCGGCACCACCCGCGAGCTGGTCGTGGACACCGCCGTGCTGTGCGAGGTGTGCCACGGCGCCGGCGCGGCCCCCGGCACCCACCCCGACACCTGCGACATGTGCAACGGGCGCGGCGAGATCTCCCAGGTCACCCGCTCGTTCCTGGGCCAGGTCATGACCTCGCGGCCGTGCCCCCAGTGCGGCGGCTTCGGCAGCATCATCCGCCACCCCTGCCAGGAGTGCTCGGGCGACGGCCGGGTGCGCACCCGCCGTACGATCAAGGTCCGCATCCCCGCGGGCGTCGAGGACGGCACCCACATCCAGCTCGCCGGCGAGGGCGAGGTCGGCCCCGGCGGCGGCCCGCCCGGAGACCTCTTCCTGGAGATCGTCGAGCGCGCGCACGAGATCTTCGAGCGGCGCGGCGACGACCTCCACTGCACGGTCCAGATCCCGATGACGGCCGCCGCGCTCGGCACGATCCTCGCCGTCGAGACGCTCGACGGCTCCGAGGAGATCGACGTGCGCCCCGGCACCCAGTCCGGCCAGGTCATCACCATGTACGGGCGCGGCGTGCAGCGGCTCAACGAGTCCGGCAGGGGCGACCTGCTCATCCACGTCAACGTCGAGACCCCGATGCGGCTCGACCAGACGCAGGAGGACCTGCTGCGCGAGCTGTCCAGGCTGCGCGGCGAGGAGCGGCCGCCGGGCAAGTTCGCCCCCGGCCAGCAGGGTTTCTTCTCCCGCCTGCGTGACGCCTTCAACGGCAGGTGACGATCACCCGTGACCGTCCCCGTGTTCCTCGCCGAGGACCTCGACGGCGCCGAGCTCACGCTCGACGGCCCTGAGGGGCGGCACGCGGCCTCCGTGCGGCGCCTGCGCGCCGGCGAGCGGGTCGACCTGACCAACGGCGCCGGCGACGTCGCCGAGTGCGTGGTGCGCGAGGTGTTCAAGGACGCGCTCGCGCTCGACGTGCTCGCCCGCTACACCGTCGAGCCGCCCGCGCGGCGGCTCGTGGTCGTCCAGGGGCTGCCCAAGGGCGACAGGGGCGAGCTGGCCGTCGAGATGATGACCGAGGTGGGGGTCGACGTGATCGTGCCCTGGGCCGCCTCGCGTAGCATCACGCAGTGGAAGGGCGACAAGATCGCCAAGGCGCTGGGCCGGTGGCGCTCGACGGCCCGCGAGGCCGGCAAGCAGGCGCGCCGGTTCCACCTGCCGCAGGTGGCCGATCTCGCCTCCACCGCCCAGGTCGAGGGGCTGCTGGCCGACGCGGCGCTGGGGCTCGTGCTGCACGAGGAGGCCGCCGAGCCGCTGTCGAAGGTGGCGCTGCCGCCCGGCGGCGACATCGTCGTCGTCGTGGGGCCCGAGGGCGGGGTCTCGGAGGAGGAGCTGCGCAGGTTCGCCCCGGCCAAGGCGGTGCCCGTGCTGCTCGGGCCCACCGTGCTGCGCACCTCCACGGCGGGGGTGGCGGCGGCGGCCGTGCTGCTCGCGCGCACCGGGCGCTGGTGATCCAGGCTCAGGGTGTGGTGTGCGGCACGTCCACCAGCGGGCTGCTCAGGTCGCTCGGGCCGGTGGGCGGGTCGTCCGGCGGGCACTCGTCGGAGGGGCACGACGTCGGCGTGTCGGTCGTCTCCGGCGGGGTCGGCGTGGGGGTCGGCGTGATCTCGGGGCACTCCTGGCCGACGGCGGGCTCGCCGCTCGGGCAGGGCGTCGAGGACGGCGTCGGCGACGGCGTGGGCTGCCTGGTCGACCTGGCCGTCTCCGAGGGCCGATGGGTCTCGCTGTGGCTCGGCGGCACGACCACCGCGGGCGGCGGCTCGGCGCTGTGACTGCCGGGCCTGGGCGGCGTGGACAGCCTGGTCGAGGAGTTGCCGGGGGTGGTGGTCGAGTTGTCCACCACCTTGACGGGCGTCTCGAAGATCTGGGAGCGCAGCCCGGGAACGACCATCACGATCGTCCCCGCCACCAGCACGGCGCTGACCGCCGCCGCGCCCGCACGCCACCAGAACAGGTTACGGACGCCGCGCCGCTCGATGCGGGCGCGGATGATCTGCAGTCCTTCCGGCGAGGGCACGACCGCGTCCGCCTCCGCGCGGAGCGCACGGCGCAGGACGTCGCCGTACTCGTCGGGGGGCTGGGTCATGACATCTTCTCCAGGACGGACCGCAACGCGGCCATTCCACGGGCGGTGTGGCTCTTGACCGCGCCCTTGCTGATGCCCATGGCGTGGGCGATCTCAGCTTCGGACAGATCTCCGTAATAACGCAGAACCAGTGCTTCTCTCTGTCGGGTCGGCAGGGCGCGTAACGCCTCAATGACGGCGGAGCGTTCCAGCTCGCCGATCGCGCCGTTCTCGGCGCTCGGGGCGTCCGGCAGGCCCTTGGGGGCGTATTTCTCGACGACCGCGCGGTGACGCAGCACGGAACGGGACCGGTTGACGACAGACTGACGCAGGTAAGCGAGTGCCTTGTCGGGATCGCGCAGTCTGCGCCAGGCGCCGTGAATGGCGACGAACGCGTCCTGCACGACTTCCTCGGCGGTTGCCATGTCACGCACCAGCAACACCGCGAGACGCACCAATGACCGGAAGTGCGCGCTGTAGAGCGCGGTCACGGCCATGTCGGCATCCCACCCGACCGGCACCGCCCCCATCGACCTGTCGGCCAGCAGGGTTTCGGTGGTCACATCAGTGGGACGCGCGGCCTTCCCAGAGGGTTTACTCTCTTCCGGTTCTGAAGGTTTCCCCGGTTCCTTAGGGTGCATTACCCAGTCGTGTTCCTCGCCAGGTGGCGCTCGCCCGACCCTGAATCATCTTTTTTGCTCTGAAGTGTCGCATACTCACCCTAACCGCGCGGATCTTCGGGCGCACGACACCACGGATTACCGATTCGCAACGGACTGCCGAACGGTCGCTCTCGATAGGGTACTGCCGTGAGCGACTGCCTCTTCTGCAAAATCGTGGCCAAGGAAATTCCGGCCGACGTCGTCTACGAGAACGCCAGGGCGCTGGCGTTCCGCGACATCAATCCGCAGGCCCCGACGCACGTGCTGGTCATCCCGCGCGCGCACCACCCCGACGCGGCGTCCATGGCCGCCGCCGACGACGGGCTCGCCGACGACGTGCTCAAGGCCGCGCACGCCGTGGCCGTCCAGGACGGCGTGGCCGAGGGGGGCTACCGGGTCGTCTTCAACACCGGCCCCGGCGCCGGCCAGACCGTCTTCCACGTGCACGCCCATGTTCTCGGAGGGCGTGACCTCACGTGGCCGCCCGGCTGATATTGACGCGAGCAACCAGCCTGGTGCCGGATACGATGGGCGGAGAAGAACACCGAACAGACCGGGAGGCATCAGGCCGCTGGCCTGCCCATGTCCGAACTACATGAATCCCGACGCACGGCACCTCCCTCGCGCACTCAAGCCAAGGTGCTGATTCCGGACGAATACCCGATGGTCAGCCTCCTCGGTTCCCGTGACGAGCTGCTTCGCGTCATCGAGGGCGCCTTCAGGGCCGACATCCACGTGCGGGGCAACGAGATCACCGTCACCGGCAGCCCCGACGAGAGCGGCGCGGTCGTGCGCCTGTTCGAGGAGCTGGTCGAGGTGCTGCGCAGCGGGGGCGAGCTCACGCCCGACGCGGTCGAGCGGAGCATCGCCATGCTGCGCATGACCTCCGACCGTCCGGCCGAGGTGCTCTCGCTCGACATCCTGTCCTCCCGCGGCCGCACGATCAGGCCGAAGACCGTCAACCAGAAGCGGTACGTCGACGCGATCGACCAGCACACGATCGTGTTCGGCATCGGGCCCGCGGGCACCGGCAAGACGTACCTGGCGATGGCCAAGGCCGTGCGCGCGCTGCAGGAGAAGCGGGTCAACCGCATCATCCTGACCAGGCCGGCGGTCGAGGCGGGCGAGCGGCTCGGCTTCCTGCCCGGCACCCTCTACGAGAAGATCGACCCCTACCTGCGGCCGCTCTACGACGCGCTGCACGACATGGTCGACCCCGACTCGATCCCGAAGCTGATGGCCGCGGGCACGATCGAGGTCGCGCCGCTGGCGTACATGCGCGGCCGTACCCTCAACGACGCCTTCATCATCCTCGACGAGGCCCAGAACTCCTCGGCCGAGCAGATGAAGATGTTCCTGACCCGGCTGGGGTTCAACTCCAAGATCGTGGTGACCGGCGACGTGACCCAGGTCGACCTGCCCTCGGGCACGGTGAGCGGGCTGCGGGTCGTCCAGGACATCCTGGAGGGCATCCCCGACATCCACTTCGCCCGCCTGTCCAGCGCCGACGTGGTGCGCCACAAGCTGGTGAGCGACATCGTCGACGCCTACGGGCGCTACGACGCCACCCAGGCCGCCCAGGAACCGAAGGCCATCCACCGGGGGAAACGACGCCCGTGAGCATCGAGATCAACAACGAGTCCGGCGTCGGCGTCGACGAGGAGAACCTCGTCGCGCTGGCCACCCACGTGCTCGGCGAGATGGGCATCAACCCGCTCGCCGAGCTGTCCATCGTGGTGGTCGACGAAGACGCCATGTCCGAGCTGCACGAGAAGTGGATGGGCGAGCCCGGCCCGACCGACGTGCTGGCCTTCCCGATGGACGAGCTGCGTCCCGGCGGCGGCGCGCGCGGCGACGGCGAGAGCCCGGCCGACCCGGCGCTGCTCGGCGACGTGGTGCTCTGCCCGCAGGTCGCGGCCAGGCAGGCCAAGGAGGCCGGGCACAGCGCCCAGGCCGAGCTGGAGCTGCTGTGCACCCACGGCATCCTGCACCTGCTCGGCTACGACCACGCCGAGCCCGAGGAGCACAAGGAGATGTTCGGGCTGCAGGCCCAGATGCTCGAGTCCTGGCAGGAGGTGCGCGACTCGCGGTGAACGCCTGGTTGCTGTGGGCCATCGCCCTTGTGATCATCGGTGGCCTGATCGCCAGTGCGGAAACGGCACTGACGCGCATCTCCAGGGTGCGCGCGGAGGAGTTCGCGCGCGAGGGCCGGCGCGGGGCCGATCGGCTCCAGGCCATCGTCACCGACCCGCCCCGCTACCTCAACCTGCTCCTGCTGCTGCGCCTGAGCTGCGAGCTGGTGGCGACGGTCATCGCCACGCTGCTGTTCATCGACCTCATGCACGACCAGGGCTGGGCCTACGTGGCCGCCGCGGCCGTCATGATCGTGGTCAGCTACGTCGTCGTCGGGGTCATGCCGCGGACGCTGGGGCGCCAGCACGCCGAGCCGGTCGCGCTGGCCGGGGCGCCGATCGTCTACGGCCTGACCCGCATCTTCGGCCCGCTGCCCAAGCTGCTCATCCTGCTCGGCAACGCCCTGACCCCCGGCAAGGGCTTCCGCGACGGCCCGTTCACCTCCGAGGCCGAGCTGCGCGACCTGGTCGACCTGGCCGAGGAGCGCCGGGTGATCGAGCCGGACGAGCGCGAGATGATCCACTCGGTCTTCGAGCTGGGCGACACGCTGGTCCGCGAGGTCATGGTGCCCCGCACCGACATGGTCTACATCGAGCGCGGCAAGACGATCAGCCAGGCGCTGTCGCTCGCGCTGCGCAGCGGCTTCTCCCGCATCCCGGTCGTGGGCGAGAACGAGGACGACGTCATCGGCATCGCCTACCTCAAGGACATCGCCCGCAAGATCCACGAGTCGGGCGAGGGCGGCGGCAAGGAGACGGTCGAGTCGATCATGCGGCGGGCCGCGTACGTGCCCGAGAGCAAGCCCATCGACCAGCTCATGCGCGAGATGCAGGCCCGGCAGATCCACATCGCGATCGTCATCGACGAGTACGGCGGCACCGCCGGCCTGGTCACCATCGAAGACGTCCTGGAGGAGATCGTCGGCGAGATCACCGACGAGTACGACCAGGAGGCCCCGCGGGTGGAGACCATGTCCGAGGGCGCGCTGCGGGTGACCGCCCGCATGCCCGTCGACGAGCTGGGCGAGCTGTTCGACACCGAGATCGAGGTCGACGACGTCGAGACCGTCGGCGGCCTGCTGGCCCACGCGCTCGGCCGGGTGCCGATCGCCGGGTCGCAGGCGGAGGTGGCGGGGCTGGAGCTGACGGCCGAGAGCCTGGCGGGGCGGCGCAACCGCATCAGCACGGTCGTCGTCCGCCGGGTCGCGCCGTCGGAGGAGGACGACGTCCAGGCCGCCGCCGAACGTGACTGACCACTTTGCGGGGAGATGTCGCAAGCGTTCTACAAGTCGTCTGCAAGCGGGCTCCGGCAGTCTCATCCCTGACACCCGGTGCGGTGGGTGTCACGAGGAAGCGTCCGAACGCCGGGTGGGGTTCGCGGCCGGAGGGCGCTCCTGGGGGGACGATGGCGTTCCGGCCAGCTAGCCGGCCAGGACGTCGATCGGCGTAAAGGGTGTTCTCGTCTGGAAACCAGGCGAGGGCACCCTTTTTGCGTTTGGTGGAAACTCTGCGGAGATTGCCGCATTCGTCGCCGGGGGAGGCTGCGGTCCAGGGGGAATCATGAAAGCGCGGATCATCGTGTACGGGCTGCTGGCCGCGACCCTGGCGGGCTGCGCGGGCGGCGGCGGGGCGGACGGGAAGATGGCGGCCGTCGTCGACGCCCAGGCCATGGCCCAGCTCCGTGAGGTGCTCAACAGGCGGCCGAGCCTGCCGGACGGCTTCGCGCAACGGCCTGAGCAGGCCTGGCGGGTGCCGTTCGGCCGGGTGGACCAGGCGTGCCGGGCCGCGCTCGACGTGGCGGCCGGGCACGCGCCCCCGGAGGGGCTCACCGGCCAGGCGGCGGTCAGCTACCAGGGGGACGGCCTGGGGGAGCGGGCGGCCGTCGGCCTGGCCCGGTACGCCGGCGAGGAGGCCGAGGCGCGTTTCGACGACCTGAGCGAGGCCCTGGAGTCGTGCCGGGAGATCCGGACGGCGAACGGCACCGCCCTGCGGGCCCGCAGGCTCGACGTCGGCGACGCCGCCCGCTCCGGGGACGAGGCCGCCGCGGCGCGGTTGCGCGGACGGCTGAACGGCTACCCGTACGCCCTCGACGTCGTGCTGTCGCGGGACGGTGACACGCTGGTGTCGGTCGTGCACGCGGGCATGAGCGACGTCGACCGGGACCGGACGAGGAAGCTGGTCGCCGCTCTGCTGACGATGTCCACGGCCTAACCTGGTTCCCGTGACTCTCGATCCTGAAGACAGCAAGCTCATCACCCTGGCGCGGGCGGTCAGGGCACGCAACGAGGCCGCCGAGGGCGCCGCCGTGCGCGACGAGACCGGCCGCACGTACTCGGCGACCGGCGTCGCGTTGTCGTCGCTGACGCTGTCGGCCGTGCAGGTCGCGGTGGCCATGGCGGTCTCCGGCGGCGCGCGTTCGCTGGAGGCGGTCGCGCTGGTGACGGCGGGCGAGCCGGCCCCCGCCGACGAGGCGGTCGCGGCCGAGCTGGGCGTCAAATCCCTGCTCGTGGCCGGTCCCGACGGCACGCTGAGGTCCTGACGTGGCCATGTCGCCGTTCCTGGCCCGGTTGCGCGCCAAGATCGGCAATGACCTGCTCATGCTGCCGTCGGTCAACGGGTGCGTCTTCGACCGGGCCGGGCGGGTGCTGATGGCCCGGCACGGCGACGACGGCCTGTGGGCCACGCCCGGCGGCGGCGTCGACCCCGGCGAGCGGCCGCAGGACGCGGTGGTCAGGGAGCTGCGCGAAGAGCTGGCCATCGAGGTCGAGGTGCGCGGGCTGGTCGGCGTCTACGGCGGCCCCGAGTACCGCACGGTCTACCCCAACGGCCACGAGGTGGCGTACGTCATCGCCATGTACGCCTGCACCCTCGCCTCCGGCACGCCGACCCCCGACGGCGAGGAGATCAACGACTACCGGTGGGTGACCGAGCACGAGGCCGGCGGCCTGACGACGCCGGCCTGGACACCCCTGGCGCTGCCCGACGCGTTCGCCTGGTGGCGTGAACACGGCGGCTGATAAGCGACAATGCACAATGTGACTTCGCCAGACAATCATCGCGCCGGATTCGCCTGCTTCGTGGGAAGGCCGAACGTCGGCAAGTCCACATTGATGAACGCCCTGGTCGGCGCCAAGGTGGCGATCACCTCGTCCAAGCCGCAGACGACCAGGCGGGTCATCAGGGGCATCGTGCACCGCCCCGACGCCCAGATCGTCATCGTGGACACGCCGGGCCTGCACCGGCCGCGCACCCTCCTCGGCGAGCGGCTGGACAGCCTGGTGCTGTCCACGCTCACCGAGGTCGACGTGATCGGCTTCTGCGTGCCGGCCAACGAGCCGATCGGCAAGGGCGACCGCTTCATCGCCGACAAGCTCGCGGCGGTGAAGAAGACGCCCGTGGTCGCCGTGGTGACCAAGTGCGACCTGGCCAGCCGCGAGCAGGTCGCCCAGCAGCTGCTCGCGGTGTCGCAGGTGGCCGAGTTCGCGGCGGTCGTGCCGGTGTCGGCGCAGTCGGGCGAGCAGCTCGACGTGCTGGGCGACGTGCTGATCGAGCACCTGCCCGAGTCGCCGCCGCTGTACGAGGGCGGCCAGCTCACCGACGAGCCCGAGCAGGTGATGGTGGGCGAGCTGATCAGGGAGGCGGCCCTGGAGGGCGTGCGCGACGAGCTGCCGCACTCGATCGCCGTGGTCGTCGACGAGATGCTGCCCCGCGAGGGGCGCGACGACCTGCTCGACATCTACGCCCACATGTTCGTCGAGCGGCCCTCCCAGAAGGCCATCGTCATCGGGCACAAGGGCGAGCGGCTGCGCGACGTGGGCACCAAGGCCCGCAAGCAGATCGAGGCGCTGCTCGGCACGCGGGTCTACCTCGACCTGCGGATCAGCGTGGCCAAGGACTGGCAGCGCGACCCCAAGCAGCTGCGCCGCCTCGGCTTCTTCGACTAACCCCGCCGATCACCCCGCCGCTCGCCCCGCCGGTGATCCAGCAGGTCCGGGCGGTCAGCGCGCGCGGCGCACCAGGGCCAGCACGGACAGCACGACGATCGCGACCGAGCAGGCCAGCGCGGCGAACCAGCCGTACCTGATGACCGGCTCGACCGACAGCAGCCCGCCCAGGTCGATGGAGAGCCGGTCGCCGATGCGCTGCGGGTCGGCGACGAACATCACCAGCAGCAGCGTGGCCGCCGCGCCCGGCAGCACCGCCAGCGCCGCCACGCGCGGCCGGGCGCCCAGCAGGCCCGTGACGCCGAGCGCCAGCGCGGCCAGCCCGGCGAGCAGCGTGTAGAGGCCCGTGCTGACGTCGACGCCGCGCACGTCGTCGGAGACGCCGGCGCCGATCAGGTCGCTGCGGGCCTCGATGCCGGCCCAGGGCATGATCGCGGTGAGCACCAGGAGGGCGGCCGCGACGGCGACGGCCAGCGCGGCGCCGCGGCGGGCGGACGTCGTCCGGGCGGGCTTGAGGTCATCGGCCACACGATCACTGTAGGCCGGGCCCCCGGCGCCCACCACCCGACGCGACGGACTCGTCACCAAGCCGGCCACCCGCCGCGACGGGCGGGGGGTTGAGGGAGAAGGGGCGCCGGGGCCCGCGTGATGGCCGGCAGGGTACGGGCGGCGGGTGGCGGGCGGGTCAGGGGGTGGAGAGGAAGGCGCGGGCGTTGGCGGCGGCCCGGCGGTCGCCGGTCTCGTCGAAGACCTCCAGGGCGGCCGTGGCCAGCTCCCTGGCGCGTCCGGCGGCCCCCTCGGCCCGGTTGACCCCGGCCAGGGCCAGCAGCGCGTACGCGTCCAGCAGGCGGTCGCCCAGCCGTACGGCGATGCCCCTGGCGCGTTCGGCGGCCGCCCTCGCGTCGGGTTTGGCGCCCTGCGCCAGCCGTACGGCCGACAGGTCGAGCAGGGCGTCGGCCTGCCGGTGGCGGTCGCCCAGCTCCGTCAGGTGATCGACGGCCGCCAGGAGGTGGACGGCGGCCTCCTCCAGCCGGCCCGCGCGGCGCAGCACCGCGCCGAGCACGCGCTCGGCGTCGGCGGCGTCCCGCTGGTGGTCGGCCGCCTCCAGGCAGGCCAGCAGCGCCCGCTCGGCCTCCTCCAGCCGGTCCCGCTCCAGGTGCACCCGGCCCAGGCGGCGCCGGGCGTGGTTGACGTCGCGGGTGCGGCCCTGCCGCAGGAACATGCCGAGCGCCAGCCGCAGCTTCTCGTGGGCCAGGTCCCACTCGCGCTCGGCCAGGTGCAGGTCGCCCTGGCCGAGCAGGACGAGCGCCTCACCCCGGTCGTCGCCGGCCCGCCGCGCGGACTCCAGGGCCCGCTGCGAGACCGCCCGCCAGTCGTCGAGGAACCGGTGCCGCTCCAGGTACGGCCCCAGCAGGTGCGCCAGCCGCCAGCACGGCTCGTCGAGCCCGGCGGCGTGCAGGTCGGCCACCAGGCTCACCAGGAACGGACGCTCGGCGTCCAGCCACTCGACCGACTCCCTGATGTCCCTGGTCGCCACGGCCGTGCCGGGGTCGCCCGACACCAGCGAGAAGCGCGAGGCCCGCACCCGGGCCAGAACGAGCTCCGACACCTCGGCCAGCACGCCCGGCAGCGGCTGTTCGCGCGCGAACAGCCGGGTCAGGTCGTGCATGCGGTAGCGGATCTGGCCGGCCGCGTCCACGCCGTGCGTCTCCAGCAGACCGGCGTCCACCAGGGCCTCGGCGCCGCCGCCGAGCCGGTCGGTGAGCCAGTCGGCGAAGTCGGGGGCCGACAGGGCGCCGAGGCCGCGTAACGTCCGCCTGGCCGGCTCGGGCAGCCCCTCATAGCCGATGGCGAACACGCTGCGGACCGTCTGGTCGCCCGCGTGCAGCCGGTCGAGCCGCTTGTGCTCGTCCTCGAGGAGGCCCACCAGGTAGTCCACCGTCCAGTTCGGGCGGGCCGCCAGCCTGGACGCGGCGATGCGCAGCGCGATCGGCAGGCCGCCGCAGAAGCGGGCCAGCCGGTGCAGCGCCTCGTCCGCGGGCCGTCCGGAGCCGGCCACGAGCAGGGCCAGGGCGTCCTGCTGGTCGAGCACGCCGACCGACAGCCGGGTGGCGCCGGTCAGGCCGCCCAGCGACGAGCGGCTGGTCACGACCGTCGGGCAGGACGTCAGCAGCGGGCGCACCTGGGCCTCGCCGGCGGCGTTGTCCAGCAGGACCAGCAGGCGGCGGTTGGCCGTGTAGGTGCGGAACAGGCGTTCACGCTGCTCCAGCCCGGCCGGGATGGCCTGGGCCGGGCAGCCGAGCCAGCGCAGGAAGTCCTCCAGGACGGCCGAGGGGGCCGTGGTCTCGCGCAGGTCGGCGTACAGGATGCCGTCGGGGAAGGACTCGCGGGCCCGCCAGGCGGCGTGCACGGCCAGGGCCGACTTGCCCGCGCCGGCCTGGCCGTGCACGACGACGTGGCCCCCGACCACCTGGTCGAGCAGGTCGGCGCGGCCGGTGAAGTTCGCGATGTCCGGCGGCAGCAGCACCGGGGGGCCCGCCGAGACGTGCAGCGACACGTCGTCGTGGAGCATGCGGTGGTAGAGCAGTTGCAGCTCGGGGTCGGGCTCGATCGCGTGGCCGCCGTCGAGCTGGTCGCGCAGCACCGCGTACGCGGCCAGCGCGTCGACCCGGCGGCCGCTGCGGTAGAGGGCCAGCATGTACTGGCCGCGGAAGCGCTGCCACAACGGGTGCTGCTGGGTCAGCCGCTTCAGCTCGGCCAGCAGCTCGCGGTGGCGGCCGGCGTCGAGGTCGGCCTGGACGCGGCGTTCCAGGGCGAGCAGGCGCAGCTCCTCCAGCTCCTCGCGCAGGCGCCGGGTCTCCTCCCACCGCTCGCCGTCGGGGTCGAGGTCCTCCAGGGCGGGGCCGCGCCACAGCGACAGCGCCTCCTCGTACGAGCCGCGCTCGATCAGCAGCCGGAACCGGTCGACGTCGAGCTGGTGCGCGCCGAGCGCCAGCACGTACGAGCCGGACACGGTCGTGATCACGTCCTTGCCCAGGAGCTGGCGGAGCTGGCCCACGTACCCGCGGACGAGGGAGTCGGAGCGGTCGCCGCCCTCGCGTGGCCACAGCAGCCGGCGCAGCCGCTCCACGGTCAGCGGGCGGCCCGCGTTCAGCAGGAACATCGCCAGCAGGTCCCGGTGCTTCGGGGTCGTGGGGGTGCGATCCCGGCCGCCGTCGCGGACGTCGAGCGGCCCCATGATGCGGAATTCCACGCGACCTTCCTTTTCCGAGGAGATGTCGATCAGAATGGCACATCTGATGGCTCCCCTGATTTCGTCCGACCCGCACCGCCTGGGCCGTTACTGGCTGGCCGCACGGCTGGGCGCCGGTGGCCAGGGCGTGGTCTACGAGGCGTACGGCGAGGCCGGGGAGCGCGTCGCGGTCAAGGTGCCGAGGTCCGACAGCGCGGAGTCGCGGTCCAGGCTGGCCAAGGAGGCGGCGGCGGCCCAGCGGGTGGCCTCGTTCTGCACGGCCAGGGTGATCGAGGCGCAGGTGGACGCCGCGCCGCGGTACATCGTCAGCGAGTACGTCCCCGGCCCGAGCCTGCGGGAGGTGGTCGCGGGGGCAGGGGCGTACGAGGGGGACGCGCTGCGCCGCCTGGCGATCGGCGTCGCCACCGCGCTGACGGCCATCCACCGGGCCGGGATCGTCCACCGCGACCTCAAGCCGGACAACATCATCCTGGGCCCGGACGGCCCCCGCGTGATCGACTTCGGCGTGGCCAGGGAGGTCGGGCCGACCACGACCGGGCCGATCATGGGCACGCCGGGCTACATGGCGCCCGAGGTGCTCGCCGGGCGCGCCGCCACCGAGGCGGCCGACGTGTGGGCGTGGGGGATGGTGGTGCTGTTCGCGGCGCGGGGACGGGACGCGGTCGAGGCCGGCGAGCCGATGGCGGTCGTGGGCCGGGTGCTGGAGTTCGAGGCGGACGTCACCGGGCTGCCGGCGGAGCTGGCCCCGCTGGTGTCGGCCGCCACCGCCCGCGATCCCGCCGCCCGTCCGGCCGCCGGGGACCTGCTGCTCCGCCTGCTGGGCGAGGACGCCCGCCGGGACGCCGGCGACCCCCTGGCCCGTGGCGGGATGGTGGCGGGGGAGCTGAGGGGGCAGGCCGGGCCCGATCTGGGGGCGATCGCCGAAGAGCTCTACGGCGAGCTGAGCGAGGACGAGCGGACGGCCGTGCCCGAGGTCTTCCTGCGGCTGCTCGACGGCGACGGCCTGCGTCCCGTGGAGCGCGAGGAGCTGCCCGAGGCCGAGGCGGTCGACTCGATGCTCGCCGTGTTCGTCTCGGCGGGCGTCCTGGCATCGAGCGGTGGCGCGTACGAGCTGGTCGCCCCCGGCCTGGTGCAGGCGTGGCCCCGGCTGCGCGACTGGCTGGCGGGCAACCGCGAGGGGCTGCCCGTGCACCGCCGCCTGGCCGAGGCCGCCGCTGAATGGGACGGCCACGGCCGCAAGCCCGCCGACCTGCTCCAGGGCACCCACCTGGACCGCACGCTGCAGTGGGCCGCCACCGAACGCAAGGACCTCACCCTGGCCGCACGCGAGCGCGACTTCCTGGACGCCGCCGCCGGGCAGGCCCGCAGGCGCACCCGGCGGCGCGGCCTGCTCGCCGCCGTGCTGGCGGTGCTGCTGGTGGCGGCGCTGGGCGGGCTCGGCGCGGCGGAGTATCTGCGCAGGGAGTCGGCCCGGCAACGGGACGAGGCGCTGGCCAGGGAACTGGCGCTGCGCGCCGCCGGGCTGCGCGAGCTGGAGCCCGCGCTGGCCGGCCTGCTCTCCGTGGCGGCCTGGCGGCTGGCCCCGGCGCTGGTCGAGACGGCGGGCGCGCTGTACGACGCAGGCTCCCAGCACGTCACCGGCATGTTCGTGGCGCCGTACGTGGAAACGGGCAGCGTGCAGGCACTCAGCACGGACGGCCACGTCCTGGCCTCCGTGACGGACGGCACCGCCCGCCTCTGGGACGTCCCGACCGGCCGGAAGCTGCACGAGCTGACCGGCCTCGGCGCGGGCGTGCGGAGCGTCGCCGTGAGCCTCGACGGCCGCCTGCTGGCCGTCCAGGACGACAAGGGCGTGCGGCTGTGGGACACCGTCACCGGCGGCCGCCTCGGCGGCCGGTTCGCGAGCAGGGCGAGCGGGTTCGGGGCGCTGGAGTTCGACCGCACCGGCCGCCGGCTCGCGGTGCCGTACGGCTCCGACGGCGAGCAGTGGTGGGACGTCGCGACCCGCAGGCCCCTGACCGCCCCCGGCGGCGCGATACTCAACGGCGTCAGCCCCGACGGCCGCTACGGCTTCGTCGCCGACGGCGAGGACCGGTCGCAGGTGTGGGACCTGGGCCGCCGCCGGCGACTGGACCTGCCGGCGCTGCCCGGCACCGGCACCTCCGTCGAGGCCAGGTTCAGCGACGACGGCCAGGCCCTCGTGGTCGTCGAGGACGTGGCCCGCCACGACAAACCCAGGGGCCACCTGTACGAGCTGCCCTCCGGCACCGCCGACTACGAGTTCGAAGGCGCGAACGGCCAGGCCGCGGACCTGGTCTTCGACGGCCGGTACATGGCCACGTGGCGTCCGGCGGACCTGCTCGTCCTGCGGCCGCGCGACAGCCTGGTGACCGCTCTGCTGCTCCCGGTGCCGGACGGCGTCACGCAGGTCCGCTTCGACCTGGCGGGCAAGGCCGTACGCCTGCTGAACGCGGCGGGCGGCGTCTCCACCGTCGACGTCTCCACGCTGTTCGATCCGCGGCTCGGCGACGACCTGCCCGACCTGCGGATGAGCCCGGACGGCCGGGTCCTGGCCGCCAAGCGGGACGACCGGCTCGACCTGCTCGACCCGGCGACCCGCCGCCGCCTGGCCGGCCCGATCGCCTGGAAGGGCGACGGCTCGGCGATGGCCTTCAGCGCGGACGGCACGCGCCTGGCCTACGGCGACGGCGCCCGCGTCCGCGTGCTCGACGTCGCGAGCGGGCGGGAGACGCAGGCGTTCGAGCTGGCCGGGAAGGGGGCGGAGAAGGCCGACGCGCTCGCCTTCGACCCCGGCGGCCGTACCGTGGCCGTGCTGCCGTCCAGGTTCGAGGGGCAGCTGCCGCTGGAGCTGCACGACCTCACGAGCTCGCGGGCGCGGACCACGAAGGTGACGGGCGCCGGGCCCATGAGCTTCGCGCCGGACGGTTCGCGGCTGCTCATGGGAGGCCCTGATCTGCGGCTCTACGATCCGGTGGGCGGGACCGTGGTGCCGGTGGGCGCCGAGGCCCGGCGGGTCGCCGGCGCCTTCGCCTACAGCCCGGACGGCCGCCAGGTGGCCTTCTCGCATCCTGACCGGATCACGTTGTGGGACCGGGACCTGCGGACCATGCTGGGCGCCTTCCCCAGCGTGCCGGGCGCGGAGCAGCTCGAGCTGCCGGTCTGGTCGCCGGACGGGCGGCTGATCGCGACGTACGAGAAGGGCCCGCGGATCCGTCTGTGGGACGTGGCCTCGCGGCGGTACGTCGGGGTCGTGTTCGACGCCATGGCCGAGTCGACGGGCGACAACGTCTGGCTCGGCTTCTCGGCCGACGGGACCAAGCTGCACACCCTGGACGACGACGGCGCCTTCCGTACGCACGACCTCGACCGGCGGCATGTGGCCGCGACGGTGTGCGCCCGCGCCGGCCGCGTGCTCACGGCGGCGGAATGGCGGACGTACCTGCCGGGGGTCGAGCCGTTCGACGTGTGCCGCTAGGACCCCCAGGCGACGACCTGGAACCAGACCGCCTTGCCGGGCGGCACGGGGTTCCAGCCCCAGTCGTGGGACAGGCTGTGGACGATGGCCAGCCCCCGCCCCCGGCAGGCCAGCGGATCGGACTGGCCCATCCGGGGAAGGGTGGCGCACGAGTCGCGGACCTCCACGGTCAGCAGCCGCCCCTCCCTGACCACCACGACCCGGACGGGTTCCGCCGAGTGGGCGTGGGTGAGCGCGTTGGTGGCCAGCTCCGAGACGAGCAGTTGCGCGATCTCGACGGCGGCCTCCGCCGCTTCGTGATCCTTGGCGACGTCGCGGACGAACCGCCGCACGGAGGAGACGCAGCCGGGGTGCCGGGGCATCCGCCGTTCGCCGAGGACCGTGTCCGGCAGGGGCCGCCGGTCGGCGAGCGTCACGGCGGGACTTTCGGATTTCATGTGGCCAGCGTGACGCCATATGACTACGGTCGGTAGTGATCTGATTGCAAGGAGTGGACTTTGAAGTCCGTGCCGTTGGCGTTGAACCCGGGCGAGGGGAGGACAGGGTGGCCGACTTCTACGCGCCTCAGGCGATATGGGGCAGAGAGTTGCGGCACTACCGGAAGTCGGCGGGCCTGACACAGGGGCAGCTCGCCGAGCGCATCCATTTCAGCGAGGGCCTGATCAGCGGTGTCGAGACCGGTCAGCTCCCGGCCAGCCCCGAGTTCGCCGAGGCCTGCGACAAAGCCCTCGGCACCGGCGGCGCCCTGTGCCGCCTGCTCGACTGGCGCAAGGGTCAGATCTTCCCCTCCTGGTTCGGCAAGTGGCACGAGAAGGAGCAGGCGGCGCTCACCCTGCGCACCTACGAACCGCTCCTGGTGCCCGGCCTCCTGCAGACCGAGCAGTACGCCCGCGCCCTGCTGCGCGGCAACGAGGCCGCGGTGGCCGCGCGCATGGAGAGGCAGGCGATCCTTGCCCGCGACGACCCTCCGTCGCTGCGCTGCGTCATCGACGAGGCGGTGCTGTTCCGGCCCATCGGCGGGCCGGAGCTGATGAAGGGTCAACTCCGGCGGTTGCTCGACGCGGTCACCCCGCGGCTCAGCATCCAGGTCCTCCCGCACGGGCTGCACTCCGGCTTGACGGGCGGCTTCGTGATCGCGACCCTGGACGGAGGCTCCGAGGTGTTGTACGCGGAAACCGCGGTACGCGGTATCACCACGAGCGATCATGAGGACGTCTCGGCGGCCGTGGAGCGGTTCGAGGCCATCCGTACCGAGGCGTTGCCCTTGAGCATGTCCCTTGAAACGATAAAGAAAGCCATGGTGGAACGATGGACCTGAGCTGTGTCCAGTGGCAGAAGTCCAGCTTTTCCGGCGACAACGGCGGCAACTGCGTCGAGATCGCCGAGCTCAAGAACGTTCCTGGCGGCCCTGAGCACAAGGGCGGGCAGGCCGAGCTGGTCGTCGTGCGTGACTCCAAGGACCCCGACGGGCCCAAGCTGTTCTTCACGCCCGCCGAGTGGGACGCGTTCGTGGCGGGCGTGAAGGCGAGCGAGTTCGACCGCGCCTGACGGCGCCTGGCGGCGCGGTCACGGCAGGGTTCAGCAGGTGGCGGGGCCGGCGTCCCGCTGGACCTCTATGGAGGGCGTCTCGCCCACGTGCGGCGGCATCGCGGACGCGGACATCAGCGGATCGCCCGGGGTGCCGCCGACCTTCTCCAGGAAGTCGGCCCACTCGGTCGGCACGGTGAGCGCGGTGATCGAATACCACTCCCCGGCCATCGCGGGGTCGTCGCCTTCGAGCGAGACGGGCACGTCCCACTGGCCGGCGGCCCGCAGGGTGTCGACGCGGTAGAAGCGGGTGTGTCTGGTGCGCGGCGTGCCGGTCGTCCGGCGTACGCCGATCAGCAGGGTCGTGCCCTCGGGCAGCGTGGCGGTGCCTCTCACCAGCGGGCAGGGCGAGGCGGTGGCCCCGGGGCCGGTGACGGGCGCGGTGATGACGAGCCGGGGCGTCTCCCGCTCGCTCTGCGCCTGGCTGTACTTCACCACGACGCCGGGCAGGCCCACCAGCGTCGTGGCCATGCCGACAATGGCGGTGGCCCACTTCCTTCTGACGCTCCATACGCGTGGAGCGGGCCCGGCGCCGCGGCCGAGCTTTCGATTCTTGGCCATTTGCGGTATTTCCCCCGATCGTGCGCCGCGAGATGGATACGCGGAAACGCGACGAATCCGAATTTTTCCGGATAAACGTCGAATTGGAGTCTTTTGCTCAACGGGGTGGAAGGGTGTCAGCATGCACCCGATTTCGGGTGATGCCGTTTCCCCTGCTCATACCCTTGATCGTCCGCGTAACCCCTGGCCGAGGGTGTTTTTGAGATCGACTTGACGGTCGTTCTCAAAGTGGGAATCAGCGGCTATTGGCCCAAATGCGTGCTGATTGCACGATCTCCTCAAGGGTGTCGCTGTGCGCGCCCTGCCAGTAGACCTGGCCGCAGTCGCCGCACCGGGCGTAGGCGTCGTAGCTGCGCCGGGTGCCGGCCGCCAGCAGCGGCCCGACCTCCTCCTTCGTCGCCGGCACCAGCACGCCGTTGCAGGCCGTGCAGCGCGTCCAGGGAGCCAGCGGCGGCTCGAAGCGTTCGAGCACGTCGCGGAGCTGGTCGGCGGGGCGCGAGCCGTGGACGTAGGCGCCCAGCCACAGCGCGCGGCGGCGCAGCAGGCCGCGGTCCTGGGTGAGCAGCACCCGCCGCTCCTCGTTGGCCTGGACCACCAGCGCCGGGTCGTCCATGTCGTTGTGGTACGCGGTGTCCACGCCGAGCAGGCGCAACCGCCGGGCCAGCGTGCCGAGGTGCACGTCGAGCAGGAACCGCGGCTCGGCGGGCAGCGGCTGCGGCCGGGGCATCGGGTGCACCTCGACCGTCTCGCCCGGCGCGAGCAGGTGGGACGGGGCCACGCCACGCCCGTCCGACAGCATCGGCCCCGCCTCGGTCAGCGGGATGCCCAGCGACTCCACGTGATGGCCGAGCGTCGAGGTGCCGTCGGTGGTCACCCGCTGCCACTCCCGCCGGCGGCTCACGGGCAGGAACATCCTCAGCTCGGCGGCGATGCGCAGGCGTGCGTCCCGTTCGGTCACACTGTCCATTCTGCGGGACCGGATACCGTGAAATCATGCCCATATCCCGCCGAGCCTTCCTCGGGCTCGCCGCGCTCGCGGCCGGCTGCTCCACGGCCGGGCCCGCCGAGCTGCGGCTGGTCACCGGGCTGGCGGGCGGCCCGTACGGCGCGCTCGGGCAGCGGCTGGCGGGCGAGCTGCGGCACGACGGGCTGACCGTGCGGGTGGTGGAGACCGCGGCCAGCGTCCAGAACCTCACCATGATGGCCGGCGGCCGGGCCGACGTCGGGTTCGCGCTGGCCGACAGCGCCGACGACGCGGTCAGGGTGCGCCACCAGCCGGTCTCCGCGCTGGCCCGGATGTACATGAACTACGTGCATCTGGTCGTGCGCGAGGGCGCGCGCATCACCGGCGTCGGCGACCTGGCCGGGCGTCCGGTGTCGATCGGGGCCGAAGGGTCGGGCACGGCGGTGACCGCGACGCGCGTGTTGTCGGCCGCCGGGCTGCGCACGCCGCCGCAGATCACCAGGCTCGGCCTAGACGCCTCCGTCACCGAGCTGCGCGACGGCCGGATCGAGGCGTTCTTCTGGTCCGGCGGCGTGCCGACGCCCGCGCTCGCCGCGCTCGACGACATCGCGCTGGTGCCGCTGGAGTCGCTGGTGCCGGTGCTGCGCCGCCGCTACGGGCCGGTCTACGAGCACGCCGCCGTGCCGGCCGGCGCGTACGGGCCGGCCAGGCAGGTGCCGACCGTGGGCACGCCGAGCTACCTGATGTGCCGTACGACGCTCCCCGACGACCTGGCCTTCACCGTCACAGAGACGCTCTTCCGCGCCCGCGACCGCCTCCAGGCCCCCTCGGCCCCCGGCGGCCGCCTCGACAGGCGTTACGCCATCGGCACCGGCGTCGTGCCCCTGCACCCGGGCGCGGCCCGCTACTACCGCTCGGTCTACGGCTGAGCCAGGGCCAGCTCGACCACCAGCCCGTGCGGCACGGCGGGCAGCAGCCGCAGGGTGGCCCCGCACGCCTTGGCCAGCTCGGCCGCGATGGCCAGGCCGAGCCCGCTGCCCGGGACGTTCGCGTGCGCCCCCGACCGCCAGAACCGCCCCAGCGCCTCGGCCCGCTCCGCCGCGTCCAGCCCCGGCCCGTCGTCGGCGACGCGCAGCACCTCGCCGTCGAGCGTGACCGTCACCGTGCCGCCCGCGGGGACGAACTTCTGGGCGTTGTCGAGGGCGATGTCGGCGATCCTGGCCGCGGCCTCCGGCACCACCGCGCCCGCGGGGACGTCGGCCACCAGGCACACGCCCTTGGCCGCGTAGACCTCGCGCCACACCGCCAGCCGCTCGCCGAGCGCGGCCTGCTTGCCCGCCAGGCCCGCGCCCGCCTCGACCCTGGCCAGCGCCAGCAGGTCCTCCACCAGCAAGGCCAGCCGGTCGAGCTCGGACATCGCCTCGGCGTACTCGGCCGTGCCCTCCTCGCGCAGGTGCGGCTCCAGGTTCTCCAGCCGCAGCCCGAGCACGGTGAGCGGGGTGCGCAGCTCGTGCGAGGCGTCGGCCACGAACGCGCGCTGCCGTTCCATCGCCGCCGAGACCGCGTCGGCCATCGCGTTGAAACGCTCCTCCAGCCGGCGCAGCTCCGACGGGCCCGCCCCGGGATGCGCCCGCGCGTCGAGCCGGCCCTGCGCGATGGCCCGCGTGGTGCGGTCGAGCTCGGTCACCGGCCGCAGGATCCAGCGGGCCAGCCGCCGGGCCGCCAGCGCCGACCAGGCCAGCGCGACCAGCGCCCCCGCCGCCAGCGCGCCCCAGACCAGTGACACGTCCAGCCGGGCCTGCCCGGTCGGGGCCTCCAGCAGCACCACGCCGGACAGCTGGGCGTCCCGCCCGGCGGGCTCGGCCAGCAGCACCGTGGCCGGGCCGAACGGGCTGACCGTGGGCAGGTCCTCGGTCGTGCGGCCGGACAGCGCGAGCCGGGTGGCCTCCCGGTCGTCGGCCTCGAACCGGCCGGCCGAGACCAGGATCGAGCCGTCGCGGTCGCGCACCCGGACGGCCGCGCCGTACAGGTCGGCGTACCGGGAGACCTCGGCGATCAGGCCCGTACGGTCGTCGTCGCGGGCCGCGGCGTCGGCCAGCTCGGCGAAGCGGGTGGCGTCGGCGCGCCGGTCGAGCAGCAGGCGGTTGGTCCGGTGGGAGGCGTAGGCCAGGCCGAGCGGCACGGCCAGCGCGGCGATCAGGAAGACGATCAGCGTGGTGAACGTGACCACCAGCCGCGCGTTCATCCCGCCGGGCCCAGCCGGTAGCCGGTGCCGCGCAACGTCTCCACCAGCCCGGGACGCCCGGTCTTGGACCGCAGCCCGGCCACGTGCACGTCGAGCGACCGGGACGCCGACAGCAGCGGGTCGCCCCAGACCTCGTCGAGGATCTCCTCCCGGCTGCGCACCACGCCCGGCTCGCGGGCCAGCAGCGCCAGCACGTCGAACTCGCGCCTGGTCAGCGCCACCGGCTGCCCGGCCACCGTGACCTGCCTGCACTCCAGGTCGATGCGCACGTCGCCGACGCACACCACGTGGTCGCGCGGCGGCATCGGACGCGTGCCGCGCCGCAGCACCGCCTCCATGCGGGCCATCAGCTCGACCGTGCGGAACGGCTTGACCAGGTAGTCGTCGGCCCCCGAGCGCAGGCCGCGCAGCACCTCGCGCTCCTGCGTGCGCGCGGTGACCACGATGAGCGGCACCGCCGAGACGCGGCGCAGCCGGCGCAGCACGTCGAGCCCGTCCATGTCGGGCAGGCCCAGGTCGAGCAGCACGAAGTCGACGCCCCCCGCCAGGCGGAGGGCGTCGACGGCCAGGCCGGCGCGGGTGACCGAATGGCCGTGCCGGGCCAGCGCCGTGGTGAGCGCGGAGGCGAGACGATCGTCGTCCTCGACCAGGAGAACCCGCATGGTGCCAGGTTAGACGCGGGCGGTGACCGGATCCGACGGCTCGGCGCCCTCGCTGCGCGACAGCGCCGCGTCGCGGGTCTCGCGCATGGTCAGGTAGACGACCAGGGAGACGGCGGCGCAGGCGGAGACGTACCAGAAGAAGCCGGACTCGATGCCCTTGTCCTTGAACCACAGGGCGACGTACTCGGCGGTGCCGCCGAACAGGGCGTTCGCGATCGCGTACGGCAGCGCCACCCCCAGCGCGCGCACGTGCGTCGGGAACAGCTCGGCCTTCACCACGGCGTTGATCGAGGTGTAACCGGTCACGATCACCAGGCCGACGAGCGACAGGACGAGCGCGCCCCCGAAGCCGCTCGCCCCGCCCAGCGCGGTCATCAGCGGCACGGTCCCCAGCATCGACCCGATCCCGAACGTGATCAGCAACGGCCGCCGCCCGATGCGGTCCGACAGCGCCCCGGCCAGCGGCTGCAGGCACATGAAGAGGAACAGCGCGCAGAAGCTGACCAGCGTGGCCGTCTCCTTCGCCAGGCCCGCGGTGTTCGACAGGTACTTGGTGAGGTACGTCGTGTAGGTGTAGTACGCGACCGTGCCGCCCATGGTCAGGGCGATGACCAGCAGCGCCTCCTTCCTGTGCGCCAGGAGCTGCCTGATGGTGCCCTTGTCCCGGCGCTCCTCTTCCTCCTCGCCGTACGCCTCGGTCTCCAGCAGGCTGCGGCGCAGGTAGAACACGACGGCGGCGGCCACGGCCCCGACCACGAACGGCACGCGCCACCCGTAGGAGTTCAGGGCCTCCTTCGACATCGTGTTCTGCAGGATGATCTGCAGGCCGAGGCCGACGAGCTGGCCGGCGGTCATGGAGACGTACTGGAAGCTGGAGGCGAAGCCGCGCCGGCCGCGCGGGGTGGCCTCGGTCAGGTACGTGGCGCTGGCGGCGTACTCGCCGCCCACGGACAGGCCCTGGAGCAGCCGCGCGACCACCAGGACCAGCGCGCCGAAGTAGCCGACCGACTCGTACGTCGGCGCGATGGCGATCAGCAGCGCGCTGGCCGACATCAGCGTGACGGTGAGCGTGAGCGCCGCCTTGCGGCCCCGGCGGTCGGCGTAGCGGCCGAGCAGCCAGCCGCCGAGCGGGCGCATGAAGAAGCCGACGGCGAAGATGGCCGCGGTGTTGAGCAGCTTGGCCGTGTCGTCCCCGTCAGGGAAGAACGAAGCGGCGAAGTAGACGGCGAAGCTGCTGTAGACGAACCAGTCGTACCACTCGACCAGATTGCCGACGGAGCCGCCGATCACTGCCTTCCACGGCACGCGCGCTTTGTTCATGTGGGACCTCCTGGGGGGAGTGGATGCAGGCCAGAGCCTCTCCCCAGAAGGTTGTTCGGACAAGGTGCGGCGGCTCAGATCTAACGTGCGCTTAACATCGGGTTCTCCTCAGCGCAACGGGGGCCGGGCGTCAGCGCAACGGGGGGCGGGCGTTCTTCGCGCGTTCGAGCGCCAGCTCCGCCCACCACTCGCCGCTCTCCGGCGCCACCACGCCGCGTTCGGGGTCCTTGTCGCCGTTCGTGCCGCGCCGGCACCGTCCGCCGGAGCTGCCGGCCCGCGTGATCCACAGGTAGGCGTCCGCCAGCTCCTCGCCGGTGTCGGTCGTGGGCCGCTCGCCGACGCCCCGGCCCGGCGGGTTGCACCACGTCTGCGGGTCTTTGTACTTCCTCGTCGGCGACCACGAGCCCTGGCCGTTCCTGGCCGTGTCCACCACGAAGTGCGGCAGGTCGCCGCCGGGGTCGGCGTCCTTCGGGCAGGTGGCGCCGCCCGTCCTGCGCATGACGGCGATGCAGGCCGACAGCGACTTGCCGTACTCGACGGCCTTGGGGGTGCGCTGGAAGGAGGCGGTGTTGACGAAGAACCCGTCGGCCTGGTCGATGCCCGCGCCGATCAGGCGCTGGGCCATGATCTCGGTGCCGGGGTAGAGGTCCTGGCTGCCGTCGAGGTAGACGGCCGTGCCGGGGTGCCCGGTCTTGAGCGAGTGCACGGCCTCGCGCAGGTCGCGGAAGCGCTGCTCGGCCGTGCCGGCCAGCGTGCAGTCCTTGGTGCCGGGGAGGTTGACCAGGCTGGACGGCTCCAGGATGATCACGGCCTTGCGGGCCCCGATCTGGCGGGCGACGCCCTTGACCCACTGCTGGTAGACCGGCATCTCGCCCGCCCCGACGGCGGCGCAGTCGCCGCCGCCCGGCATGTAGTTGATCAGGAAGACGGGCACGCCGCCCGCCTCCTGCGCGGCGGCCACGGCCGTCTCGACCGTGGCCCTGACCTCGGGCTGGTTCAGGCGGATGGCATGAGGGACGGCGGCCAGCCGGTCCATGAGCGCGGCGTCGGCCGGGCGGTCCTTGCGCCACACGGCGGCCTGGCGGGCGGCGGCCTTCTCCTTCTCGGACCAGAAGGTGACGCCGTTCTCGCGCAGCGGGTTGCGGGGGGTCGCGGTGGAGGCCGGTTTTGTGCCGGTGGCCGTGTGGGTGCTCGCGGGGGTGTCGCCGTGGGGCCACAGCAGGGCCGTGGTGGTGACGCCGGCGGCCGCCACCACGACCGCCGCGCCCGTGGCCAGCAGCTTCATGCGCCGCTTCCCCGCCGTCGTCGCACCGGTCCCTTCGGAGGGAGAAGGGGGGAGGGTGGCGGGCGTCCCGGCGGCGGGGGAGGGGGGTGGGGTGGGGAGGGCGGCTGAGGGGGTGGCGGTGCTGAGGGCGTCCATCAGGTCCTGGGCCGTGGGACGGGCGGCCGGGTTCTTGGACAGCGACGCGGTCACCAGGTCGAGCAGCGGCCCCGACAACCCGCGTAGCTCGGGAGCCTCGTTGACGATGCGTAACAGGACCGTCGGCACCGAACCCGACCCGAACGGCGGCCGCCCCCCGGCGGCGAAGGCGACCGTGCAGCCCCACGAGAAGATGTCCGAGGCCGGCCCGACCCGCGACCCCGCCACCTGCTCGGGCGACATGTACGACGGCGTCCCCACGATCGCGCTGCTCATCTCCGACTCCGCCAGCCGCGCGATGCCGAAGTCGATGACCTTGGGCCCCACCTGGGACAGCAGCACGTTCGACGGCTTGAGGTCACGGTGCACGACCCCGGCCCCGTGGATGGCCCGCAACGCCATCGCCATGGCCGCGGCCAGCCCGTCGAGCGCGGAGCCCTTGAGCGGCCCGGAGTCGCGCACCGCGTCGTCCAGGCTGGGCCCCTCGACGTACTCGGTGACCAGGTACGCCACGTCCGCGTGCACGTCGGCGTCGAGCACCGGGGCGGTGCAGAAGCGGGCGACCCGCCGGGCCGCGGCCACCTCGCGGGCGAACCTGCGCCGGAAGTCGGGGTCGGCGTCCATCCTGGCGTGGATGAGCTTGACGGCCACCCGGGCGCCGCCGGGGTCCTCGCCCAGGTAGACGACGCCCATGCCGCCCTCGCCCAGCCGGCCCACGAGGGCGTAGCGCCCCACCTGCCGCGGATCCGCGTCCCGCAACGCCTCCAACGTCATGACGTGTCAGGTTAGCCGGGGAAAGGTCAGACCGTCAGCCGCCACTCGTCCCACTCGTCGAGCAGCTCGAACCCCATGGCCTCGTTGATGGCCAGCATGTGGGCGTTGGACGTGGCGTTCCAGGTGATGATCCGCTCCAGGTGGGGCTCGCGCTCGCGCAGCCACAGCAGGTTGGACAGCTTGAGCAGCAGGCCCAGCCGATGGCCGCGGTGCTCGCGCAGGACGGTGGTGTCGGCCTGGTGGCCCCAGCCGTCGGAGCGGTCGGCCGTGAGGTAGATCCGGGTGTAGCCGGCGGGCGCGCCGTCGGACTCGCGCCTGGCGATCATCGTGTAACAGGTCTCGCCGCCGAGCGTGACGCGCTCCTCGCGCAGGCGCAGGCGGTCGAGGTCGAAGGTCATGTCCTCGACGTCGGCGTCGCGCGGGGCGTCGTTCATGCCGCTCATGAGGGTGGCCAGGTCGGCCAGCAGCTCCGGACCGGCCGGGCCGACGAACCGCTCGACGCGGTAGCCCGGCACCTCGGGCAGCATGCCGCGCAGCGCGGACCAGTCGGCCGTGCGCAGGTCGAGCGTGCGGCGGGCCTCCTGCAGCGCGACTGTCATCCCGTGGGCGCGGGCGAAGCGGGCGCCGACGCCGGTGGTGGGCGTCTCGGTGAGCAGCAGGGTGCGGCCGTGGGCGCGCATCCGGCCGAGGGCGTGCTCGAACAGCTCGCTGCCGAGGCCACGGCCGCGCAGCTCGGGCCGGACCACGAGCGGGAACAGCCAGCCCATGTGCCGGTTGTCGGACTGGGGCAGCGCCAGGCTGTAGCCGCCGGCGACCTTGCCGCCGTCGCTCAGGACCCAGGACTCGACCCGGTCACCGGGAGGGCCCAGGAGGGCGATGACGGACAGACGGGCGAGTGACAACTTGGGGCCGGGCTCGTGCGCGTGGGCGGCCAGGTAGGCGTCGTGCAGGCCCGTCATCAGCTCGCCCGGCCGGTCGAGGTCGATTGGCTGGATGTGCATCCCTCCAGCCAATCGCATCGGCGCCGCCTCCTGCCAGCCGTTTTACCGCCGGCCGGTGCTACTGCCGGTAGTTCTCCACCTCGCCGGCCGGGCGGACGGCCGCGCCGTCGGGGTCCTCGCCCGCGCCGCGCCGGGCCCGGCGCTGCCGGAGCAGGTCCCAGCACTGGTCGAGGGCCACCTCCAGTTGCTTGACCCGCGCGTGCTCCTCGTCGGAGGTGACCTCGCCCGCCGACAGCCTGCCGCGCAGCTCGTGCTCCTCGGCGACCAGAGCGCTGATCCTGGTGAGAATCTCGTCGTCCCGCATGCCCAAGACTCTAACGACTGCGTGATAGAACACGCCCTATGTCTGGTATCGCGCTGGTAAGGAAGCCCGGACCCCGGATCGCCGAGGGCATCGTCACGCACATCGAGCGCGAACCCGTGGACCACGAACGCGCACGTCACCAGCACGACGCCTACGTCGCGGCGCTGGCCGCGGCCGGCTGGCGGCCGGTCTACGCCGAGGACGCCGACCACCTGCCCGACGCGCCGTTCGTGGAGGACGCCGTGGTGGTCTCGGGGCGGCTGGCCGTGCTCACCCGGCCGGGCGCGCCGGAGCGGCGTCCGGAGGTGGAGTCCGTGGAGCGGGCCGTACGGGAGCTCGGCCTGAAGGCGGTCCGGATCGCCCGCCCCGGCACCCTGGACGGCGGCGACGTGCTCCAGGTCGGCCCCACCGTGTACGTCGGCAGGTCGGCCCGCACCGACGACGAGGGCGTCAGCCAGCTCGCCGCCCTGCTGCCCGAGCGGCGGGTCGTGCCCGTGGGCCTGCGCGGCGTGCTGCACCTGAAGTCGGCGGTGACCGCCCTGCCCGACGGGACGCTCATCGGCGATCCCGATCGCGTCGAGCTGCCCGGCCTGCTGGAACCGCCGGAGGAGCCGGGCGCGCACGTGGTGCCGCTGGGCGGCGACCGGGTGCTGCTGGCCGCCTCCGCCCCGAGGACCGCGGCGATGCTGGAGCGGCGCGGGCTCGTCGTGACGAGGGTGGACATCTCGGAGTTCGAGCGCCTGGAGGGCTGCGTCACCTGCCTGAGCGTGCTCATCCCGGACGAGTGATGACCCGCTCCCGGACGAGTGATGACCCGCGCCGGAATTTCGCGGCCCTGACCAGGTGTTTCACCATCGGTGGACCGATCGGCTCTCATGATGTGAGATCTAGGGCAGCGAATCCCGAGACGTCTGGTAGCGTGCTTGGCATGCTGCGCGGGCTGCTTCTTAGCTGC
Organism: Nonomuraea sp. NPDC001831; assembly: GCF_042892035.1. NCBI lineage: Bacteria > Bacillati > Actinomycetota > Actinomycetes > Streptosporangiales > Streptosporangiaceae > Nonomuraea > Nonomuraea sp. NPDC001831. Next base: position 903,200 of record NZ_JBIATU010000003.1, on the reverse strand, counting down.
CGCGGCGAGGGCCTGTAAGGCCGGCTCCCTCGTCGCGGAGCCAGTCATGCGCGTCGGCCGCTTTCGACTCGACCGACGAGGAGCAGCAGACATGAACGCCCAGCAGCCCAGTCCCATGCCGGCCCATCGTTATCAGCCGTTCGAACCGATCCGGCTGACCGATCGCACCTGGCCCGACCAGGTCATCACCAAGGCGCCCCGGTGGTGCGCGGTCGACCTGCGCGACGGCAACCAGGCCCTGATCGACCCGATGGACTCCCACCGCAAGCTCCAGATGTTCGAGCTGCTGGTACGCATGGGCTACAAGGAGATCGAGGTGGGCTTCCCGGCCGCCTCCCAGACCGACTTCGACTTCGTCCGGCAGATCATCGACGAGCGCCGCATCCCCGACGACGTCGTCATCCAGGTGCTGACCCAGGCCAGGCCCGAGCTGATCGAGCGCACCTTCGAGGCGATCGAGGGCGCCAAGCAGGCCATCGTCCACCTGTACAACTCGACCTCCACCCTGCAGCGCCGCGTCGTGTTCGGCCAGGACAAGGAGGGCATCACCGCCATCGCCGTCGAGGGCGCCAAGCTGGTCAGGAAGCTCGCCGAGGCCACCGACGTCGACGTCTTCTACCAGTACTCGCCCGAGTCGTTCACCGGCACCGAGCTGGAGTACGCCGTCGAGGTGTGCGACGCCGTCAACGAGGTGTGGCAGCCCACCCCCGACCGCAAGGTCATCATCAACCTGCCCGCCACGGTCGAGATGGCCACGCCCAACGTCTACGCCGACCAGATCGAGTGGATGCACCGCAACCTGCGGCACCGCGACTCGATCGTGTTGTCGCTGCACCCGCACAACGACCGGGGCAGCGCCGTGGCCGCGGCCGAGCTGGGCTACATGGCCGGCGCCGACCGCATCGAGGGCTGCCTGTTCGGCAACGGCGAGCGCACCGGCAACGTGTGCCTGGTGACCCTGGGCATGAACCTGTTCTCGCAGGGCGTCGACCCCGAGATCGACTTCAGTGACATCGACGAGATCCGCCGCGTCACCGAATACTGCAACCAGCTGCCGGTGCACCCGCGCCACCCGTGGGGCGGCGAGCTGGTCTACACCGCCTTCTCCGGCTCCCACCAGGACGCCATCAAGAAGGGCTTCGAGCACCTGGAGCGCGACGCCGCGGCGGCCGGCACGCCGGTGGCCGAGTTCACCTGGGCGGTGCCCTACCTGCCGATCGACCCCAAGGACATCGGCCGCACCTACGAGGCCGTCATCCGGGTCAACAGCCAGTCGGGCAAGGGCGGCGTGGCCTACATCATGAAGGCCGACCACCAGCTCGACCTGCCGCGCCGGCTGCAGATCGAGTTCTCCAAGGTCGTGCAGGCCCGCACCGACGAAGGCGGCGGCGAGATCAGCCCCACCGCCATGTACGAGATCTTCCGCGACGAGTACCTGCCCAACCCGGCCAACCGCTGGGGCCGGCTGAGCCTCATGGCCCACCGCCACGAGTCGACCGTCGACGACAAGGACCGCATCGGCGCAGACGTGCGCCTCGACGGTGAGATCCGGGAGATCTCGGGCGTGGGCAACGGCCCGATCTCGGCCTTCATCGACGCCATCGCCGGCGTCGGCATCAAGGTGCGGGTCCTCGACTACGTCGAGCACGCGATGAGCGCGGGCAGCGACGCCAAGGCCGCCTCCTACCTGGAGTGCGAGGTCGACGGGCAGGTGCTGTGGGGCGTGGGCATCGACGCCAACACCACCACGGCCTCGCTCAAGGCCATCATCTCGGCGGTCAACCGCGCCGCGCGCTGACGTTCTCGCGCAAGGGGCAGGGGTGCACGTGCGCTCCTGCCCCTTTCGTCTTGCCGGGACGTTCCGGTCACGCGGCGAGGCCGAGCGCCGCGGCGGCCAGCCGCAACGCGTGGTCGAAGGCCGCCCGCCGGTTGTCGATCGTGTTGTTGAACTGGCCGAACACCTCGAAGTTGACCCAGCCGTAGAGCGTCGACCAGGACGCCATCGCCCGCCACACCACGTCGTCGGGCACGCCGGGCATCAGGGCGCGGATGTTCTCGGCGTCCGCGGCCACCTCGGCGGGCGGCTCGGGGGTGGCCGGCGGGTGCAGCTCGCCCGCGTCCCAGGCGTCGGTGACGATCGCGCCGAGCACGGTGACGTCGCGCAGCCGGGCCGCGACGGTGTCCTGCGGCGCCTGGTAGCCGGGCACGGGCGAGCCGTAGAGCAGGGCGTACTCGTGGGGGTGGGCCACCGCCCAGTCGCGTACGGCATGGCCGGCGGCCAGCCAGCGGCCGAGGTGGGCCGTGCGCGGGCAGGCGGCCTCGGCCTGCTCGACGGCCTGGCCCAGCGCGTTGTAGCCGTCGATGATCAGGGCGGTCAGCAGGTCGTCGCGGCTGGGGAAGTAGCGGTAGATGGCCGAGGAGACCATGCCCATCTCCCGCGCCACGGCCCGCAGCGACAGGCCGCCCGCGCCGTCGGTGGCCAGTTGGCGGCGGGCGATGTCGGTGATCTCCCTGGTGAGCTCGGCTCTCACGCGCTCTCGCGCGGTACGGCTGGCTGTCATGCACAGCAGGTTATCAGAGCACTGGCAAAAAACGAGAGCACCGCTCTTGACGAGTGCCGCTCTTTTGAGAGAGCATTGCTCTCGTAAGCGAACAGCGCACCCCTCAGGAGATCCCCATGCTCGCCCTCGCCAAGAACGCCAACGCCGCCCTGATGTTCTTCCTGGAGCTCGGCGTGCTGGGCGCGGTGGCCTACTGGGGCTTCACGCTCAGCCCCAACTGGGCGATCAAGCTCCTGGCGGGGCTGGGCGGCCCGGCGCTGTTCATCGCCGTGTGGGCGCTGTTCGGCGCGGGAGGCGGCGCGAACGCCACGATCCCGCTCACCGGCCTGGCCCGCGTCGCGCTGGAGATCGTCTGGTTCGGCGGCGGCGCGCTCGCGCTCTACGCCGCGGGCCGGGTGACCCCGGCGATCGTCTTCGCCGCCGTCTTCGTCGTCAACGCGCTGCTGCGCGTCATCTGGAAGCAGGTCTGATCATGGGTAAGCACGTCGTCGTGGGGTCCGGCCAGGTCGGCACGCACCTGGCCGCCAAGCTCGCCGCGCAGGGGCACGAGGTCGTCGTCGTGACCCGCTCGGGCCGCGGGCCGCAGGGCACGGTCAGGGTGGCCGCCGACGTGGCCGACCAGGCCCGGCTGTCCGAGCTGGCCAAGGGGGCCGACGTCCTCTACAACTGCGTCAACCCGGCCTACCACCGGTGGCTGACCGACTGGCCGCCGATGGCCGCCTCGTTCCTGGCCGCCGCGGAGTCGAGCGGGGCCGTGCTCGCCATCCTGGGCAACCTCTACCCGTACGGGCCCGTGTCCGGCCCGATGACCGAGGACCTGCCGCCGGCCTCCACCACCCCCAAGGCCCGGGTGCGGGCGAAGATCTGGCAGGACGCGCTGGCCGCCCACCGCGAAGGGCGGATCAGGGTGACCGAGGTGCGCGGCTCGGACTTCTTCGGCCCCGGCGCCACCGACCAGTCCCACCTGGGCACCCGCTTCATCCCCCCGCTCAGGGCCGGCCGGACGATCCGGCTCGTCTTCCCCGCCGACGTCCCGCACAGCTGGACCTACCTGCCGGACGTGGCCGACGCCCTGATCACCGCCGGCGCCGACGAGCGGGCCTGGGGCCGGCCCTGGCACGTGCCCACGAACGACCCGATGACCTTCCGCGAGGTCGGCGCCCGGATGGCCGCCCTGCTGGACCTCCCGGCGCCCAGGATGACCACGCTGCCGTGGCCGCTGCTGCGGGCGTCCGGGCTGTTCTCGCCCATGATCGGCGAGCTGCGGCACGTGCGCTACCAGTTCACCGCGCCCTACGTGCTCGACTCGTCGGCGTTTCAGCAGGTCTTCGGCGTCGCGCCTACGCCGGTGGAGGCCGCGCTGAAGGCTACGCTCGACGGATGAAGATAGCCATGATCGGCCTGGGCGACATCGCGGAGAAGGCGTACCTGCCCGTGCTCGCCGCCCAGTCCCTCGACCTCCACCTGTGCACCCGCAACACCGCGCGGCTCGACCGGCTCGGCGACGCCTACCGCGTCGCCGACCGGTCCACCAGCGTCGACGAGGTGATCAAGGCGGGGGTCGACGCCGCGTTCGTGCACGCCGCGACCGAGGCGCACCCGGAGATCGTCGAGCCGCTGCTCAGCGCCGGGATCCACGTCTACGTCGACAAGCCGATCGCCTACAGCCTGGCCGAGTCCGAGCGCCTGGTGCGCCTGGCCGAGTCCGAGGGCAGGTCGCTGATGGTCGGGTTCAACCGCCGCCACGCCCCCGGCTACGCGGGGCTCATGGCCCTTCCCCGTCATCTCGTGCTGATGGAGAAGAACCGCGACAACTACCCCGACGCGCCCCGGCGGGCCATCTTCGAGGACTTCATCCACGTCGTGGACACGCTCAGGTTCCTCGCCCCCGGCCCGGTCACCGAGACCAGGATCCGCACCCGCGTCCGCCGCGACCTGCTCGAACACATCGTCCTTGAGCTGTCGGGCGCCGGGTTCACCGCGATCGGCGTCATGAACCGGGTCAGCGGCGCCGCCGAGGAGACCTGCGAGGTCATGGGCGACGGCATCAAGCGGCGGGTGGTCAACCTCGGCGACGTCCTCGACTACGAGGGCGGCGAGACGCTCACCAGGCGGCCCGACTGGGTGCCGGTCGCCCGGCAGCGCGGCATCGAGCAGATCTGCCAGGAGTTCCTGCTCGCGGTCCGCGAGGGCCGGGTGATCAGCGCCGACGACGCCCTGATCACCCACGCCATCTGCGAGGAGGCCGTCAGCCTGGCTTCCTGACCCGCATCGACTCGTCGGCCCTGGCGAACATGCGGTCGAACGTCGTCCCGCCCAGCCGGGCGAGCACCGTGTAGCCGTCGGTGTCGCTCAGCGGGCTGGAGGAGGAGACCACGCCCGCCACCGAGTCGCCGTACAGCACCGGGCCGCCGCTCCCTCCGGCGGCGGCATGGCAGTTGCGGGTGACCATCAGCCCGGGGCCCACCGTCGAGCCCTCGACCGCGTCGCCCAGGCACCGGTACATCTGCGTGCCCGGGTAACGCTTGCCCGCCGGGTAGCCGAGCAGTTCGAGCCCGCGCAGCCCGGCGCCGCGGCTCGTGCGCAGGGGCGGCAGGCCCTGGCCGACCACGTCCTCCAGCGGGCGCCTGCCCTTGACGACCCCGACCAGGCCGACGTCGTACGGCAGCACGTCGGGGGAGTCGGGGTTCGCCCGCCAGCGGTCCGGCGCCCACGTGCGCACCGCGGACCAGACGCCGTGCCGCGGGTTGCCCCTGTCGAACCCGGGCATGAAGACCAGCCGTTTGAGCGGCCGGCCGTCGTGGTAGAGGCAGTGCGCGGCCGTCAGCACCAGGCTGCGGCTGCGCGAGCCGATGATCGCGCCGCCGCACCACACGTCGGTGCGGGTGACGGGGTCATGGCCGAGCAGCACGCCGGTCAGCCGCCGCGCCCCCGTGTAGGGGCGCGGGACCGGCGCGTAGCCCAGGCGGTCGCCGTCCGGGGTCAGCACCTGGGGGACGGGGACGCTGCGCTGCGCGACATCGGTGAGACCAGCCGGATCGAGCAGGACCAGAGACAGTACCAACCTGAGCACTTTCCCACTCTACGGGGAAGATGATCAATGCTCTGACCTGCGACACCAAGGTTTACCTAAGTGGGGGATTGTCATGCGTCGTACTGGGCGCCCAGGGCGCGCAGACGGGCGTGGGCGTCCTCGTACACCGAGGGGGCGCCCAGGTAGGTCTTGGGCAGCTTGGCGACCATGGTGTAGTTGGTGTCGCACACGTTCCCGACCGGCGCCTGGCCGGCCTGGCTGACGAGCTGGTACGCGTCCAGCGTGTCGAGCCCGGTCAGCTCCGACGTCCAGGTCACCAGGTCGTGCTGGCTGATGCGGTAGGCGTCCTCCAGGGGCCTGGCCGAGCCGGTGGACATCAGGTGCAGGTCGTCCTCCAGCCGGGGCCACGGCGTGGCCACGCCCTTGATCAGCTCGACCGCGACCACGGTGTTCATGGCCGACTCGACGGCCGTGCCGCAGACCTCGCCGTGCCCCTGCAGGCCGTGGCCGTCGCCGATCGAGAACATGCCGCCCTCGACGTTGACGCCCAGGTAGACGGTGACGCCGGCGCGCAGCTCGGGGGTGTCCATGTTGCCGCCGTGCGCGTCGGGGGTGATGGTCATGCGGGCCTCGTTCGCGCCCGGGGCCACGCCCACCGTGCCGTGCATCGGGTCGAGCGGCAGCGCCACGCTGAAGTCGCTGTTGCGCGCGTGATAGACGGCCACGCCCTTGTCCACGTCGATGTCGTAGCGCCAGACCCGCTCCTCCAGCGGCGGCTGGAGCGTCGCCGTGGTGTGGGTGCCGGTCAGCGCGCCGAAGTGCGGGAACGTGGTGGAGACCGCCCAGTCGCGGGCCGGGGTGATCCGGACGAAGTGCAGCGCCAGCGTGTCGCCCGGCTCGGCCCCCTCCACGTGGAAGGGGCCGGTGACGGGGTTCAGGTACGGGAACTCGCAGACCCGCGACGGCAGGTCGTCCACGGTCCGCACCCGGCCGCCGAAGCAGTCCTCGGTGTACAGCTCCAGCACCGTCCCTGGCCGCACCCTGCCCAGGGCGGCACGGCCGCCGAAGGTGTAGCTGAGCTCCTCCGGCGTGGGGTGGTAGGAGACGACGTTCACTTGACCTCCGAGGGAAGAACGGGCCTGCGGCCGATGCGGTAGGTGACGACGAGGACGACGAGCCCGATCCCCAGCCAGACCAGGCCGACCGTCTGGGTCACCAGCTTGGTGTTGTACACCACGGCGGCCAGGACGAGGAAGCCTATCGCCGGCGCGATCACGTGGGCCCACACGTTCCTGCTGCCCCTGCGGAACCGGTAGTGGACGACGACGGCCACGTGCAGGATCAGGAAGGCGGTCATCGCGCCGAAGTTCACGAGCTGGCTGAGCAGGGCGATGCCGTCCTCGCGGCTGTTCATGTAGAGGCCGATGCCCAGCGACAGCACGGCGACCGCCAGCGTGGCGTTGACCGGCACCTGGTGCTTGGGGTGCACCTTGGCCAGGAACGAGGGGAGCATGCGGTCGCGGGCCATCGCGAACAGCAGTCGCGAGGTGGCCGCCTGCGCGACCAGCGAGTTGGCGAAGCCCCACGCGATGGCGGTGGCGACGGCGGTCAGCACGCTCAGCCAGTGGCCGCCGGCGAACTCCGCCATGCGGTAGAAGGCGTCACCGTTGGGGTCGCCCTTGGTGATCAGCTCGGCGCGGTCCGGCATGAGCAGCGCCGCGACCCACGTCTGCGCCACGAACAGCACCGCGGCCAGTCCGAGCGCGGCCACCATCGAACGGCCGAGCCGCCTGCCGTCCTCCTTGTTCTCCTCGGCCAGGGTGGAGATGCCGTCGAAGCCGAGGAAGGACAGCACCGCCGTGGCCGCCGCGCCGAACACCAGCGTCCAGCTGAACGTGGAGGACTCGAAGATCGGCGTGAACGCGCCCGCCTGGGCCTTGCCCTGCGCCAGCGCGATGCCGCCGACCACCAGGAAGATCGCCAGCACGGCCAGCTCGGCGACCAGCATCACCCGCGTGATGCGCGCGGTCATCTGGATGCCCATGTAGTTGACCGCGGTGTTGAGCAGCACGAAGATGATCAGCCAGCCCCACACCGGGATGCCCGGCACGAACGAGTTCATGGCCAGGCTGGCGATGAGGTAGAGCAGTGACGGCACCAGGATGTAGTCGAGCAGGATCGCCCATCCGGCGATGAACCCGACCGGCGCCGAGATGCCGCGCCCGGCGTAGGTGTAGACGGAGCCGGCCATGGGGAACGCCTGGGCCATCTGCGAGTACGACAGCGCCGTGAACGCCATGGCGACCAGGCCGATGATGTAGGCCAGCGCGACCATGCCGCCGGACGACTGGAACACGCCGCCGAAGATGCCGAACGGTGCGATCGGCACCATGAAGATCAGGCCATAGATCATCAGGTCGGCGAAGCCAAGAGAGCGTTTGAGCTCTTGGCGGTAGCCGAACTGCTCAACGGTGCTCATAGTGCGCGGCTCCTTGTCGAAGGTTGGGGGGCGATTGGCACCTTAGAGCCAAAGCTTTCTAGTGAAAAGGTTTCTCAAGCAAGAAATCCAGGCCGTCCGCCCTGCCGAGGTGCACCGTGCGCCGCACCTGCCGGTTCAGCAGCGTGAGCGGGCCGCGCGCGCTGACGATCGTGGTGCCGTCGGCGACCGCGTCGAGGGCGGGCACGGCCAGGCTGCCCGCCCGTGCCGACAGGGCGGCGAGCATCGCGACGGCCTCGTAGCAGCCGTGGCCGTGGGCGTTGAGCATGGGGGCGTGCGGGCCGAAACGTTTGGCGTACCGCTCGGCGAAGTGCAGGCTGGCCTCGGTCGGCAGGTCGCGGAAGTAGCCCATCGACGCGTAGAGCTCGCCGGTGCCGTCGCCGCCGATGCCGAGCAGGCCGTGCTCCTCCAGCGCCCCGCACAGCCGGGCCGCGCCGAGGCCGGCGGCCGCGTAGGCCCGGTTGAAGGCGACCAGGTCGCTGCCGATCAGCGTGAGCAGGATCGCGTCGGGGCGGGCCTCGGCGATCCGGCCGAGCCAGGAGGCCGCCTCGCCGTACCGGACGAACGTCTCGCCGACGACGGTCGCGCCGCGCGCCCGCAACCGGCGCCGGGCGCCCGCGTGCACCAGGCGCGGCCAGACGTAGTTGTTGCCCAGCAGGTACCAGCGGCGCGCCCGGTGGACGCTGACCAGCCATTCGATGCCCGGTTCGAGCTGCCTGCCGGGGGTCTCGCCGAGGAAGTAGACGCCCGGCGCGTGCCCCCCGCCCTCGTACGGCGGCGCGTACACGAACGGGACCCGCCCGCCGAGGGCCGCGACCACGTCGATCCGCACGTCGCTCGCGTGCGTGCCCACCACCGCCTCGACCGTGCCGGACGCGACCAGGCCGGCCACCTCGGCGGCCACCTCGCGCCCCGGCCGCCCGCCGTCGACCAGCACCAGCTCGACCTGCCTGCCGAGCACGCCGCCCCGGGCGTTGACCTCCTCGGCGGCCAGCAGCGCGCAGTTGATCGCGCACGGCCCCACCAGCCCGAGCACCCCCGACACGGGCACGACCAGGCCGATCCGGACCGCGTCCGAGGGGATGAGCCGGGCCTCGAAAGGATCGACGATCGCCGCCACGCCGACGAGTATCCTCCGAACTAGCTCTCCGGTGAAAGGACCTGATCTGTCATGGCTAAATCCGGGCTGGGGTCCTCACTCGCGTACGTGCTCAGCCGCGCCGAACGCGAGGTCACGCGCGGCCTGGCGGCGACCCTGGCCGGCGAGGACGTCACCGTCGAGCAGTGGCGCATCCTGCGCGCGCTGGCCGACGGGCGCGGCCACTCGATGGGGGAGCTGGCCGAGGCGGTGCTCATGCCGCACCCGACGCTCACCAAGGCGGTCGACCGGCTGATCGACCGGGCGCTGGTCCATCGCGGCGCGTCGGCGGGCGACCGGCGGCGGGTGGCGGTGTTCCTGGCCGACCGGGGGCGCGACCTGCTGGCCCGCGTGGACGGCGCGGTGGCCGAGCACCACCGGGCCATCGCCGCCGCGTTCGGCCAGGAGCGCACCGAGCGGCTGATGCGCGAGCTGGAAGAGCTGGCCGCGGCCCTCGACCGGGCCTCGGCGCAGGAGCCGGGCCCCGTCAGTCCAGCCAGTACGTGTCGTGGCGGATGAAGAACTCGGCCTTCTCCTCCTCGCTCTTGCCGGCCAGGTCGAGCAGCCCCTCGAAGTAGCCCTCGCGAGGGGCGCCGGGGGCGAAGTGCAGCAGCATGGTCGCGGGCTCGCCGGACTCGTTGCGGAAGGCGTGCACGCCGCCCTCGGGCACGTGCACCCAGTCGCCGGGGCGGGTGTCGATCCAGCGGCTGCCGTCGTAGATCCGCACCGATCCGTCGAGGACGTAGAACGACTCGGAGATCGACTTGTGGAAGTGGGGGCTCGGGCCGGACGGCTCGGGCCCCATCACCCAGCGGTAGAGCCCGAACTGGCCGTTGGTGGTGGCCCCGGTGGCCAGGTAGTGGACGGTGTTGCCGGTCGGGTAGGTCAGCTCGGGGCCGTGCTCGTAGGGCCGGTACGTGGCCGACAGCTCGCCGGTGTCGCCCGAATAGCGTGGTTCCGGATAGGTCATGAGGCCATCCTGCCCGACCCGCCCGCGATCAGCTCTCGCGGTTCTTCCCGTCGTGGCCGGACCACAGCAGCAACGCCAGGCCCGCGACCGCGAGCCCCAGGTAGGCCGCCAGCGGCAGCTCCACGAACCGCCCCACGAACCCCCACTCCGTGTCGAACCAGACGCGCCCGGCGAACCCGCCGAGCCCCTGGATGATGGCCATGACCCCGATGAAACCCCTCATGACCCCGACCGTCGCAGAACGGGACCCGCCCCGGCATCCGACCTTGGGCGGGTCACGTGCGACCAAAGTAGGTCAGGGGTAGAGGCCCCGCATGCTGTGGGCCTCGGCGACCCGGCCCACGCCGATCACGTGCGCCGCCTCCCGCAGCGTCAGCCCGCGCTCGGCGGACATCGACTTGACCTCGGCGAAGGCGCCCTCCATCAGGTCGCGCAGCTTCACCTCGACCTCGCGGGAGCTCCAGGAGAAGGCCTGCATGTTCTGCACCCACTCCAGGTAGGACACGATCACCCCGCCCGCGTTGGCCAGGATGTCCGGCACGACGGTGGTGCCGTTCGCGGCCAGGATCTCGTCGGCCTCCGGCGTGGTGGGGCCGTTGGCGCCCTCCACGATCAGCCGGGCGCGCACGCGGGGCGCGTTGGCCTCGGTGATCACGCCTTCGAGCGCGGCCGGGACGAGGACGTCCACGTCCAGCTCGAACAGGTCGTCGTGGGCCATCGCGTCGGCGTGCGGGTAGCCGGCCACGCCGCCGGTCTCGGCCACCCAGGCGCGCACGCGGGCGACGTCGAGGCCGCCGGGCGCGTAGAGCGCGCCGGTGACGTCGGAGACGGCGACGACCTTGCAGCCCTCGTCGGACAGGTACTGCGCGGCCAGCGCGCCCACCTTGCCGAAGCCCTGCACGGCCACCGTGACGCCCTCCGGCGAGCCCCCGAGCGCGGCCAGGGCGGCGATCTGCACGCCGCGCGAGGTCGAGCCGGTGCGGCCGAGCGAGCCGCCGAGCGTCATCGGCTTGCCGGTGACCACGCCGGGCACCGAGTAGCCGGCGTTGACGCTGTAGGTGTCCATGATCCAGGCCATGGTCTGCTCGTCGGTGCCGACGTCGGGGGCCGGGATGTCCTTCTCCGGGCCGATCAGCGGCAGGATCTCGTTGACGTAGCGGCGGGTGAGCCGTTCGAGCTCGATGGTGGTCAGCGCGCCCGGGTCCACGGCCACGCCGCCCTTGGCGCCGCCGTACGGGATGCCGACCAGCGCGCACTTCCACGTCATCCACATCGCCAGGGCGGTGACCTCGTGGATGTCGGTGCTGGGATGAAAGCGGATGCCGCCCTTGGCGGGGCCGCGCGAGACGTTGTGCTGGACGCGGTAGCCCTGGACGACGTCCATGCGTCCGTCCTCGCGGCGCACCGGGACCGAGACGGTCAGCGAGCGGCGGGGCGTGGCCAGCATCGTGCGGAGGCCGTCGTCGAGCCCGAGGTGGGCGGCGGCCTGGTTGAGTTGGTGGAGAGCGGAGTCGAGCGCTTGTTGACCAGGTGTGATCAGCGCCGGCGTCTTTGACGGCACCATGATGCTCATGGTCGGGTTTCCTCCTGTATGCGCGCCCATTTTGCGGGAGAAGGCGCCGTTGCCTTCCCTCTTGGGCGTGTTGTCTCGATCATCCTAGGCCGGGCAGTTTGACCTTGCCTAGGTTATGAAGGCCTATCCAAGCCGTTGATCAACGTGCTGGGAACGTGCCACTCTGGCAGGCTATCGAGCGAGAGTGTGCCGAATCGTCGAAAACCGGAGGGTTGGATGCCCGAACTCGTGGTTGGGCCGATGTTGCGTCACGTCGACTCGGTCAGCGCCTCGATCTGGGTGGAGACCAGCGAGCCCTGCACGGTCACCGTCGAGACGGCAGGCGGGGCTTATCGGTCGCCCACCTTCACCGTGCACGGTCACCACTACGCGATCGTGGATCTCGTTGACCTGTCCCAGGATATCGCCTCCTATTCCGTCAGCCTCGACGGGGACCAGGTCTGGCCGCTGACGGGCCGCCCGGCCAGCCGGGTGCGGCTGCTGCCCGCCGAAGGGCCCCGCAGGCTGGCGTTCGGGTCGTGCCGCACCAGCGTGCCGCACGACTCGGCGCACGTCCGCACCCACGGCGACGACGTGCTGCGCGCCTACGGCGTGAGCCTCATGCGCGCCGAGGAGGAGGAGTGGCCCGACCTGCTGCTGCTCCTCGGCGACCAGGTCTACGCCGACAGCCCCTCGCCCCAGATGCTCGACTACATCCACGCGCGCAGGACCACCGAGCCGCAGGGCGAGATCGCCGACTACGAGGAGTACGCCGAGCTCTACCGCCAGGCCTGGACCGACCCGGAGATCCGCTGGCTGCTGTCCACCGTGCCCACCGCCATGATCTTCGACGACCACGACCTGCGCGACGACTGGAACACCTCCCAGCCCTGGCGGGAGAAGATGGCCCTGACGAGCTGGTGGCCGCGCCGCGTGGTGGCCGGGCTCGGCGCCTACTTCGTCTACCAGCACCTCGGCAACCTGACCCCGGCCGAGCGCGCGGCCGACCCGCTGGTGCGCGAGCTCACCGAGGGCGGCGGCGACGGCGGCCCGGCCCTCGACGCCTTCGCCGCCAAGGCCGACGCCGAGCCGAGCAGCAACCGCTGGAGCTACACCCGCGACCTCGGGCACACCCGGCTCATCATGATCGACACCCGGTGCGCCAGGCAGCTCACCCCCGGCGACCGGCGCATGCTCGACCCCGAGGAGTGGGCCTGGCTCCAGGAGCAGGCCGCCGCCCCGGCCGAGCGGCTGGTCATCGGCTCCTCGATCCCGTTCCTGCTGCCCGAGGGCGTGCACGGCGTCCAGAACTGGAACGAGGCCCTGTGCGACGGCAAGTGGGGCCGTACGGTGCAGCGGTGGTCGGAGCAGCTGCGCCAGGCCGTCGACCTGGAGCACTGGGCGGCCTTCCGGCGCTCGTTCGAGGACCTGGGCAGGCTGCTGGTCCGGCTCGGCAAGCCGGCGGTGATCCTGTCCGGCGACGTCCACTACTCCTACCTGGCCAAGGCCTCGGCCGGGCAGATCTACCAGGTCGTCTGCTCGCCGATCCGCAACCCGCTCAGCCGGCTGCTGCGCTGGGCCAACGTGCTCACCCAGTTCGGGCTGGCGACGCTGGTGGGCAGCCTGCTGGCGCGGCTGGCGGGCATCCCGCGGCCGCCGTTCCGCTGGCGGGTGACCAAGGGCCCGCTGTTCCAGAACGCGCTGGCCACGCTGACCTTCCCCGACACCATCACCTGGTACGAGTCGGTGGGCGACGGTGTCCGGCCGATCGACTCGGCCCGGCTGGCGTAGAAATGACCTATGAATGACGACCAGTACTCCAGGGCCGTGCCGTTCTACGACCTGTGGCACGAGGACGGGCACGTCCCCGAGATCCGCGAGCTGCTCCCGCCCCTGCTGAAGGGGGTGCGGGGCGGCGTCATGGAGATCGGCGCGGGCACCGGCCTGATCACCGAGGTGATCGTGCGGGCGACGGAGGGTGAGGTGTTCGCCGTCGAGCCGGCGCTGGCCATGCGGTCGGTGCTGCTGTCGCGGCTGGCCGCCGACGAGGAGGCCCGGCGCCGGGTCACCGTGCTCGCCTGCGGGGCGCTCGACGTCGACGTCGACGAGCCGGTGGCGGCCGTCGTGATGATCTCGGTGCTGCAGGCGTTCCCGGCCGGGCGGCGGGAGGAGTTGTGGCGGGTGCTGGCCAGGCAGCTCGAACCGGGCGGGCTGCTGCTGTTCAACTGGCGCGAGCGGCCCGCGCCCACGCCCGGTGAGCTGGAGCTCATGGGCTCCTACCAGGTCGGGCGGCACGCCTACGAGGTCTGGGGCCAGGTGCTCGACGTCAGCGGCGAGACCGTGCGCTCCCGCTTCCTCTACCGGGTCAGGCAGCGCGGCGTGGTGATCGGCGAGGACGAGGTGACCAGCGAGGCCCACCGGCCCGGCGGCGACCGGCTCGCCGCGGAGCTGACGGCGGCCGGGTTCACCAGGGACGAGGCACCCGACGGCCTGTCCGCCTGGCGAAAGCAGGGAAAGGCGGCATAACCCGAAAAAGGTGGAACCGGGCTTCCGGGTGCGGCCAACAACAGGGTGACCGCATGAGAGAGGACCGGATGTGGTGAGTGTCGAGGACACAACCGCAACGCTGGATGACTCGACCCTGATCGGGCATTCGCTGAGCGATCCTGAGCGTTTCGCCGCGCTGTTCGACCGGCACGCCGACGAGATCCACAGGTACGCCGCCCGCCGCCTGGGCGCCGAGCTGGCCGACGACGTGACGGGGGAGGTGTTCCTCGTCGCCTTCCGCGGCCGCGGCCGCTACGACCGCACCCTGCCCGACGCCCGTCCCTGGCTGTACGGCATCGCCACCAAGGTCGTGTCCCAGCACCGCAGGGCCGAACGGCGGCGCACCGCGGCCATGGCCAGGGTCGGCGCCGAGCGTCCGGGCACGTTCGACGAGCGCAGCGCCGACCGGGTCACCGCCGCGCAGCTCCAGCCCCGCCTGGCCAGGGCGCTGACCAGGCTCAGCGCGGGCGAGCGCGACCTGCTGCTGCTCGTGGCGTGGGCCGACCTGACCTACGAGGACGCCGCGCGCGCCCTCGGGGTGCCCGTCGGCACCGTCCGGTCCAGGCTGCACCGGCTCCGCGTCAAGGTACGCAGGGCGCTCGGCGGCATCGATCCCTTCGCAGAGGAGCCCCAGCATGGATGACGAGATCCGGACGTTCGCCGACGGCAGGCCGCCGGCGCCGCCGTACGAGCCGCAGGCCCGCGCGCGGGCCAGGGAACGGCTGCTGGCCGAGGCGCGCGGCGGGCGGCGCCTGCGGCTGCCGAGGCTGGGCTGGCAGGCGGCCGCGGCCTTCGGCGTCACGGTCGTCCTGGTCGGCGGCGTGGCGGTGGCGCTGTCCGGCCAGGGCGGGACGGACGCCCGCCCGGCCACCTCCGTGCTGCTCACGGCCGGCGAGCTGAACCCCCGGCCGGACCAGTTCATCCTGATCGAGTCCGACACCATGTACGGCTCGCACTCGGCCGACGCCTCCGGCGGGCAGAGCCGCTACCTCTACCGCCAGCACCGCAGGATCTGGAAGTCCGTGGACGGCAGCAAGGACGGCCTGCTGCAGATCGAGGGCCGCGAGCCGCGCCCCTGGCCCGGCGAGTCGCTGCCGGCGGACGCCAGGAGCTGGCAGGGCAGCGAGTGGAACCGGCTGGCCGCCTGCCCCGACCGGCGCGGCCCCTACCGCGACGACTACGCCTACCTGAGCACGCTCCCGGCCGAGGCCACGGCCATGCGCGAGCGCCTGTACCAGCCGGCCCCCGAGGGCGGCAAGGACGCCGATCCCGACGCCGTCGCCTTCACCCGCGCCGGCGACCTCGTCAGGGAGAACTACCTGCCCAAGGCGCAGCGCGACGCCCTGTTCGAGGCGGTCAAGTCGATCCCCGGCGTCGAGGCGGCCGAGGGCGTCGCCGACTCCTCGGGACGCGTGGGCGTGGCGCTGGGCCGGGTCGCCGACTGGGGAGTGCGCGAGGAGCTGATCTTCGATCCGGCCGGGCACACGTTCCTGGGCGAGCGGCAGGTCGTGGTCGACGCCAAGGCGGGCGCGCCGAAGGACAGCGTCCTGGCGCTGACGGCCCAGCTCGACGTCTCCGTGGTGGACGCCCCGCCGCAGGCCCCCGACGCCGCCACCGACGCGAGCTGCATGCCGGAGAGCGTGGCCCCCACACCCGTTCCGTCTGAGTCCGGCTCGACGGCGACGGCGCTGCCGACGGCCGAGGCGACGATCACCTTCACCCCGGAGCCGACCAGCGAGCCCGCGGCCGAGTCGACCGGCGACCCGGAGACCGAGCCGACCGAGCCGACCGGCACGCCGCGGCCGACGGTGACGCGTACCGTCACCCCTACCCCGATGGAGAGCGCCCCCGCCGGCTCATGACCCCGGGCTGGCCGACCAGCCGGCAGGCCCACCGGGCGCGCCGTCTCGGCGGCGCGCCCTAACGGGGTCAGCGGTCGTTTCCTGGAGGGCCGCCGGCCGAAGTACGGCGGGCGGCGTTACCGGGCGAAGCCGTGAAAGACCTAGAGGTCTTCCAGGACGGCGGCGAGCTGCTCGACCGCCCAGACCAGGTCCTCCTCGGAGATCACGATCGGCGGCGCGAGCCGGATCGTGGACCCGTGGGTGTCCTTGGCGAGCACGCCGCGCGCCATCAGCGCCTTGGACACCTCACGCCCGGTGCCGAGGGCTGGGTCGATGTCCACGCCCGCCCACAACCCGCGCCCGCGCACCGCCACCACGCCCTTGCCGGCCAGCTCGCGCAGCCGCGCGTGCAGCACCTCGCCGAGCCGGGCGGCCCTGGCCTGGAACTCGCCGGTGTTCAGGATGTCGATGACGGCGATGCCGACCGCGCAGGCCAGCGGGTTGCCGCCGAAGGTGGACCCGTGCTGGCCCGGCTTGATGACCCCGAGGACGTCCTCGTCCGCGGCGATGGCCGAGACCGGCACCACGCCGCCGCCGAGCGCCTTGCCCAGGATGTAGACGTCGGGGACGACGTTCTCGTGGTCGCAGGCGAACGTGCGGCCGGTGCGCCCGAGACCCGACTGGATCTCGTCGGCGATCATCAGCACGTTGTTCTCGGTGCAGATGCGCCGGACCTCGGTCAGGTAGCCGTCCGGCGGCACCAGCACGCCCGCCTCGCCCTGGATCGGCTCGACGAGCACGGCCACCGTGTTGTCGTCGATCGCCTCCCTGATCGCCTCGGCCGAGCCGTAACGCACGATCCTGAACCCCGGCGTGTACGGCCCGAACCCGTCGTGCGCGTCGGGGTCGGTGGAGAAGCTGATGATCGTGGTGGTGCGGCCGTGGAAGTTGTCCTCCATCACGATGATGTTGGCCTGCTCCGGCGCGACGCCCTTGACCTCGTAGCCCCACTTGCGGGCCACCTTGATCGCGGTCTCGACGGCCTCGGCGCCGGTGTTCATCGGCAGGATCATGTCCTTGCCGGTGAGGTCGCCGAGCCCGGCGCAGAACTGGGCGAACTGGTCGTGGTAGAAGGCTCGGCTGGTCAGCGTGAGGTTCTTCAGCTGCTCCTGGGCGGCCTCGATGATCTTCGGGTTGCCGTGGCCGAAGTTCAGTGACGAGTAGCCCGACAGGCAGTCGAGATAACGCTTGCCCTCGACGTCGGTGACCCACGCGCCGTGCGCCTCGTGGATGACCACGGGCAGCGGATGGTAGTTGTGCGCGCTGCGGCGCTCGCTTACTTCGATCAGCTCTGCGCTGGTGCTCATGTTACTTCTCCCCCCTGATCTCCAGTGTGCAGCACTTGGGACCGCCGCCCGCCTTGCGCAGCTCCGACAGCTCGACCGGGATCACCTCGTAGCCGTGCCGCTTGAGCTCCAGCTGGAGCCCGGACGCCTCGGAGTTGATCACCACGTTCCGGCCGTCGCTGACCGCGTTGAGGCCGAGCACCTCGGCGTCCTCGGCGGTCGCGATCACCGCGTCCGGGAACATCGCGCGCAGCACCTCCTGGCTGCCCTGGGAGAAGGCGCCGGGGTAGTAGGCGACGTTGCGGCCGTCGAGCGGGAACAGCGCGGTGTCCAGGTGGTAGAAGCGCGGGTCGACCAGCTTGAGCGAGACGACCGGGCGGCCCAGGTACTCCTGCGCCTCCTGGTGGGCGACCACGTCGGTGCGGAAGCCGGTGCCGGCCAGGATGACGTCGTCGAGGGTGAGGAAGTCGCCCTCGCCCTCGTTGACGTGCGTGGGCTCCAGCGTCGGGTAGCCGCGCTCGACGAACCAGCGCAGGTAGGCCGGGCCCTCGGGGCCGCGCTCGGGGAAGGTGAAGCGGGCGCCGTAGACCCGGCCGCCGACGACCAGCGCGCCGTTGGCGGCGAACACCATGTCGGGCAGGCCCTCGATCGGGTCGATGAGGCTGACCTGGTGCCCGAGCTCCTCGTACGCCGACTTCAGCCCTTCCCACTGCCGGATCGCCACCTCACGGTCGGCGCCGGCCTCGGGGTCCATCCACGGGTTGATGGCGTACTCGACCGCGAAGTAGTCCGGGCGGCACATGAGGAAGTGTTTGGGCATGCAGGGCTCCGTCGTCGTCAGTTGCAGGGGAAGTCCCGTATCGGGGAGACGGGGACAGCCTAAGAATTGACGTTTGCGCAGGCCAAGCGGTCCGCATTGCGCGTTGGCGCAGGTCTGTTGCGTCTATCGCCCGACGACGTGCGATCCGTTGCGCGACTCCGTCAGGGCGGCTCCCGGAGGGATGTCCACCAGCCGGGACAGCACGATCGAGCTCTTGGTCCGCACCACGAAAGCCTCCGCCGCGATGCGCTCGATGACCCGCTCGACGTGCCGCACGTCGGTGGCCCTGATGTGCAGCAGCGCGTCGGCCTCGCCGGTGATCGTGGCCGCCGCCACCACCTCGGGGAACTTGGCCACCGCCACGGCGATGTCCGACGGCTTGGTCTTGCCCTGGCAGAACAGCTCGACGTACGCCTCGGTGGTCCAGCCGAGCGCCTGCGGCGCGACCCGCGCGCTGAAACCGGTGATCGCCCCGCTCTTCTGCAGCCGGTCGACCCGCCGCTTGACGGCCGACGCGCTCAGCCCCACCTGCTGGCCGATGTCCGCGTAGGTCGCGCGGGCGTCGTCGACGAGCGCCGCGATGATGTCACGATCGAGCCGGTCCAGTTCCACGGGCTCTGTATACCGCCTGGCCAGGCTGGCGCGCGACGAGCGCCGCGCGGGAGACTGGGCGTTCGGTCCGCTGCCGGAGGATTGCCGCCACATGAATATCGCACGTTTTCCCGAGGGTTTCGTCTGGGGGGTCTCGACGTCGGCCTTCCAGATCGAGGGCGGCACGACCGCCGACGGCCGCGGGCCGTCCATTTGGGACGCCTTCGCCGGTGGCCCGGCCGACGCCTGCGACCATTACCACCGATATCGCGAGGACGTCTCGCTGATGAAAGAGCTGGGAATGGCCGCGTACCGGTTCTCGGTGAGCTGGCCGCGCATTCTTCCGGACGGCTCGGGAAAGGTGAACCCGGCCGGTCTCGACTTTTACCAGCGGCTGGTCGACGCCCTGCTGGAGGCCGGCATCACGCCGTTGGCCACCCTTTATCACTGGGATCTGCCGCAGGCGCTGCAGGAGCGCGGGGGATGGCCGTCCCGCGACACCGCCCGCTGTTTCGCGGACTACGCGGCGATCGTGGCCGAGCGGCTCGGCGACCGGGTCGCCACCTGGTTCACCGTGAACGAGCCGTGGGTGGCGGCCTTCGTCGGCCACGGCTCGGGGGTGCACGCGCCGGGCCGGCGGTCGGCCGCCGAGGCGTTCAGGAGCGCCCACCACCTGCTGCTCGCCCACGGCCTGGGCGCCCAGGCCCTGCGCGCCGCCGGGGCCGCCGAGGTGGGCGCCGTGCTCAACTTCTCGCCCGTGCTGACGCCGGCCCAGGTCGGCGACTTCGACCGGCCGCTGTCGCAGGAGGACGCCGAGGCCGTGGCCAGGATCGACGCGCTCGTCCACCGGCAGTTCCTCGACCCGATGCTGCGCGGCGCCTACCCCGCCGACCTGCTGCCGGTCATCGAGGAGCACGCCGGGCTCGGGCACGTCCACGACGGCGACCTGGCCGACATCGCGCAGCCGCTCGACCTGCTCGGCGTCAACTACTACGCGCCGGCCGTCGTCCAGGCGCAGCCCGGCGAACCGGCCGACCCGGCTTATCCGGGAAGCGCGGGCGTGCTTTTCAGCACCATTCCCACGGCGGTCACCGCGATGGGCTGGCCGATCGTCCCGAACGCCCTTTCCCGGTTACTGCGGCGGCTCGCCGGCGAACATCCCGACCTTGAACTGATGATCACCGAGAATGGCGCCGACTTCGTCGACACGGTCACTCCCGACGGCATTCACGACGTCGATCGCGTGCAATTCATCGAGGAACACCTGCGGGCCCTGCGGACCGCCGTCGAGGAGGGCGCGAACGTCCGCGGATATCTCGCCTGGACGCTGCTCGACAATCTCGAATGGGCCGAGGGGTACCGGCGCAAGTTCGGCCTCGTGCACGTCGACTTCGACACCCAGCGCAGGCGGCCCAAGGACAGCGCGCTGTGGTACCGCGACGTGATCAGGCGCAACGGCCTGACCGAGGCCCCGCCCAGGCGTCCCACGCTGGAGACGGTGGCCGCCCGCGCCCGCGTCTCCCGGGCCACGGTCTCCCGCGTCGTCAACGGCGAGGCGTCGGTCAGCCCCGAGGTGCGCTCCACGGTCCTGCAGGCCGTCAAAGAGCTCGGTTACGTGCCCAACGCCGCCGCGCGCAGCCTGGTGACCCGGCGCACCGACACCGTGGCGCTCGTGTTGTCGGCGCCCAGGCGCGCCGCCGACCCGATGGTCGCGGCCGTCGTCCAGTACGTGACGAGCCTGCTGGAGGGCGCGGGCAAGCAGATCACCCTCATGCTCGCCGACACCGCCGAGAGCCGGCGCCGCATCGTCGGACGCGCCGAGGCGCGCCTGGTGGACGGCGTCGTCCTGCTGCCGCCCGAGCGGGGCGACACCCTGGCGGAACGGCTCTCGCGCACCGGCGTGCCGCTCGTGCTGCTGGGCCGGCCGCCGGTCGCCTCCCTGGTGCCGTACGTGGACGCCGACAACGCCGGGGGCGCGGCGGCGGCCACCGAGCACCTGCTGGCCACCGGCCGCCGCCGGATCGGCATGATCTGCGGCCCGATGGACCTGGTCGCCACCCAGGACCGGCTCGCCGGCCACCGCGCGGCCCTCGACCGCGCCGGGCTGTGGCCCAGACTGGCGATCGGCGACCTGACCCGGGCCTCCGGCACGGCGGCGGCCGGGCAGCTCCTCGGCGACGCCCCCGACCTGGACGCGATCTTCGCCGCCGACGACCAGATGGCGATCGGCGCCCTGCTGGCCGCCCGCGCCGCGGGCCGGCGGGTGCCCGGCGACCTGGCGATCGTGGGCTTCGACGACATCGACGCCGCCTCGGCCACCACCCCGGCACTCACCACCGTCCGGGCGCCCGTCAGCGAGCAGGCGCTGGCGCTGGCGCGGCTGCTGCTGTCGCGGCTGGAGGGCCGGAGCGCCACGCCGGTCGTCCTGCCCACCCGGCTGGTCGTGCGGGAGTCGGCCTAGATCTGCCGCTCGAACAGGCGCGGGAAGACCTTGGACACCTTCGACAGCAGGTACTCGCCGTAGGTGCCGGTGAAGTCGACCTGGCCGTCCCAGCGCTCGCCGGCGGCGTAGGGGAGGGGCGGCACCACGCTGTCCCAGCCGGGGTCGAAGAAGAACGGGTAGCTCAGGCGCTCGTTGCCGCTGAGATTGCGCACGCGGTGCGGGGTCGAGCGGTAGCGGCCGCCGGTGAGCTTGTCGAGCATGTCGCCGATGTTGCAGACGAACGTGCCCGGCAGCGGCGGCGCCTCGATCCAGCCGTCCGCCGTGCGGACCTGGAGGCCGCCGTTGGCGTCCTGGAGGAGGAGGGTGAGCAGGCCGTAGTCGGTGTGCTCGCCCACGCCCCAGGTCTCGTCGTCGTCCGGGGGCGCGGGCGGGTAGTGGAAGATGCGGAACAGGATGGTCGGGTCCGCGGTGTAGCCGGTGCGGAAGTAGCTCTCGTCCAGGCCCAGGCTGAGCGCGATCCCCGACATGACCGCCTGCGCGACCTCCGTCATCGTGTCCAGGTAGGCGAGCACGGCCTCGCGCAGCTCGGGCACCTGGACGGGGAACTGGTTGGGGCCGTGCAGCGGGAGCGGGCCGGGCGGCTGCTCGGCGCCGAAGTAGACGCCCTCCTTCAGGTCCGGCCGCCCGGAGGTCAGCTCGCCGCCCACCGGGAAGAAGCCGCGCCAGGCCGGGCCGCCGCGGTCCATCGAGATCTCGTCCTTGACCTCTTCGGGCAGCGCGAAGAAGCGCCTGGCGGCGGCGTCGAGCCGGTCGAGGAGCTGCTGCGGCACGCCGTGCCCGCGGACGTAGAAGAAGCCGCTGTCCCGGCAGGCCGCGCCGATCGCCGCGCCGACGGCCTGCCTGTCACCGCCCGGGGTGTCGCCGATCAGCGGGGAGATGTCGATCACCGGCAATTCGCGCACCGTCTCATTGTTCCCCATCTCCCGCCGTCCCCACCGAACGCCGTCCCCACCGAACGCCGTCACCGCCGAAGCGGACGCCGCCGTCGCGCGGGCGGTCAGGTCGTCGAGAAGGTGAACCAGTTGACGTTGACGAAGTCGGCGGGCTGGCCGCTGCTGAAGGTCAGGTAGACCGTGTGCGTGCCGGTCACCCCGCTGATGTTGGCCGGGACCGTGCGCCAGCTCTGCCAGCCGCCCGTGTTGGCCAGCGCGAAGTCGCCGATCGGCGGGGCGGACGGGCTGTCCAGCCGCACCTGCACCAGCCCGCTCACGCCGGCCGCCGCCCCCGACGCCACCCTGGCCTTGAACTGGCGGGCGGGCTCGGAGCCGAAGTTCACCGCGTCGTAGCGCAGCCAGTCGCCGTTCGCGATGGCGCCGACGTTCTGGCCGCCGCCGGTGTCGGTGGTGGCCTCGACGATGGTGCCCGACTGGGCCTGGTAGCGCTCGGCCTGGATGGTGGAGCGCGCGTCCACGCCGCCCGGGACGGTCGGTGTCGCCGTCGGGGTGGAGACCGTGCCGCTCTGCCAGACGGCCACGTAGTCCACCAGCAGCGGGTGCCCGGGGACGGTCGCCGCCGTCGGCGTGCCCGTGCCGGCCAGGGCGTTGGGGAACGCGCCGCCCATGGCCAGGTTGAGCAGCAGGAAGTAGCCGCCGTGTCCGGTCATGTTGGTCCAGGTGGCGGCGTCGAGCTGGTTCTGGCTCACGCTGTGGAACTGCTGGCCGTCGACGTACCAGCGGAGCTGGTTCGGGCTGGCGGCGCGGTCCCACTCGAAGCGGTAGGTGTGGAAGGCCGACTGGCAGGACGATCCGGGGCAGGCCCGGCTCGCGCCCAGGCCGGTCGTCTCGTTGCAGGGCCCGCCGGGGCTGACGCCGCAGTGGAGCACGCCCCACACCGAGTTGATGCCGTTGACGTTCTCCATGATGTCGAACTCGCCGATGCCCGGCCAGTTCCAGTAGTTCCCCCGGTACGGCGCCCCGAGCGCCCAGAACGCCGGCCAGTAGCCGAGCGCCGCCTGACCGGTCACGTCCGGCATCTGGATCCGGCCCTCGATCCGCAGGACCCGCCCGTCGGCCGGCTTGAAGTCGGCCCGCCTGGTCTCGATGCGGGCCGAGGTCCACTCGCCCGAGCCGCTGCGCAGGGGCGTGATGCGCAGGTTGCCCGAGCCGTCGAGACTGACGTTGGAGGTGCTGGAGGTGTAGTTCTGGATCTCGCCGGTGCCCCAGTCGCCCGGCCCGCCGGGGTAGCCGTGCCCGGTGTCGATGATCCACTCGGCGGACGAGGGCGGCGTGCCCGCCGCGCCGTTGAAGTCGTCGGACCAGACCAGCGACCAGCCGGACGGCGTGGACGGCACGGACGCCGAGGCGCTGACGGCCACTTTGACGAGCAGGCCGGTGAGTGCCACGAGCACCACCGCCACGGCCACCAGGCGGCGCCTGTGCCGGATCTCTGTTGTCATCCCTGCTCCATGGGGGGGTGATGGAGTCGACTGAGAGAGCGCTCTCTTGACGCGACGTAAACACGCTGCTGACCGTGTGTCAATATGGGAGAGCGCTCTAGAGCAGATCGACGGACGACGCCCCGGCGGCCTCGAACGCCGCCCGCCAGAAGCTCTCCGGCGACCGGAACCGGCCGGGGGCGGGCTTCTTCGCCCGCAGGAACCCGTGCACCACCACCGCGTACCCGGACAGGTCGGGCAGCAGCCGCGCGTCCCGCAGCTCCTCGATCTTCCGGCCGCGGGCGGCCTCGTTCGGGTCCAGCTCGCCGACGTCCAGGTCGCCGTGGTCGTTGAGCAGGTCGCTGAACACGATGAGCCGGTGCTCCCTGTCCGGCTGCCGCAGCGCGCTGAGCTGCTTGGCCGCGTACCGCAGGGCGCCCAGGACGTCCGAGCCCCGGCCCTCCTTCGGGCAGTCGAGCAGCTCGACCGCCCGGGCGAGCACCTGCGTGATCCGGCGGGCCCTGACCCGGTCCTCGACCGCCGGGTCGTCGTCGGGGTTCTCGGTGCGGGTGGCGGCGATGGGCACCGGGTCCCTGCGGCACGCGCCGCTCTCCGAGCCGCCGGTCACCGCCGCGAAGCCGATCCAGTCGCAGCCCTTGGCGAAGCCCGGCAGCTCGGACTCGACGTCGTTCCTGGCGGTCACCGGGTCGGCGTAGCCCGTCGCGTCGACGACCGCGCCGCACACCGGGCCCGGATCCGTGCCGCACCCGCTCACCGGGATCGCGGCCAGCGCCAGCACCACCACGACCCGCCCGGACAGGCTGGTCATCGGCCCCTCCGGCCGGGGAGGTCCGCGCGCCCGTCCGGCGGGTCCCCTCGTCCGAACGGCCGCGACAAGAACGCCATCCGCGTCTCCTGGCTCCGGCCGGACCAGACCCCGGCTCGAATGTCACTAAATTTCAGACTAGTCCGTCATGTCCTTTTCCGGCGGGGTGATCCGGCGCCCGCACGCGAAACGGCGGCCACCGGCGCCCTGGTCGGGAGCCCGTGACCGCCGTCGTGTCCGTAGGGGGAGGTGGCCGCTCAGCCCTTCTCCGCCTCGCCGGTGGCCTGCTCGAGCGCGTCCTCGGGCGAGGCCTCGAGGTCCTGCTCGGCGTCGGCGCCGGCCTGCGCGGAGGCCTTGTCCAGGCGCACCCAGCTCGTCACGCTCTCCACCGCGAACAGCACGAACAGGTACGCCGTCAGCACCGCGAGCACCGGCGTCAGCCAGCCCAGCGCCGCACCGGCACCGATGATCAGCAGGCGCAGCTCCCAGCCGAGCCCCGCGTGGAACACCCACGCGGGCGGCCAGATGCTCTGCCGGGTGCGGTAGACGGTGTCGTAGGTGTGGTAGCCCACGACGTAGACCAGCACGAACAGCAGCCACTTCGGCGCGCCGGCGGCCAGGCCGATCGCGATCATGGCGAGGAACTCGGTGCCGCGCAGCAGCGGCGGGGTGAGCCAGTCGAAGCGGCCCAGGTGGTCGCGCGGCGCGGTCGGCAGCACGAGCAGCAGCGTGATGGCCACCGGCACGAGCAGCAGCGGCCCCTTGTCGGGCAGCCCGACGACGGTGACGGCGACGACGGCGAGCAGCGCCACGAGCGTGGCGGGCACGGGCGGCAGGCCCTTGCCCAGCTTGCCCGCGAGGGCGTGCACGAGCGGGCCGTCGTCGCGGTAGGCGAGCAGGCGGGCGGTCTGGATGCGGCGGCGTTCCTCGTCGGGGTCCGGCGTGGGGGTGGCCATGGCCTGCGGTTGAGTGATCATACGAGCGACCTCATGAGGCGTCCGGTGAGGGTGTAGGCGGCGGCGACGGAGCCCCAGATCACGAGGGTGAGGAAAGTGATCCGGGCGTCGAAGAGGGCGGCGGTGATCGCGATGGCCGCGAACCGCTCGCCGATGGGGAACACGATCATCTTCCGCGCCCAGTGGACCGCGCGGAACTTGCCCGCCCTGGTCCACATCTTGAGCACGCCGCGCAGGCCCTGGCTGCGCTCGGCCTTGCGCCGCTCCAGCGCCCTGCGCAGGTCGCGGTCGTCGGGGGCGTCGAGCGGGAGGGTGGGCAGCTGCGCGGGCGGCTTGCGCCGGTTGGAGATGCCGAAGGAGAAGTCGAGCAGGTGGCGTACGGACTGGAGCCCGATGGCGGCCAGCGCCAGGATCCAGATGTCGTCGCCGTTGCCCGAGACGACCCAGCCGACGGCCAGGCCGGCGAAGACCACGTATTCCTTGAAGCGGTCGAAGGTGGCGTCGAGCCAGGCCCCCAGCACGCCGAACTTGCGGGCGTACCGGGCCACCTGCCCGTCGACGCAGTCGAAGACGAAGGCGAAGTAGATCAGCAGGCCGCCGGCGACCATCCACGGCCGCTCGCCGGTGGCGAAGCAGGCGGCGGCGGCCACGCCGAGCGTGATGGAGATCAGCGTCACCTGGTTGGGCGTGAGCCCGCGCCGCGCCGCCCAGCGGGCGATGAAGCGCGAGTAGGTGGAGACGAAGTAGGTGGTGAAGAAGCCGTCGGCGCCCTTGACCGCGTTGTTGAGCCGGGCGCGGTCCTCGTTCATGCCGGCCATCTCGGCGCCGGCCTCGTTGACCTCCTCCGGAGTGGTCACCCGGCGGTAGAACAGGTCGCGGCGGCCGCGCACGCCGACCGACACGCCGTTGCGCACCAGGCCGAACACCACGAGCTGGACGAGGTCGTCGTCCGCGCCGAAGCGGTCGGCCATGAGGGCCAGCTCGCGGCAGGTCTGCGCGAGCACGGGGGCGTTGCGGGCGCTGATGTGCAGCGGGCCGAGCACCACCGCGTTGGGCCTGGTCACCGCGTGGTTGGCGGTGCCGACCGACACGACGCGCGACTTGCCGACGCGCGCGCGCACCGGCAGCCCTTCGAGCCGGCCGTAGCCGATCTCCGGGTCGGCCTCGTCGATCGGTACGGTGTCCTCCTGCGCCTCCTCGGTCACCTCCAGACGCGGCTCCTTGGCCACGAGCGCCAGCGCGCCGCGCTTGGCCTTGGTGATCTGGTAGATCAGCTCGTCGTGGACGACCGAGTTCTGGGGGATGATGAAGAGGCTCTCCGTTGCCGATTCTGCGACGTCGGCCAGGGCGCGCAGGGCGGCGGCCACGTCGCCGGTCTCGATCGTGGCGGGCCGCGGGTCATAGGAGACGAGCTGGCTGCGCAGCCGCTCGGCCACGGTGGGATTGCCGGGCAGCGCGGCCAGCCTCAGGCCGGTCGGAGAGGTGTCGGGGCCGGGCGAAGAGCCCAGCAGGACCACGCGGGTCATGACTCCCTTTCGAGGCAGTAGCGGGGGGTTGAACAACGGGTGATGCGGGGACAGACGTCAAAGTCTAGTGACGGCAGGGCAAACTCGCGTCACCAGAGCATGCCCGGAACATGCCGCGCGGGCGGCCGTAAGATGGGCAAGTGAGTCTCTACCGCGACGAAGGCGTCGTCCTGCGGACGCAGAAACTCGGTGAGGCCGATCGCATCGTCACCGTTCTGGCCAAGCGCACCGGCAAGATCCGGGCGGTGGCCAGGGGCGTGCGCCGCACCAAGTCACGCTTCGGCGCGCGGCTGGAGCCGTTCACGCACGTCGACCTCCAGCTCCACACCGGCCGCACGCTCGACGTGATCACCCAGGCGGAGACCATCAGGCCCTACGGCGAGGCGCTGGCCGTCGACTACCCCCGCTACACCGCCGGCAGCGCCATGCTGGAGACGGCCGACCGGCTGACCCACGGCGAGAAGGAGCCGGCGCTGCGGCAGTTCCTGCTGCTGGTCGGCGGCCTGCGCACGCTGTCCGAACGCGTCCACGAGGCCAGGCTGGTCCTCGACGCGTACTTCCTGCGCTCGCTGGCGGTGGCCGGTTACGCGCCCGCGCTGGAGGCGTGCGCCAAGTGCCAGGCCCCGGCGGTCAGGGCCTTCGCCATCGTCGCGGGCGGCGTGGTGTGCGGGGCGTGCCGTCCGGCGGGCTCGGCGGTGCCGGCGGGGGAGACGATCGGGCTCATGACGGCGCTGCTGCGCGGCGACTGGGTCACCGCCGACGCCTCGGAGTCGCGCCACCGCAGCGAGTGCAGCGGTCTGGTGGCCGCATATCTGCAATGGCATCTGGAACACGGAATACGCTCTCTGCGACACGTCGAAAGGGAGCATGCGTGAACGTCCGGCCTCCGACCCCTCATCCGTCAGGCGCCACCCCGCCGCCGATCCCGCGTGACCTCGTGCCCCGGCACGTCGCCATCGTGATGGACGGCAACGGCCGCTGGGCCAAGGCACGCGGCCTGCCGCGCACCGAAGGGCACAAGGCGGGCGAGTCCTCGCTGTTCGACGTCATCGAGGGGGCCCTTGAGCTGGGCGTCCCCTACCTGAGCGCCTACGCCTTCTCCACGGAGAACTGGAAGCGCTCGCCCGACGAGGTGCGCTTCCTGATGGGCTTCAACCGCGACGTCATCAGGCGGCGGCGCGACGAGCTCAACGCCATGGGCGTGCGGGTGCGCTGGGCGGGCCGGCCGGGGCGGCTGTGGAAGAGCGTGATCTCCGAGCTGCAGGCCGCCGAGCAGATGACGCTCGGCAACAACAAGCTGACGTTGCAGTTCTGCGTCAACTACGGCGGCCAGGCCGAGATCGTCGACGCGGCGGTGAAGCTGGCGGCCGACATCGCGGCCGGGCGGGTCAAGCCGTCGAAGGTGAGCGAGAAGGTGTTCGCCCGCTACCTCGACGAGCCGGAGATCCCGCCGGTCGACCTGTTCCTGCGCTCCTCGGGCGAGCAGCGCTTCTCGAACTTCCTGCTGTGGCAGTCGGCCTACGCCGAGATGGTCTTCCTCGACCGGCTCTGGCCCGACTTCGACCGCCGCGACCTGTGGGCGGCGTGCGAGATCTACGCCAAGCGCGACCGGCGCTACGGCGGCGCGATCCCCAACGAGGTCGCCGGCGCCTAGGGACACCCCGGGTTCACCCCTGCTGAGCTGCCGCGCTGGACAGCGACTATACGCCGATATAGCGTCCTGTTCGTTCGGATAGTCAACTGTACGAGCGAACAGTCATGAGGCAGATCATCATGAGCGACGCCATCTCGGTGGCCGCACTCGTCAAGGCGTACGGCCGGACCCGGGCCCTCGACGGGCTCGACCTGAGCGTGCGCACCGGCGAGGTGCACGGCTTCCTCGGCCCCAACGGCGCGGGCAAGAGCACGACCTTCCGGATCCTGCTCGGCCTCGCGCGGGCCGACGCGGGCAGCGTCCGCCTGCTCGGCGGCGACCCCTGGCGCGAGGCCGCCGAGCTGCACCGCCGCCTGGCGTACGTGCCGGGCGACGTCACGCTGTGGCCCGACCTGTCCGGCGGCGAGGTGATCGACCTGCTGGGCCGGCTGCGCGGCGGCCTCGACCGCGGGCGCAGGAAGGAGCTGCTCGACCGGTTCGGCCTCGATCCGCGCACGAAGGGCCGGGCCTACTCCAAGGGCAACCGGCAGAAGGTCGCGCTGGTCGCCGCGCTCGCCTCCGACGTCGAGCTGCTGCTGCTCGACGAGCCGACCTCCGGGCTCGACCCGCTCATGGAGGAGACGTTCCGGGAGGTCGTCAGGGAGGAGCGGCGGCGCGGCGACCGCACCGTGCTGCTGTCCAGCCACGTCCTGTCGGAGGTCGAGGCGCTGTGCGACCGGGTCACGATCATCCGCGACGGCCGCGCGGTCGAGAGCGGCACCCTGGCCGGGCTGCGTCACCTGACCCGCACCACCGTGCACGCCGAGCTCGACCGGCCCGCCGAAGGGCTGGCCGGGCTGCCCGGCGTGCACGACCTGCGCGAGGAGGGCGGCCGGGTGCGCTTCGACGTGGACGCCGACGCCCTCGGCCCGGCGCTGCGCCGCCTGACCGCGGCGGGTGTGCGCACCCTGGACAGCCGCCCGCCCACGCTGGAGGAGCTGTTCCTGCGCCACTACGCGGGCGGCCGGCGGGCCGAGGCCGCGCGATGAGCGGCGCCGGGACGCTCGTCCGCCTGGCGCTGCGCCGCGAACGCGCCGTCGCCCCCTGGTGGCTCCTGCTGCTGGTGGCCCTGAGCCTGGCCATGGTCGGCTACGTCAACCGCAACATGGGCACCTACGAGCTGAAGCTGGCCTACACCGAGGTCGTCCGCCGCTACGCCTTCTTCCGCGCGCTCGGCGGCGGGGTCGTCGAGCCGCGCCTGGAGGTGCTGGCGACCTGGCGCAGCGGCGGCTTCCTCTACGTGATCAACGCTTTCGCCGCCCTGACGACCGTGATCAGGCACACCCGCGGGGAGGAGGACGCGGGCCGGACCGAGCTGGTCCGCGCGGGCGCGGTGAGCCGCCGGGCGCCGCTCGGCGCGGCCCTGCTGGTGGCCGGGGCGACCAGCCTGGCGGGCGGGGCGCTGACCGCCGCGGCGCTGCTCGCCGCCGGCCTGGAACCCGCCGGCACGTTCGCCTACGGCGCCGCCGTCGTGGTGGCGGGCTGGGTGTTCGCCGGCGTCGGCGCCGTCGCCGCGCAACTGGCCCGCGACGCCCGCACCGCCACGGTCATCGGACTGTACGCCCTCGGCCTGGCCTACGTCCTGCGCTACGCCGCCGACGCGAGCGACCGGCCGTGGCTGAAGGCCCTGTCACCGCTCGGCTGGAGCCACCTGGTGGACGCCTACCGGGCCGACCGCTGGTGGCTGCTCGGCGTCTCCGCACTGGCCGCCGGGGGGTTGTGCGCGCTGGCGTACGCGCTGCTCGACCGCCGCGACCTCGGCTCGGGCCTGCTGCCGGAACGGCCGGGCAGGGCGGAGGCGCCCCGGCTGCGCGGCCCGGTCGCCCTGGCCTGGCGGTTGCACCGCGGCCTGCTGCTGAAGTGGGCGGCCGGGACGGCGGCGTTCGCGGCTGTGGGCGGCGCGATGGGCCCGCTGGCCAAGGACGTGCTGGCCCGCCCGAGCATCGTGGTCACCAACATCACGCACCTGCTCGGCGTCCCCGCGGCGGACGCCCTCGACGGGTACATGTGGTACTACCTGCTGATCCTCGCCTACGGCGGCGCGCTCTACCCGGTGCTCATGGTCGTCCGGCTGCGTTCGGAGGAGACCTCGGGCCGCGCCGCCCAGGTGCAGGCCACGCCCCTGACCCGGGTCCGCTGGGCGGCCGGGCACCTGGCGGTGGCCGCGCTCGGCACGGCCGCGCTGCCGGCGCTCGCCGCCCTCGCCTTCAGCGCCGTGTACGCCGCCCTCCTCGGCGACTTCGCCGGCACCGCGCCGCGCTTCCTGGCCGCCGCCCTGAGCCAGGCCCCGGCGGCGTGGTGCGTCGGCGCGGTCTGCGTGGCGGCCTACGGGCTGCTGCCCAGGGCGAGCGTGCCGCTGTGCTGGGCGGCCTGGATCCTGACCGTCCTGCTCGGACAGGTCGTCGCGCCCTTCTACGGGGTGTGGGGCGGCACGCCGTTCGAGCCGTTCCACTACCTGCCGAACATCATGGCGGGGCAGGCGTTCGGCACGGCGCCGGAGCTGACGCTGCTCGCGCTGACGGCCGCGCTCACGGCCGGCGGGCTGCTGGCCCTGCGGCGGCGCGACGCCGGCTGAGGAGACGTGGCGTCGCGGCGGTATCCGGAATTCTGGCACGAGGGTCAGGCTGAGAGCCGGTGAAGGCGGGTACAACCCGTTCCCCCACGATGAAGGAGGGCCGATGATCCCAGGTTGCGGCTCGTGCAACTGTTCCGACGTCTTCGCCACCGCCAAGCCGCCGTGGTGGCAGACGTCCAGCGAAGCACCCTGAACCACCCGCAGCTGCCGCCCGTCCCCCGATCGTCGCGGGGACGGGCGGTTCGCGTGCGGGACGGTCAGGCGCGGCGGCGGGCCCGGTAGGCGGCGACGTGCATGCGGTTGCCGCAGGTGCGGCTGTCGCAGTAGACCCGCGAGCGGTTGCGGGACTCGTCGACGAACACGCGGTCGCAGTCGGGGGCCGAACAGGTGCGCAGACGCTCCATCTCGCCCTCCACGAGCAGGTGCGCCAGCGCCACGCCGCAGTCGGCGGCCACGTGCTCGGCCAGGGAGGCGTCGGTGGCGAAGTAGTGCACGTGCAGCGGGTGGCCGTCGTGCTCGGTCAGCCTGGGCGTGATGCGCGTCTCGGCGAGCAACGCGTTGAGCGTGCGCACGGCGCTGGCCACGTCGGAGGCCGTGAACACCCGGTGGAACGCCTCGCGCACCATGCGCACCTGGCCGAGGTCGCGGGCGGTCAGCGCGCCGATGCCGCTGATCTGCCGGGACTCCACGAAGGCTTGCAGCTCGGCCAGGCTGGCCAGACCGTCGTCGCCGCCGGTGGACGGCGAGGTGTTGACCAGGTCGACAACGGTCGCCAAAGAATGCACCATGTCATGGCCAAACGGCATGTTGACTCCTGTCGGGGCCGGTTCTAGCGTGGTCGCAGCGTATCTCTCCCATGGGGCTCCGGGGGTTTCCGTGAGTGCATATCGGCGTATCGTCCTGATCGCGATCGCCGGAGCACTGATCATCTCCACCTCCGCGCCCCTGGTGCGGCTGTCCGGGGCGTCGCCCGCGACGTCGGCGTTGTTCCGCTGCGCGTACGCGGCGCCGCCCATGGTGCTGCTCGCCTGGCTCGAACGGCGGAAGCTGGGGCCCCTGCCCTGGCGGAACGCGCTGCCGGCCTGGGCGGCGGGCGTGCTGTTCTCGCTCGACCTGCTGTTCTGGCACCAGTCGATCAAGCTGGTCGGCGCGGGCCTGGCGACCGTGCTGGGCAACCTGCAGGTGTTCATCGTGGCCTTCGCCGCCTGGGGCCTCTTCCGCGAGCGCCCCGCCAACCGGCTCATGGCGAGCACGCCGATCGTCTTCGGCGGGGTCGTGCTGATCTCCGGGGTGTTCGACGGCGCGGCCTACGGGCTCGATCCCGTCATGGGCGCCGTCACCGGGCTGGCGACCTCGGTCGTGTACGCGGCCTACCTGCTGCTCATGAAGGCCGGGCCGGGGCGCACGGCGGGGCCGCTGGCGCACGCGACCGTCGTGGCCACCGTGCTGATCGCGGCGCTCAGCCCGCTGTTCGGCGGGGCCGACCTGGCCCCGGAATGGCCGGCGCACGGATGGCTGCTGCTGCTCGCGCTGGGGCCGCAGGTGGCCGGATGGCTGCTGATCACGTACTCGCTGCCCAGGCAGCCCGCGGCGCTCACGGCGCTGCTGCTGCTCGTGCAGCCGATGACCACGGTCGCCATCTCCACGCTCACGCTGGGGGAGCGGCCCTCCGCGCTGCAACTCGCCGGGTGCGCCGCCGTCGTGCTCGGCGTGCTGTACGGCTCCCGCGGCCCTCAGCCCACGCGGGCCGGCGCCGAGCAGGACGAGCAGGCGGCCCTCAGCCCACGCGGGCCGGCGCCGAGCAGGACGAGCAGGTGCCGAAGACCTCGACCGTGTGAGTGATCTCGGTGAAGCCGTGGTCGCTGCCGACCGCCTCGGCCCAGCGCTCGACGGCCGGGCCGGCCACCTCGACCGTGTGCCCGCAGCGGCGGCAGACCAGGTGGTGGTGATGGTCGTCGCTGGCGCACGCCCGGTAGACCGACTCGCCCTCGTCGGTGCGCAGCACGTCGACCTGGCCGCAGTCGGCCAGCGCCTGCAACGCCCGGTAGACGGTGGTCAACCCGATCTTGGCGCCGTGCAGGCGCATCTCTGCATAGACGTCCTGGGCGCTGCGGAACCCCTCGCTGCGGCGAAGGGTGTCGTGCACGGCATCGCGCCTCGTCGTCATGCGACCTCCTCGACACGGACATGTGGTCGCCGGCTCACTGGGGACTCCTGGATACGGCCTCGCCGTACGAATTTACCGACAGCCAGGGCCAGGACGAAGCCGGCGAGGGCGAGAAGCACGATCGCCGCGCCCGGAGGCACCCGCGACGACATCGTCGAGGCCAGCAGACCGCCCACCGAGGCGAGCACGCCGAACAGCATCGCCAGGCCCATCGTGGCCCGAAAGCCCCTGGTGAGCTGCTGGCTCGTGGCCACCGGGATCACCATCAGGGCGCTGACCAGCAGCAGGCCGACCACGCGCATGGCGATGACCACGGTGAGCGCGGCGGTGACCGCGATCAGCAGGCTGAGGAAGCGCACCGGCAGGCCGCTGGCCTTGGCCATCTCCTCGTCCTGGCACAGCACGAACAGCTCCCTGCCGAAGACGACGACCACGCCGATCACCGCCACGGCCAGCGCGCCGATGATCCAGATGTCCTCCCGCGTGACGCTGGCGATGGCGCCGAACAGGTAGGAGTTCAGCTTGGCGTTGCTGCCGCCGGGGGCGATGCCCATGAGCATGACGCCGCCCGCGATGCCGCCGTAGAACAGCAGGGCGAGCGCGACGTCGCCGCTGGTCCGGCCCCGGGCCCTGACCAGCTCGATCGCCACCGCGCCCAGCACCGAGACGACCACGGCCGTCAGCACCGGCGCCGTGCCGGTCAGGAAGCCCAGCGCCACGCCGGTCAGGGCGACGTGCCCGATGCCGTCGCCGAGCAGCGACAGCCTGCGCTGCACGATGAACGTGCCCACCGCGGGCGCGCACAGCCCCACCAGCAGCGCGGCGATCAGCGCGAGCTGGAAGAGGTTCTCCTGCAGAAGGTCGATCATCGCGGTTCTCCCTGCCAGCCGGTCAGCGGGCCGGCGGCCGGCTCCTCGGCGTGCGGATGCTGGTGCTCGTGTCCCGGCCTGGCGCACTCGCCCTCGGGCCGCGGCGGCTCGCCGTCGTGCGCGACGCGGCCCTCGCGGACCACGACGCCGCGGGTGATCAGCGGCTCCAGCGGGCCCAGCTCGTGGGCGACCAGGACGATCGTCTTGCCGTCGCGGACCAGGCCGCTCAGCGTGTCGGCCAGGAGCTGCTGGGTCTCGGCGTCGACGCCCGCCGTGGGCTCGTCCATCACGTACGTGTCGGGCTCCCCGGCCAGGGCGCGGGCGATGAGCACGCGCTGCTGCTGGCCGCCCGAGAGCGACTGCACGGGGTCGCCGGCCCGGCCGGTCAGGTCGACCGCGTCGAGGGCGTGCGCGACCGCCGCCCGGTCGGCCGCGCTGGTCCTGCGCAGCCGGCTCTGCCTGGCGACGCGGCCCGAGGCCACGACCTCGCGGACGGTGGCGGGCACGCCGCCGCCGACCTGGAGGCGCTGGGGCACGTAGCCGATGCGCCACCAGTCGCGGAACCGGGCGGGCGGGGAGCCGTACAGGAGGGTCTGGCCGCCGGACAGCGGGGTGAGGCCGAGCAGGGCGCGGACCAGGGTGGACTTGCCCGAGCCGTTGGCCCCCAGGAGGGCCACGACCTCGCCGGGGCAGACGGTCAGGTCGACGCCGCGCAGGATCTGCCGGCCGTCGAAGCTGACCCGGCCGCCGGTCATCGCGAACGCCGTCTCGCTCATGCCGCACACCCCAGGGCCGTCCGCAGGGTCTTGAGGTTGTCGCGCATGGCCGTCAGGTAGTCGCCGGCGGGCTTGCTCTCCAGCGGGTCGAGCACGGCCGTCTTCGCGCCGACCTCGCCGGCCAGCACCTCGGCCACCTTCGGGCTCACCAGGGACTCGGTGAAGATCGTGGTGGCGCCCTCGGCCCTGGCCAGCGCGGCCACCTCCGACAGGCGCTTGGGCGACGGCTCGGTCTCGGGGTCGAGCGTGATGCCCACCTGCTTGAGCTTGTAGCGGTCGGCCAGGTAGCCGAACGCCTCGTGCGCGGTGACCAGCGTCTTGCCGGCGCAGCCGGCCAGGCCCTTGGCGAACTCCTGGTCGAGGCCGCCCAGCACGCCCGCCGCCGTGGCGGCGCGGTCCTTGTAGGCCTGCGCGTGGGCGGGGTCGGCGGCGGCCAGGCGCTCGCCCAACTTCCCGGCGACCGTGGCCAGCCGGGACGGGTCGAGCCAGATGTGCGGGTCGTAGGAGACGCCGTGCTCCTCGGCGTGATCCTCCTCGCCGGCGTGCCCGTCCGCCGGGATCGTGGTGACGACGGCGGCGGCGTCGAAGGCGGTGTCGGCGGAGACGGCGTCGTCGACGGCCGGCTGCACGCCCTTGACGTAGACCGTGAGCGCGGCGTCCTGGAGCTTGGTCATCTGCTGGATGCCCAGCTCCAGGTCGTGCGGCTCGACGCCGGGCGCGGTCAGGACGGTCACGTCGGCGTCGGGCCCGGCCACCTGCTCCGTGAGCCACTGGAGCGGGTAGAAGGCGGCGATCACCGCGGGCCTGCCGCCCGCGGCGGTCTCGGTGCTCTCCGCGGCCCCGGCGCCACAGGCGGACGTGGCCAGCAGGGCTGCTCCGGCGAGGAAGGTTACGGCGCGCATTGGGGGCGTACGGGACATCACGCCCTCAAGTATGGAGAAAATGAAAATGATTGTCAAAATCTCCGGCGGGCCGGCCTAGAACGCCCCAAACCGGTCAGCGGCCAGGAGCGCCAGGAAGACCAGCATCACGACCCGCAGCAGCCGCCCGCCGACGCCCAGCGACGGCCACGACAGGTACGCCAGCCACCCGACGAACGCCAGCACCACCAGCGCCGCCACGCCGCCCAGCCAGTTGGCCAGCGCGAAGGCGGCCAGCAGCAGGATCACCAGCACGGCGGGGGCCACCCACCTGGGCACCTGCGTGAACAGAAACGTCATCGGGACCGCGCTGCGCCGCTCGACGGCCCTGCGCGCGCCGCCCGCGCCCGGCGTGAAGAACTGCTCGCCCTGGGGCAGCGGGCGCTTGTTTTTGGAGGCCACGTCGAGAGCCTATGGGAGTTCGCGTGACAGCAGGGTGCGCACCTCTAGGCTGGGCTGGTGCTCGCCGTGATCCGATACACCGTGCCAGAGTCCCAGTCCCAGGACTTCCTCAAGCAGGGCCACGCCATCCTCGACACCTTCGCCGCCCAGCCGGGTTTCCACCGCGGGCGGCTGGCCCGTTCGGTCGACGAGCCCAACCTGTGGGCGCTGGTCAGCGAATGGGAGGGCGCCGGGTTCTACCGCAGGGCGCTGTCGGCCTCCAGGATGGTCATGTACCCGTTGATGATCCTCATGGTCAACGAACCCAGCGCGTTCGAGGACGTGTACACGCAAGAGGGCGCGTAGCATCACTCGCGCGCGGGACCGGGTGGGCGTCCCCTAAGCTGGGATCTCACCGAATTCACTCGCCGACCTCCAGCCGGAAAGAGACGCAACCAAAATGGCACGACGCACCGACGTCATGGACACCATCGTCAGCCTCGCCAAGCGCCGCGGGCTCGTTTACCCGTCGAGCGAGATCTACGGCGGACTTCGCGCGTCGTGGGACTACGGTCCTCTGGGTGTCGAGCTGAAGAACAACGTCAAGCGGCAGTGGTGGCTGTCGATGGTCCAGTCGCGCGACGACGTGGTGGGCCTCGACTCCTGCGTCATCCTGGCCCCCGAGGTCTGGCGGGCCAGCGGCCACGTCGAGACCTTCACCGACCCGCTGACCGAGTGCCAGTCGTGCCACAAGCGCTTCCGCGCCGACCACCTCGTCGAGGCCTACGAGGAGAAGAACGGCAAGGAGCCCGAGAACGGCCTGGCCGACATCACCTGCCCCAACTGCGGCAACAAGGGCACCTTCACCGAGCCCCGGCAGTTCAGCGGCCTGCTCAAGACCTTCCTCGGCCCGGTGGAGGACGAGTCGGGCCTGGCCTACCTGCGCCCGGAGACCGCCCAGGGCATCTTCATCAACTACCTCAACGTGCAGCAGTCGGCGCGCAAGAAGGTCCCGTTCGGCATCGGCCAGGTCGGCAAGTCCTTCCGCAACGAGATCACCCCGGGCAACTTCATCTTCCGCACCCGCGAGTTCGAGCAGATGGAGATGGAGTTCTTCGTCAAGCCCGGCACCGACGAGGAGTGGCACCAGTACTGGATCGACGAGCGGTTCCGCTGGTACTCCGACCTGGGCATCAACAAGGACAACCTGCGCCTCTACGAGCACCCGCAGGAGAAGCTGTCCCACTACTCCAAGCGCACCGTCGACGTCGAGTACCGCTTCAACTTCCAGGGCTCGGAGTGGGGCGAGCTCGAAGGCATCGCCAACCGCACCGACTTCGACCTCACCGCCCACTCCAAGGCCTCGGGCGTCGACCTGAGCTTCTTCGAGCAGGACACCGGTGAGCGTTACGTCCCCTACGTCATC
Organism: Nonomuraea sp. NPDC001831; assembly: GCF_042892035.1. Classification (NCBI taxonomy): domain Bacteria; kingdom Bacillati; phylum Actinomycetota; class Actinomycetes; order Streptosporangiales; family Streptosporangiaceae; genus Nonomuraea; species Nonomuraea sp. NPDC001831. The sequence goes on along the minus strand of NZ_JBIATU010000003.1, from coordinate 865,311 downwards.
GAGCCGGCCGCCGGCGTCGACCGGGCCACGCTGACCTTCCTGCTCGACGCCTACACCGAGGACGAGGCGCCCAACGCCAAGGGCGTCATGGAAAAGCGCACGGTGCTGCGGCTCGACCACCGGCTCGCGCCGGTCAAGGCCGCGGTGCTGCCGCTGTCGCGCAACGCCGACCTGTCGCCGAAGGCCCGCGACCTGGCCGCGCAGCTGCGCAGGCGGTGGAACGTCGAGTTCGACGACGCGGGCGCGATCGGCCGCCGCTACCGCCGCCAGGACGAGATCGGCACCCCGTTCTGCATCACCGTCGACTTCGACACCCTCGAAGACCACGCGGTGACGATCCGCGAGCGCGACAGCATGGCCCAGGAGCGCATCGCCATCGACCAGGTCGACTCCTACCTGCGCCAGCGCCTCAACGACTGACCCCCGGCACCACCACACCGGCGCCGCCCCGGCTCTCCGCCGCGGGCGGCGCTCGCGTTCTCCAGCCAGGCCGCAGGACAGGCCGGGTCGGTCAGGACAGGTGGCGGCCGAACCAGGTCAGCACGTAGTCGTAGGCCTGCGAGGCGGCCCGCTCGTCGTAGCGGGCGCCCGTGTCGTTGAAGAAGGCGTGGCCGACGCCGGGGACGGTCACCAGCTCGTGGGTGAGCCCGGCCTGCGTCAGCGCCGCCTCGGCCGCGTCCCTGGTGGCGTTGACGCGGTCGTCCTGCTCGGCGTAGATCGCCAGCACGGACGCCTTGGTGCCGGTCAGGTCGGCGTCGTCGGGCAGCGGGCCGTAGAAGGGCGCGGCGGCGGCCAGCCGGGTCTCCCCGGACGCCAGCAGCAGCCACGTCATCCCGCCGCCGAAGCAGAACCCGATCATGCCCAGCCCGGCCCCCTCGGCCCGCCGCTCCAGCTCGCCGACCGCCGCCTTCATGTCGGCCACGAACCGCTCCTGAGGGATCTCGCCCAGCCTCGCCGTGACCTGCGCGGGGTCGGCGAACGCGGCCGTGCCGCCGTCCCGGGAGAGCAGGTCGGGCGCCAGGGCCGAGTAGCCGCTCGCGGCCAGCCGGCCGGTGACCGAGCGGATGTGGTCGGTCAGCCCGCGGTTCTCGTGCATGACCAGCACCGCGCCCTTGGGGACGGCGGCGGCGGCCCAGGCGGCCCGCAGGGTGGTCCCGTCCGGGCCGGGGAACGTGATCTCCTGCGTGGGCAGCGGGGCCGGGCCCGCGGGGGAGGCCGTGCCGGACGGCGCGGCGGCAGGCGGCGTGCTCGCCGCGTCGGTGTCGGGGTCGGAGCCCGGGGCGGCGCCCGGGTCGGTGTCAGGGGTGGCGCCGCAGGCGGCGAGGAGGGCAGTGGCGGCGGGGAGGGTGAGCCCGAGGAGGCCCAGGCGGCGCAGGGCCTCCCGCCGCGAGATCAGGCCCTCTACGTGGTCGAGTGCCACTTCTTCTGCCAAATATCGCTGGAAGGGCGTCATGGTCGAAAGATCTAACGGTGAGCACCGAAAAATCGTGTAAAGGCGATAGTTATGTGGTCTTTCGCTGGCGTTTGGTGAGGTGGTGCTGAATCCGGGAACGCCGCTCCGGACCCATGGCGTGCCCCCTCATCCGGAACTATGGTCAAGATCATGCGACTGCTGGTGGTCGAGGACGAGGAAGACCTGGTCGACGCGTTACGGGTGGGTCTGGTCCGGGCGGGCTACGCGGTGGACGTGGCCTACGACGCGCCGTCGGCGCACGAGAAGCTGGAGGTCAACACCTATGACCTGGTCCTGCTCGACCTGAACCTGCCCGGCGGCGACGGCTTCGAGCTCTGCCGCTCGGTACGGGCCGCCGGCCGCGGGGTGCGGATCATCATGGTCACCGCCCGCGACCGCCTCGACGACCGGGTGCGCGGCCTCGACGAGGGCGCCGACGACTACCTGGTCAAGCCGTTCGCCTTCCCCGAGCTGCTGGCCAGGGTGCGGGCGCTGCTGCGCAGGGACACCGGCGGCACCGCCGTCCTCCAGGTGGGCGGGCTGCGCATCGACACCGCCCGGATGGAGGTCTCCCTCGACGGCCGCTCCCTGGCCCTGACCCCCAAGGAGTACGGCGTGCTGCACTATCTGATGACCCGTCCCGGCCATGTGGTCTCCACCGAGGAGCTGCTCGAACACGTCTGGGACGAGCACGCCGACCCGTTCACCAACACCGTCCGGGTCACCGTCGGCAACCTGCGCCGCAAGCTCCAGGAGGACGGTCTCATCGAGACGGTGATCAGCCGCGGCTACCGGCTCAGGGAGCCGGCGTGATCCACACCATCCGCTTCCGGCTGACCGTGCTCTACTCGGGGCTGCTGTTCGTGCTGGCCGCGCTGGTGCTGGGCGGCATCTACGTCGCGGTCTCCAAGACCACCGAGGAACGCCCGTACTCGACCGAGTACGCCAAGGCGTACCGCGGCAACCAGTACGTGGGCAAGCAGGAGGTCGTCTTCATCGAGGAGGTCGAGAACGAGGTCAACATCAGGACGCTGGCCACGCTGCGCGACTACTCGCTGGCCACCCTGGCCGGGCTCTACCTGGCGTCCCTGGGCATCGGCTGGGTGTTGTCGGGACGGGTACTGCGTCCGGTGCGGTCGATCACCCGGACGACGGAGGAGATCCAGGCGACCGACCTGACGCGGCGGATCCGGCTGGGCGGCTCGCGCGACGAGCTGAAGGACCTGGCCGACACCATCGACACCATGCTCGACCGGCTCGAGGAGGCGTTCAGCGCCCAGCGCCGGCTGATCGACGACGCCTCGCACGAGCTGCGCAGCCCCCTGACGATCATCCGGGCCAACGTGGACGCCGTGCTCGCCTCGCCCGAGGCCAGCGAGGCGGAGCGGGCCAGGGCCGTGCAGATCGTGGACCGGGCGACCACCCGCATGACCAGGCTCGTGGAGGACCTGCTGGCCAGCGCCCGGCGGCAGGCGACCGCGTTCGCCGACACCGACCTCGACCTGAGCAGGGTGGCGCGGGAGGCGTGCGAGGAGTACGCGGCTCCGGCCGCCGCCCGCGGCCTGACGATCACCCGCGGGCTGGTCCCGAACCTGGAGATGACCGGCGACCAGGACGCGCTGCGCCGGGCCGTGGCCAACCTGCTGTCCAACGCGGTGCGCCTGACCCCGCCGGGCGGGAGCGTCCGGGTGGGGGCCGGCCGGTCGGGCGGCTGGTTGTGGGTCGCGGTCAGGGACGACGGCCCCGGCCTCGGCGTGGCGGAGCAGGAGCGGGTCTTCGACCGGTTCTGGCGCGGCGAGGCCAGCCGGCGCGACCGGCACACCGGCCTCGGCCTGGCCATCGTCCGGCAGATCGTGGAGTCGCACGGGGGACGGGTGGCGGTGTTCTCCAGCCTCGGGCAGGGGGCCACGTTCGTGTTGTGGCTGCCGCCGCGCGACGGCGCCCCGGGCCCGGCCCCCGAGACCAACCCCATCCCCACCTGACCCCGCCCGCCCTGCCTGACCGCGCCCACCCTGCCTGACCGCGCCGCAGGGACCCGCGCCGACGCGGGCCTGTCGCCCTACTGAGGGTCTGTCGCCCTACTCCAGCACGCGCCCGACGAGCTGCCCGTCCCGGGCCACCGCCACGCAGTACGCGGTGCGGTGGCGCGGCCACTCCTCCTCCAGCGGCGGTAACGCGGTCACCTCCACCTCGCTCCGCCTGCCCGGCGCGATCCGCAGCCGCGGCGCGCAGAAGTCCGTGGCCTGCCGCCTGGCCCGCTCGGCGCCCGGCCACGCCCCCTCCGGCACGACGTAGATCATGCCGAACTCGGCCGCGTGCGGGTTGCCGCACGGCACGAGCGTCGCGATCAGGTCGTCGGGGATGGACACGAGGCAGTCGCCCGGCCGCAGCTGGGTCGCGTGCCGCTGTTCCGCGCCCGGCACCGACGACCCCGCGGAAGGCTCGGGCGTTCCCGAGCCGCAGGCGGACAGCGCCAGGACCAGGCAGGCGGCCATCAGACCTCGGGACGTCGTGCGGGGCATGCGAGCAGAGTGTCATGCCTCGATCACGTCCATATCGCGGAACGACCCGAGCTGGGTCACGTTGAGCGATCACGACGGCCGCCGGCCGGCCGCCGGGGGCCGGAGGTCCAGGTAGATCACCGTGTCCGCGGGGGGCTTGGCCGATCCCGCGACGAAGCCTGCACGACGCTTTGGCATGGCGGCAGCGGCCATGGGCCTCTCCTGGCGGGACCCGATCCGATTCCCCACCTCTCGCTCCTCTTTCTCAAGAATTGGTGTAAACCAATTGGTATAAACCAATTTATCGGGCAGCGGTCCTATAATTGGATTAGACCTGTCACGGGCGGTTGACCTGCAAAAACACTGACTTAACCGAGGAGTGCAGTTTCGTCATCAATTTCGCCGGTAGAGTCCCGGGCAGAAGCGTTGGATTGGAGCTGTGGTGGCCAAGTACGTTTACGACTTCACCGAGGGCAACAGGAATCTCAAGGATCTTCTCGGTGGAAAGGGCGCGAATCTCGCCGAGATGACGAATCTCGGGCTGCCCGTACCCCCCGGATTCACGATCACCACTGAAGCCTGCCGTCACTACCTGACGGAAGGCGCTCTTCCCGACGGCCTGGAGCGCGAGGTCGCCGAGCACCTGGACGCCCTGGAGGCCCAGATGGGCCGCCGGCTCGGACAGGCCGACGACCCGCTCCTGGTCAGCGTACGGTCGGGCGCGAAGTTCTCCATGCCGGGCATGATGGAGACGGTCCTCAACATCGGCCTCAACGACGAGTCGGTGCACGGCCTGGCCAAGCAGGCGGGCGGCAACGACCGCTTCGCCTGGGACTCCTACCGCCGGCTGATCCAGATGTTCGGCAAGACCGTGCTCGGCCTCGACGGCGACCTGTTCGAGCACGCGCTCGACGAGCTGAAGGGCCGCCGCCAGGACACCGACCTCGACGCGGGCGAGCTGCAGGGTCTCGTCGAGACCTACAAGGGCATCGTCCGGGAGCAGACCGGCAAGGACTTCCCCGCCGACCCCCGCGAGCAGATGCGGCTGGCCGTCATGGCGGTCTTCGACTCCTGGAACGCCCCGCGCGCCATCCTCTACCGCCGCCAGGAGCGCATCCCGGCCGACCTCGGCACCGCCGTCAACATCGTGGCCATGGTCTTCGGCAACGTCGGCAACGACTCGGGCACCGGCGTCGCCTTCACCCGCGACCCCGGCTCCGGCCAGCAGGGCATCTACGGCGACTACCTGCAGAACGCCCAGGGCGAGGACGTCGTCGCCGGCATCCGCAACACCATCCCCCTCCAGGAACTCGAACGCCTCGACAAGCGCTCCTACGACGAGCTGCTGCAGATCATGGAGACGCTGGAGAACCACTACAAGGACCTGTGCGACATCGAGTTCACGATCGAGCGCGGCAAGTTGTGGATGCTCCAGACGCGGGTCGGCAAGCGCACCGCCGCGGCCGCCTTCTGCATCGCCACCCAGCTCGTCGACCAGGGCCTGATCACCCTCGACGAGGCCGTCACCCGCGTCACCGGCGACCAGCTCGCCCAGCTCATGTTCCCCCGCTTCGACGGCGGCGCCGAGAAGAAGAAGATCGCCAAGGGCATGAACGCCTCGCCGGGCGCCGCCGTCGGCAAGGTCGTCTTCTCCTCCGAGCGCGCCGTCGAGCTGGCCGGGCAGGGCGAGGACGTCATCCTCGTCCGCCGCGAGACCAACCCCGACGACCTGGCCGGCATGATCGCCGCCAAGGGCATCCTGACCAGCCGCGGCGGCAAGACCTCGCACGCCGCCGTGGTCGCCCGCGGCATGGGCAAGACGTGCGTGTGCGGCGCCGAGGAACTGGAGGTCTCCACCGGCGAGCGCAGGTTCACCGCGCCCGGCGGCGAGGTCGTCTCCGAAGGCGACGTGATCTCCATCGACGGCACCACCGGCGAGGTCTACCTCGGCGAGGTGCCGGTCGTGGACTCGGCCGTCGTCGAGTACTTCGAGGGCGCGCAGCCGGACGACGACCTGGTCAGGGCCGTGGACCGGATCATGGGCCACGCCGACTCCGTGCGCCGGCTCCGGGTCCGCGCCAACGCCGACACCCCCGAGGACGCCGCGCGGGCCCGCCGCTTCGGCGCCCAGGGCATCGGCCTGTGCCGCACCGAGCACATGTTCCTCGGCGAGCGCCGCCAGCTCGTCGAGGACCTCGTCCTGGCCGACGGCGACGAGGAGCGGCAGGCCGCGCTCGACGCCCTCGAACCCCTCCAGAAGGCCGACTTCATCGGCATCTTCAAGGCCATGGGCGGCGACCCGGTCACCATCCGGCTCATCGACCCGCCGCTGCACGAGTTCCTGCCCGACCTGGTGGACCTGTCGGTCAAGGTCGCCACCTCGCCCGACGTGACCGACAAGGACCGCAGGCTGCTGGCCGCCGTCAAGAGGCTGCACGAGCAGAACCCGATGCTGGGCCTGCGCGGCGTGCGTCTCGGCCTGGTGATCCCCGGGCTGTTCGCCATGCAGGTGCGGGCGATCGCCCAGGCCGCGGCCGAGGTCCCGGGCGCGCGGCCGGAGATCATGATCCCGCTGGTGGCGTCGGTCCAGGAGCTGGAGTCCGTACGCGAGGAGGCGACCAGGATCCTCGCGGAGAACGGCGTCGAGGCGCTGATCGGCACCATGATCGAGGTGCCGAGGGCGGCACTGACGGCGGGCCAGATCGCCGAGGCGGCCGAGTTCTTCTCCTTCGGCACGAACGACCTGACCCAGATGACCTGGGGATTCAGCCGCGACGACGTCGAGGCCGCCTTCTTCTCGCGCTATCTGGAGCTCGGCATCTTCGGCGTCAGCCCGTTCGAGACCCTGGACCGCGACGGCGTCGGACGGCTGGTCAGGATCGCCGTCGAGGAGGGCCGCGCGGCCCGCCCCGACCTGCACGTCGGCATCTGCGGCGAGCACGGCGGCGACCCCGACTCGGTGCACTTCTGCCACGAAGTCGGCCTCGACTACGTCTCCTGCTCCCCGTTCCGCATCCCGGTGGCCCGGCTGGAGGCCGGCCGCGCCGCCCTGACCGACACCGACTCCGACACCCGCTGACGAGCGCGGCGGCCGGGGCCCCGGGCCCCGGCCGCCCCTAGCCGCGGCGCCGGTTGGCCAGCGACACGGCGGTGAACACCACGATCCCGATCAGGAGGAAGAAGAGCACGAAACCGATGATGATCTCCGAGACGCCTAAGTTCACGGGGGTTCCCTCCCTGCCGGCGCTCCCTGGAGGAGCGCTCCTTGCGACGGATCGTAGGAGCGCCCGGTTGAAGATCTGTTGATTTCCTGTCCATGAACCCCGGAGATCGCGGGAAAAGCGGCTTTTGGGATACTTTCCGCCATGAAAGATCTCCTGGAATGGGAGCTGCGGCCCGCCGGGCCGGACGAGGTGGAGGCGATCGCGGAGCTGCGGGCCACGGTGATGCGCCCCGACCTGGAACGGCTGGGCCGCTTCGACGAGCACCGGGTACGGCAGCGCTTCCGCGACAGCTTCGCCCCCGGCCACACCTCCGTCATCCTGGCCGGCGGCGCCTTCGCCGGCTGCGTCACCCTGCGCCCCGCCGAGGACGGGCGCTGGCTGGAGCACTTCTACCTCGCCCCCGCCGTCCAGGGACGCGGGCTCGGCTCGGCCGTCCTGCGGGCGCTGCTGGACCGCGCCGACGCCGAGCGCGCGACCGTGCGCCTGGTCGTCCTGCGGGGCAGCGCCGCCCAGCGGCTCTACGAGCGGCACGGCTTCACCGTCGAGGGCGCGGACGAGGTCGACGTCCTCATGGTCCGCCGGCCGGACGCCGGGCGGCCCGCGACCGGCTAACGCGGCACAGGCTCCTCGGCCGGCACGTAGTCGTGCCGCATCCCGTGGTCGCCCAGCCACTGCCGCAACCCGGCCACGGCCTCCGGATCACCGGCGACCCGGGCCGCGTACTCGGCCAGGGCCACCTCCTCGCCGTCGTCGTACAGCAGCCGGGCGGGGCCCGACCAGGACAGCGTCCACCTGGCCTCGCCGAGCTGGATCAGCACCGCCTCCAGCGCCTGCCCCAGCACCCCGGCGAGCAGCGTCTCCGACGGTTTCCAGCCCAGCTCGCGCAGCCGTTCGGCCAGCTCGGCCTGGCGGCCCCTGGCGATCGCCTCGAAGGCCGCGTCGAGGTAGGGCCGCGTCGCCCCCATCACCCGCTGTCCCGCCACCGCCAGGTCGTGCAGGGCCTCGGCGTTGCGGCCGGCGTACATGCCCTGGGCCACCAGCTCGTCCCACGGCACCGGGCGCAGCCCGGCCAGCGCCTCCGGCGTCCACATCGACCGCTCGACCGCCTCGGCCGCGACGTCGGGGTCGCGCAGCAGCGTCAGCGCCGGCCGCGGATCGGGGACGTGCTCCGGCTCCGGCAGCACCGCGATGGCGGCCAGCCGATCGGCCAGGCTGGGATGGGAGTCGTACGGCGAGACCTCCTCGGGCCGCTCGCCCAGCCGGGCGATCTCGGCCTGCCGCCCGGGGTCGTTCATCAGCGCGTGGAAGCCGCCGAACACCGAGGCAGGCCGGGTGCCGCCCACGCCGGTCAGCGACAGGTAGTCGCCGGCGTACAGGTCCCAGCCCAGGGAGGTGTCGTGGATCTTGCGGAGCGCGCCCGACATGGCCTGGCGGCCGCCGATCGCCACCGCGAACGCGTCGGCCTCCAGCTCCTGGCGGCGCGACACGGCCTGCGAAACCCGCAGGTAGAGCTTGGCGTACCAGGCGAAGAGCCGTTGAATGATCGGATGGTTGCCCAGCCCCTGCACGGTCGCGATCAGCGAGACCCGCCCCCGGTAGACGGGCGCGCCCAGCCGCGTGTGCGCCCCGCTGTAGTGGCCCAGCTCGTGCCCGAGCACGGCGCGCAGCTCGTCGACGGTGAGCGTCTGGAGCAGCGGCAGCCCGATGAACATGCGCCGCCGCGTCGCGCGCAGCCCCAGGAAGCGGGTGTCCTCCGACACCGCCGCGTTCACCTCGGGGACGAGCCGGATCTCGTCGGGCGGCGCGGTGCGCACCCGCCGGGCCAGGTCCTCCACCGCCTGCCAGAGCGCGGGCTCGTGCTCGCGCCCCACCGGCACGCCCGGCAGCTCGCCCCCCTGGTTCCGGCCCACCATGAACAGCGCCCGCACCAGCGCGCCCGCCGCCAGCGTGAGCACGATCGCGACCTTCAGCGCCGCGACGCGGAAGTCCACCAGCAGCAGGACGTCGAAGAACACGGCGGCCACCAGGATGACGCCGACCAGCACGTAGAAGCCGGCGAGCAGACTGAAGGCCAGCACCGCTCGGAACGCTGTCGTCATGGGGGAGGGCTCCCGGGGAAGGGGTTCTCGCGAGGCTCGACACTAGCGGAGACAGGAAACTGGATAAAATCACTGCACCAATGTCGTACTACGACGAGCACGACCAGGAACGATGGGTCCCGGAACCACCCGGCAACCCCGGCCGCGGTGCGTTCGAACGCGACCGCGCCCGCGTCCTGCACAGCGCCGCGCTGCGCAGGCTGGCGGCCAAGACCCAGGTCGTGGGCCCCGGCGAGACGCTCGGCGGCGGCCAGCACATCCCGCGCACCCGGCTGACCCACTCCCTCGAATGCGCCCAGGTCGGCAGGGAGATGGGCGCCACGCTCGGCGTCGACCCCGACCTGGTCGAGACCGCCTGCCTGGCCCACGACCTCGGCCATCCGCCGTTCGGGCACAACGGCGAGGTGGCGCTCAACGCGCTGGCCACCTCGTGCGGCGGCTTCGAGGGCAACGCCCAGAGCCTGCGCCTGCTCACCAGGCTGGAGGCCAAGGTCCTCACCGACGACGGCCGCAGCGCCGGTCTCAACCTCACCCGGGCCGCGCTCGACGCCGCCGTCAAATACCCCTGGACGTGCGAGAAGTCCCCCAAGTTCGGCGTCTACCACGACGACCTGCCGGTCTTCGAGTGGATCAGGGACGGCGCCCCCGAAGGCCGCGTGAGCTTCGAGGCCCAGATCATGGACTGGGCCGACGACGTCGCCTACTCCGTCCACGACCTGGAGGACGCACTCCACTCCGGCCACGTCACCCCCGAGGCGCTCCAGTCGCCCGTGGAGCGCGGCGCGGTGGCCCGCGTCACCCGCGCCTGGTACGCGCCCGGCGCCGACCTCAACGAGCTGGAGGAGGTCTTCGCCAAGCTGATCGCCGACCCGCTGTGGCCGCGCCGCTTCGAGGCCACGCTCGCCGACCTGGCCGGCCTCAAGGCGCTCACCAGCGGCCTGATCGGCCGGTTCTGCCGCTCGGCCCAGACCGCCACCAAGGAGGTCCACGGCGCCCGCCACCGCGCCGACCTCGTCGTGCCGCGCGCCACGCTGCTGGAGTGCGCCCTGCTCAAGGGCGTCACCGCCCACTACGTGATGACCACCGAGGGCCACCACGCCAACCAGGCCAGGCAGCGCGAGCTGATCACCGAGCTGGCCTCGCTGATCACCCTCGGCGCCCCCGCCACCCTCGAACCCGCCTTCCGCCCCGCCTTCCTGGACGCCCCCGACGACGCCGCCCGGGTGCGCGTCGTGATCGACCAGATCGCCTCGCTCACCGACACCTCGGCAGTGGCCTGGCACCGGCGCCTGTCGAAGTGACGGCAGGCCGCCGGGGCCGGTGAAACCGCCCCCACGAGCGGCTTTGCGGACCTGCCTCGTCGGCGGATACTGCGCGCATGGCTACATATGTCATCGTCGGCGCGGGCCTTGCGGGAGCCAAGGCCGCGCAGACGTTGCGCGAGGAGGGCTTCGCCGGCGAGGTCGTGCTCGCCGGCGCGGAGAGCGAACGCCCGTACGAACGGCCGCCCCTGTCCAAGGAGTACCTGCGGGGCGGCGGCGAGCGGGAGAAGATCTACGTCCACGCCCCCGGCTGGTACGCCGACAACGACGTGGAGCTGCGGCTCGGCCTGCCCGTCACCCGCATCGAGCCCCGCAACCACGTCGTCAGGTTCGCCAACGGGTCGCGGCGGGCCTACGACAAGCTGCTGATCGCGACCGGGGCGACGCCGAGACGCCTGCCCGGCCCGGCCTACTACCTGCGCACCGTCGAGGACTGCGAGGCGCTCAGGCGGCGCTTCGCCGAGGGCGGCAGCGTCATCGTGGTCGGGGCGTCCTGGATCGGGCTGGAGAGCGCGGCGGCGGCCCGCGCGGCGGGCTGCCCGGTCACCGTCGTCGAGCCCGAGCCCACCGCGCTCAACCGGGCGCTCGGCCCCGAGCTGGGCGCGGTGTTCGCCCGCCTGCACGCCCGCAACGGCGTGGACCTGCGCTTCGGCACCGCGGTCGCCGAGGTCACCGGCACCGGCGTGCGGCTCAGCACGGGGGAGCGGCTGACGGCCGACCTCGTGGTGGCCGGCATCGGCGTCGCGCCCGAGGTGGAACTGGCCCGCGACGCGGGCCTGGAGGTCCGGCACGGCATCCGCACCGACGCCTCCCTGCGCACCTCGCACCCCGACGTCTACGCCGCCGGCGACGCCGCCGAGCCCTTCCACCCCCTGTACGGCCGGCACGTCCGCGTCGAGCACCGGTCGGGCGCGCTCAAGGGCGGCCCGGCCGCCGCCCGCGCCATGCTCGGCCAGGACGTCGTCCACGACGACATCCCCTACCTCTACACCGACCAGTACGACCTGAGCATGGAGTTCACCGGCGACACCGGCGGCCACGACGAGATCGTCTGCCGAGGGTCGCTGGAGGACCTGCGGTTCGTCGCCTTCTGGCTGCGCGAGGGCCGGGTGGTCGCCGGCATGGGCGTCAACACCCGGGACGCCGTGCCGGAGATCCAGGAGCTGATCAGGTCGGGCGCCGTCATTGACCGAAAGGCGTTGACGACGGGTCCGCCGTGATCGGGTTGTCGTCCTTGGGCTGGGCGGTCCTGCGCGGCTTCCTGGGCTGCTTGGTGGCCTGCGGCACCTTCTTCGACGTGCACTGGACCGCGCACCGCGGCGTCTCGCCGAGTTTGCCGCGCAGCGCCAGCGTCTCCTTGCGGGGGGAGAGCGTGCGGTTGCCGGAGCGCCAGGCGTCCAGGTAGTCCCACGGCTCGACCATGCCCCGGCGCACCCACCAGTAGGCCGGGCCGGTCTTCCAGGAGATCGCGAAGTAGAGGTTGGAGCCGGCGTCGCGGGCGTTGCCCGACCTGCCCACCCGGCCGAGCAGCTGCCCGGCCTTCACCCGCACGCCGGGCCGTACCCCCTCGGCGACGGAGTCGAGGTGGCCGCCGAGGTAACGCACGCCGTCGTCGCCGATGATCGTGACGAACCGGCCCTCGCGGTCGGCGCCCTTGTCGGTGGAGGGCGCCCACCGGTTCTTGACGTTGACCTCGTCCACCACGCCGTCCACCGGCGCGACGAACGAGCAGCCCTGCGGGGCCCAGATCGTCGTCTTGGGCAGCACCAGCAGGCTGCGCTGGTAGGTCGTGCCGCAGCCCTTGACCGGGAACGTGTAGGTGAACTTCGACAGCTTGGGCGGCGGCACCTTGACCGGGTCGTCCCCCTTGGGCGGCCGCTCGGCCTGCTGCTCGCCCTCCTGGCCGGACGGGCCGGGCGAGGGGATGGTGGCGGTGACCGCCGGGGTGCCAGTGGGCGTGCCAGTGGACGTGCCCGTGGGCGGGGCCGTGGAGGGCGACTGGGCGCTGACGCCCGCCACCCCGGTCGCCTGGGCGCAGGCGCCGGTGAGCAGCACGGCGCCGGCCACAACCGCCCACCGCACGATATGCCCGGAATGCATAGTCTTCCTCACCCGTGTCACCGTTTCCACCGACAACCCTCACCTTTGTAGCCGACCACGGGACTCCGCATCACCAGTTTCCCGCTTTAGCAACCCAGAGGTGACGCGCGTCTTCCCCGGCCGTCGACAGCCCGTGCCACGCCGTTCACCGGCCGCGGCACACCCCGCGAGGGGCGGAACCGTCGGTGGGGCGGAATAGACTCACCGGCGTGGCTGGCCGGATCCGTGATGTCGACATCGCGCTCGTACGCGAGCGTTCCCCCATCGCCGACGTGATCGGCGAGCACATCCAGTTGCGCAACGCCGGAGGGGGCAACCTCAAGGGCCTGTGCCCCTTCCACGACGAGAAGAGCCCGTCCTTCAACGTCACCCCCGAGCGCGGAATGTACTTCTGCTTCGGGTGCTCAGAAGGCGGTGACGTGATCACGTTCGTGGAGAAGATCGAGCACCTGCCGTTCGGTGAGGCGGTCGAGCGGCTGGCCCAGCGGGCCGGCATCCAGCTCCAGTACGAGCAGGGCGGCTACGTCCCCAAGCGCGACCACGGCGAGCGGGCCCGGCTGATCGAGGCCCACCGGGTGGCCGCCGAGTTCTACGCCGAGAAGCTGTTCGGGCCCGACGCGGCCCCGGGGCGGCGGTTCCTGTCCGAGCGCGGGTTCGAGCGCGCCGACGCCGAGACGTTCGGCGTCGGCTACGCGCCGGCCGAGTGGGAGGCGCTGGCGCGCCACCTGATGGGGCGCGGGTTCACCGCCGACGAGCTGGTCAAGGGCGGCTTGGCCAAGGAGGGCAGGCGGGGGCCGATCGACCGGTTCCGAGGGCGGCTGATCTGGCCGATCAGGGACGCCACGGGTGACGTGATCGGATTCGGCGCCCGCAAGTTGCTCGATTCCGACGATGGTCCGAAATATCTGAATACGCCTGACTCCCCGCTTTACAAGAAGAGCCAGGTCCTTTATGGCATTGATCTCGCCAAACGAGAGATCAGCAAGCGCGCCCAGGCGGTGATCGTCGAGGGATACACCGACGTGATGGCCTGCCATCTGGCCGGCGTTCCGACCGCGGTGGCCACCTGCGGCACGTCGTTCGGCGAGGAGCACATCAAGATCCTGCGCCGGTTCCTGCTCGACCAGGCCGAGTTCCGCGGCGAGGTCATCTTCACCTTCGACGGCGACGCGGCGGGCCAGAAGGCGGCGCTGCGGGCCTTCGCCGACGAGCAGAAGTTCGTCACGCAGACCTACGTCGCGGTGCAGAGCGACGGCCTCGACCCGTGCGATCTGCGGATCAAGCAGGGCGACGCGGCGGTGCGCGACCTCATCGCGAGCCGCGAGCCGCTGTTCCAGTTCGCCATCAGGAGCACCATCTCCCGCTACGACCTGCGCAGCAACGAGGGCAAGATCGCCGCCCTCGACGCGGCGGCGCCCATCGTGGCCGGGATCAAGGACGTCGGCCTGCGCAAGCGCTACGCCATCGACCTCGACCGCTGGCTCGGCTTCATGGACGAGCGCTTCGTCATGCAGCGCATCGGCGAGGTGGCCAACACCCAGCAGGGCCGCCCCCAGCGCGCCCCCAAGGCGGCCCCGGTCGATCCGAGCGTGCGGGTGGAGGGCGAGCTGCTCAAGCTGGCCGTCCAGCGGCCGGCGCTGCTCGGGCCGCGCTTCGACGCCCTCGACCCGCAGGCGTTCACCGCGCCCGACCACGTCGCCCTGCACAAGGTCATCCAGGCCGCCGGCGGCGCCGGCTCGGCCGGTCACGGCGGCCGCGAGTGGGTCGACCGGCTGCTGGAGCACGCCCACGACGAGGCCACCAGGGCGCTCGTGACGCGGTTCGCGGTGGAGCCCGTCCAGGCCGACGCGCACGCCGAGGAGCGTTACGCGGGGGCCATGCTGGCGGCCATCGAGGCGATCGCGGTCGACCGGGCCATCGCCCAGGCCAAGTCCCGCATGCAGCGCCTCAACCCGGTGGAGCAGCAGCAGGAGTACAACAGGCTGTTCGGCGAGCTGGTGGCGCTGGAGCAGCAGCGCCGGGTGCTGCGCGAGCGCGCCGCGGGAAGCTGACCCCATTTGATAACAGTTCGGCAGCGGGGACCGGCGGTGAACCAGGGGGTGTGCGGGGAATCGCGGCCGGTCCGCGCTGCCGTCATGGGGCCGCTCGGGCGTCTTCCGGGCAGCGGAAGAGAAACGTCCGGCAGGCGGACGTCGCCGGACGTGGGTTTCCAGACCGCGTAATTGACTTTTCTTTCCTGATCAAACTCGGGCCAAACCTTTACTCGATCTCAATTCGGTAATGCTGATCGTCTTACCTTCCGCAACAAAAATGGGTCTGCCATTTGATGGAACCAATACTGCAGACTGTCTCCCGTGGGTGCATCGGTGCTGCCAAGCGGGCCGCCATCGGTAGATCAGGTGGCGGACCTCGTCGCGAAGGGAAGGGAGCGCGGAAGCGTAACCGTCGATGACGTCGCCGCCGCGCTTGACCGATCCGAGCTGCCGTCCGACGCGCTGGAACGCGTCGTGCGGATGCTCGCAGAGAACGGCGTGGAGGTCCTCGAGCCCCAGGGCGACGAGGAGTCCACCCGCGCCGATGAGGAGGACGTAGGCAAGCGGGCGCCGACCAGCGATCTCGTCCGTATCTATCTGCGGGAGATCGGCCGCGTCCCCCTGCTGACCGCCGAGGAGGAGGTGGAGCTCGCCAAGTCGATCGAAGCCGGCCTGTTCGCCGAGGACAAGCTGGCCAACGGGGTCTCGCGTCTGGCCTTCCCGGAGTTCAGGGAGCTCGTCTGGCAGGGCACCAGGGCCAAGCAGCGGCTGATCGAGGCCAACCTCAGGCTCGTGGTGTCGATCGCCAAGCGGTACGTGGGCCGCGGCATGTTGTTCCTCGACCTGATCCAGGAAGGCAACCTCGGGCTCATCCGGGCGGTCGAGAAGTTCGACTACACGAAGGGCTACAAATTCTCCACCTACGCCACCTGGTGGATCAGGCAGGCGATCACCCGGGCGATCGCCGACCAGGCGCGCACCATCCGCATTCCGGTGCACATGGTGGAGACCATCAACAAGCTCGTCAGAGTGCAGCGTCAGCTCCACCAGGACCTCGGCCGCGAGCCCATCCCCGAGGAGATCGCCAAGGAGATGGACCTCCCGGTCGACCGCGTGGTGGAGATCCAGCGCATCGCCCAGGAGCCGGTGTCCCTGCAGTCGCCGATCGGCGAGGAGGACTCCGACCTCGGTGACTTCATCGAGGACGCCGACGCCGTCGTGCCCATGGAGGCGGCCGCCTTCATCATGCTGCAGGACCAGCTCGACGACATCCTGGCCACGCTGTCCGACCGCGAGCAGCGCATCATCCAGCTCCGCTTCGGCCTGGCCGACGGGCATCCGCGCACGCTGGAGGAGGTGGGCAGGGAGTTCGGCGTGACGCGCGAGCGCATCCGGCAGATCGAGTCGAAGACCTTGGCCAAGCTCCGCCACCCGACGCGCGCGCAGATGCTCAGGGACTACCTGGACTGACCCTTCGACCCCGCGACGGGCCCGGCGAGCGTGCCGGGCCCGTCCGCATGCCGGGCGGCGGGCTCAGGAGCAGCCCTCGAACTGCGGCACGGCGATGTTGGTCAGGTTCAGGCCCGCCTTGCTGAACCACTTGTGCAGCAGCTGGCTCGCGGTGCCGTCCTGGTACATGTCGGTGATCGCGCGGTTCACCGCCTCGCAGCCCGGCACGTCGTCCTTGTGCAGGCCCACCCCGCTTCGCTGCTCGTTGAACTGGGCGTTGGCCAGCCGCAGCCCCGAGCCGTCCTGATCGGCCAGGCCGGCCAGGATCACGTCGTTGGTGGTGACGGCGTCCACCTGCCGGCTCTTCAGCGCGCTCAGGCACGACGCGTAGTCCTTGAACGGCACCAGCTTGGCCGCCACGCTGCGTTCCTCCACGACCCGCTCGGCGGCGTTCGAGCCCTCCACCGCGCAGATCCGGCGGCCCTTCAGCTGCCGGACGTTGTCCACCTTGTCGTCCGGCCGCGTCAGGATGTCCTGGTAGGAGATGTGGTACGGCCCCGCGAACAGCACCTTCGCCTTGCGGTCCATGCTGATCGTGTACGTCGCCACCACCATGTCGGCCCGCCCCTGGATCAGCACCTTCTCCCGGTCGCCCGCCAGCACGGGGATCAGCTTGAACTTCTTGCCCAGCCGCTTGGCCACGTAGCGTGCGACGTCGACGTCGAAGCCCGCGAAGGTGCCGTCCGGCCGGCGGAAGCCCACCGACGGCAGGTCGGAGCGGACGGCGATGACGATGGTGTCCTTGTCGAGGATCGACTCCCGGCCGCCGGCGCCGCAGGCCGCGGCGGCCACCGCGGTCAGGGCCAGGGCCGCTACCAGCGTGCGCTTCAACGGTACTCCTTGAGTCTCGGCCACACCCCGGCGATCATCAGCAGCGCGATCCCGGCGATCGCGAACGGCAGCAGCCGCCACAGGTTGTCCAGCGCGTTCCGGCCGGCGTCGATGGACTGGTCGAAGGTGCGCTCGTGCCGTTCGGCCAGGGCCACCAGGGCCCGGTCGTAGGCGTCGAACGCGGCGGTGACCGGCCCGAGCTTGGCGGTCACGGCCTCGGCGGTCCTGCCGTCCAGCGCGAGTGCCCGGAAGGAGGTGTCGGCCTGCTGGAAGGCCCGGTAGGCGTCCAGCACGCGGGTGCCCTCCGGGCCGGTCAGCTCGGGCCCCAGCATGCCGCGGGCCGCTCCGGCGTCGGCGGCCACCTTCGCGTGGTACTGCGTGAGGTTGCCCGACTCGAAGTAGACGACTGACTGCGACTTGTCCAGGAAGGTGTGCTCGTAGGTGTCGGCGCGGTCCTTGTCGAGCAGGTAGCGGCTCTGGTCGCCCTGCATGCTGTTGCTGATCGCGCGGGCCTTGGCCAGCGTCAGGACCGAGTCGAAGCCCTGTGTCTTGGCCGTGCGCAGGTCCGTCTGGTCCTGGCCGAGCACGTTCACGCCGAGGATCAGCGAGACCGCGGTGGCCAGCGTGGCGACCAGCAGCGCCGGGCCGAACACCCGGCGGAACCGCCGGGCCAGGTAGACCTGGAGCCAGATCAGGCAGCCCAGCGCGAGCAGCCCGGCCAGCAGCACCGCGGAGCGCAGCAGCGGGACCATGGCGTTCTTGTCGTCGTAGGTGCGGCGGACGATCGTGCCGCTCTCCAGGGTCAGGTTGTAGGCCTGCGGCAGCAGCACCAGCCGCATCAGGTCGGTGGCCTGCCGGTAGGTGCCCACGACGTTGTCCGGCGGCGCGCCGGGCGCGTGCCGGGACTGCTCGTTCAGCAGCAGCGCCTGCCCGGCGAGCCGTTCGTAGCGGCCGAGGCCGTCGAGCACCGACTGCACGGTCCGCCGCTCGGCGGCGTTGTCGCCGGCCAGCTCGAACGCCTTCAGCAGCGCCTGGTCGGCCTCCGTGCGCCGCCGCTCGTACCGGTCGACGGCCTCGCGGCGCTGCTGGCCGTACTGGTCGCCCATGACCAGCGCGTTGGCCACCTGGGCGTCCATGTCGCTGAGCGCCAGGTAGAGCCCGGCGGTGGCGACGACCTGCGGCCCGGCGTCGCGGCCGATGACCTGCAGCCCGTCGCCGGCGGTCAGGCTGCCCACGCCGAGCGCCGCGAACAGCAGCGCGAGGGCCGCCACGGTGACGCCGGAGATGACGCGGATGCGGCCGGGCACGCTGTGGCGCGGCAGGGGGGCGGGGGCGCCCGCCGGGACGAGGGCGCCCGGGTTCTGCACCAGGGTCACGGGGTGCCCTCCCTGATGGTGATGACGGTCCAGGCGCCCAGGTGGATCCGGTCGCCCGGACCGACCCGGACGGGCGTGTTGATCTCCACGGTCTTGCCGTTGACCTGGGTGCCGTTGGCCGAGCCTGGGTCCACCAGCGTCCAGGTGCCGTCCGGCTGGGCCAGCAGCACGGCGTGCAGGTGCGACACGCCCGGGTCCTCGGGCGGGCCGGTCAGGTCGATCTCCGGCGCCAGGTTCCTGGCCCTGCTGCGCCGTCCGATGCGCACCTGCTCGCCGACCAGCCCGAACGAGCGCTCGGGACAGTACGG
Source organism: Nonomuraea sp. NPDC001831 (assembly GCF_042892035.1). Taxonomy (NCBI): domain Bacteria; kingdom Bacillati; phylum Actinomycetota; class Actinomycetes; order Streptosporangiales; family Streptosporangiaceae; genus Nonomuraea; species Nonomuraea sp. NPDC001831. Next base: position 846,555 of record NZ_JBIATU010000003.1, on the reverse strand, counting down.
CGGGAAGGCCATGCGCGCCGCGTCCGGACCGCCCTCGGCGACCACCTTCTCGTAGTAGGTGCGGTCGGCGGCGGCGACGGCCTCCCACCGCGCCCCCCGCACCGGGAGCGGCACGCCGCCCCCGCCGCCGGTGAAGTCGTGCCCGCACACCTCGCAGAACTGCCCGGCGCGCGGCGTCTGGCAGACCGGGCAGGCGTCGTCGCCTCCGGCGGCGGCGGTGGCCGCCGCCGGCTGGGGCTGGGGCGCGGCGGGCGTCCCGCCCATCTGCGCGCCGCAGACGTCGCAGTAGTCGTCGGAGCCGGAGTCATGCCCCTGCGGACAGGTCGCCATCAGCCCTCGCCCTTACGCAGCCGGCTGGTGCGGACGGAACCGGTGTCCAGTTCGATCTCGTCGGCCTTGTCCACGTTCCTGCGCAGCCGGGCCGTGCCGGTCGCGGGATCGACCTCCACGACCTTCTCCAGCAGCCGGGCGGTGTCCTCGCGGCCCGACTCCGCGGCCAGTTCCCTGGCCTTGGCCAGGCGGGCGGTCGCGGCCTCCACGTCCCCGGCGGCGCGGGCGCTGAGGCCGTCCTGGATGAGCTCGTGCAGCTCGGCCTGGCCGGTGTAGTGGGCGACCTTCCGGTTGATCTGGGTGGACTGCGCCAGGTCGTCGGTCCACTGGGCCAGCACGTTGCCGCTGGCCACGACGTCCCCCGTGTCGGGGCGCACCAGCTTCACCCAGCCTGCCCTGATCTCCTGGCCGATCTGGCCCGGCGGCACCTCGACGCACAGGTGGTACTCGCGTTCCTCCTGGCCCCACGAGCCGGTCGGGTAGTCGCCGGTCAGCGGGTTGACGTCGGTGCGCTTGCCGGTCAGGTCGAGCAGCGTGGGGGAGACCTGCTTGACGAACTTCAGCTTGGCCGTCTGCGGCACCCACACCCGCAGCGACAGGTCCGCCACGGTCTTGCTCATCGACGTCTGCGTCACCCGGCGGAAGAACTCGGCCAGATCGCTCTGGTTCCGTACGAACTCGAACGAGCCGAGCATCGCCTCGGCGACCTTCCGCAGCTCGGCGGGCACCCAGTCGTCGCCCACGCCCAGGCTGTCGCAGACGAACTTGCCGCTCCACCCCTGCAGCACGGCCCCGAACACCTCGGGACGCTCGTTGTTCTGCCCGTCGGTCATCAGCAGCGCGTGCCTGATCGCGTTCGGGTAGCCGCTCAGCAGGTGCCCGGCCAGCTTCAGCCACTCGCCGATGGCCGTGCCGCCGTGCGCGAGCAGCCTGCTGATCGCCCGCTCGGCCTCGGCGCGGGTGGCGGGCGTGGCCCTGACCAGGTTGGCGTTGCCGCCGGGGTAGACGACCCTGGCCCGCTCGGTCCCGGCGATCACCGCGAAGTGCACGCCGTCGCGCAGCGCGTGCACGGCCGCCGCCGCGGCCTGCCGGGCCTCGCGGATCTTGCCGCCGCTCATCGAGCCGGAGGTGTCGACGATGATGACCTCAGCCGCCTCGGTGGGCGCGGCCTGGGCGAAGCCGCCGCCGGAGGAGGCCACGGTGAGGATCGCGTGCACCTCCCGGGCGTCGGTGGACAGGTACTTGTTCTGGTCGATGTTCAGCGTGAACGTGGGCTGGTCACCCATGCGTTTCTCCTAGGGGGATGAGAACGATCGTCACGTTGTCCTGGCCGCCGGAGGCCAGGGCGTGGCGCAGCATCTCGCGGGCCATGTCGAGGGGGGTTCCCGGCTGCGGGAACCGGTAGCCGTCCAGGTAGCGCCACAGCCCGTCGCTGCACACCAGCAGCAGGCCGGGCGCCCCCGGGGCGAGCGTGCGCACATGCAGCGACACCTCGCCGGAATCCGCGCCGAGCCACGCGGTGATCTCGCCGGTCGGGACCACGTCGTCCTCGGTCAGCAGCACGCCCTGCCCGGGGGCCTCGCCGGGCAGCCAGTACGCCCGCGTGTCGCCCGCCCAGCTCAGCGTGATCCCGCCGGGGCCGGCGACCGCGGCGACGTAGGTGCAGGCGGGGGCGTCGTCCACGGAGGTCGCCAGGGCGGTCACCGCCTTTCCGGCCAGCTCGAACGCCTCCTGTGCGGAGGCCCCCCTGGCCAGGGCGGCGCCCGCGGTCTCCACCGCCGCGGCCGAGGCCGCGTCGGCCCGCGGCGAGCTGCCCACGCCGTCGCACACCACCGTGATCACGGCGTCGCCGGTGGTCAGCAGCGCCATGGCGTCCTCGTTGCGGGCGCGTCGCAGCCCCTTGTCGGTCACGGCGGCGGCACCGCCGTCCAGGACGATCTCGGCGTGGTCGCGGCCGGTGGGCTGGCGGGCGCCGCACCGTTCGCAGTAGCCCTCCGCGTCCACCGCGGCCGCGCCGCAGGAGGTGCAGACCGGCGCGCCGAGCGCGTGCCCGCACCGCTCGCAGTAGACGTCCCCCTGGACGACGGGGGACGCGCACATCGGGCAGCTCTGGGAGGTCGGTACGGGTTCGGTCACAGCCACGTCCTCGGTCGTACGGCGTTCGCCTGGTCGATGAGCGCGTGGCGTTCATGGCGGGAGCCGGCCGCCACCGCGAGCTTCCGGTAGATCGACTCCAGCCGCCTGCGCAGCCCCGGTTCGGTGAAGTCGGCCTCGGCCAGCTTCGTCCGGGGCGGCGCGGGGTTGTGGTCCAGCCAGGCCAGCGCGCAGCGCAGCAGCTCGGCGGTGAGCAGGTCGCGGCGGCGCGGGTCGAGGTCGGCCAGGCCGGCCAGCCGTCCGGCCGCGCCGACCAGGTCGGCGGCGGACACCGTGCTCAGGTCGGTCCGGCGGAACACCGAGGCGGCCAGCGCCACCTGCGCCGCCACCCGGTAGCTGGAGGTGGGCGGCACCTCGTCCAGCACGTCGACGCGGCCCGTCCTGGCCAGCCCGAACGCGGCGCTGACGTAGGAGTGGTCGGTCCGCCAGACGGCGTTGTACCAGTGGGCCGACTGCCGGCCGGCGCACTCCAGCGCGAACGCCAGCGCCAGCTTGGGCGCGAGCTCGCCGGGCAGCGCCGACACGCACGCGTCGAACATCGTCACCGCGGTGTCCGGCTGGCGCCCGGCCAGCGCGTGCACCCCGCGGTACCAGGTCGTCCGCCAGTCGCCGGGGAGCAACCGGTCCAGCTCCGTCAGCGCGTGCGGCGTCTCGGCCGCGCCCGCCTCGGCCAGCAGCCTGGCCCGCATGAGCCGGGTCTCGGGCGTCGGCGGCATCGCCGAGAGCTGGTCGAACAGCTCCTTGCCGTCGAACCCGAGCAGGCCCGCCAGCGCGCCCGCCGCCGGGTCGAGCGGATCGACGTGCGGCACCGGCAGCTCGACCGCGACCACGGCCGGGTCGAGCGGCCCGAACACCTCCTGGCGCGATGCCGACAATGCCGTCCCCACGGCGGAGCGCTCGGGCCCGAACAGGGTCGAGGGCGCCGGGAACGGCACGCCCTCCTCGGCCGCGCTGATCTCCCGCAGCACCCCGACGAGCTGCTCCTCCATCTCCCACGCGCTCTGGAACCGGTCGGCGGGGTCGGGCGCGGTGGCCCTGCGCAGCAGCCGCGCGAACGACTCGTGCCCGCAGTCCTGCGGCAGCGGGCTGGCCACGCCGCCCTTGGCCGGGCTCCAGGACGGGATCGTCAGCACCGCCAGGGTCCTGGCCACGGTGTAGAGGTCGGAGGCCACGGACGAGGGATGGGTGTCCAGCTCGGGCGCGTGGTAGCCGACCGTCGCCCAGGACGTGCCGGGCGGCGAGCCGACCGGCTGGACGGCGCCCAGGTCGATCAGCTTGAGCCGCCGGCCGACCCGGATCACGTTGGCCGGCTTGAGGTCGCAGTAGACCAGGCCGTTCTCGTGCAGGTAGCCGAACGCGTGCAGGATCTCGCGGCCGTAGATCAGCGCCTCGCGCAGCGGCAGCGGGCCCTGGCGGCGCAGCTCGTGCAGGGACTGGCCGCCGACGTACTCCATGACGATGTAGCCGAGGCCGCCGGAGAGCTGGAAGTTGAGGATCTTGACGATGTTCGGGTGGTCGACCGTGGTGAGGAACTTGCGTTCGGCCTCGGCGGCCGCCAGCGCCTCGGCGTCGTTGGTGTTGAGCAGGCCCTTGAGCACGACCCAGCGGCCGTCCAGGTTCTCGTCGGCGGCCAGGTAGATCCAGCCGAGACCGCCGTGCGCCAGGCAGCCGAGCACCCGGTACTGCCCGGCCACCATGTCGTCCTTGGCCAGCTTCGGGGTGAAGGAGTACGGCGTGCGGCAGTGCGGGCAGAACCCCTCCGTCAGCCCGGGACGGCCCTGCCGGGACCGGCCCACCGGCTCCCCGCAGGCCGGGTTGGCGCAGAACCGCTTCTCCTCCGGCACCTGCGGATCGGCCATCACGGCCGTCGCCGGATCCCGGTACGGCACGGACGGCAGGTCGGCGATGCCGCCCAGCACCCCGGCCCGCGATCTGCCGCTGCTGCTCACCGGCGAGGTCAGCGGCCGGCTCACCGGCTGGGTGTTCACCGGCCCCGAGAGCGGCCCCGAAAGCGGGCCCGAGGCCGACGCCGGGGCCGACGCCTGCTGGGGGACGGACACCGCCGGGGGCGGCGGGCCCGCCGCGTTGCCGCACAGGTCGCAGTAGCCGTCCTCGATGGTGCCGGTGCAGCCCGGCTGCGCGCAGCGGGTCATGGCTTACCTCCGTGTATCGCGCGCTGGTAGGTCTCGACCGCGGCCGCCGCCTCGGTCAGGTCGCAGGGAGCGCTCCACAGCAGGGATCGGGCCCGCTCGAAGCACGCGGCGGCGTGGGGGTCCTCGGCCATGCCCTTGCGCACCGCCATGGCCTGGCAGGCGCCGAGCCGGCCGCGTAACTCGTCACGCCTGCCGACCAGGCCGTACAGGGCCTTGGCGGTGGCCCGCGCCCGGTCGGCCGCCTTCTCCGCCTCGCTCTCCACGTTCGCCAGCCGCCTGGCCCGCACCACCCAGGTGTCGGCCGAGGCGTCGAGCGCGGCCAGCTCGCCGGTCAGCTCCTCGACCCGGCTGCGCGGGCGGGCCTGCGGCGGCAGGGCGATCTTGACCACGACCGCGCCGTGGGCCAGCCTGGCCTCGCTCTCGGCCGCGCGTACCCGGTCGAGGGCGGCCACCAGGTCCTCGCGGCGCCTGGCGTACTCGCGCTTGACCACGATCGCCTGGTCGACCTCCGCGCGGGCCTCGGCCAGCGCGCGGGCGACCCCGCCGAGGTCGGGGCCCACGCCCGCGCCGAGCGGGTCGGCGAGCAGGGCTGCGCGCATCCGCCGCAGCTCCGCCTCCTGTGCCTCCAGGCCGACGCCCTCGCCCAGCTCCCGCTCCAGGTCGCGGATCTCGCGCAGGGCGCGGTCGGCGTCGTCGAGCCGGGGCAGGACGGCGTTCCACACGGCGTCGATGTCGTTGAGCGCCGAGGTGACCTCGCGGAAGGCGCCGTCCATGCGGGCGACGGTCTCGTCGAGGGTCAGCCGCTCGTCGGCCTCGGGCAGCAGCGAGCGCTGCTCGACGGGCTTGGCCGCGGCCCGCAGCACGACGGACGTGCCCGACAGCAGCCGGGTCAGCTCGTCGAGCTGCTCGGCGCCGAGCTTCGCGCGCGCGGCCCTGACCTGCTCGGCGTCGCGCAGCACGGCCCGGTAGGCGTCGTTCAGCAGCCACAGCCGGGTCAGCGCGGCCTGGACGGCGGCCCAGCGCTGCGCCGTCACCCCGTTCAGCGTGGCGCCCTTGAGCAGCTGGTACGTGGTGTGGGATTCGAGATCGAGCAGGTCGCCGGAGATCCGGTCGCGTTCGTCGGCCCGAGCGCGCAGCGCGTACTCGGCGCCTTCCCTGCTCATGGGTGGTCCCAGACTCATCACGCTCCCCGTGAAGAGGGCCCCCGATGCCCCGTGTCCTACCGGCTCAACGGGAGTCTTGACCGGTTGGTTCCAAAGGGTAGGGGTGACCCTGACTTGTCCCTGATTCAACCCTCGGTCACCTGCAAACGGCTTAAAGGATCTCCTACGGTGGAGACATGGCACGCATCCTTCTGATCATCGCCGCGATCATCGTCGCACTGCTCCTCGTCGGCCCGCTCGTGGGTTTCGTCTTCACGCTTCTCAAGTGGGCTCTCATCATCGGCGCCGTCGTCCTCGGTGTCACGTTCGTCGCGAAGTGGGCCAAGAGGCCGTAGCTTCCGACCGCTTCCCAAGGCATAGTGAGTGAATGGAGGCGCGGCCGGCGGTTGACGATGCCGCGCTCGGGCGCGAGGCGCTGGCCGTGCTCGAGGCGAACTGGACGGGCAGCGGCACCGTGCCCGCACCGGGTCTCTACCCGCACCAGTGGAGCTGGGACTCCGCGTTCGTCGTCATCGGCCTGGCCAGGCACCGCCCGGAGCGCGCCCGGGAGGAGCTGCTCAGCCTGCTGAGCGGCCAGTGGGCGACCGGCATGGTGCCCCACATCGTCTTCCACACCCGCGAGGCCTACTTCCCCGGGCCGTCGGTCTGGCGCTCGCAGGAGCACGCCTCCGCGCCCAGGGTCTACACCTCCGGGCTCACCTCCCCGCCGCTGCAGGCGCTGGCACTGCGCTGGCTCTACCGGCACACCGGCGACGTGGCCTTCGTCCGGCGCACGTTCCCGCTGCTCGTCGCCCAGCACCACTACCTCGCCTCGGCCCGCGACCTCGGCGGCGCCGGGCTGGCGGCGATCGTCCATCCCTGGGAGTCGGGCATGGACGACAGCCCGGCCTGGGACCAGCCGCTCGCCGCGCTGCCCGCCATCGGCTACGGCTACCGCAACGTCGAGCTGGCCGAACGCCACCCCGACAGCGACCACGACCGCTACGTCTGGCTGGCCATGCGTTACCGCGACGCCGGCTACCGCGCCGAGTACCTGCGCGACGAGCACCCGTTCGCGGTCGAGGACCCGATGTTCAACGGGATCTGGCTCGCCTCCTGCCAGGCGCTGGCCGAGCTGGCGCCGGTGGCGGGGGCCGACCCCGCCCCCCACGCCGAACAGGCCGAACGCATCAGGCAGGCCATGCTCGACCGGCTCTGGGACGGCTGCTTCTACCCCCTCGACCTGCGCTCCGGCCGGCTGATCAAGGTCTGCACGGTGGGCGCGTTCGGGCCGCTGCTCGATCCCGGGCTGCCCAGCGACCACCTGCACGCCTGCGTCGAGGTGCTGGAGTCGGCCCGGTTCATGGGCGCGACCGGCTACCCGGTGCCGAGCTGCGAGATCCGCGCCGCCCAGTTCGACCGCACCCGCTACTGGCGCGGGCCGTCCTGGGTGAACACCAACTGGCTGTTACGCCGGGCCGCCGCCGTCCACTCGCTCGACCAGCTCGGCCGGCAGCTCGCCAACGGCACCCTGCGGCTCGTCCGGCAGGCCGGGTTCCGCGAGTGCTTCGACCCGTTCGACGGCAGCGGGCGCGGGTGCAGGGACTTCTCCTGGAGCGCGGCGCTCACCCTCGACCTGCTCGCCGATACCGTGGAGATATGAGCATTCTTCGCCGCCTGCCCGCTGACGTGCGCCGATCCCTGGACACCCGGCCGGGGGAGCGGGTGCTGACGTTCACCGAGACCTCCGACGGTCACCTGGTGGCCACCAACCTCGCCCTGTTCCTGTCCGACGGGACGCGGGTGCCGTACGAGGAGATCGACAAGGCGTCCTGGGACGACGAGGGGCTGCGGGTCGTCACCACCGGCGGCGCCCGCCACTTCGAGCGCGTCGCCGAACCGCGGATGCTGCCCGAGACCGTGCGCGAGCGGGTGAACTCCACCATCGTGGTCAACAAGCGGGTCAGCCTGCCGGGGCGCGGCGGCGTCCGGCTGGTGGCCAGGCGTCCGCCGGGCGGCGAGGTGCTGGGCTGGACGCTCGTCTTCGACGACGGGCTCGATCCGACGGACCCGGGCCTGCGCGCGCAGGCCGAACAGGCCCTGGAAGGCGTCCGGCGCAGCATGGGCGTGTGAGGGATCACACGTCCGTGCCGCGCCGGATCTCGGGGCTGGATCTTCAGGGCCGGATCTCGGACCGGGCCGTCAGTAGGGAATGCCGGTCTCGCGGGACTTCCGTTCCGCGAGATCCTCCTCCTCGGGCCAGCCGCTGCCGGACCTGTGGTGACCGTCGGAGCCGAGGAACGGGATCTTCTCCTGAAGCGTCCCGCCCACCTTCTCCCTGGCCGCCCCGGCCAGCCTCGACGCCTGCGCGCCGACCACCCCCGCGGCCTCCTGGACCCTCGGGCTGTCGGCCACACGCTGGGCCGCCCGCTTGATCTGTTCGTACCGCTCGCGGCCCGCCCTGCTGCCGAGCACGTAACCGACAGCCAGACCGACTGCAAATGTCATTCGATAACGCATCTTGCACCTCCGCTGTCTCCCGGCCTACCCCAGTTGCGATGCGACACGCACTCCAGGAGTGCGCTAATCTATTCCTGCGCACGACGGAAGGGCCCAACAAGCCCGACCAGCAGGGCGAACGTTCGATCCCGCGTAGCTCAACGGCAGAGCAGCCGGCTGTTAACCGGCAGGTTATAGGTTCGAGTCCTATCGCGGGAGCTGCAGTCAGACAAGAGTTTGGCAGATCAGGCCCTCTCACCGAGATCGGTGGGAGGGCCTGATGCGTTCTCCAGGGCCGGGACGGCACGAGGTGGGCGCCAGGCCGGCGTCGCCGCATCGCCGAGGATCCGAAGCCCTGAGCGGTCAGGGTGCACCGCCGCGCGGCCGACGCGGGCATGTCGTGAAAAGAGAGGGATTCACGCGTTGTAGTGGGTGAGTTACTGATTTTGGGGTTACGGGGACAACAGGCGTTCGCCGGGGGGAAGATGGGCGAGTCGGCCGGGTGCGGCCGGCAGCCGCGGGAAGTCGTGACGGGGGCGTGGAGAGGGCGCCGCCGGCAGGACGTGCCGCCGACCCGGAATCGGCGGGGCGCTCCGCTGAGCGAAATGTTGGTTGCCGCGTGCGTACCTGGATCAGGTCACTGCGTCCCTTCGATGTGCAAGCCGTGCACGCGCTGTTCGAGCGCACCACGGACCTCCGCGAGGCGGAGCGTTTCATCAGGCTCTTCCACGCCGAGAACCCCGCCGCCGGCGGCCTGGCCGCCCGGCTGCGCGACGTCGCCAGAGACGTCGCCCGCCACGGCACCTACGTCCACACCTTCGAGGAGCTGGAGTTCGGCGCCCGGGTCGCCTGGCGCAACAGCGGCCGGTGCATCGGACGCCTGTACTGGCGTTCGCTGAAGGTGCGCGACCGGCGGGAGGTGACGACGGCCGAGGGCGTCGCGGTGGAGTGCGTGGCGCACCTGCGCGAGGCGACGGGGGAGGGGCGCATCAGGCCCACCGTCACCGTCTTCGCCCCGGACACCCCGGCCATGCCGGGCCCGCGAGTGCTCAACGACCAGCTCGTCCGCTACGCCGGGCACCGGCTGAACGGCGGCGGCGTCCTCGGCGACCCGCGCAACGCCGAGCTCACCGACCTGGCCAAGGAACTGGGCTGGCGCGGCGGGCCGGGCCGGTTCGACGTGCTGCCGCTGGTCGTCCGGGCCGGGCTCGGCGACCCGCTGTTGTGCAACCTGCCGGGCGACGCCGTGCTGGAGGTGCCGCTGCTGCATCCCGAGTACGCGTGGTTCGCGGAGCTGGGGCTGCGCTGGCACGCCGTGCCGGTCATCTCGGACATGTGCCTGGAGATCGGGGGCGTCTGCTACCCGTGCGCGCCGTTCAACGGCTGGTACATGGGCACCGAGATCGGGGTGCGCAACCTGGCCGACGCCGACCGGTACGACCTGCTCCCCGAAGTGGCCAAGCACCTCGGCCTGGACACCTCCACCGAGCGCTCGCTCTGGCGCGACCACGCGCTGGTCGAGCTCAACGTGGCGGTGCTGCACTCGTTCGAACGGGCGGGGGTGACGATCACCGACCACCACACCGAGTCCCGGCGCTTCCTGACCCACCTGGAACGCGAGGAGCGCGCCGGACGGCGCTGCCCGGCCGACTGGTCGTGGATCGTGCCGCCGCTGTCGGGCGGCGCGACCCCGGTCTTCCACCGCTACTACGACACCTGCGAGCTGACCCCCGCCTACGTGCATCGCCACCCCGCACGCTGATGCGCTTGCCAGCCCCGCCCAGAACATGGTTCGGTTAGCGCATGGCGGAACTCGTGCTCTCATCGTCGGACCGGGGCGTGCTCACGCTGACCTTCAACCGTCCCGACACGCTCAACGCCTGGACGGACGCCATGGGCAGGCGCTACTTCGACCTGCTGGCCGAGGCCGAGAAGGACCCCGACGTCCGGGCGATCGTGGTGACCGGCGCCGGCAAGGGCTTCTGCGCCGGGGCCGATTTCAAGACGCTCGCCGCCATCCAGACCGGCTCCTACGACGAGACCCCCGACCCCCGCCCCAACACCTTCCCCACGACCATCGGCAAGCCGATCATCGCCGCGGTCAACGGCGCCTGCGCGGGGCTCGGCATGGTGCACGCGCTCGTCTGCGACCTGGTCTTCACGGCCGAGGAGGCCAAGTGGACGACCGCCTTCCCGCGCCGCGGCCTGGTCGCCGAGTACGGCCTGTCCTGGGTGCTGCCGCGGGTCATGGGCCAGCAGCGGGCCATGGACGTCCTGCTGTCCGGCCGGGTGTTCAGCGGACGGGAGGCGTACGAGCTGGGGCTGGCCAACCGCGCGGTGCCGGGGGAGTCACTGCTGGCGCAGGCCCAGGAGTACGCCAGAGAGCTGGCCGTGCACAGCTCGCCGGCGTCCATGGCGGTGATCAAGCGGCAGGTGTGGCAGGACTGGGACGTCACCCTGGAGGAGTCGGCCAGGAAGGCCGTCCACGAGATGCTGGCCTCCTTCGGGCGGCCCGACTTCGCCGAGGGCGTCGCCAGCTTCCTGGAGCGCCGCCCGCCGAACTTCCCGGCGCTGTGAAACCGCAGGCCGGAGGGGGTACGGGCGGAGCGCGCCGAGGTTAGACGGCGATCGCGGCCGGGTAGGGCTGGACGTGTCCGAAGGGTCCCAGGCCGGGGCGTGGGGGGACGTCCAGCGGGGGGCACGGTCGGGGGGCGCGGTGCAGGCTTTCGTCATGAGGGAGATCGGCCGGGTCGGTTTCATGGACAAACCGGTGCCGCGGCCGGGGCCGCGCGACGCCGTCGTCCGCACCACCACCGCCCTCATCTGCACCTCCGACTCCCACACCGTCCAGGGCGGCATCGGGCCGCGCACCGACCTCACGCTCGGGCACGAGGGCGTCGGCGTGGTGCACGAGGTGGGCGAGGAGGTGCGGGACTTCCGGCCGGGCGACCGCGTCCTGGTGGGGGCCATCACCCCCGACTGGGGCGACCTCGCCTGCCAGGACGGTCACCCGTCGCAGTCGGGCGGCCCGCTCGGCGGGTTCAAGTTCGCCAACTCCAAGGACGGCGTCTTCGCCGAGTACTTCCACGTCAACGAGGCCGACGCCAACATGGCGAAGATCCCCGCCGGGGTGCCGGACGAGACGGCCGTCTACTGCGCGGACATGCTCTCGACCGGCTTCATGGGCGCCGAGAACGGCGACATCCCCATCGGCGGGACGGTCGCCGTGCTGGCCCAGGGCCCGGTGGGCCTGATGGCCACCGCGGGCGCCCGGCTGCGCGGCGCCGGCCTGGTCATCGGGGTCGAGTCGGTGCCCCGCCGACAGCGACTGGCCCGCGACTTCGGCGCCGACGAGATCGTCGACTTCAGCGCCGAGGACGTCGTCGAGGGCGTGCTCCGCCTGACCGGCGGACAGGGCGTGGACACCGCCATCGAGGCGCTCGGCGCGGACGCCACCTTCCAGACCGCGATCAGAATCATCAAGCCGGGCGGGACGGTCTCCAACACCGGCTACTACGGCCAGGGCGAGTTCGTCCGCATCCCGCGCGTCGAGTGGGGCGTCGGCATGGCCGAGAAGAAGATCACGACCGGCCTGTGCCCGGGCGGGCGGCTGCGCATGGAACGCCTGCTGCGCCTCCTGGAGGGCGGCCGGGTCGATCCCACGCCGCTGACCACCCACACGTTCCCGTTCGCGGAGATGGAACGCGCCTTCGAGATCTCGGACAAGAAGCTCGACGACGTGGTGAAGGTGATGATCACCTTCCGGTGAGTACCTCGGAGGAGAACGCCGGATGCTCGACCTCGATCCACCCTTCCGCCCGGTCCGCCACCGGGAGGGCTACCCGCCCCTGGAGGACCTCGGGCTCATCGGCGACGGCACGACGGCGGCGCTGGTCGCCCTCGACGGTTCGATCCCGTGGTTGTGCCTGCCGCGCTTCGACAGCGACCCGCTGCTGTGCGGCCTGCTCGACCGCGAGCGCGGCGGCTGCTTCACGCTGACGACCGACGACCTGCGCGAGGCCAGGCAGTACTACGTGCCGGACACCGCCGTGCTGGTCACCGAGCTGCGCGGCCCGTCCGGCGTGGTGCGGATCACCGACGCGCTGGTCCTGCGCGCCGGCGCCGACCTCAGCGACGACGCCGGCGGCGGACGGAGCGAGCTGGTCAGGTCCGCGGTCGTCCTGGCGGGGGACGTGCGCCTGCGGGCGGAGCTGGCGCCGCGCGGCGGCGGGCAGGTCCGGGTGCTCGGCAGCGGCCTGGAGGTGCGCGCGTCCCGCCGGCCCGACCTGCGGCTGCACCTGCGGTCCGACCGGCCGCTGACGGGGCTGCGCACCGTGCACGACCTCCAGGAGGGCGAGCGCCTCGACCTGGTGTTGTCGTGGGGGCGCATCCACCGTCACCACCGGTTCGATCCCGAGGCGATGGTGCGGCAGACCGCCGACGCCTGGCGGCGCTGGATGGGCGCGTGCACCTACCGGGGCCCGCAGGAGGCGCTGGTCCGGCGTTCGGTGATCACGCTGAAGCTGTGCGACGACTGGGTGAACGGCTCGCTGGTCGCGGCGCCGACGTCCTCGTTGCCCGCGCCCGTCGGCGGGGTGCGCAACTGGGACTACCGCTACACCTGGATCCGCGACGCCGCTTACGCCGTCTTCGCGCTGCGCCGCGTCGGCTTCGCGGAGGAGGCCGACGGCTTCCTCGGCTGGGTGCTCGACGCCTTCGAGCAGAGCGGCCAGCCGCGGATCATGTACACGCTGCGCGGCGACCCCGTGCCCGAGGAGGTCGTCGACGCCGACCTGGAGGGCTACCGGCGCTCGGCGCCGGTGCGGTGGGGCAACGGCGCGGCCGACCAGCGCCAGCACGATGTCTACGGCGAGGTGCTCGACTGCGCCGACCAGTGGCTGCTGCCCGGCCGCGACCTGCAGCCCGCGCTGTGGTCGGGGCTGTCGGCGCTGGCCGAGGCCGCCGCGAACACCTGGCGGCAGCCCGACCAGGGCATCTGGGAGGTACGCAGCCAGGGCCGGGTCTTCACCTACTCGGCGGGCATGTGCCAGGTGGCGCTCGACCGGGCCGCGGCCATCGGCGAACGGCTGGGCCTGGACGGTCCGATCGCCAGGTGGCGCGCCACCGCCGAGGAACTGCGCCGGCTGATCCTGGAGCAGGCGTGGGACGAGGAGGCGCAGTGCCTGAGCGAGCACCTCGACGGCGGCGGCGGCCTGGACGCCAGCCTGCTCGCGCTGCCGCTGCGCAAAGTCGTGCCGGCCGACGACCCGCGGATGACGGCGACCACCGCCGCCGTCGCCGAACGCCTGTCCGCCGGTGACGGCCTGCTCTACCGCTACCTGCACGACCAGTCGCCGGACGGCCTGCCCGGCGACGAGGGCGCCTTCCTGCTGTGCAGCTTCTGGCTGGTGGACAACCTCGTCCTGCAAGGTCACCGGGCCCGCGCCGAGGAGCTGTACGCCTCCCTGTGCGCCCGCGCCAGCCCGCTCGGCCTGCTCCCGGAGCAGATCGACCCGGCCACAGGCGCGTTCGCGGGCAACTACCCGCAGGCGTTCAGCCACATCGGGGTGATCGCCAGCGGGGTCAACCTGGCGCGGGCGGGAGCGGCCCGCACGCCCTGACCGGCGTCAGGCCAGGCGGTGGGCGCCCTTGGCGGCGGTGGCGGCCAGGAAGCGGGGGGCCTGGAAGCCGCGCTCGGCGTAGGCGGCCGTGACCGACTCGCGCACGCCGTCGAGGCGGTCGTCCGGGACGAGGGCGATGGCCGAGCCGCCGAAGCCGCCGCCCGTCATCCTGGCGCCGCGGGCCCCGCCGCGGAAGGCGGCCTCCACGGCCACGTCGAGCTCCGGCGAGGAGACCTCGTACTGGTCGCGCAGCGACAGGTGGGAGGCGTTGAGCAGGGCGCCGATCTCGGTGACCTTGCCCGCGCGCAGCAGGCCGACCAGGGCCTCGACGCGGTGGTTCTCGGTGACGACGTGCATGACGCGCTTGCGCTCGTCGCCCTGGAGCCGGTCGAGGGCCGCGGCCAGGTCGGTGACGTCGCGCAGGGACGCCACGCCCAGCTTGCGGGCCGCGGACTCGCACTCGGCGCGGCGCTTGGCGTACTCGCCGCCGGCGTGCTCGTGGTGGACCTGGGTGTCGATGATGAGGATGCTCAGGCCCTCGGCGGCCAGGTCGAGGGGGATCCTCCTGGAGCCGAGCGAGCGGCAGTCGAGGAACAGCGCGTGGCCCTCCTCGCACAGCGCCGAGGCGGCCTGGTCCATGATGCCGCACGGCATGCCGACGAAGTCGTTCTCGGCCCGCTGGCTGAGCAGCGCGATCTCCATCGGCGTCAGGCCGAGCCCGTGGACGTCGTTCAGCGCGGAGGCGACGGCCACCTCCAGCGCGGCGCTGGAGCTGAGCCCCGCGCCCTGGGGCACGTCGCCGTCGATCGCGATGTCCGCGCCGGCGACCCGGTCGCCGAGCATGGCCAGCACGCCCACGGCGTAGCGGGCCCAGCCGGTCGCCTCCTCCCTGGCCGGCAGCTCGATCGGGCCGCCGGAGGACTGGAGGGACAGCAGCCGGATGGTCTGGTCGGCGCGCGGCGTGACGGCGGCGCTCACGCCCCACGGCACCGCGAAGGGCAGGACGAAACCGTCGTTGTAGTCGGTGTGCTCGCCGATCAGGTTGACCCGGCCGGGCGCGCGCCAGACCGTGCGGGGATCGGCACCGAAGGCGGCACGAAAAGCTTCAGCAACGCGCATAATCCAACACTCCTCAACAAAGGCCCGACCGTAGACTAGCGCCATGGAGGAGCTCCTGGATCCAGCGCTCGGCCAGGTCCGGGTGTTCCTGATGCACGACGACAACAAGCGGCGCAAGCTCAAGTACAACCTGGGCCATCGGCGGCTGCTCACCTTCGGCGGGGCGTACTCCCATCACATCAGGGCCGTGGCCGAGGCCGGAAGGCTGCACGGCATCGAGACGATCGGGGTGATCAGGGGCGAGGAGCACCTGCCGCTCAACCCCACGCTCGCCTTCGCCGCCTCCTGCGGGATGACCCTCACCTACCTCGACCGCGCCACCTACCGGCTCAAGCACACGCCCGAGGTGCAGGCGCGGCTGCGGGAGCGGTGGGGCGACGTCGCGATCCTGCCCGAGGGCGGCAGCAACGCCGCGGCCGTGCGCGGCTGCGCCGAGCTGCCGCCCGAGATCGACGTCGACTACGACGTCGTCTGCTGCCCGGTCGGCACCGGCGGCACGCTGGCCGGCATCTCGGCCGGGCTGCCCGAGGGCAGGCGGGCGCTGGGCTTCGCGGTGCTCAAGGGGGCCGGCTTCCTGGCCGGCGAGGTGGCCCGGCTCCAGCGCGAGGCCTACGGCCGCACCTGGACGAACTGGTCGCTCGACCTCGAGCACCACTTCGGCGGCTACGCCCGCTCGACCCCCGACCTCGACCGGTTCGCCGCCGAGCACCGGGTCGAGGGCGTCTACGTGGCCAAGATGCTCTACGGCGTGCTCGACCTGGCCCGGCGGGGGGCGTTCGCGCCGGGCACCCGCGTCGTGGCCGTGCTGACCGGTCAGCCCTCGACGTCCGTGGCCGCGTGCGGGGCGCCGACCGGCTTCGACTCGGGCGAGCCGCGCTGACGCAGGTAGACCGACAGCACCACCATCGACAACACGGCCAGCAGCTCCGACTGCCAGTTCTGCAGGCTGCGGTTCCAGAACTCGGCGGAGGTCACGTACTGGCCCCACGAGACGGGGTCGCGCAGGTCGGCGAGCCGGCCGGAGTTGTAGGCCGCCTGGCCCGCCACCGACTGGGCCAGCCACGACAACACGAAGATGGCCCCCATCACCAGCCCGAGCGAGTTGCTGAACAGCCACAGCCGGGCGCCGCGGGCCCTGGCCCAGGCGGGGGACTGGCTGCCGGCGTGCGCGCCGACCTGCTGCTCCTCGTCGGACTCGGCCCCGGCGTCCTCCACCTTCTTCGACTCGGGGGAGCCCTTCTGGACGAGCCAGACGGTCAGCATGATGTACAGGAAGAACTGCAGGTACTCCGACTGCCAGTTCTCGGCCACGTCCACGGCGAAGTCGGAGGAGGTGACGTACTCGGCGAACGACACCGGGTCGGCGCCCTGAACCAGCTGCAGGTCGTTGAACTGCAGCATGCCCGCCACCGCCTGGCCGCCGAGCGCCAGCAGGAACATGACCAGGAAGGCCAGCGAGAGGGAGTTCTCCTTCAACCACTTCACAACCGCGCCCACCCTATGGCCAGGAACCAGGCCAGCCCCGCCACGATGACGAGCAGGGTCAGCGTGAACATCACCCGCATCAGTCCTCCACCTCGCAGTCGTAGGGCAGGTCGTGCACGGGCCGGCAGCCCGCGGCCTTGACCCGCCAGCCGTCGTCGAAGCGGTGCAGGAACAGGGTGTCGCCGGCCAGCCGCACCTGGGCCTCCTTGCCCCACACGCTCACCTCGGTGACCGCGCCGCCGGCCCCCAGCTTGAGGTCGCCCAGCGCCTGGGCGCAGGTCTGGCCGGGGTCGGGCAGCTTCTCGGCGGTGCTCCGGGCCAGCAGCCCGCACGCGGCGTCCTCCTGGTGAGCCTCGAGAGCCGCGTGGAAACGCTCGGCCGCGCGGGCGGGGGACGTCGTGTCCACGGCGCAGCCGGTGGCCGCCAGGACGAGCGCCGTCACGACGAACGGAAGTCTCATGCGCCTCCCGCTACCCACCGGGGCGGCGGGCATGCTGGCCCGCGGGCGGGCTACCCGAGCTGGTCGAGCACCGGGGCGACCAGCGCGTTGAGCTCGCGGACCAGGACGAGCACGGCCCGGTGGGCGCGCTGCTCGACCTCGTCGTGCGGGCCCTCGGGCTCCGGCGGCAGGTCGCCGAGCGGCACGGGCGCCTCGACGAGCAGCGTGGCGCGCAGGAACGGGATGCGGGCGAGGTCCTGCTGGCTCGGCTCGACGTACTGGCCGAAGGTCTCCTGCCAGCCCAGCCAGCCGCGGTCGCGCCACCAGGCGCGCGACCTGGTCAGCTCGGCGGGAAGCGGCGAGACGATCCGGACGCGCGCGAACAGGGTGCCGTCCCAGGTGTTGCGGTGGCAGGTGGCCTCCAGGACGCGGCGGTCCCAGCGCACGTAGCCGGGGGTGAGGGCGGGCGGAGTGGCCAGCCGCCAGGCCGCGCAGGCGAACCTGACCGGCGCGATGTCACCCCACTCGAACTCGTCGAGGTTCTTGCGCACGTGCACGGCGTAGCGCCCGTCACGGTCCCTGTCGAACTCCTGGTCGATCCAGAACGCCTTGCCCATGCCCCCTACGCTACGGCCCGGCGGCGCCTTCCCGGCGGCGTACGGGAGATCCGGCCTTGCCATCAATTGTGTGACCGTTTAAGCTTATCCGGTCAAACAATTGGAGGCGAGGTATGGCCAGAGCGGGCAGGCCGCCGCAGGACCCCGCGCGGCAGGCCGAGCGCGCCCACCGGATCCTCGACGCCGCCGCCGAGCTGATCCTGCGCTGGGGCTACGACAAGACCACCGTCGAGGACGTCGCCAGGCGGGCCGGGGTCGCCAAGGGCACGATCTACCTGCACTGGAAGACGCGCGAGGAGCTGTTCGCCGCGCTGCTGCGGCGCGAGCGGGTGCTCATGCTGGACCGGGTGCGCGACGGCGCGCCCGCCACCCTCGGCGAGCTGTTCGGGACCCTGGCCTCGGCGCTGCTGCACCGGCCGCTGCTGCACGCGGTGCTGCTCGACGACTCCGAGGTGCTCGGCAAGCTCACCCGGCTCAAGCGGCAGCGACCGGCGGCCGGCGGCCTCGAACTCGGCGGCCCCTTCGAGGCGTACCTGCGCGAGCTGGTCCGGCTGGGCGCCGTGCGCGCGGAGCCGGCCGAGCACGTCACGGTGATCGGCTCGATCTTCTACGGCTTCATGTTCCTGCCCGGCGCGCGCCCGGAATCCGAGCGGCTGCCCGACGACCGCGTCGCCGAGCTGCTGGCCGAGACCGTCGAACGCGCGGTGGGCACCGGACGCGCGCTGCCGCCCGAGGACGCCGCCGCCGTCGCGCGGGCCACGCTCGACCTCCTCGACGCCCTCGCCGACGTCGCCCGGCGCAAACTGGCGACATCCATGAGCCCGGCCAAGGAGCGCGTGAAATGAAGGCAGTCATCCCCCTCGACGACGAAGCCGCCGCCGACCTCGGCACCGCGGGCGGCAAGGGCGCCTCGCTGGCCCGGCTGGCCAGGGCGGGGCTGCCGGTGCCCGGCGGGTTCGTCGTCACGACGCAGGCGTACCGGTCGTTCGTGGCGGCGTTCGGCGACGAGATCGCCGCCAGCGGCGACCCCGGCGCGCTCTTCGCCGCGCACGAGATCCCGCCCGGCCTGGCCGAGGAGATCCGGGCCGCGCACGCCGCGCTCGGCGACGACGTCGCGGTGGCCGTGCGCTCCTCGGCCACCGCCGAGGACCTGCCCGAGCTGTCGTTCGCCGGGCAGCAGGACACCTTTCTCAACGTCAGGGCCGACGGCCTGCTGGAGGCGGTCCGCCGCTGCTGGGCCTCGCTGTGGAACCCGCGCGCCGTCGCCTACCGCGAGCGCAACGGCGTCCCGCACGACGACGTGGCCCTGGCGGTGGTCGTCCAGGAGCTGGTGGACGCCGACGCGGCCGGGATCATGTTCACCGCCGACCCGGTCACCGGCGCGCGCGACGAGATCGTGGTCAACGCCTCCTGGGGGCTCGGCGAGGCCGTCGTCGGCGGGCAGGTCACACCGGACACGATCACCCTGTCCGGCGGCCGGGTCACCGGCTCGCGGGTCGCCGACAAGACCGTCATGACCGTGCGCACCGCGAGCGGCACCGGCGAGGAGCCCGTGCCCGAGGACCTGCGCCGCGCTCCCGTGCTCGACCCGGCGCAGGCGGTGGAGCTGGCCGCGCTCGGCGAACGGATCCAGGCCCTGTACGGCATGCCCATGGACGTCGAGTGGGCCAGGCGCGACGGCACGTTCGCGATCCTCCAGGCCCGCCCGATCACCGGCTTGAAACCGCAGGTCGAGGAGTGGAACGACAGCCTCAAGGGCGACTACCTGTGGACCGCGGGCAACCTGGGCGAGGCCATCCCCGACGTGATGACGCCGGCGACCTGGTCGTTCGTCCAGATCTTCATCCGCGAGGCCATGTCGGCCTCGGCGCTGCCCGGGTTCGACCTGGTGGGCAACATCGGCGGCCGCTTCTACATGAACCTCAGCGTCGTCCACTCCATCGCCGCCGCCCTGGGCATGCGGAGCAGGCTGGGCGCGGTCGAGCAGGTCTTCGGCAGGCTGCCGGCCGGCCTGGAGGTGCCGCCGGTGCGGCTGTCCCGCTGGGAGATCGTCCGGCGCGTGCTGCCGATGGCCGTCACCCTCCAGCGGCGGGTGCGCCGCAACATCAAGGACATGCCCGCCTTCCTCGCCGCCTCCCGGCAGCGCTGCGAGGAGCTGCGCGAACGCGTCGCCGCCACGTCCTCCGGCGCCGAGCTGGCCGACCTGTGGACGTCCGCCATCGAGCCCCACCTGGTCACCTCCAGCCGCATGCTGGAGGCCGCCGGCCGCCAGGGCGGCGCCACGCTGGTCTGGACCCGCGACCGGCTGCGCAGGCTGATGGGCGAGGCGGACGCCGAGGCCATGCTCACCGGCGTCAACGCCGACGGCGAGCTGGCCAGCCTCGGGCCCGTCCTGGGCCTGGGCCGGCTGGCCAGGGGCGAGATCAGCAGGGAGGAGTTCGCGCTGGCCTACGGGCACCGCGGCCCCCACGAGTTCGAGGTCTCAAGGCCCCGGCCCGGCGAGGACCCGTCCTGGATCGACGCCCAGCTCGCCGGCCTGCGCGACCTGCGGGCCGGCACCGAGGCGCTGCTGGCCCGGCAGGAGAAGGCCAGGGCGGAGGCGTGGGCGCGGTTCGCCGCCCGCTACCCCGGCAAGGAGGCCCGGATGCGCGCCCGGGTACGGCGGTGGAACGCGGTCGTCCGCGACCGGGAGAGCGCCCGTTCGGAGAACATCCGGGCCTTCTGGGTGCTGCGGGCGTTCGTGGTGCGCGCCGGGGAGCTGACCGGGCACGGCGACGACCTGTTCCACCTCTACCTGGAGGAGATCCTCGACGTGCTGCGCGGCGACGCCTCGGCCCTGGCCCGGGTCCCGGTCCGGCGGGCGACCCACGAGCGGTACGCCGCGCTGCCGCCGTACCCGACGGTGATCGTCGGCCGGTTCGACCCCGTCCGGTGGGCCGCCGACCCGGGCCGCCGGGCCGACGTCTACGACGCCCGCGGCTTCGACGTCCCGGTCAGCGACACCGTGACCGGGTTCCCCGGCGCGCCGGGCGTGGTCGAGGGCGTGGTCAGGGTCATCGCAGGCCCCGAGGACGGCGACCGGCTGGGGCCCGGCGAGATCCTGGTGACGACCCTGACGAACGTCGGCTGGACCCCGATGTTCCCGCGCGCGGCCGCCGTCGTCACCGACATGGGCGCGCCGCTGTCGCACGCCTCGATCGTGGCCCGCGAGCTGGGCATCCCGGCCGTGGTCGGCACCGGCAACGCCACCATGCGGCTGCGCGACGGCGACCGCGTCCGCGTGGACGGCGAGCGCGGCACGGTCGAGTTGCTCCAGTGAAAAGAGTGCGCCAAGTCGGCCGTCCTGCGGCTGCTGGTGTGTTCACTGGATGACCATGATCGAACAGTGGATCCTCGACGACGAGCGCGAGCTCGAAGCGCGCTGCGCCCGCTTCCGCCTCGCCCTGCTGGGCCTCGACCGCGACACCGCCCAGCCCGACCTCCAGGAGGCCCGGCAACCGGATGACCCCGCCTGACCGGCACGACCCGCCCGGCAACCGGATGACCCCGCCTGACCGGCACGACCCGCCCGACCTGCCCGGGTGGGAGGATCTGCCCGGTGCTCTCGTCCGGGAGGTCGAGCGGCGGCTCGGCCGGGCGGCGGCCGGCTTCGCGGGGCGGCACGGCGGCTTCACCGGCGGCGTGCGCGGCGTGCTCACGCTGACCGGCGGCGACCAGGTGTTCGTCAAGGCCGTGGCCGCCGGTTCGCCGCACGCGGCCGACTACCGGGCTGAGGCCGTGGTGGGCGCGGCCCTGCCGCCGGGCGTGCCCGCCCCCCGGTTCCTGTTCTCCTGCCAGGCGGCGGGGTGGGTGCTGCTCTGCTCGCGGGTCGCGCCCGGCCGGATCCCGCACGAGCCGTGGCACGACGACGAGCTGGCCGCCGCGCTCGCCCTGCTCACCGCGTGCGCCCGCGAGCTGACCCCGTCCCCGCTGGGCGGCCTGCCCACGCTGGCCGGACGCATGTCGGGACGCTGCGAGCTGTGGAACACCCTCGACCCCGCCCGCGCCGGAGCCTGGGAACGCGCCCGCCTGCCCCGCCTGGCCGCGGTCGAACGCCGCTGGACCGCCCTGGTCACCGGCGGCACGCTGCTGCACTTCGACCCGCGGTTCGACAACATCCTCATCGACCGCGACGGGACCGCCCGCCTGGTGGACTGGGGGCGGGCCTGCACCGGCCCGGCCTGGGCCGACCTGGTCTGCCTGCTGCTGCAGTCGGACCTCGGGCCGCGCGAGCCCGAGCGCCTACTCACCATGCACCCGCTCGGCCGCCGGGCGCCCGCCGAGCAGGTGGACGCCCTCCTGGTCGCCCTGCTCGGCTACTGGACGCGCTCGGCCACCGCGCCCGCGCCGCCGGCGCTGCGCGACCGCCGCGAACGCTCCCGCCGCGCCACCCTCGCCTGGCTGCGCACCCGCTGGCCCTGAACGGGCCGCCGCCCGTCAGCGGCCGGTCAGCCGCCGACGTGGATGCCGGGCCGCCGCTGCGGCTCGGGCTCGACCTTGCGGATGATCTCGCGGACGACCGGCGCGGTGTCGCCGCGGCCCAGGATGAGGTAACGCAGCAGGTGGACCATCGGTGAGCCCTCGGCCCACTCGAAGTAGCAGTGGGGACGCACCCCGGTGCCGTCGCGCAGCGCCAGCAGCACGGCCGCGATCGCGTTGGGCGCGGCCGGGCTCTCCGCGCGCAGCACGCGGTGGCCGCCGACCTCGACGCCGCGCACCCGCAGCACGTCGCTGAAGCTGGAGGGGTCGATGACGTCGATCTCCAGGAACAGCACGTCGGCCCGGCCCGGCACCGGGTTCATGGACCGCTGCTCGCTCTCCTTGGCCAGGTACTCGGCCGCGTCGCCGGGGCCGCGCCGGTTGGCGATGATGTTGAGCGCGCCGTCGTGATTCAGCGAGTCGGTGACGAACCGGCGGGCCGCCTCGTCGAACTCGATCCGGTCGGCCCGCAGCTCGGTCGTGCGCGACACCCGCGAGATCAGCGAGATCGCGACGATGCCGAGGATGAAGAACGCCGAGATGGTGATGCCGTCGGGCTTCTCCCTGATGTTCTCCACCAGCGCGTAGACCAGCACCAGGGTCAGCACGGCGAAGCCCGCGACGGCCGGGGTCTGGCGGTGGCGGACGGCCGAGATGGTCACCGCCACCGCGCCGGAGACCATCATGGCCAGGATGCCGGTGGCGTACGCGCCGGCCTGGGCGTCGACGTCGGCGTTGAAGGCCAGCGTGAGCAGCACGCAGATGGCCGTGTAGACCAGCACGACGGGCCGGACGGCCTTGCCCCACTCGGGCGCCATGCCGTACGAGGGCAGGTAGCGCGGCACGATGTTGATCAGGCCGGCCATGGCCGAGGCGCCGGCGAACCAGAGGATGAGGATGGTGCTGACGTCGTAGACCGTGCCGAAGCCCTCGCCGAGCCGTTCGTGCGCCAGGTACGCCAGCGCCCTGCCGTTGGCCTGCCCGCCCGGCGCGAACTGCTCGGCCGGGATGAGCACGGTCGTGACGAAGCTGGTGGCGATCAGGTAGACGCTCATGATGAGCGCGGCCACGGTGAGCAGCTTGCGGGTGTTGCCGATGCGCGAGCGCAGCCGCTGCTCGGGGTCGTCGCCCTGGGCGGCCACGAGCGGCATCATGCTGACGCCCGTCTCGAACCCGGACAGGCCCAGCACCAGCAGCGGGAAGGCCAGCACCGCCGGGCCGAGCAGCCCGGTGAGGCCGCCGCGCCCGTCGAGCAGCGCGTCCGTCCAGTGCGACAGGGCCTGCGGGTCGGCCGCCACGTCGGCGAACCCGACGGCGACGACGACCGCGTTGAGCAGCAGGAACAGCGCCACCAGTGGGATCGCGACGCCGACCGCCTCGGTGAAGCCCATCAGGAACACCCCACCGAGCACCACCAGCAGCACGACGGTGATGATCACCGCGTGCCCGTGCAGGAAGCTCGGGAAGTACGGGTTCTCCAGGATGTGCACCGAGGCGTCGGCGGCCGACAGCGTGATCGTGATGATCCACGACGTGGCCACGAACCCCAGCAGGACCAGCACGAACAGCTTGCCCCGCCAGAACGGCAGCAGGCGTTCGAGCATGGCGACCGACCCCTGCCCGTGCGGGCTCTCCTTGGCCACCCGCCGGTACATCGGCAGCATGCCCAGCAGCGTCAGCGCCACGATGAGCAGCGTGGCCAGCGGCGACAGCGCGCCGGCGGCGAGCGCGGCGATGCCGGGCAGGTAGGCCAGGGTGGAGAAGTAGTCGACGCCGGTCAGGCACATGACCTTCCACCAGGGCTGCGGCTCGCCGTGGCCCTCGGCCGACTCCGGGCCGACGGGCTGGACCTGGTGCCGCAGCAACCATCGCGCCGTCCGGCTCGACGGCGGCCCGGTACGGCCCGCGCTCTCGACCGCTTCGGGTATGGCAAGCTCACCGGTACCGCTCACCGGAACTTCCTCTCGGGGACGCCGCCAACGAACGTCCCCACCTTAGGGGGTCGGATCTCGGCGGCGTCCGGTGCGGTCCCGCCTAGAAGCCGTCCTCGCGGGAGTCGGCCGGAAGGGCGGCGGCGGCCGGGCCGTCCGGCGCGGCACCGGCCGCGCGCTCGGCCGGGTCCGGCACGGGCACCGGCTGCACCAGCACCAGCGTCAGGTCGTCACGCAGGTCGCCGGCGTGCTCGTCCAGCAGGTCGAGCAGGTTGGGCAGCGCGTGGTCGAGGCCGGGGGCGGCCAGGGCGTGCCGGACGTGCCGGTCGAGCGGGAACTCCACGCCGTCGGCGTCCCTGGCCTCGCTCAGGCCGTCGGTGTAGAGCAGCAGCCGCTGGGACAGGCCGAGCCCGGCGCGCCGCATCCGCGGCTCGGGGCCCAGACCGAGCGGCGGCGAGGGCTCGGGCGGCTCCAGCGCCTCCAGACGGTGGCCGATGCGCAGGGGAGCCGGATGGCCGCAGTTGACCAGCCGCACCTCACCGGGCACGAACTCGGCCAGCAGGACGGTCACGAAGTCCTCCTCGCCCAGGTGCGGGACGAGGTCGGCGTCGAGCGCCGTGGCCAGCGCCACCAGGTCGGGCGCGTCGGGCGCGTGCCGCCGGAAGGAGGCCAGCACGACGGCGCTCAGCCGGACGGCCTCCATGCCCTTGCCCTTGACGTCGCCGACGATCAGCCGCACCCCCGAGGGCGCGACCAGCGCGTCGTGCAGGTCGCCGCCGATCAGCGCCTGGTCGGTGGCCGACCGGGTGTGGACGGCCAGACTCATGCCGCCGAGCCGGGGCGGCAGCGGCCGGACGATCGCCTGCTGGGCCAGCTCCGCGATCTGCCGCACCCGGGACAACTCGCGCTCCTGGTCGCCCTGGAACCGGTAGGCCACGGACGCCAGCCCCATCGCGGGGGCGAGGACGAGCAGCCCCGTCAGCGGGTCGAAACCGGCGCGCCCGAAGGTGACATAGAGCGCGACAACCCCTTCGACCAGCAGGAACAGCAGGAACCAGCCTCGCTGTGAACGCATGGTGTGTCTCCGGTTATCGGCTTCTTCTTTCCGGACGCGGCGAACAGGGTGAGTAGCTACTTTCTCACTTTTAGTCACGCAGTGCATCAGGTTCCGGCAAGCTGCTGTCACAACTTCATCCGATAGGTGGCGATCACGATGGCAGGTAAGTGGCAGGCGGGCAACCTTCCAGCGGAACTCACGAGCCTGATCGGCCGCGGCGCGGAGCTGGAGCAGGTGCGCAAGGCGTGCCGGCGGTCGCGGCTGGTGACCCTGACCGGGGTGGGCGGCGTCGGCAAGACCCGCCTGGCCCTGCGCGCCGCCGCCGACCTGCGGCCCGACTTCGCCGGCGGGTGCTGGCTGGTCGAGCTGTCGCCGCTGGACGACGGGACCCTGCTGCCGCACGCCATCGCCGAGGCGCTCCGGCTCACCGACCAGACCACCAGGCCCATGTCCGAGGTGCTGGCCGAGCACCTGTTCGGGCGCGAGCTGCTGCTCGTGCTGGACACCTGCGAGCACCTGGTCGCGGCCTGCGCGGCGACCGTCGAGGGGCTGCTCGCGGCGGTGCCCGGGCTGCACGTGCTGGCCACCAGCCGCCGTCCGCTGGAGGTGGACCCCGAGCTGGTGATCGTGGTCGACCCGCTGCCGGTGCCGGCCGCGGGCGCCACCGCGCCGCTCGGCCACGACGCCGTGACCCTGCTCGTCGAGCGCGCCGCGGAGACGATGCCGACCTTCGAGATCACCGACACCAACCGCGACGACGTCGTGCGGCTGTGCCGCAGGCTCGAAGGCATCCCGCTGGCCATCGAGCTGGCCGCGGCCCGGCTGCGCGACCTGCCTTTGAGCCATCTGGCCGACCGGCTGGAGGACCGCTTCGCCACGCTGGAGGACGACCTCGCGCTCACCCAGGAGGCCGACCCGCCCTGGCACCAGGCATTGCGCACCGCCGTCGGGTGGAGCCACGAGCTGTGCGAGCCCGCCGAGCGGCTGCTGTGGGCGCGGGTGTCGGTGTTCGCCGGCGACTTCGACGCCGAGGCGGCGCGCCAGGTGTGCGCCGACGAGCGGCTGCCCGAGGCCGACATCGGGCTGCTGCTCGACGCCCTGGCCGACGAGTCGATCCTGACCTGGCTGCCGACCGGCTCCGGCGAGCGCTACCGCATGCTCGACACGCTGCGCGAGTACGGCGCCGGCTGGCTGCGCGGCCTCGGCGAGGAGGCGGAGCTGCGCCGCCGGCACCGCGCCCACTACCAGGACCTGGCCGTGCGCGGCGCGGCCGGCTGGCTCGGCGCCGGCCAGGTCGCCTGGTACGACCGGATGGTCGGCGAGCACGACAACCTGCGCGCCGCGCTGGAGACCGCGCTCGGCGAGCGGGACGGCCAAGCCGCCCTCGACCTGGCCGGCACGCTGGCCTTCTTCTGGTACGGCTGCGGCTACGCCAAGGAGGGCCGCCACTACCTGGGCCAGGCCCTGGCGCTCGACGGGGCTCCCGGCCCGGTCCGCGCCCGCGCCCTGTGGGCCGACGGCCTGCTCGCCGCCACCCAGGGGGACGCCGCCGCGGTCGAGGCGCGGGCCGAGGAGTGCGAGGCCGCCGCGGCCGACGACGACGCCTTCGCCGCGCTGTGCGTCAAGGCGCTGCGCTCGTCGGCCGGCGTGATCCGCGGCGACCTGGAGCAGGCCATGGCGGAGTCGGAGCCGGCGTACGCGATGCGCTGGAGCGGCGAGGAGCTGACGATCGCCGGGCTGCTGGCGCTGATGTGCCGGGCGGTCGCGCACACCGTCGCCGGCCGGATCGAGGAGGCGATCGCGGTGCTGGAGGACCTGCGCGCCCTGTGCGACCAGCAGGGCGAGCAGGCGATGCGCTCGCACGGCGACCTGCTGCGCGGCCAGGCCGAGCTGGCCCGCGGGCGGGTGGCGGCGGCCGTCGCCTACGGGCAGGCGGCGTTGCGCACCAAGCGGAGGCTGCACGACGACTTCGGCATCGGGCTGACCGTGGACCTGCTGGCGCTCGGGGCGGGGGCCGCGGGCCGGCCGGAGCGGGCGGCCCGGCTGCTGGGGCTGGCGCAGCGGATCTGGAGCAGCCACGGGCAGGCGCAGGCCAGCGTCCCGGCCTGGGTGGCGGCCCGGCAGGAGTGCGAGCGGCAGGCGCGCGAGGCCCTGGGCGACGACGCGTACGGGTCGGCGTTCCGCGCCGGGTACGACGGCGAGGTCGACGCCGGGATCGCGTACGCGCTCGAACCGGAGGGGGAGGGGCTGCCGAACGTGTGAGACCACCGATCCTGGGACTCCGACGTGGCGGAGGAGGCAGATGTTGCCTGCCTGGCGGTGACAACCTCACCCCTTGGATCCCTCGGCGTTACCACGGAGAGTAGGGAGACATCCGTACATGGGAGGCTGCATTGGACACCGCGCCACTTCCGTTCCCGGTTCCCGGCGAGCGGACGTCCGACACGATCCGCCGCCTGCGGGACGAGCACGGACCGGTCCTGCCCGTCCTGCTGCCGGGGGAGGTGAACGGCTGGCTGGTGACCTCCTACGAGGCGACGGACGAGGTGCTGGCCAACGACGAGGCGCTCTACAGCAAGGACGCCAGGAACTTCACCGGCCTTCATGACGGCACCGTCCCCGCCGACTGGCCGCTGCGCCAGGTCATCGAGGGCGACCACCTGCTGACCAAGGACGGCGCCGACCACCGGCGGCTGCGCAGCCTGATCAACCGCGCCTTCACCCCGGCCCGGGTGGCCGCCCTCGCACCGCGCGTGCAGGAGATGACCGACGAACTGCTCGACCGCATGGCCGAGCGGGACGGCGAGGTCGACCTCGTGGCCGCCTTCACCGAGCCGCTGCCGGTCGCCGTGATCTGCGAGCTGTTCGGCGTCCCGGGGGAGGAGCGGGCACAGATCCGCGAGTGGACGGGGGTGATGTTGTCGCACGCCGCCGCCCCCGACGAGGTGAACGCGGCGGCCGGGTCGCTGCTCGGCTACCTGGCGGCCTTCATCGCGCGCCGCCGCCGCGAGCCGGCCGACGACCTGACCACCGGCCTGATCCGCGCCAACGAGGACGACGGCGGCCGCCTGTCCGACAACGAGCTGCTGTGGATCCTGTGGGTCGTGCTCGTCGCCGGCCACGAGACGACCGTGCACCTGATCGCCAAGGCGGTGGTGGCCCTGTGCGCCGACCCCGCCCAGCTCGACCGCGCCCGTACGGAGAACGCCTGGGAGCAGGTGGTGGAGGAGGCGCTGCGCAGCCGTAACTCGGTCGTCGGCCTGGTCTTCCGCTACCCGCTCAAGGACGTCACGGTCGCCGGCACCACCATCCCGGCGGGCCGGCCCATCGTCGTCGGGCTCACCGGCGCGGGCACCGACCCCGCCCGCTACGGTCCGGACGCCGGCCGCTTCGACCTGGGCAAGGCCAAGGAGGGGCATCTGGGCTTCGGCCGGGGCCCGCACTTCTGCCTGGGGGCGCCGCTGGCCCGGCTGGAGGCCAGGATCGCGCTGTCGTCGTTGTTCGGCAGGTTCCCGGGGCTGCGCCTGGCGGTCCGCCCCGAGGAGATCGCCTACACGGCGTCGATCATCACCGAGGGGCCGCTGGCGGTGCCCGTGCTGCTGCGCTGATTCTGCCTGTCAAACCGGCTTTCCGTGATTCGGAACAGGGCGGCCGGGCCGAGGGTGACGTCCTCGGCCCGGCCGTTCCTGGTGTGCGGGGTGCGGTGACGCCGCCTCGCTTCCCGTCGGCCTCTTGACATGATCTTCGCCGCAGTGGTCTCCTAGCGCCAGTTCGGAATAGCATTCCTCATGACGGAATAGGATGGGGATCTCCATGGAACGCGCGCATTCGACCGCCGGCCGGCCCTCGTGAGGGCTCTCGTCTTCACCGCCCCCGGCGTCGTGCAGCAGCGGGACGTGCCCGAGCCGGTGGCCGGGCCGGAGGAGGTGCTGGTGCACGTGGTCGCCGCCGGCATCTGCGGCAGCGAGCTGCACGGCGTGCAGACCCCCGGGTTCCGGGTGCCGCCGCTGGTCATGGGGCACGAGTTCGCCGGGCGCACCGACGACGGGCGGCCGGTGACGGTCAACCCGATCCTGTCGTGCGGCGCCTGTGACGTGTGCCTGATCGGCCGGCCCAACGTGTGCAGGAAACGGCAGATCATCGGCGTGCACCGGCCGGGCGCCTTCGCCGAGCGCGTCGCGGTGCCGGCCGCGTCCGTGGTGCCGCTGACCGACGGGCTCGGCTGGACCGCCGCCGGCGTGGTGGAGCCGGCCGCGAACGCCGTGCACGCCTGGGGGCTGGCCGGGCGGCCGGCCGGGGCGCGCGTGGGCGTGATCGGCGCCGGGGCCATCGGCCTGACCTGCCTGCTGACCGCCCTGTCCGGCGGCGCGGCCGGCGTGGACGTGGCCGACCGCTCGCCCGAGCGGCTGGCCGTCGCCGCCGGGCTCGGCGGCGTGGCGGCGGGCGCCGAGCTGACCGGCGAGTACGACGTGATCTTCGACGCCGTCGGCGCCGCCGCCACCCACGAGCAGTCCCTGTCCCGGCTGCGCCCCGGCGGCGTGGCCGTCTGGCTCGGCCTGGCCGACCACGTCGCCGGGTACGACGCCGCCGACCTGGTGCGCGGCGAGAAGCGCGTGCTGGGCTCGTTCGCCTACGACGCGGCCGACTTCGCCGCGGCGGTCGGCCTGGTCGGCCGCTGGGACCTGAGCTGGGTCCGGACCTTCCCCCTCGCAGAGGGCGCCGAGGTCTTCACCCGGCTGATGAACGGCCAGGCCACCCCCGTCAAAGCCCTGCTGACCCCGGAATCGAGGTAACCCATGGCCCGCATCGTCCTGGTGGGCGCCGGCAGCATCACGTTCGCCAAGAACCTCCTCTCGGACATCCTGACATTTCCGGAACTGTCGGAGTCCACGATCGTGCTCCACGACATCGACCGGGCCCGGCTCGACACCGCCGCGGCGATGGCCCGCTGGATGGTCGCCGAGCTGGGCATCGGCGCCCGGATCGAGGCGTACGCCGACCGCCGGCCCGCCGTCGAGGGCGCCGACTACGTGATCAACGAGATCGCGGTGGGCGGCCTGGAGGCGGTCAGGCGCGACCTGGAGATCCCCGCCGCGTACGGCGTGCGCCAGACGATCGGCGACACCCTGGGCATCGGCGGCATCTTCCGCGCCCTGCGCACGATCCCCGTGATGGTCGGCATCGGCGACGACCTGGCCGAGCTCGCCCCCGACTCGGTGTTGTTCAGCTACACCAACCCGATGTCGATGATCCCCTGGTCGGTCTACGCCGGCACCCCGTTCAAGAACGTCGTGGGCGTCTGCCACGCCGCCCGCGACACGCAGAGCACGCTGGCCGCCATGGTCGGCGTCCCGGAGGAGGAGATCTCCTTCCTCACCGCGGGCGTCAACCACCAGGCGTTCGTGCTGCGCTTCGAGCGCGACGGCGAGAACCTCTACCGGCGGCTCGACGAGCTGATCGATCAGGACCCCGAGCTGCGGCGGCGGGTGCGGGTGGAGGTCTACCGCAACTTCGGCTACTTCCCGACCGAGTCCTCCGAGCACGGCTCGGAGTACCTGCCGTGGTTCCTGCCGCACCCCGAGGAGGTCGAGCGGTACCGCATCCCGATCAACGTCTACCTGGAGTGGCTGGCCGAGGGCTACCAGGAGTACGAGCAGTACAAGAGCTCGCTGGAGGCCGGCCGGGGCGTGCCCATCGAACGCGGCGACGAGCTGGCCTCGCTGGCCATCCACTCGATGGAGACCGGCACCCGCAGGCTGATCCACGGCAACGTGCGCAACGGCGGCCTGATCTCCAACCTGCCGCCGGAGGCCACCGTCGAGGTGCCCTGCCACGTCGACCGGTCCGGCGTGCGGCCGCTGCCCGTCGGCGAGCTGCCCGCCCAGGTCGCCGCGCTCAACCGGGCCTTCCTCAGCGTCGGCGAGCTGACCGTCAAGGCCGCCCTGGAAGGGCGGCGCGACCACGTCTACCAGGCCGCGCTGCTCGACCCCAACACCGCCGCCACCCTGCCGGTCCGCAAGGTCCGCGAGCTGGTGGACGCCCTCATCGAGGCCCACGGCGACCTGCTGCCCGAAGGCATCAGGAAGTGACCCTGCCCGACGCCGGCCTGCCGCTGTCCCGCTACCGTCCGGTGTCGCAGCTCCGGGTGGCCGTGCACGAGGTCGGCCGGGCCCGGCTGCCCGCCGTGGACGCCCACCTCCACCTCGGCCGCTGGCTGACCGAGGACGGCGGCTGGATGGTCGAGGACGTCCCCGCCCTGATCGGCATGATGGACGAGCTCAACCTGCGCGGCATGGTCAACCTCGACGGCCGCTGGGGCCGGGAGCTGGCCGAGAACCTCGAACGCTACGACGCCGCCCATCCGGGCCGGTTCGCCACGTTCTGCCACGTCGACTGGTCGCAGACCGCGACGCCCGGATTCGGCGAGCGGCTGGCCGCCCAGCTGCGCCGCTCGGTCGCCGAGGGCGCGGCCGGGCTGAAGGTGTGGAAGGACGTCGGGCTGCGGGTGCGCGACCACCGGGACGAGCTGGTCCTGCTCGACGACCCCCGGCTGGACCCGCTGTGGGCCGCCGTGGGGGAGGCGGGCGTGCCCATCGCCCTGCACACCGCCGACCCGGTCGCCTTCTTCCAGCCCGCCGACGAGCGCAACGAACGCCTCGAACTGCTGGCCGCCCGGCCCGACTGGAACTTCTCCGGGCCGGGGTTCCCGCCGTTCGAGCGGCTCATGGAGGCCATGGAGTCGATGGTCGCCCGGCACCCGGCCACGACCGTGATCGGGGTGCACGCCGGGTGCTGGCCGGAGAACCTGGGGTTCGCCGGCCGGATGCTGGACGCGTACCCGAACTTCCACATCGACATCGCGGCGCGCGTCGCCGAGCTGGGACGCCAGCCGCGCGCCACGCGGGCGCTCATGCTCCGCCACCCCGGCCGGGTGTTGTTCGGCACCGACGAGATCCCGCCGCACCCGGACGTCTACCGGATCCACTTCCGGTTCATGGAGACCGACGACGAGGCGTTCGCGCACTCCCTCGACGACCCGCCGCTGATGGGCCGGTGGACGATCTCCGGGCTCGACCTGCCCGACGACGTCCTGGAGCAGGTGTACGCGCGCAACGCGCTGCGGCTCGTGCCCCGGCTGGCCTGACCGGTCAGGGCGCGAGGGCGACGTCGAGGGCGGCCAGGCGGGCCGGGTCGGAGACGATGTCGATCTCGGTGATGCGCTCGCCGGACGTCGTGACGCGCAGCACCAGGAACAGCCGGCCGCCGCGCAGCACGCCGATGCCCGGCCTGCCGTCGACGAGCACGAGGTCGGCGAAGCGCGCGCCGCCGGAGTCGGTGAGCGTGCCCTGGGCCACCGGACGGGCGCCGCGCCGCTCGCCGCCCGAGCCCGGCACGTCCGACCGGTGCAGCACGTCGGGGTCGAGCACCGCGAGCAGGGCGTCCAGGTCGCCGGCGCGGGCCGCGGCGAGGAAGGCGGCCACGAGCCTGCGCTGCCGGGCGTGGTCGGCGGCGGGCAGGACGGGCGTGCCGTGCACCCGCTGCCGTGCCCGGCTGGCCAGCTTCTTGGCCGTGGCGGGGGAGCGCGCCACGATCCGCGCGATCTCCCCGAACGGCATCGCGAACAGGTCGTGCAGCACGAACGCGACCCGCTCGGCCGGGCTCAGCGTGTCGAGGACGACCAGCAGGGCGAGCCCGACCGAGTCGGCCAGCACCGCCGCGTCGGCCGGATCGCCGTCATGGACGCTCACCTGGTCGAACCGCTCGCCCTCGACGAGCTGCTCGTCCCTGCGCCGGCGGGCGCGCAGCATGTCGAGGCAGACCCGGCCGACGATCGTGGTCAGCCAGCCGGGCACGTTCGCGACGCCGTCCGTGCCGGCGCGGGCGGCCCGCAGCCAGGTCTCCTGGACGGCGTCGTCGGCCTCGTCGGCCGAGCCGAGCATGCGGTACGCCACCGCCCGCAGATGGCTGCTGGCCAGGTCGAAATGGCCGGCCAGGTCGGCTTGCGCGTTCATCGGTCACCTTTCGTCGCGCCGGGTCGTCATACAGGCGGCTGGGCGACGACGGGGGGCGACCATGGCGGCATCCTAAGCCGTCCGGACGCGGTGAGGGGCCCCGGCGCACGAGCGCGCAGGGGCCTGCCGGCATGTCCCCGGGCCGATCTTTCCGGTGACCGGTCACCTTTCCCGGGCCCGCGTCGTCAAGGTGGTGAGTCTTCATGAAGGAGTGGACGATGACGTACGACAAGCTGCGCACCGCGGTCGAGGGACGCGTGTGGCTGCCCGGCGACGAGGGGTTCGAGGCGGCGGCCAGGGCGTGGAACCTGACCGTGGCCCAGCCGGTGGCCGCCGTGGTCGAGGCGGCCGACGCCGGCGACGTGGCCGCCCTGGTCCGCCATGCCCGCGAGGAGGGGCTGACCGTCTCCGCCCAGCCGCGCGGCCACGGCGCGAGCGGCACCGCCGACGGCGTGGTCCTGCTGCGCACCAACCGGCTGGACGAGCTGGAGATCCACCCGGCCGAGCGGCGCGCCCGCGCAGGGGCCGGCGTGACCTGGGGGGCGGTGCAGACCGAGGCGGGCAGGCACGGCCTGACCGGCCTGGCCGGCAGCAACCCCGCCGTCACCGTCACCGGCTACACCCTGGGCGGCGGCCTGAGCTGGTTCGGCCGCAGGTACGGCTGGGCGGCCGACAGCGTGCGCGCCTTCGACGTCGTGGACGCCGAGGGCCGGCCCGCCCGGGTGACGGAGGAGAGCGACCCCGACCTGTTCTGGGCGCTGCGCGGCGGCGGCGGCGACTTCGCGCTGGTGACCGCCGTCGAGTTCGACCTGTACGCCGAGCGCGCCCTGTACGGCGGCCGCCTGATGTGGCCCGGCCAGAAGGAGGCCGAGGTGTTCGCGGCCTTCCGCGAGCTGACCGCCGACGCGCCGCCCGAGCTGTCGTTGTGGGTGAACCGGGTCCAGTTCCCCGAGGCGCCCCCGATGGTGACCGTGGACCTGGCCTACCTGGGCGAGGCTGCCGAGGCCGAGGACCTGCTGGGCCGGCTCGCCAAGATCGACGGCGTGCTGAGCGACACGCGGGCCGCCATGGCCACGGCCGACCTCGGCGCGATCACCGCCGAGCCGACCGACCCGGCGCCCGCGGTGTCCCGTACCGAGCTGCTGACCGGGCTGGACGCCGGCGCCGTGGAGATCCTGCTGGCCGAGCCGGTCGGGCCGCTGGTCGCCATGCAGGTCAGGCACCTGGGCGGCGCGCTGGCCCGGCCGGGCGGCGGCGCCGGGGGAGCGCTGGCCGAGCCGTACCTGCTCTACCTGCTCGGCGCCGGGATCAGCCCCGAGCTCGGCCAGGCCGTGCGGGCCAAGCAGGACGCGGTCGTCGCCGCCCTGGGCGACCGGGTCAGCGGGCGCAAGCCGTACACGTTCCTGTCGCCGGGCGAGCGGGCGGCTCAGGCGTTCCCCGAGCCGGCGCTCGCCCGGCTGCGCGAGATCAAGCGGTCGCGCGACCCGCAGGGCGTGTTCCGCGCCAACTACCCGGTGCTGGACTGATCACCAGTTGGCGGGCAGGCCCGGCGTCGTGGCGGGCAGCGCGTGGCCGGCCGGGCGGATGACGTAGACGACGCCGCCGCTGCTGGAACTGCGCAGCCACACGTTCTCGAAGTCGGCGCGCGGATAGACGTGGCGGACGGCGTCGTTGCCGGACGAGGCGGGGTCGTTGGCGATCACGTCGCCCGTCGCGGTGAAGCCGACGATCACCATGAGGTGGCCGTCGGTGCCGTAACCGGCGCCGGGCAGCTCGCCCTTCTTGAACGACTGCGAGGTGATCACCGGGATGCCCGCCTTGATCAGCCGCTCCAGCTCGGTCAGCGTGCGCAGGCGGGTGACGAAGCCGTCCAGGCCGTAGCGGCCGGCGTAGGCGGTGTTGAACGGCCAGTTGCCGGCGCCCTGGTAGGCGTGGTCGTAGGTGTAGCGGGCCGCGTGGTCCACCTCGGGGTTCGGGTCGGACGGGTCCACCCAGGAGGTGTCCTGCGCGCTCGGCCACTTGTCCCAGTAGCCGAGCACCATCGTGGTCGAGGTCGGGCTGCACCACGCCTCGCCGCCGCCGTCCCACTCGGGGTAGTGGCCCGCGTGCACGTTCTGGGAGCGGCGCGGGACGTTCAGCTCGACGCCCCACGCCCCGCCGCCGGGGCTGACCGGGACGGTCTTGCGCTCGGGCACGTTCGAGGCCATCGCGCCGAACGTGCGCACCCGGGGCGTCACGGCCGTGCCCGGCCTGCGGTAGAGGGTCAGGCGGAGCTGGTACGCCGACAGCTGCCGCCCGGACGCCGCCACCAGGGTGTCCACGGCGACGGACCCGTCCGCGTCGCCCTGGCCGGCCACGGAGGTGCGCAGGATGTCGCCCTCGGCGTAGGACCAGCGGCCGAGGACGTACCACTTGCTCAGCCCGGCGGTGTTCCTGGCCCTGGCCTCGACCTGCAGCCAGCTTCCCTGGGGCACGTCGGCCGTCCAGGAGGCGATCAGCTGGGTGGCGGGGAAGCCGACCGTGCGCTCGGGGCTGGTCCAGCGGGCGTACTCCCACGTGCTGGTGCCCAGGGCGTCGGTGTAGGAGGTGGTGCCGGCGGCCGCGGCGAACGACAGCCCGTCGGCGGCGGACGTGCCCTCGCCGGTGCCGGTGGCGAAGTCGGCCCGCTGG
Source organism: Nonomuraea sp. NPDC001831 (assembly GCF_042892035.1). Taxonomy (NCBI): domain Bacteria; kingdom Bacillati; phylum Actinomycetota; class Actinomycetes; order Streptosporangiales; family Streptosporangiaceae; genus Nonomuraea; species Nonomuraea sp. NPDC001831. The sequence goes on along the minus strand of NZ_JBIATU010000003.1, from coordinate 810,808 downwards.
TAGACGACGTCGGGAACGACCGGACCCGGCTTCGTCCCGGCGACGTCCTTCCCGGCGACGGCGACGGCGGGCGGTTGGAGGGTGGTGGCCAGCAGGAGTCCGGACAGGAGGACGGTCAGCGCGCGCATGAACCCACCTTGCTCGGAAGGCTTCGGATGCGCCCGACAGTAGGGACATCCGGCGGGCAAGACATCGGGAAATCTACGTATGGGCCATGAAGCTTTCCAGGCGCCGAAACTTTCTCTCCCGATCGCCGCAGCTCGTCGCGGTGCGTGCGGTGGCCGGTGGCGAAAGTTTCTGCATTCGATTGACATGTTTCGGCAGGGTCATCACACTCGCGATCGAGCTTCCCCTTACCGCCGCCCGCTTCGGAGGCAGAACATGATCAGGAAATTGCTCGTCCTGGGCGCCGCCTGCACGCTCGCCGCGGGCATCGCGGTGACCTGGGCCAACACCCCCTCGAACGCCGCCGACTGCAGCGGCGGCTACGTCGGCCTCACCTACGACGACGGCCCCAACCCGGCCACCACCTCCAGCCTGCTCAACGCGCTGACCTCCAACGGCCTGCGGGCCACGATGTTCAACGTCGGCCAGAACGCGCAGAACAACCAGGCCCCGGTCCGCGCCCAGCAGAACGCGGGCATGTGGATCGGCAACCACAGCTGGACCCACCCGCACCTGACGCAGCTGAGCGCCGCCCAGATCCAGTCCGAGCTGCAACGCACCCAGCAGGCGATCCAGCAGGCCACGGGCGCCGCGCCGAGGCTGTTCCGGCCGCCGTACGGGGAGACCAACGCCACCCTCCGGACGGTCGAGCAGCAACTCGGCCTCACCGAGGTCCTCTGGGACGTCGACTCCCAGGACTGGAACGGCGCGAGCACCGCCCAGATCGTCCAGGCCGCCGGCCGGTTGCAGAACGGCCAGGTCATCCTCATGCACGACAACTACGCGACGACCATCGCCGCGATCCCGCAGATCGCCGCGAACCTGCGCGCCCGCAACATGTGCGCGGGCATGATCTCGCCGGCGACCGGCCGGGCCGTCGCGCCCGACGGGAGCGGCCCGACCAGCCCGCCGTCGTCCCCGCCGCCCGGCGGCACCTGCACGGCGACCGTCTCCGCGGGCCAGCAGTGGGCCGACCGCTTCAACCTGTCGGTCACGGTCTCCGGCACGAACTCCTGGATCGTCACCGTCACCGTGCGCAGCCCGCAGAAGATCATCGCCACCTGGAACGGCGCCCCGGCCTGGGACGGCACCGGCAACGTCATGACGATGCGCCCGAACGGCAACGGCAATACCTTCGGATTCACCGTCCAGCACAACGGCAACTGGACCTGGCCCGCGGTCTCCTGCCGGGTGGGGTGAGGCCGGTCCCGGTATGGAATGCTCTCCGCCATGCTGATAAGGAACGGGACAATTGACGACATTTCCCCGATCGTGGCGTTGCACGTGGAGAGCTGGCGTACGGCCTACGCGGGCATCATGCCCGACGGTTTCCTGAATGGCCCCCTGGACGACGACCGGCTCGCGCTCTGGCGGGAACGGCTGGACCCGCCCGTCCGGGGAGCGGGCCTGTTCGTCGGCCACGACGACGAAGGGCAGCTGCTCGGCTTCGCCTACCTGCTGCCGGCCCCGGACGGCCGGATCCTGCTCGACAACCTGCACGTGCGGCCGGGGAGCACGGGCTCGGGCGCCGGATCGCGGCTGCTGCGGCACGGGCTGGCCTGGGCGGCGGACGAGCATCCCGGCCGGGAGGTCTACCTGGAGGTGCTCAGCGCGAACACCCGGGCCATCGGCTTCTACGAACGGCACGGCGCACGCCGCACCGACGAGCGGATGTGCCGTTTCCCGCAGGGGTTCGAGCTGCCCGAGCTGGAGTACGCCTGGCTGAACTGACCCTCCGGCGACGCGCGCCGCAGGCGGTCAGGTGAGGGCGTCGCGCGTCCAGGAGCCCAGGACCAGCAGGGATTTGGTGCCGGTGACGTTGCCGGCCCGGCGCAGCCGGTCGATGACCTGCTGGAGGTGCCCGAGGTCGCGCACCCGTACGTGGATCAGGGCGTCGGGGTCGCCGGCGATGGTGAAGACGGCCTGCACCTCGGGCACGTCCGTCGCGGTGCGGACGATCTCGCCCACCGGCGTGGTCCCCGGGTACCGCAGCTCGGTGAACGCCTCGATGCCCCAGCCGAGCTTGGCGTAGTCGATCTGGACGGTGAACCCGGTGATCACCCCGATCTCCCTGAGCCGGTCGACCCGCCGCTTGACCGCCGCCACCGACAGTCCGACCTGGTCGGCCATCTCGGAGAAGGTGCGGCGGCCGTCCTCGCGCAGCAGCCGGAGCACCTGATGGTCGATGTCGTCGATGTCCGGCATGTGAGGATCCTCCTTGGTGACGCAAAGATCTTCTGCGCCAGAATCGCCCAGCTCACATTATTTGCGTCTTCGTTGTGGTTTCACGTCTGATACTTGCGCACAGTAGCTCTCCGTTGCTGTGCTGGGAAACCCCACATACGCATTGCCCGCCAGGAGGTTCGCGTGAGCGTGAACAGCGCGACCGTGTCGCTCGACGACAAGTACGCCGCGCCGGACGGCCGGGTGCTGATCTCCGGCATCCAGGCCCTCGTCCGGCTGACCCTCGAACAGCGGCGCCTGGACCGGGAGCGCGGCCTGAACACCAGGGCCTTCGTCTCCGGCTACCAGGGCTCCCCGCTCGGCGGCCTGGACCTGGAGATGGGCCGCGCGGCCCGCTTCCTGGACGAGGCCGGCGTCGTCTTCAAGCCCGGACTCAACGAGGAGCTGGCCGCGACGGCCGTGGCCGGCACGCAGCTCCTCGGCCAGGTCCCCGGCCGCAGCCACGACGGCGTCACCGCCTTCTGGTACGGCAAGAACCCCGGCCTCGACCGCGCCGCCGACGCCATCAGGCACGGCAACATGGCCGGCACCGCCGCGCTCGGCGGCGCGGTGGCCTGGATCGGCGACGACCCCGGCTGCAAGTCCTCCACCGTGCCCAGCTCGTGCGAGCCGATGTGCCAGAGCCTGTCGATGCCGCTGCTCGCGCCCGGCTCGGTCGCCGAGATCATCGAGTTCGGCCTGCACGCCGTCGCGCTGTCCCGCGCCACCGGCCTGTGGACCGGGCTGAAGATCGTCGCCGACATCGCCGACGCCTCGGCCACCGTCGATCTGGGCGTGCCGTACGACATCCCCTTCCCCGACCACGCCGACCGCGGGAAGTCACCGATCCTGGTCGGCCCCTCCGCCCTGGACGCCGAGTACGACCTGCTCACCCGCAGGCTGGAGCTGGCCCGCGACTACGGCCGCAGGCACGGGCTCAACCGCGTCATGCGCGACGCCCCCCGCGCCACGCTCGGCATCCTGGCCTCCGGCACCACGTACGCCGTGGTCCTGCGCGCCCTGGCCGACCTCGGCCTGGACGAGAACGCCACCGAGGACCTCGGGCTGCGCCTGATCCGGCTCGGCATGCCGTTCCCGCTGGCCGAGGCCGACCTGGCCGCCATGACCTCCGACCTCGACCGGGTGCTGGTGGTCGAGGACAAGGTGCCGTTCCTGGAAGGGCAGCTCAAGCAGGCCCTCTACGGCGGCGAGCGCGCCCCCGTCGTGTCGGGCCGGGACCTGCTGACCGCCCGCGGCACCCTCGGCGCCGAGGACGTCGCCAAGGCGCTGGCCGCCTGCCTCGGCCCCGACCGGCTCCCGCGCGGGACGGTCCACCTGTCCCGGCCCGCGTCCGCCGCGCGCCGCCTGCTGCCGATGGTCGCCGCGCGCACGCCGTACTTCTGCTCCGGCTGCCCGCACAACTCCTCCACCCGCACGTCCGACGACACGCTGGTCGGCGTCGGCATCGGCTGCCACGCCATGATCGCCCTCGACGGGCACGGCCGCGGCACCCAGATCGGCATCACCCAGATGGGCGGCGAGGGCGCCCAGTGGATCGGGCTCGCGCCGTTCACCCGGGACCGGCACTTCGTGCAGAACCTCGGCGACGGCACCTTCCACCACTCCGGCTCCCTGGCCGTGCGGGCCGCGGTGGCCGCCGGGGTGACGATGACCTACAAACTGCTCTACAACGACGCCGTCGCCATGACCGGCGGCCAGCGCGCCGAAGGGCGGCTCGACGTCCCCGCGCTCACCCGCTCGCTGGCCGAGGAGGGCGTGCGCAGGATCGTCATCACCACGCCCGAGCCGGAGACGTACCGCGGGGTGCGGCTCGCGCCGATCGCCTCCGTGCGGCACCGCGACGACCTCGCCGACGTCGAGCGGGAGCTGGCCGCGCTCGACGGCGTGACCGTCCTGCTGCACGACGACAAGTGCGCGGCCGAGGAGCGGCGGCTGCGCAAGCGCGGCAAGCTGCCCACCCCGACGGCGAAGGTCGTGGTCAACGAGCGCGTCTGCGAGGGCTGCGGCGACTGCGGCGACGTCTCGACGTGCCTGTCCGTCCAGCCCGTCGAGACCGAGTACGGCCGCAAGACCCGCATCCACCAGCCGTCGTGCAACTCCGACCTGAGCTGCCTCAAGGGCGACTGCCCGTCGTTCCTGCTGGTCGAGCCCGGCACCAGGGCGCCGCGCGAGCTGCCGCCGCTCCCGGTGCGGCTGCCGGAGCCGGTCGTCCGGCTCGACGGCGACGCCGAGACGCTGATCCGGATGCCCGGCATCGGCGGCACCGGCGTCGTCACCGTCTCGCAGATCCTGCAGATGGCCGCCCACCTCGACGGCCTGCACGCCGCCGGCATCGAGCAGACCGGCCTCGCGCAGAAGGGCGGCCCGGTCGTCAGCGACGTGCGCATCGCCAAGCGGCCGGTGGACGGCTCGGTGCGCGCCTCCCGCGGCACGGCCGACGTGCTGATCGGGTTCGACCTGCTCGGGGCCGCCGCCGACGCCAACCTCGCCGTCGCCGCGCCCGGCCGGACGGTCGCCGTGGTGAACACCTCCATCGTGCCCACCGCCGCCATGGTCACCGGACGGGCGACCGTGCCCGGCTCCTCGGCCGACGCCGTGGTCAGGCTGGAGTCGGCCACGGAGGGCGCGGACAACCTCTACCTCGACGCCCACGAGCTGTCCGAGGCGCTGTTCGGCGACCACATGCCGGCCAACATGCTGCTGGTCGGCGCGGCGTACCAGCACGGCTGCCTGCCCGTCTCGGCCGCCTCGATCGAGGCGGCGATCAGGCTCAACAAGGCCGCCGTCGAGCAGAACCTCGCGGCCTTCCGCTGGGGCCGGGCCGCCGTCGCCGACCGTGAGGCGGTACGCCGGGCCGCGCTCGCCGAGCCCGCCGAGCGGCCCGAGACCGGCCTGGAGGAGACGCTGGCCCTGCGGGTGGCGGACCTGACCGGCTACCAGAACCAGACCTACGCCCGTACGTACGAGAGCGACGTCAGGCGCGTGATCGCCGAGGCGGCCAGGCGGGCGGGGGAGGAGGCCGGCGCGCGCGTCGGGCTCGCCTACGCCCGCTCCCTGCACAAGCTCATGGCCTACAAGGACGAGTACGAGGTCGCCCGCCTGCACCTCGACCCCGAGGAGCAGGCCAGGCGCGAGCGCGAGTACGGCGCCGACGCGGTCGTGTCCGTGCTGCTGCACCCGCCGCTGCTGCGCGCGATGGGCATGAAGCGCAAGATCCGGCTGCGCCGCTCCGCGCCGGTGCTGTTCCGCGGCCTGCGGGCCGCCCGCGTGCTGCGCGGGACCGCCCTCGACGTGTTCGGCCAGGCCGAGGTCCGCCGGGTCGAAAGGGAACTGATCACCGAATATCGTGATCTCATGCGTGCCGCCCTCGCCCGGCTGACCCCCGGCACGATCGACGCCGTCGCCGAGATCGCCGGCCTTCCCGAGTCGATCCGCGGGTACGAGGACATCAAGCTCGCCCGCGTCGCCGAGTTCCGTGAGCGGGCCGCGGCCGCCCTGGCCCGCCTCGCCGAAGCCGCACCCAAGGAGTCGTCGTGACCGTTGACCGCCTGCTCCCCGACCAGGACGCCAAGGACCTGATCGAGCTGACCCGCGACATCGCCGACAAGGAGCTCGCGCGCCGGGTCGACGAGCACGAGCGCGCGGAGACGTACCCGGAGGGGCTGTTCGCCACCCTCGGCGCGGCCGGGCTGCTCGGCCTGCCCTACCCCGAGGAGTTCGGCGGGGGCGGCCAGCCGTACGAGGTGTACCTCCAGGTGATCGAGGAGCTGGCGGCCCGCTGGGCGGCGGTCGCGGTGGCGACGAGCGTGCACACGCTGGCCTGCTTCCCCGTGGCCGCGTACGGCACCCCCGAGCAGCGCGAACGCTGGCTGCCCGACATGCTGGCCGGACGGATCGTCGGCGGCTACAGCCTGTCGGAGCCGCAGGCGGGCTCGGACGCGGGCGCGCTCACCTGCCGCGCCGAGCGCACCGAGAGCGGCGACTACCGCATCACCGGCAACAAGGCCTGGATCACCCATGGCGGCATCGCCGACTTCTACGCCCTGTTCGCCCGTACCGGCGAGCGCATCTCCTGCTTCGTCGCGCCCGGAGCGGCCGAAGGGCTGACGTTCGGCCGCCCCGAGGAGAAGATGGGCCTGCACGCCGTGCCGACCACCAGCGCCCACTGGGACGGCGCCGTCATCGACGGCGACCGGCTGATCGGCGAGGAGGGCCAGGGCCTGCAGATCGCCTTCAGCGCCCTCGACTCCGGCCGGCTCGGCATCGCCGCCTGCGCCGTCGGCCTGGCCCAGGCCGCCCTGGACGAGGCCGTCGCCTACGCCAAGGAACGGCAGACCTTCGGCAAGCGCATCATCGACCACCAGGGCCTCGGCTTCCTGCTGGCCGACATGGCGGCGGGGGTGGACAGCGCGCGGGCGACGTACCTGGACGCCGCCCGCCGCCGCGACGCCGGCCTCGACTACAGCCGCCAGGCCAGCGTGGCCAAACTGGTCGCCACGGACACCGCCATGAAGGTCACGACGGACGCGGTCCAGGTGTTCGGCGGCTACGGGTACACCAGGGAGTTCCGGGTGGAGCGCTACATGCGCGAAGCCAAGATCATGCAGATCTTCGAGGGCACCAACCAGATCCAGCGCCTGGTCATCGCCCGCCAACTCGCCAAGTAGCCCGTGACCTGTGAGAACCCCGCTTCCCTGTACTGGGAAGCGGGGTTCTCCGTGGTGGATTTCGGCTTGAGATGATCACGGTTCCGTCCCTGATCCGTGAGAGACCTCGCGCGGACGGAACAGCAGGGCGTCGATCGCCTTCCGAGCGCGGTCGTGGGAGCCGGGCAGCAGATGGGCATAGACGCGGAGCGTGAACCCCGGGTCAGCGTGGTCAAGGTACTCCACTCTGGAGGCGGGATGACGCGTGCTTGAACCGATGGGGATAGGTCGTGTCCAAGCTGCCGATGCGGATGGATTGCGTCGTTGATCTGCTGCGCTTGCGGTGGGCCGACAGCAAGGTGCCTCAGTACTCGAGAACACCATGGGCGGCCACCACGTCACTTGACGCGTTCGGCCGCACCTCGGTGATGCGCTCAGCCAGCAGCAGCGCAGCGGCGAGCCCGCCCTCCGGCTTGCCGTCGGCCAGCCCGAGCTCGATCCGGTCGGCCAGGAAGTCCTCCGCGATGCCGTCCTCACCGCCGCCGAACAGCGGATCGAAGGTCAGGATGTTGCGACCGTCGGCGTAATGGTTAGCCATGATGGCTTCCCCGCTCTACTTCGCATGTACGGTCACCGCTGCTCGCGGCGCGTGAAAGATCAAGCGAAGTATGAAGGTGTCCAGGGTGAACATGTCGGTGCCGTCCCAGTCGAACTGCCCGACCTGCCCCGGCGGGGCATCGGGGAAGGCGGCCACACAGTCGTGGCCCTCCTGGTCCTCGGTCCATTCGACGAGGCGGACGTCTTCGAACCGGAAGACCACGACAGGCGTCTTCGACAGTTCGGGTGGAGTCCACTTTGGGGCGTAGATGAATTCCAGTTCCAACGTCGGTGGCCTGCCGGGCTTGTAGGTCAGGCGCCTGAAGTCGGTGTCGTGAAGGTAGACGTGGGCACCCTCCTCGGTCCAGAACTCGTACAGCCCTCCCGGGGAAGTGATGCCACGATGCTTGTCCTTGGTCACACCGGCGAATTCGGTCACTGACATGAGGACATAGTCCTACGGACCGGGACGATCTCGCATGTTCCGGCGACGTGGTGACAGCGACGTCCCCACACACGGACTGACTTCGACCACCGTCCACCCCCGCCTGACTAGGGTCTCCGCCATCATTTTCCGTGTCTCGCGTCTAGCGGACGTGGTTGGCAGGGGCTTCGAAGATGAGGCCGCGGCCGTCCTCTTCGTCCCAGTCCTCTCCGACCTGGACGAAGCCGAAGCCCGCGATCGTGGCCAGGGACGCCGCGTTGTCGGGGCTGATCGTCGCCCGTACGGTCTTGACCGCCGGATCGGCTGCGGCTAGGCGCAGCAACTCGATCAGGATGGCTCGGCCGTACCCCTGGCGACGGAACTCGGGAGCGACCGCGTAGCCGATCTCCACCATGCCCGTCTCGTCGGGCGGTCCGTGAAAGCCGGCATGGCCGACGACGACACCGTCAGGCCCGGTCACCGCCTGCCGCACCATCCAGGCTGCGTGGTCAGGGTCGGCGGCCATCTGGTCAATCCGAACCCGCCACAGCCATCGTGCTCTGTCTGTCAGGAAGTAATCGGTCAGAACGACCCCGGCCGTATCACTGGCTGTGGCCAGATCTCCGTCGAGCAGAGCAGACATCGCGGTGCTCGACAACTCGACGAAACGCACCTGCTTCGGGCTGGTGGGGAACGACGTCTGGCGATCGGCTTCATCTGTCACCGTGCGATGGTCGCAAGGTGTCCGACAGACGTCCACGAGTTTTTGGCTGGCGTGCGGCGCTCACCGTAGGGGCAGCTGCATGCGCGCCGGATGACGGGCCTTGATTGCTAGCGTAACAGATAGTAGTTAAATCATTACTCTATGCTTATGGTGGTGGGGATTGGGTGGCATCCGCCGCTCCTGTCCCGAAGGGAAACCGATCATGCGACGCATCCCGATCGCACTGGCCGCGCTCGCCGCCGCCGGTGCCGTAGTGATGGCCCCGCTCGCCACCGCCCAGGCCGCCAGCGCTGTTTCGCTCAACGCGCCGATGGCGCGGGCGGGCGAGGTCATCACGTGTCAGGAGGTGGACGTGCAACTGCCGGACATCTTCGCCCGCGCCTGCGACACCGGCCATTGGGGGCCTCTGTCCGACTTCGTCATCAATTCCAGAGACCGGGCCGTCTACCGCTGCGCCACCGGCTGGGCCGAAGGCAGCCTGTGGGTCCGTGGCCAAGGATGCCGGCGACTCCAGACCTCCTGACCGGCCGACGGTTCAGGCCGACGGTTGAGGCCGGTGGCTCAGGCCGGTGGCCCGAACCGTCGTGGGCGCGTGGGGGAGTCCGTCCGGGAAGTGTGCGAAACGCCGGGACTGGTGACTGCATCGTGAGCGCCGCCGGTCCGGCGGCGGCCGGGAGCGGCCGGAGGGCCGCTCACCCGGCGGGCCGATCCGCCAGGCGGCGCCGAGCGTTCCCGCCGGCCCTCCGCCCGCGCCCCGCCCAGGCGCCCTGCCCAGGCGCTCTGCCCAGGCGCTCTGCCCAGGCGCTCTGCCCAGGCGCTCTGCCCAGGCGCTCTGCCCAGGCGCCTTGCCCAGGCGCCCCGGCCGCGAGCGGCCTGACCGGCAACCCGTCGCGACCGGGCGACCGGGCGGGTGCGCGGCAGGTCCTGGCCGGTGCCTACCGGACGCCGGAGCGCCCCCACAGGGAGAGCGGCATACCTGCCCAGCGCGGACGCTTGGTCGAACCCCGGGTACGGACGGTGACGACAGCTCGGAGCGCTTCACACGGGGGACGACGTCCATGACCGCGATCACCTTCGACCACGCCGCCACCGGCTACACCCTGGCCCAGGCCCGCCGCCTGGCTCACGCCGCCGCCCTCGCCTGCAAGGACGAACCCGTGGTCCGGGCCACCGCCAGCAGCTGGGGCTTCGACCGCGTCAGGTGCTTCCGCGTGCCGCACGCCGCGCCTTTCCCGCTGGAGGACACCCAGGCGTACGCCGCGGCCAGCGACCACATGATCGTCGTCGCCTTCCGCGGCACCCAGCCCGAGGAACTGCGCGACTGGCTCTCGGACGCCGCCGAGAGGCCGCTCCGACGCCGTCCGGGCAGCGCGGTGGTGACGCGGCTCCGGAGGGGGTGCTCCGCAGCGACCTGACCGCTATGTAAGCATTGAGGAGATCTTGTCGGTGGACGCTAGGGTGAGATCTCGTGCAGTCGCTCACGCCGGAGGACTTATCCCGGATCGGCCCCTATCGGCTGGTCGGGGTGCTGGGGCGAGGCGGTCAGGGAACGGTTTACCTGGGGCAGGGGCCGTCCGGCGAGCAGGTCGCGGTCAAGGTGCTGCACGCCGATGCCGCGGCGGACGAGCACGCACGCCGCCGCTTCCTGCGCGAGGCCGAGGCGGCCCGCCGGGTGGCCGCGTTCTGTACCGCACGGGTGCTGGACACGGGCCTGGTGGGCGGCAGGCCGTACATCGTCAGCGAGCACATTCCGGGGCCGTCGCTCGACCGGCTGGTCAGGACGGAGGGGCCGCGTTCGGGCAGCGGGCTGGAGCGGCTCGCGGTGGCCACGCTCACCGCGCTGGCGGCCATCCACCGGGCCGGGATCGTCCACCGCGACTTCAAGCCGCACAATGTGATCATGGGTCCGGAGGGGCCCGTGGTGATCGACTTCGGGATCGCCAGGGTGACCGCCCAGACGGCCACGCACAGCGTGGTGGGCACCCCCGTCTACATGGCGCCGGAGCAGTTCGGCGGAGCGCCGATCACCCCGGCGGCCGACCTGTTCAGCTGGGCGGCCACCATGGTCTACGCGGCCACCGGGCAGCAGGCCTTCCGTGGCGACGCCCTTCCCGCGATCATGCACGCCATTCTGACCCGCGAGCCCGACCTGTCGTCCGTGCCGCCGGAACTGCGTCCGGTGCTGGCGGCGTGCCTGGTCAAGGAGCCCACCGCCCGTCCGGACGCCGCGACCCTGGTACGCCGCCTGACCGGCGACGAACCCCCGGCCCCACCCGCGCCGCACGGACCGTCCGGATGGGCTGTCCCTCCCCAGCCGCACGGGCCGTCCGGATGGGACGTCTCTCCCCAGCCTGCACCCGGCGACGGCGGCGGACGGTCGTAGAGGACCGCCCTGGCCGTCGGCTCTGGAGCGGTCGCTCTGGTGCTGGCAGTGGTGGGCGTAGGAGTCGTGGTCAAGGGCGCGGTCCGGGGAGCGCCGTCGATCGGCCCGCTCTCCACCGCCGCTTCCACCCTCCAGCCGAGCCCCTCCGACACACCGATGCCATCACAGACACCAGCCCAGACACCAGCCCAGACACCAGCCCAGACGCCCTCGGAAAAGCCGCGCGAGGACCCGTTCACCCCCGCCGACCTCGACAAGGAGAGCACGGACCCGACCCCGATCACGGCCGACGCCCTGCTCCCGCAGTCCTTCACGAGTGCCATGGGGATACGTTTCAGCCGTAAGGCGGCCGGGGTGGAGGACTGCCCGAGCCCGTGGCCCGTCGCCAGGGTCAAGTCCGCCCTGCGCAAGGCGCGCTGCGACGACATGGCCGTGGGCGTCTACGTCGGCTCGGGCGCCCCGAAGGGACGTGTCATGGTGACCGTCTGGGTCGTCCCGCTGAAGGACTCGGGCCGGGCCCGCGCCGCGTACGCGAGGCTCAAGGACGTCCAGGCGCAGGAGTGGGGCATCCGGTGCCCGCAGACCGGTCCGGGGTCGACCGGAATCTGCTACACGTCCAACTGGTGGGACGTGCAGCTGTCCCCGTGGACCGGACGGCGCGGCCGGTACGTGATCCGCACCCTGGCCGTCCACACGAACCTCACCAGAGCCGCCGCCGCGGCGAAGTGGCTCAAGGACGCCTCGCGCGCGGCGTTCGAGAAATCAGGCCCCCTGGCCCAGCAGAACGGACAGTGAACAATCCGGCGGCCTACGTGCGCATAAAGGTCAGATCCGAAATGTCAAGATCACTTGCTGCTCAAAGCCGTCTCCAGTCTCAGCCGATCTCTCCGTTAACTCCGGTCCCTTGCTGGGCGACGTTGATCGCGTAAAGATCCCCACGCAAGGAGCTGCCATGATCCGCGCACTCAACCAGCTGGGAGACCGCCTCCTCGACAAACTCCTCCCCTCGGCGAACGCCTCGGCCGCGTGCTGGACCGACTGGTGCTGCCAGGGCAAGTTCTGCCGGACCTGCTGCTACCACGACTCCAGCGGCACGGTCAGCTGCGGCAGCTTCGACTACTGCTGACGACTCCTCCCGATCTCCCATGACAGCCATGCAGTACGTCGCGCTGGCCTGCCGGGTGGCGCTGGGCGTCGTCTTCCTGGTCGCGGTGGCCGGCAAGGTGCGCGGCAGGTCCGCGTTATCCGGGTTCCGCGGGTCCGTGCGCGGTCTGGTCCCTCTGGGGCCGCGGGCCGTCACGGCGCTGAGCGGCGCCGTCGTCCTGGCCGAGGGGTGCGTCGTCGTGCTGCTGGCGGTCCCCGGGACAGTGCGGGCCGGCCTGGTGCTGGCCGGCACCGTCCTGGTGGGGTTCTGCGCCGGCATCGTCAGGGCGATGCGTTCGGGCGCCACGATGCCGTGCCGGTGCTTCGGCGCCGCCGGGACGCCGCTCGGCCGCCGTCACCTCGTCCGCAACGCCGGGCTGCTCGCGCTGGTCGCCGCCGGGCTCGTGCCGGGGCACGCCGCACCGCATCCGGCGGGCGTCGCCCTGAGCGTGCTGGCCGGCGGCGTCCTCGCCGTCATCGTGATCTTCTTCGACGACCTCGCCGACCTGTTCGCCGCACAACCGCGTCACCCCTGAGGAGCCCGCATGCCCTATCTCGTCGCCGCCGTCGTCATCGTCGGACTGTTGTGCCTGGTCAACCTGGTGCTGACGCTGGCGGTGATCCGCCGTCTGCGCGCGCACACGCTGCGGCTGTCGGAGCTGGGGCCGACGCGTCCCCCGACGGTGCAGCCGGGCACGACGATCGGCGAGTTCAGCGCGGCCACCGCCGACGGCGGGACCGTCTCGCGCGCGTTCTTCTCGGGGATCTCCGTGGTGGCGGTGTTCTCCACCGAGTGCGCGTCCTGCCACGAGCTGCTGCCGGAGTTCACGGCCTACCTCGCCGACACGCGTCCGGAGCGGGTGCTGGCCGTGGTCACGGGCGACCCGGACGAGGCCCGGCGGTTCACCCGCGAGCTGACCTCGGCCACCGTCGTCGTGGAGCCGATGGGCGGCCCGGTGAGCAGGGCGTTGCAGGTCTCGCAGTTCCCGAGCTTCCTCCTGGTCGACGGTGACGCGGTGGTCGTGGCGGCCGACGGCGCACCGGGCAGGCTGCCGGCGGTCACCCGCCGATGACCCCTCCGGCCGGGCCCGGCGGCGCCGCCCGGGGACGGCGTGCGCGCGCGGCCGTGGGGCTCGCCTGGCGGGCGCACCCGGCCGCCGTCCTGGGGTCGGGGATCGCGGTGCTGCTCATGGGGCTGGTCCCGGTGGCCGCCGCGTGGCTGACCAAGCTCGTCCTGGACGGCCTGGCCGCCGGGGCGGGGCCCGCCGAGCTGCTGCCCCCGGGGGTGGCCCTCGGCGTGACCGGCCTGGCCGGCGCCGCCCTGCCCGCGGTCGCGGAGTACGCCCAGGAGCAGCTCCGCCGCGCGCTCCAGGTGCTGATCCAGGACCGGCTGTTCCAGGCCGTCAACGCCCATCCGGGGCTGAGCCGGTTCGAGAACCCGGCCTTCCACGACCGCATGCGGCTGGCGCAGGAGGCCGGGCAGAACGCGCCGCAGCGGATCGTCCGCTCGACCCTGGGGATCGCCCAGGGGGCCGTCACCCTCGCCGGGTTCACCGCGGCGCTGGCGGTGCTCGCGCCGGGGATGATCGTCGTGGTGGCGCTCTCCGCGATCCCCTCGGTCCGCGCCCAGCTCGACCTGTCCCGGCGTCGCGCGGGCATGATGTGGGGCGTCAGCTCCAGGGCCCGGCGGCAGATCTTCTTCGCCGGCCTGCTCACCAGTCCCGACGCGGCCAAGGAGATCCGCCTGTTCGGCCTCGGTGACCTGCTGCGCGGCCGGATGCTGGCCGAGCTGCGCGCGGTCAACGCCGCCGAGCAGGGGCTGGCCCGCCGGACCCTGCGCACTCAGGGCGCGTTGTCGCTGGTGGGGGCGACCGTCGCGGCGGCCGGGCTGCTGTGGGCGATCATCGCCGCCGCGTCGGGCGCGCTGAGCGTCGGCGACGTCGCCGTGTTCGTCGCGGCCGTGGCCGGGGTGCAGTCGGCGCTGGCGTCGATCGTCGGCCAGTCGGCGGACGCGCACAACGCGCTGCTGATGTTCGGGCACTACCTCGACGTGGTGGCCGACCCGCCCGACCTGCCCGTGCCGCGGCGGCCGCGGCCCGTCCCGGCGCTGCGCGAGGGCATCGAGGTGCGCGACGTCTGGTTCCGCTACGACGACGCCCATCCGTGGGTGCTGCGCGGGGTCGACCTCTTCGTCCCCCGCGGCGGCTCGCTCGCCCTCGTCGGCCTGAACGGCGCGGGCAAGAGCACCCTGGTCAAACTGATCTGCCGGCTGTACGACCCGGTGCGCGGGTCCATCCTGTGGGACGGCGTCGACCTGCGCGAGACGGACCCCGCCGAGCTGCGCGGCCGCATCGGCGCGGTCTTCCAGGACTACATGTCCTACGACCTGACCGCGGCCGAGAACATCGGGCTCGGCGACGTCACGGCGATCGGCGACCGGGAGCGGGTCGAGGACGCCGCCCGGCTGGCCGGCGTCCACGAGACGGTCGCCGGGCTGCCGCGGGGCTACGACACGCTGCTGAGCCGCATCTTCTTCGGCGACCGGGACGACCCCCAGGCCGGAGTGGTGCTGTCCGGCGGTCAGTGGCAGCGTCTGGCGCTGGCCCGCGCCCTGATGCGGAAGGGACGCGACCTGCTCGTGCTGGACGAGCCGAGCTCCGGCCTGGACGCGCAGGCCGAGCACGCCATCCACCAGAGCCTGCGCCGCCACCGCGCCGGACGCACCAGCCTGCTGATCTCCCACCGGCTGGGCGCGGTCCGGGAGGCGGATTTGATCGTCGTGCTCGCCGAGGGCCGGATCGCGGAGCAGGGCTCGCACGCCCAGCTGATGGCGCTCGGCGGGGAGTACGCGAGCCTGTTCACCCTCCAGGCCCAGGGCTACGAGCCGACGCCCCCTCCGGACTCGCGGACGGGCGACATCGCCCGGACGACGACGCCGAGCACCCGGTCGAACGGCACGTAACCCCACACCCGCGAGTCCTCGCTGACCGGCCCGTCACCCAGGACCACCAGCCGCCCGGCCGGGACGGTGTCGCCCGGCGACGCCCCCACCCGGCCCGCGACCTCGGGCGGAACCGGGTCGCCCGGCACGGCCACCGCCCGCTTGATGAACCACGTGGCCGCCCCCGGCGCCGGCAGCGGACCGGTGCGCCACTCACCCCCGGGCGGCAGCGTCTGCAGCACCACGACCTGGCCGCGCCGGACGCCCGCCCCCGTCGTCCTGCGGACGAGCACCCGGTCGCCGGTGCGGTAGGTCGGCAGCATGCTCGCCCCGCTGATCCGGACGACGACCAGGCGCCGCCGGGCGACGGCCAGCCCGGCGGCCAGCCCGGTGGCCAGGGCCGCGATCGGGGCCAGCAGGATCAGGACACGCCGCACGACGCCCTCCCAAGTCGATCATCACCCGGTGACTGCCGACACTAGCGGCGGATCTCCTCGCCGGACACCCCGGACGGCCCGGACGGCCCGCCGAAGGGGCCGCGCACCTCACGGGCCCGGCACGTCCTGTTCTCTCGGGTGCGGGCCGTTCCAGGCTACGAAGATGCACGACGCGCATCAATGCACGTTGTGCATGTCCATTCGGACGCCGGACCGAGGTGTGTTCGCCGGCCCACGGGGCAAAGGCACGCATCCGACAGCTCACCCGCACGGGAGGAACGTGATGACGCGACAGCCTGTACGAGCACCGGTTGCGGCACCGGGTGCGGGGGCGGCGTGAGCGGTAAGGGCTCGCAGGAGGCGACCTACGCGGCGCTGGCCGCCAACCTGGGGATCGCCGTCACCAAGTTCGTGGCGTTCTTCTTCACCGGCTCGTCCTCGATGCTCGCCGAGGGCATCCATTCCTTCGCCGACTCGGGCAACCAGGGGCTGCTGCTGCTCGGCCAGTCCCGCGCCAAGCGCGGGCCCACCCCGTCCCATCCCTTCGGCCACGGGCGCGAGCGGTACTTCTACGCCTTCCTGGTCTCGGTCGTGCTGTTCTTCGGCGGCGGCCTGTTCGCCCTGTACGAGGGGTACGAGAAGATCAGCCATCCGAAGCCCCTGGAGAGCTGGCCGTGGGCGATCGGGGTGCTCGTGGGCGCGATCGTCATGGAGGGGCTGTCCCTGCGCACGGCGGTGCGCAACGCCAACCGCGCCCGCGGGGGCCGGTCGTGGCTGCGCTACATCCGCGAGGCCAAGGCCCCCGAGCTGCCCGTGGTCCTGCTGGAGGACACCGCCGCCCTGCTCGGGCTGGCCTTCGCCCTCATCGGGGTCACGCTCACGCTGGTTGTCGGCGACCCGGTCTACGACGGCATCGGCTCGATCGCCATCGGCGTGCTCCTGATCATCGTGGCCGTCACCCTGGCCACCGAGACCAAGAGCATGATCATCGGCGAGGCGGCGTCGCCGGAGGTCCAGCGGGCCATCGAGGAAGCCCTGCGCGAGGACGACGCCGTCGCCTCCTTCACCCGCCTGCGCACCCTGCACCTGGGCCCGGAGGAACTGCTCGTCGCCGCCCGCGTCACCGTCGCCGAGCAGGGGGACGCCGTGGCCGAGGCGCTGGCCAAGGCGGAGCAGCGCATCCGCGAACGCGTCCCGATGGATACGGTCGTCTACCTGCAGCCCGAGGCCTGATCCTGCCACTGCCGGACCCACGAGCGGCCGTAGTCGTTGCCGTGCGGCGTGCGCAGCACGGTGTGGACGTGGAACGGCTTGGGCGTGTCGTAGTCGAGGAAGACGCCGCGGTGGTGGTCCAGCTCGGCGACGAGCACCGGTGACTGCAGCCGGTAGTAGAAGACGTCGCCCGGCCGGTGGCCGCCGATCCAGCAGAACCAGGTCTCGTCGAGGTGCGCGGCGATCTCGCGCAGCCGGGCGGCGCGCGGCCCCGCCGGAAGCAGGCCGACGAACGACTCCGCGACGGCCAGCGCGTGCTCCCGGGCCGCCGCGGGCATGGCGGCGACCCGCACGCCCTCGAACGGGATCACGCGGTTGTCCTGGAACGCCCCGGCCAGATGGCGTTCGTCCCCCGGATGCACCCGTCCCTCGGGCATCGCCGGGTCGACCATGTGCTCGTAGACGACGGCCTGCCGGCGCTGCTCCTCGGGCAGGGCGGCCATCAGCCGCAGGCCGCGGGCGACCCGGTCGGCGAACAGGTCGCGCAGGCCGGCGTGCGGACCGGCGTCGATCTCGTCCGGCTCGGCGCCGAGGAACACCGGCGACAGCGCCATGCGGCCCTCGACGACCAGGCAGTTGAGCGCGCAGTGGTGGCCGTAGAGCTGCCAGCCCCAGGGGGCCCGCGGGCCGGGCGTGCCGTAGAGGGCGAAGTTGTAGCTGAACTCGTTGAGTATCGTCTCCAGGCCGACGACCTCGCCCAGGAAGCCGTTGACCCGCATCACCGCGCGGACGAGCCGGCCGCCCTCGGGCGAGAGCGAGGCGGCCACCAGCGCCAGCGCCTTCTCCCTGACGGCCGGTGGTCGCAGGTCCAGCCGCAGGCCGGTGTCGAACTGCAGGAACTCCGGGTTGGCCCAGGTCTGCCACGCCACGGCGTCGGCCTCGTGCGAGAGGCGTTCGCGGCCCTCGTCGTCGAGGCAGGCCAGCAGGTCGCGGGCGGCCGACACCATCGCGGCGACCGGCGCCTCCTCGCCGGGGGCGGCCGGGGTCAGCGGGTACAGGCCGTCCCGCAGGACGCCGTCCTCGGTGACGCCGCGGAAGTCGCTCCCGTACAGCGGGGTCCAGCCCTCGATCAGGCCGCCGGTGAACGTCCCCGGTCTCCTGGCCAGCTCGCGGTAGGCGTAGGGGTCGAGGCCGCGCACGCCGGCCAGCCGCGGGTGGTCGTGCGGGAACAGGTACTGGCGGAACTCGCCGGGCATGAGGGGCTCTCCGGTCTGTCTCAGACGGTGGTGTTGTGCCGGGCGACGGCGGCCCGCACGGCGCTCTCGTCGCCGGCCGCGATCGCCTCGACCAGGTCGGCGTGGATCTGGTGGCGCAGCTCGCGGTAGCCGGCGCCGGCCGCGTCGTCGGGACGCGGGGACGCGGCGCCCAGATGGCCGAGCGTGCCGATGTAGACGGCTCGGGCCATGGCGTTCGGGCTGATGGCGGCGATGCGCTCGTGCAGGGCCCAGTTGGCGCGCATGAAAGCGTCCCAGCCGGGCGCGGCGCGCAGCCGCCGCAGCAGGCGGCGCAGGTCGGCGACGTCCCGGCGGGTGCGGTGGCGGGCGGCGCCGACGTCGATCAGCTCCTCCAGGTGGTCGCGCAGCTCGACGGCGTCGGCCACCGTGCCCGGCTCCTCGGCGACGCCGAGCAGGGTGTGCCGCAGCCGCACCACCGGGCCCGGGTCGGCGACGAACAGCCCGCCGCCGCGGCCCGGCCGGATCTCCAGCACGCCCCGGTCGCGCAGCAGCCGGACGGCCTCGCTGACCGTGGCGTAACCGAGGCCCGTCTCCGCGCGCAGCGACTCCAGCGTGCCGACCGGCTCCCCGGGACCCAGCCCGCGCGACTTGATCCGCTCGTCGAGCGCGGCGGCCAGCCGCTCGGCCCGCGTGCCCGCGCCCTGCCCGAGCGCGGCGTCCGGTTGTCCGGGCGAGGAGGAGTAGGGCATAGTCCGGATCCAACCACAAAACCTGCGAACCTTTAGCAGGTTTTCGCCGCGGTGAGGAGAAGAGCGATGAGGATCGTCGGGATCCGCCGGAACGCCGCCGGGGGCGTCGAGGCCGGCGCGTTGTCGGCCGACGGGGCCGAGGTCACCGTGCTCGCCCCGCTGGAGCGGTTCTGGGCCGGCGCGGCCGCCTTCCTGGCCCGCGAGCCGGCCGGCGAGCGGGTCCCGGTCGCGTCGGTCACCCTCGTGCCGCCGGTGCTGCCGCAGGCGCGGGTGATCTGCATCGGGCTGAACTACCTCAGGCACGTCGCCGAGGGCTCCTACGCGGGGGACGGCGTGCCGCCGCACCCGACGCTGTTCGCCCGCTGGACGCGGTCGCTGACCGTGGGCGGCGTCCCGGTGCCGGTGCCCTCGGGCGAGGACGGCCTGGACTGGGAGGGCGAGGTGGTCGCGTACGTCGGCGCGCCGCTGGTGGACGCGGGCCCGGAGGAGGCGCTGGCCGCGGTCGCCGGCTACTCGGTCTTCAACGACCTCACCGCGCGCAGGGCGCAGAAGCTGACCAGCCAGTGGATCCTCGGCAAGAACGCCGACCGGTCCGGCCCGCTCGGCCCGCTGGTGCCCGCGTCCGAGGTCGGTGACCTGCGCGACGGGCTGCGGGTGCGGACCCGGGTGAACGGCGAGGTCGTCCAGGACGGGCGCACCGACGAGATGGTCTACGGCGTCGGCGACACGCTCGCCCTCATCTCGCGCACGTTCACGCTGCGGCCCGGCGACCTGCTGGCCACCGGCACGCCCGCCGGGGTCGGCTACGCGCGCACCCCGCCGTGGCTGCTGCGGCCCGGCGACGTTGTCGAGGTCGAGGCCGAACGCCTGGGCAGCGTGCGCAACCCGATCGTCGGCAACGACGCGCGGACGCTGACGGGCGCCGGAGGGGTGACCACGCCGGAGGGGTGACCGTTCCGGAGGGGTGACCGCGCCGGAGGGGTGACCGCGCCGGAGGGGTGAAGCGCGCGACACTGGGGTGGTGGAGACACGACCTGTCCGCGGCGGGGCGGGGCGGCCGGGGCACCGGTTGCGCTTCGGCCCGGCCGCCGAGGGCATCGAGCGGCTGGCGGCCTCGCTCGTCGGCGAGGCGTTCGCGCCCCACCGGCACGACACGTACGCGATCGGCGTCACGCTCGCCGGCGTGCAGACCTTCCGCTACCGCGGCGAGCTGCGGCGATGCCTGCCGGGGGAGTGGCACGTCCTGCACCCCGACGAGCTGCACGACGGGGCCGCGGGCACCGACGCGGGCTTCGGCTACCGGATCTTCTACGTCGACCCGTACCTGATCCAGGAGGCGCTGGGCGGCCGGCCGCTGCCGTTCGTCGCCGACCCGGTCGTGCGGCCGGAGGGCATGTCGCCGGCGCTGCTCGCCTGGCTGCGGCACCTGGACGAGCCCCTGGAGGAGCTGGCCCGGCTGGAGGTCGCGCTGCTGGTCGCGGCGGCCCTGGAGCGCCACGCCGACGTTCCCGTCCGGCGGCGGCGCGACCCGCTCGCGGTCGAGGCGCTGGCACGGGTGCGCGAGCTCATCGCCGCCGACCCGGCGACCCGGCACCCGGTGGCCGAGTTCGAACGCGTCTCGGGGCTCGACCGCTGGACGATCGCCCGCCAGTTCCGCGCCGCCTTCGGCACCAGCCCGACCCGGTACCGGACGATGCGGCAACTGGACGTGGCCCGGCACGCGATGCGCGGCGGCCTGCCGCTGCGGGAGGCCGCGCTGCGGGCGGGCTTCGCCGACCAGAGCCACCTGACCCGCATGTTCAAGCGCGCCTACGGGCTCACCCCCGGCGAATGGACCACGGCCCTCACCTGACGCCCGGCGCGTCCATCGAGTCGCTCACCTGGCTGCCGTCGGTCCTGGCCTCGATCGCGCGGATCACGGCCACCATGTCGAGCGTGCCGTGCCCGAGTGCCAGGGTCTCGGCGAACAGCGCGTGGCAGACGTCGATCAGCGGCGAGGCCACGCCCGACGCCCGCGCCGCCCCGGCGATGATCCGGTTGTTCTTCAGCACGTCGGCGATGGCCGCCTGGGCGGCGAAGTCGCCGTCCAGCAGCTTGCGGACCTTCCCCCGCGACACGTCGCTGGCCATCGGGCCCGAGTCGAGCACCTGGGCGAAGCGGTCCAGGTCCAGGCCGTGCCGGGCGGCGAAGTGCGCGGCCTCGGCCAGGCCGCTGACCATGGTGATCAGGAAGATGTTCACCGCCAGCTTCATCAGCAGCCCGCCGGGCACCGGGCCGCACGCGATCGTCCCGGCGCACATCGGCGCGAGCAGGGGGGCCACCTCCTCGACCGCCGCGGGCTCGCCGGCCAGCATCGCCACCAGCCGCCCGGCCTCGGCCGGGCCGCGCGAGCCCGACACGGGCGCCTCGACGTAGTCGCCGCCGGCCGCCCGCACCGCCGCGCCCAGGTCCGCCGACCACGCCGGGGACGTCGTGCCCATGTGCACCACGATCCGCCCGGCGACCATGGAGGCGAAGCGCGGCGTGCCGCGCCCGAGCACCGCGTCCACGGCGGCCTCGTCGGCCAGCATGAGCAGCACGACCCTGGCCCGCGCGAACACCTCGTCCGGGCTCGCCGCCACCTGCGCGCCGGCCGCCCGCAGCGGCTCGCACCCGGCCGCCGTACGGTTCCAGACCACGACCGGCGTGCCCGCCCGCACCAGGTTGAGCGCCATGGGCCGGCCCATGATCCCCAGTCCGATGAATCCCGTTCCGGCCATCCGCCCCTCCCGCTCTGCGTGTCCCGCCGCCACCGTTGTAGCGGCAGGGACGGGCTGCGGTCTTGAACGGTTGTGCGGCCCCGGCCGGCGTCAGGGCGTGGTGACGTCGAGGTCGACGCTGGAGACGCCGAGCACGCCGTCGATCTCCAGCAGCTCGGTGATCAGCACCCCGACCGGCCCCGAGCCCTGGACGACGAGCCAGATCGAGATCGACTCCCGGTCCTCGCGCGGCCGGTCGCGTTCCAGGGAGAGCTCCGCGATGACGAAGCCCCTCTCGCTGCACAGCGCCAGCACCCGCCGCAGCGCGCCGTGGCGGTCGAGGTAGGTCAGGTGCAGGCGCGACTGGGCGTACTTCGAGCGGGGCAGCCGGGCGCTGAGCGGGGTGAGGACGAACAGGACCAGGAAGTGGCCGGCGGTGACGGCGACCGCCAGCAGCCACAGCCCGGCCCCGGCGGCCATGCCGACCGCGCAGGTCAGCCAGACCACCGCGGCGGTGGTCAGGCCGCGCACCGCGTCCCGGCGGACGAAGATCAGGCCGCCGCCGATGAACCCGATGCCCGACACGATCTGCGCGGCCACCCGGGACGGGTCGAGCGTGACGTGCTCGCCCAGGACGTCGGCGAAGCCGTACTTGGACACCAGCATGATCAGGGCCGAGGCGAAGCCGACCAGCGTGTGGGTGCGCAGGCCGGCGCTCTTCTGGCGGATCTCGCGTTCGAGCCCGATGGCGGCCGACAGGAGCAGGGCCAGGCCGAGTTCGCCCAGCTGGGTCCATCCTTGCCCGGCCAGTGCCGTCGTGACGAACGCCGTCCCCATTTGCCCAGATGTCCCCGGCGGGCGCGGGTCTCACACCTGCGCCGCTAGAAGTCAGTTGTCTGACTAAGTTTCTGTGCTACGGTTCTTCTTAGTCAGATAACTAACTAATGACTGAGGAGAACCACCATGTTCGTCGTCACGGGTGCCACCGGGAACGTCGGCCGCACGCTGGTCGGTCTGCTGGCCGAGGAGGGCCTGCCGGTCACCGCCGTCGCCCGCCGCGTCACGCAGGCCGACGTGCCGCCGGGCGTCCTGGCCGTCGCCGCCGACCTGGGTGACGTCGCGAGCCTGCGTCCGGCCCTGGCGGGTGCGGACGCGCTGTTCCTGCTGGTGGCGGGGGAGGACCCGGAGGGCGTGATCGCGGCGGCCAGGGAGGCGGGCGTGCGCAGGATCGTCCTGCTGTCCAGCCAGGGCGCCGGGACGCGGCCGGGGGCCTACCCGCACGCAGTCCGCTTCGAGGAGGCCGTCCGCGGGTCGGGCCTGGCCTGGACGGTCCTGCGTTCGGGCGGCCTGGCCTCCAACGCCTACGCCTGGGCCGAGCCCGTACGCCTGCACCGCACCGCCGAGGCCCCCTTCGGCGACGTCGGCCTGCCCTTCGTCGACCCCGCCGACGTCGCCGCCGTGGCGGCCGCCGTCCTGCGCGAGGACGGGCACGACGGGGCGACGTACGTGCTGACCGGCCCCGAGGCCACCACCCCGCGGGACCGGGCGGCGGCGATCGCGGCGGCGCTGGGCGAGCCGGTGCGGTTCGCCGAGCAGACCCGCGAGGCCGCCCACGCCCTGATGGCGCAGGTCATGCCGCTGCCCGTGGTGGAGGGCACGCTCGCCATCCTGGGCGAGCCCACCCCTGACGAGCGGAGCGTCAGCCCGGACGTCGAGCGTGTCCTCGGCCGCCCCGCCCGCCCGTTCGTAGCCTGGGCCGAGCGCAACGCCGCCGCCTTCCGCTGACCGCCGGCGACGAGCACGGCGGCGTGGCGAGCCGGCGGGCGCCGGACGGCCGGAAGCCGGTGACGGCGGGCGTCACCGGCTCCGGAGCCGCGCCCGTCAGGTGATCGGGCAGGTGTCGCGGTACTCCTCGATCGCGGTCCCCCGCGGGGCGGGGCACAGGAACTGGTCGTAGCGGGTGTCGTCGTCGACGAACCGCTTCAGCCAGGCCACCATCGACTTGGCCATCGTGGTGTTGGTGACCTGCGGGAAGAAGTGCGAGGCGCCGTTCAGCTCCAGGTACGCCTTCTCCACCGACGACGGGATCGACTGGTAGAACGGCTCGGAGTGGGTGGCCACCGGCGCGATCGTGTCGGCCTCACCCCCGATGATCATCGTCGGCACCCGGAGGCCCGACCAGCTCTTGGTGAGGTTCCACGGCGCGAGCGGCACCGCCGCCTGGAGCGACGGGCGCGCGTCGGCGGCCTCCAGCGTGCCGCCGCCGCCCATGGAGTGACCGGCCACCGCGAGCCGGGACGCGTCGATCCTGCTCCGCACGGCCGTCGGGGAGCCCGAGGTCAGGTAGTCCAGCGCGGCCAGGAGCTGACGGCCGCGGCTGGCCGGCTGGTCGTAGATCGTGGTGGTCTCGATGCCGATCACCACGAACCCGTGCGAGGCGATCCGCGGCCCCAGCCAGGCGAGGCTGGACCAGGTCGCCGTGTAGCCGGGCGAGATGGCGATCGCGCCGAAGGTGCCCTGGCTGGTGTCGGTCGGGTAGTAGACCGTCCCGCCGCCGAAGCCGGAGACGCTCAGCCGCGAGACGCTGAGCTCGGCGGTCGCGAACGGGCCGCGCGCGGCTTCCAGGATCGCGGAGGTCGGGTCGGGGCCGCGCTCGTACGGGCCGGCCGCGTGGGCGGCCGGCGCCGCCGCGACGCCGCCGGCGAGCAGCGTGACGGCCAGGGCGAGCTTGGTGAACGTTCGCGCGCCGAAGTGGGGGGTGGAGAGCTGCACGTCGTCGAACTCCCTGCTCATCGGGGAATGACTGCTGTCTGTCGCCATTGTCGGGACGCGCAGTCAGTCGCGCATCGGTGAAATCACCGGTCTCGTGCCGTGCGCCGCCCGCGTTGGAACCGCTCGGCGGCGTCGCTCAGGACATGAACCTGACCAGCTCCACCCGTGAGCGGATGCCGAGCTTGCTGAAGACGTTCCTGAGATGGTGCTCGACCGTGCGCCTGCTGAGGAAGAGCTGCTCGGCGACCTCCTTGTTGGTGGCGCCCGCGGCCACCATGCGGGCGATCTGCGCCTGCTGGGCGGTGAGCTGCGACACCGTCGCGTCCGCGGCCGGCCGGACCGGCTCGCCGGAGGCCCGCAGCTCGGCCCTGGCCTGCTCGGTCCACAGCCGCGCGCCGTGCCGTTCGAACGTCTCCAGCGCCGTGTGCAGGTGGTTCCTGGCCGCGCCGGGCCGCCGGTCGCGCCGCAGCGCGCTGCCCAGCAGCAGGTGCGTACGGGCCGCCTCGAACGCGCAGACGCCCTGGCCGTGCAGGCGCAGGGCGTCCAGGAACAGCTCCTCGGCCTCGCCGGGACGCACCGACAGCAGCGCCCGGCAGCGCGAGACCAGCGCCCGCAGGTCAGGGCTGCGCGTGCTGCCGACCCAGCGTTCGAGCACCCGCAGGGCGGCCGCGGCCCGCTCGCGGTCGCCGGTGCGGGCGGCCGCCTCGATGTAGTGCGGGGTGGACATGACCTTGATGACGACGTGGCGGTTGCGCCGCTCGGCCCGCAGCCTGCCGGCGGCGTCGGCCACGCGGCCCGCCGCCAGGTCGAGGCAGGCCAGTGCCCAGTTGCCGACCGCGCCGGCCAGGCCCAGCTCGTGGGCGTCGGCCAGCTCGATGGCGGCGTCCGCGCGGATCCGGCACGTCTCCTGGTCGCCCTCCACGGCGGCGCTGACCGCCAGCCAGGCCAGGTGCTGGGCGGCGGTGTTGTGCTGGCCCGTCTCCCGGGCCAGCCGCAGGCCCTTCGCGGCGGTCGCGGCGACGGAGGCGTACCGGCCCGTCCAGACGTCGGGGTAGATCGTGAACTCCAGGAGCTGCGGCACCGCCGACGCGGCTCCGCGCAGCCGGGCCTCCTCCACGGCCCGCGCCGACAGCCGGTGGGCCACCGCGTCCTCGCCCAGCAGCATGCCCGCCACGCAGGCCCACGTGAGCACGGCCGGGTCGCGTACCGACCCGGCCAGCTCCAGCACCCGCCGCAACGGCCCGGCCGCCTCCTGGTGCAGGCCGCTGAAGGTGTGGGCCATGCCCGCCAGGTACTCGAACATGAGCTGCGCCGGCGCCGGCTCGTCCGGACGCCGCAGCGCCGCCGCCTGCCGGGCGATCGCGATGAACGCCCGGTTGTCGCCCGCCCGGTAGCTGGCGTCCGCCGCCCGGACCAGGGCGCGCACGCCGAGCTCGCGGTGGCTGTCCAGCAGCCGGCGGGCCGCCGCCAGCAGCTCCTCGCGGGCGCTGCCGGTCTCGCCGCCCAGCAGCTCCAGGCTGCCGCGCAGCAGCTGGACGTGGCCGCGCAGCTCCTCGGGCGCGCCGGGCGACCGCAGCCGGGCCAGCAGGGAACGCGCGGCCCGGGGACGTCCCGACACCCAGGCGTGCCTGGCGGCGGCGGCCAGCCGCTCGGCCTTGACCGCGGGACGAGCGGTCAGCTCGGCGGCGCGCTCCAACGCCAGGTAGGGCTCGGGGAACCCGGCACGGCACGCCGAGGAGCTCCCCGCGGCCCACCGGACGGCCAGCGCCGCCCGCGCCAGCTCGTCCCCGGCCTCCTCCGCCCCGCCGTCTGCCGCCCAGGCCCGATGCCAGGCCCGCCGCAGCCTCTCCCAACCGTCCGCACGGCCCCCGTCCGGGGTGAGCAGGCCGGCGAGGAGGCGGTGGGCGCTGCGGCGCTCGGCCAGCGACGCCGCGTGGTAGGCGACGGCCCGCATCGCGGGTGCGCAGAACGCGACCGCGTCACCGTCGGCCCGCAGGACGCCCGCCCGTTCGGCCGGTTCGAGCACGGACAACGCGCACGCCGGGCTCGCCGCCCTGGCCAGGGTCGCCACGTCCAGGGCCGGATCGGCGGCGATCAGCAGCGACAGCCGGCGCGTGCGCGCGGGCAGCCGGGCCAGCACGCCCGTGTGCTCCCGCCACAACCGCCCACCAGGAGGCAGGACGGCGGGCGGCGCCGCGAGCCCGGCCCGCTGGTCGGGGGTGAGCGCGCCGATCAGCTCGCGCAGCGCCAGCGGGTTGCCGCAGGCGATCTGGTCGAGCGCGGCCGCCAGGTCCTCGGCGAGCCCGCCGGGCGCCAGGTCCGCGGCCAGCTCCCGCACCGCCGGCCCGTCGAGCCCGCGCAGCTCCCGGACGGGCACGCCCTCCAGCGGCCACATCGCCCCGGCGTCGAACCCCTCCTGGACCGGCACGTCATCGGCCCCCTGCTCGCCGGAGGTCGTCCCTGGGGCGAGGGCCGGGGGCCTGGTGGTGAAGAGCAGGGCGATCGGCTCGCAGGACAGGCGGCGGGCCACGAACGACAGCGCGTCCAGGCTCGCGGCGTCCAGCCGGTCGGCGTCGTCCACGCAGGCCAGTACGGGACGCTCGGCGGCGACCGCCGACAGCAGCCCCAGCACGGCGGCGGGCAGCGCGAGCCCCGCCGCGCAGGTCCCCGACTCCAGGGCCTCGGCCAGCGCGCGGGCCTGGGCGGCCGGCAGCGTCGCGACGGCCGCGGACACCGGCCGCAGCAGGCCGTGCAGCCCCGCGTACGGCACCCGCGACTCCGACTCCACCCCCGACACCCGCAGCACCCGGAACCCGGGGGCCCGCGCGGCGGCCAGGTCGAGCAGCGCGGTCTTGCCCATGCCCGCCGCGCCGGTCAGCAGCAGCGCCCCTCCGGAGCCGGCCCGGGCGTCGTCGAGCAGCCGCAGCAGGACGTTCTCCTCCGCGTCGCGGCCGCGTAACACGGGAACGCGCGTGACTGGTGACACGCCGTCCAGTGTCACGCGCGGGTGCCGCCGCTGAAAGAGGCCGCCGCCGACGGAAGTGCGGCCCGGCCGTACGAGAAGGGGCGGACGGGAGAAAGTGTGGCATTCCGGTGACAGCAAGCGCTTGGTGACCTACCTTGAGTCCTGACCGTCAAGGAGTGCCGATGCGGAATCAGGGGCTTGGGTCATGGCCGGCACGCAGGGCGCGGATGACGCCCGCCCGGCCCGCCGTCGGTTACCGGGGAACCGACCGCAGCTACGGCGACCTGTACGACCGGGTCACCCGCCTGGCCCACGGGCTGACCGGCCTGGACGTGGGCCGGGGCGACCGGATCGCCTACCTCGGGCCCAACCACCCGTCCCTGGTGGAGACGTTCTTCGCCGCGGGGCTGCTGGGCGCGGTGTTCGTCCCGCTCAACGCCCGGCTGGCCGCGCCCGAGCTGCGCTTCCTCCTGGACGACTCCGGCGCCCGCGTCGTCGTCCTCGGCGCGGGCCAGGACGGCGGCGGCCTGCCCGGCCGGCACCTGAGCCAGGACGCCTTCGAGGAGCTGATCGCCGGCGCGCCCGCCGACCCCGTGGACGAGCCGGTCAGCCAGGACGACATCTGCCTGATCATGTACACCTCGGGCACCACCGGCCGCCCCAAGGGCGCGATGCTCACCCACGGCAACCTCATCTGGAACGCCGTGAACCTGCTGGTCGACGTGCCGCTCGCGCACGACGAGGTGACGCTGGTCAGCGCGCCGCTGTACCACATCGCGGCCCTGGCGCAGCTGCTCGTGCCGACCGTGCTGAAGGGCGGCAGGGCGCTGCTGGAGCCGTCGTTCGAGGTGGACAGGACGTTCGACCTGGTCGAGTCCGAGCGGGTCACGATGATGTTCGGCGTGCCGACGATGTTCGCGGCCCTCGCGCGGTCGCCGCGCTGGGCGGAGGCCGACCTGTCCAGCCTGCGGCACCTGCTGTGCGGGGGAGCGCCGGTGCCCGAGCCGCTGATCAGGACGTACCGGGAGCGCGGGCTGCCGTTCCTGCAGGGGTACGGCATGACGGAGACCTCGCCGGGCGCGCTCTTCCTCGGGGCGGGCCATCCGGACGCCGGGCTCGGTTCGGCCGGGGTGCCGTGCTTCTTCTCCGACGTGCGGCTGGTCGCCCCCGACGGCTCGCCCGCCGCCCCCGGCGAGCCCGGCGAGGTGTACGTCCAGGGCCCCAACGTCATGCCCGGCTACTGGCGGCGTCCGAAGGAGACGGCGAAGGTGTTGTCCGCCGACGGCTGGTTCAGGTCGGGCGACATCGGCGTGGCCGACGAGGACGGGTACGTGCGCATCCGCGACCGGATCAGCGACATGTACATCTCCGGCGGCGAGAACGTCTACCCGGCCGAGATCGAGAGTGTGCTCCTCGCCCATCCGGCGGTGGCCGAGTGCGCGGTGATCGGCGTGCCGGACGAGAAGTGGGGGGAGACCGGCAAGGCGCTGGTCGTGCTGCGGCCGGGCGCGAGCGCGGAGCCCGGGGAACTGCTCGCCCACCTGGACGGCCGCCTGGCCCGCTTCAAGATCCCGAGGTACCTGGAGCTCGTCCCCGAACTGCCGCGGAACGGCGCAGGCAAGCTGCTCAGGGCGTCGCTCAGGAAGCTGCACGGGCAGCGGCAGGCGCGGTGACCGGGCAGGCGGCGGCGGGTCAGCCGATGGCGGGCACGCGCAGGTCGGCGAAGACGCCGCGGTGGTCGGTGCCGGGCACGTCGAGGATCTCCGTGCTGGCCACGTTCACCCGGCGGTCGGCCAGCACGTGGTCGATCGTGATGATCGGCGGTATCGCCCTGTTGTTGGGCCAGGTCGGGACGAGCCCCTTGCCCACCTGGTCGGCCGCGTCGACGTAACCCCTGGCCAGCAGGTCGCGGAAGGCGCGATGGTCGAGGGTGGCGTTGAAGTCGCCGGCCAGGATCCTGATCACCGACGGCGACGGGGACGGCAGCGCCTTGAGCGAGGCGTCCCACTCGGCCGCCATCCCGCCGAGCGGCGGGTCGGGGTGCACGGCCACCACCTCGACCTTGCCGCCCGAGGGCAGGGACAGCGTGGCGGCCGGCATGTTGTGGCCGATCGGGGTGAACAGCCCCCGCAGCGGCCGCAGCGGGTGCCTGGCGAACAGGCCGCTGCCGATCGCGCCGTCCGCGGCCTGGAGCACCCGGTAGGGGAGCAGCTTGCGCAGCCCCGCCTGGTCGAGCCGCCGGACCGCGTCCGGGGTCAGCTCCAGCGCGCTGAACACGTCGATCTCGTACAGGCGCACCAGGCGGACCACGGTCTCGGCGTCGGCCCATCCGAACAGGTTGACCGACAACACCCGCAGCGGGACGCCCTCGATCACTCTGCCCGGCTCCACGCCGGACGTCCTCGGGATCAGGCACGCGACGAACACCATGCCCACGACGGCCGCGCTCAGCCCCGCCGGGCGGTTGCGCCTGAGCACCGCCAGCAGCGCGGTCAGCGCGGCCAGCCCCGCGCCGATCGGCGTCACCGTCATGAGCTGGATGAGGAAGGAGCCGGTCTCCAGGCCGCCGACCCGCAGCGCCGCCCAGGCCGCCAGCAGCGCGACCACCGTCCAGGCGAACCAGCGCCTGCGCCGCCGGGGTGAGGGACGCTTGCCGGCGGATGCGCGTTCGGCCGTCGCGCTCGCTCCCCGTTGATCCACAGCATGAACCCTAAGGCAGCGGCGGAGGGCCCGAACCAGGGCCTTCCAGCCCGGCCCGGCCCTGGCCCGGCTGCTCGCTCACCGGCTCGGCTCGGGGGTCATCTCGCCGACTCGGCCCCCGTCTTGACGGCGAGGAGCTGCCTGCGCATCGCGACGAAGTCGCCGACGTCCGTCATCGCGACGTGGGCGGCGCCGCGCACGGTTAGCTCGCCGCGCATCCGGAGCCGGTAGATCAGCCGGGTGCCGCCGCCGGTGTCGCGCAGCGCGATGGAGCAGGTCGTGGTGGCGTCGGCGCCGCGGTGGGCCAGCACGAGGGTGTGCGGGGCCTCGATCCGCTCGACGACGAAGCCGCCGCCGTCCATGACGTCGCCGGGCTTGAGGTCGTGCGGGGGGTGCGCGGGTTCGTCGGCGGCCTCCGTCCGTACGGCGGGCGCGGTGCCGGGACGGGTGCCGGGGCCCGGGTAGCCGCCGAGCCGGACCACCCAGGCCCACACGACCGGCGGCGGCGCGTCCACGGTGACGGCACGGGTGGCCTGGAGCTGGGGGAGCGGCACGATGTCGTCACCCGGCAGGTCCTCGTGCACCTCCCTGTCGGTCGCGCCCCAGCGCAGGTGCCAGGGGCGCACGGCGAACAGATACCCGGCCGCCGCACCCGCGGCCAGCCGGAACACACGGCGTGGCAGGAACATCGCAGCACTCCTTCGTCACTGACGATCGGAATTTCGGTGCTTATGCTGATTTATGGGCAAATATGGCTAGATCTGGTCAGCCTTCCATATTGTCAGGCCATATGTCTCCGCTATCGGCCGCCACGCCTGCGCGAATTGCGCCTTGGCCGTCTGCGCGGCCGCCGATCTGCTGAGACCTCGCCGGTAATCGCGGTCGTCCGAGACCGGGCCGGTGCAGCCGCCCGCCAGATGGCGCCGGGCCCAGGAAAGGAAGGCGGTGTCGGCGTCGTAGGAGGCGTCGAGCGCGGTGATGAGCGTCTGCTTCAGCGCTGCGCCCTCGGGCAGGGCCGTCACGTCCAGCGTTCGGGCGGCGGCGAGCTGGTCGCGGCGGCCGGCGGTGATGTCCTCGATCGTGGTCACGCCGCTTCGGCGGCAAGCCGTCGCGTCCGCGATCGCCGCCGACAGGCTGGAACGGGTGGAGCTGCTGCTGGACAGCAGCTCGTCCACCTGCCCGGCCTGCCCGGCCGCAGCCGCCGTGGGGTCCGTGCTCGGCGTCGGGCCGGTGCTCGCGGCCGGGTCGCCGGTGGCGTCCCCGGTCGCCGGGTCTTCCGCCGTCTCGTCCGAGGTCTGCGACTGGACGGCCGACGGCGCGCCGCCCGAGCTCCCGCCCGCCTCCGCCGGCGAGGACGGGCGGCTCCCGGCCACCCACCACACCAGCGCCGTGGTCGCACACGCCGCCGCCACGCTGACCAGCACCACCGGCCGCCGCCACCCCGGCGGCCGCAACCGCGAGGGCGGCGGCGGACGATCGTCGGCGGGCGCAGGCGCAGGCGAGAGCGAGGGGGCGGAGGCGGGGGCGGAGGAGGCGGGAGGTGAGGGGGCCGGGAGGAGGGCGCCGCAGCGAGGGCACTGGGTGAGGGCGCCGGTGTCGCTGCCGCATCGCCCGCACCGCCCCCCGGCGCCTGAATGGTGGACCAATACACCCTCCCGTAATGCTCCGTAAAGGGAAGTATTTCGATTTATCGGGCTTTTGTCCCGACCTTCACTTCCGGTGAACGAGACTATTTGATAACAACGAGCCCCCTGAAGCACTCGCCCCTCATAAGCTCGGCCGGGTTCACCGACGAAGGAGGGTCATGGCCGTCGACAGCTCCGGCGCCACCGGCTCGACGCGGGGCACCACGGCCCACCCCGGCGTGCCCCGCATGAGCAACGTCACCCGCTACCTCAGCGCCGCCGCCTACCTCGACAGCGGGTTCCGCGACCGGGTGCTGGGCGAGCTGATGTCCGACCCCTACCGCGCGGTCCCCCCGTCCTACGGCGGCTTCGACCTCGTCCCGGTGATCCACCACTGCCGGCGCTCGCGCTCGATGCTCGTCGTCCGCGACGCGCTCATCACGGTGTTCTTCCTGGCCGGGTTCGTGATCTCCCCGCTGACCACGATCGCGTGGGTGGCGATGCTCGTCCCGCTGGTGCTGCTCACGTCGGGGCCGGTCCGGCGCGGCTCGCTCGTGCTGCGGGCCATGCTCTGGTTCTGGGCCGCGAACATGGCCCTGCTCCTGCTGGCCGCGGTGTTCTCCACCGCGCTGTCGGTGCTGCTGCTGCAGAGCCTGTCCAGCTCCTCGTTCTACGACGACGGCCCCTCCTACGGCCTCGCCGACGTCCTGGGCCAGGGGCTCGGCACGCTGGCGCTGGCGACGGCCGTGCCCTTCACCACGCTCGGGGTGGCGCTGGTCTACCGGATCGCGACGTACATGACGCTGGCGGGCACGCTGCGGCCGGGCGCGCCCGAGCCGGTCGTCGGCGCGACCGGCCCCCGCACCGCCCATCGCGTCGACTACGTGCGCAGCGCCCAGTGGGGCAACATCACCATGTACGCCAACGAAGACGCCTTCATGGGCGCCGGCTCCATCGCCAGGACCTGGTCGATCGCCGTCGAGCTCGACCGGGTGCGCGGCCGCGAGGGCCCGCCGCGCCGCCTGGACGACCCGGTCGACATCGACCCCGTCGAGCTGCACGCCTTCGTCCGCGAGCGGCTGAAGGACATGCGCGACCGGGTGCTGCGTCCCAACGAGGGCATCCAGCGGCTCGACATCGGCGACCACGTCGTCACCCGGGGGATCTTCACCGTGGCCGACTGGCACGAGGGCGGCGTCCCGGTGTCCCATCCGCTGATCGGCAAGAACGGCCTGCCCAGGTCCCACGCCACGCCCGAGGAGATCGAGGCCGTCGTCCGCCACCCGCAGGGCGGCGTGCGCTACTACCAGCGCGTCACGATCAACAACGCCGGGCAGGAGATCCGCGACCGCAACGGCCGGCTCGTCGCGCCGGCCGCGGATCAGGAGGCGCTGACCTCCGCGTTCATCTACCTGGCCGTCGAGGGCCGGATGCTCTACACCCAGTTCGTGGTCACCGTGCTCCCGCCCGCCCAGGGCCCCTACCACGTGGTCGACCGGCTGCCCACGATGACCGGCGGCCGCATCGCCTGGGAGGCGGTCAGGTCGTTGAAGCTGCGGCTGCTGCGCGACGTGCTGGCCGCGCCCGCCCGGCTCGTCCGTACGGGGGTGCAGGCCGTCCGGCAGAACATGCTGGCGCCCGACCCGCGCAAGCACATCGTCTACCCCTACGGCGCCCGCTTCAGCGTCCGGGAGCTGGGCGCGAGCGACGACCTGCAGACCCACATCCAGGTGCTCGACGTCTCCAAGTACGTGCGGATGATCGAGCAGCGGCTCACCGAGGCGGTCCTCGACTTCCTGGAGGACAAGGGCGTGGAGACCGGCGCCTACCGGTTGCAGGCGGCGAGCGTCACCATGAACACGCTGTCGGTCAGCGGCGGCGCCACGGTCAGCGGCCCGGTCGCCTTCGGGCACCAGGCCGCGGCGACGGTCAACAACCTGGGAGGGCAGGGCGCGTGACGCACGAGGAGACCCCCACGTCGGGCTCGTACGGCGTGCACATCAGCGGCGGCGAGGTGAGCGGCCCGATCGCGGTGGGCCCGCACTCCCGCGCCACGGTCAACAACCTGGGCGGCGCGGCCCCCGGCGAGGCGGCCCGGCTGCTCGACCGGCTGGAACGCCTGCTCGCCGAGCACGAGGCGGAGGTGACTGAGCCCGCGCGGGCCCGCCGGGACGTCGCCGACGTGCGGCAGGAGATCGAGCAGGCCGACCCCGACCGCTCCCGCGTCCTCGACGCGCTCAAGCGGCTGTCGGCCCGCGCGGCCGAGGTGTCGGTGATCGTGGAGGTCGTCGGCCAGATCCGCGAGCTGTTCGGCTGACCCGGGCGGCTCCCGAAGCGGGCCGGGGCAGCGGAAGGCCGAGGCTCGAAGCGGGCCGGGGCAGCGGAAGGCCAGGGCGGCTCTCGACGCGGGCCGTGGTCAGCGGAAGACCGCGACCGCGGCCTCGCCGAGCATGTCGTCGATCAGCTGCACGACCTCCCTGACGACGGGGGAGTGCTCGCCCGCGATCTCCCGCAGGCGTTCGACGAGCCGGGCCGAGGGCTGGTCGAGGTAGAGCTCGGCCTCCAGCCGCAACGCCCCCACCAGCCCGCACAGCGCCGCGCCGCGCCCGTCGGGCTGCTTCCAGCCCTCGACCGCCGAGCGCACCCCGGCCGAGGCGCGCACCACCGAGGCGATGTCGGCCAGCTGGTACCGCGTGTACGGCAGCATGCCCATGCGCCGCCTGGTCACCATGACCAGCACGCCCGCGGCGACCAGGCTCTGCCGGGTGCGGTCGTAGGCGTCCTCGGCCAGCTTCTTGATCCAGAACCTGGCCTCGCCCTCGGCCCGGTCGCGGGCCATGAGCGGGACGAGGGAGTCCACGACCGCGTCGCCGACCGGCGTGGGGTCGACGACGGTGATCCGCCCCTGCCCGACCGTGACGCGCCCGCTCAGCGCCAGGTCGAGCAGCACCGCCCCGGCCAGCCCGAGCGCCATCGAGTGCTGGTGCACCAGGGGCTTGCCGGACTGGTCGTGGCCGATGAGGAACAGCTCGTGGTGGAGCGGCGGCCGCGTCACGGCGACCGGATCCCGGTCAGGCCGGCCTTGTCGTCGCCGTCCAGCACCGGGCGGCGGCCGCGGGCGTACAGGACGCCGAGGACGACGACGCCGACGGCGAGCCAGATCAGGCCCACCCGCTGGGCCAGGATGTTGGCGTTGACGATCACGAAGATCAGGATCGCCATGCCGATCAGCGGCGCCACCAGGTGCGACCAGAAGTCCGTCGAGCGCCCCCGGACCCGGTAGTGGACGATCACCGACAGGTGCAGCACGACGAACGCGATCAGGCCGCCCATGTTGACCAGGCTGCTCAGCAGGCCGACGCCCTCCTCGAGCTGCGCGGCCCACACGCCGATGCCGACGGACAGGGCCGAGACGAGCAGGATGGCGTTGGCCGGGACCGAGTGCTTGATCGACACCTTGGCCAGGAAGGCGGGCAGTTGCCGGTCGCGGGCCATGGCGTACAGCAGGCGGGAGACGGCGACCTGGGCCACCAGCGTGTCGGCGAAGCCCCAGGAGATGGCGGTGGCCGTCGAGGTGACGTGCCGCAGCCACTCGCCGCCCGCCGAGGCGGCGGCGTCGTAGAAGGCGGTCTCCGAGCCGGTGTTCAGCACGCCCGCCGGGTCGGGCACCACCAGCGCCGCCACCCAGACCTGGGCGACGAACAGCAGCCCGGCCAGGATCAGCGCCAGCCGCATGGCCCTGGCCACCTGGGCCGAGCCGCCCGCGGACTCCTCGACCAGCATGCTGATGCCGTCGAAGCCGAGGAAGGACAGTACCGCGACGGAGACCGCGGCGAAGATCACCGGCCAGGAGAAGGTGTCGGGGTTGAACAGCGGGGTGAGGCTGAACCCGTGGCCGCGGCCCTGGAGCAGGGCCCAGATCCCGATCAGCACGAACAGCCCGAGCACGACCAGCTCACAGGTGATCAGCACCTTGGTGAGGGTGATCGTCATCCGGATGCCGCGCAGGTTGACCACCGTGTTGACGGCCACGAAGATCAGCAGCCACCCCCAGACCGGCACCCCCGGCACGCTGGTGTGCATGGCGATCGAGGCGACCAGGTAGAGCAGGCTCGGCACGAGCAGGTAGTCGAGCAGGATCGCCCACCCGGTCATGAAGCCGACCGACGGGGCGATGCCGCGGCCCGCGTAGTTGTAGACCGACCCCGACAGCGGGAAGGCCTTGACCATCTGCGCGTAGGAGGCCGCGGTGAACAACATCGCGACCATGCCCACCAGGTACGCCAGGACGGGCATGCCGCCCGAGGCCTTGTAGACCGGGCCGAAGATGGCGAACGGCGCGATCGGCACCATGAAGATCAGCCCGTAGAACACGAGATCGGTCAGTCCGACCCCGCGGCGTAATTCCTGACGGTAGCCGAACCGCTCGATGCTCTCCTGAGGTTGCACGACAGCCTCTCCATGTCGTCCATGCGGGGGGTGACGGGCCTCGGTATACGCATGGGGTTACGGATACCGGTGGGGCTCGATCTGGCGATCCTTCCGTAGCCCACGGTCACGTCGCAAGAGGCTGCTCCAGGTGGTTGCGTACCTGACCGCGCCGCGGGGGCCGCGCCGGCGGAGGCGGGCGGGACGCGCGCCGTCCCGCCCGCCGACCGGCCGGAGCCGTCTCAGCAGGCGCCGACGTCCTTCCAGACGCCCCACTCGCCGGTGGTGCCGGGCTCCTGGCCCTGCGTCCACCACTTGGCCTCCCACGTGTGGGCCTTGTGCGAGACGCGCTGGCCGCCGTTGTAGACGGCCGTCGCGCTCCAGGCGGGCGCGGTGCAGGCGCCGCCGGTCGGGGTGACGGTCGGGGTCGGGCTCGGGCTGGGCGCGACGCCGCCCCGCGCCAGGTCCTGGACCAGCCCGTACGTCCTGCCGCCGAAGGTCAGCGTGTAGTTCGCCTGGCCGGGGACGGGCAGGTAGTACACGTAGTCGAGGGTCACCGACGCGCCGGGGGCGAGCGTCTGCCAGGTGGGCAGCTTCACCGACACCCGGTGGAAGTCGCCCTTGAGCCCGCCGACGTTGTTGCCGGTGTGCTCACTGCTGATCACCCGCAGGCCGAAGCCCGACTGGTCCTTGGCGTTGTTCGGGGCGGAGGTCGCGTAGTCCCACTGGAACTCCGCGCCGCCCGGGATGGTGGTCTGCGTCCTGTTGGTGATGACGAGCTTGGGGTTGATCGGGTAGTTGCTGTCGCCGGCGGGGAAGCCCGTGGCCTCGATCGTGACGTCCACCTTCTCGGCGGGGACGGCCACCTTGGCCTTGGCCGCGCCGTACGGGGCGGCGGTCCTGAGCTTGTCGTAGAGCAGGCCGGTCAGGGTCTGGCCCATGAAGTACTCACCCTTGGCCGCGTCCCAGGCGTAGTCGCCGGCCAGCTCCCAGATCATCACGCCGCCGATGCCCTGGTTCCTGACGTAGTCGGCCTTGGCGCCGAGCGACTGGTCGTCCTCGGTGGACAGGAACACCTTCTTGGTGGCGTTCCACAACCAGGGGGCGGTCAGGGTGGCGTTGTAGTTGCGGGTGTAGGCGCCGGTCAGCCGGTCCTCGGGGTCGTTCGCCGGGTCCAGGCCGTAGGCGGGGCCGTAGGAGCCGGCGATGCCCTTGGCCAGGTTCATGGCGTGCCACATGGGGTTGGAGCCGGCGCCGACCTCCTTGCCGTTCTCCTCGTCGTGCCACAGGTTGTCGATGCCGCGGGCGCCGTCGCCGCAGGTGGTCAGGCCCTGCGGGCAGCTGCCGCTCGGGCCGTTGGAGGTGCCCCACAGGCCGTTCGCGCCGCCGTTGACGTTCTTCCAGCCGCGCGTGTAGTACGGCACGCCGATGTTGATCCGGCCGGCCGGCATCGCGCCGCGGAAGTAGTGGTAGGCCCAGTCGGTGTTGAGGTAGCCGAGGCCGCCGTACTGGGCGGCGGTGTAGACGCCCCACTTGGCCAGCTCGGCGTCCTTGCCGTCGTCGTACAGGGCGGCGTTGGGGCCGACGAACTCGTTCCAGGCGCCGTGCAGGTCGTAGGACATGATGTTGACGTAGTCCAGGTACTGGGTGACCTGGAAGGTCTCCATGCCGCGCAGCAGGTAGCCGGAGGCGGGGGCGGCGACGGTCAGCATGTAGTACCTGCCGTCGGCGGCGGCCGCGGTGTCCAGCTTCTGGCGCAGCGTCTTCATCAGCGCCGCGTAGCCCTTCATCAGGCTCGACCTGCGGGCGTTGGCGACGGTCCAGTCGAGCGGGTTCCCGGCGTCCTTCATCGAGGTCGGGTACTCGTAGTCGATGTCCACGCCGTTGAACCCGTACGCGCGCACGAACGCGACGACCGAGTCGGCGAACGTGCCGATCCCGGCCTGGTTGACCGAGCCGTCGGCGTTGGTGGTCATCGAGTAGAAGCCGCCGGAGGGCACGCGGGCGCCGTTCGCGTCGAAGTAGCCGCCGGTCTCGGCCCAGCCGCCCACCGACACCAGCGTCTTGGTGCCGGGGTACTGCTTCTTGTACTTGTTCAGCAGGTTGAAGTGGCCCTTGTAGGCGAAGGCCGGGTCCATCTCGGCGCCGGCGACGCCGGGCCACTCGGTGGCGGTGGCGTTCGCGTCCACGGCGATCTTGTTGCTGCCGTCGACGTGGGCGAAGGCGTAGTTGATGTGGGTGACCTTGCCCCACGGGATGTTCCCGGCCAGGTAGGCGGGCTGGCCGTTCTTGCCGCTGCGCCAGCTGGTGAAGTAGCCGATGATGCGGCGGGGGTGGTCGGCCCCCATCTTCTCCCGGCCGTCCTCGTCGTAGGCCAGGCAGTAGGGGACGTCCACGCCGGGGGTCTGGTAGAGGCCGTCCGGGCGGCAGGCGGCGTTGTCGGCCGCGGCGGTGGCCGTACCGGCCAGGGCTCCCGCGATGAGGACCAGTGAGGTGCCGCACGCGGCCAGGGCCGCGCGTAGGCGTGTGGGCTTCAAGGCCACCTCCGATGGGGCATGACTGGGGGGTTGATCGGAAGGTAAGCCTGGTGACCAGGGCCGTCAATGCTTTCTGTTAGGAAACTTTCTTAATAGTTGCCATCCGGTCGCGCGGCCGGTCACGATCCGGTCCGGCGCAGGATGAGCACCGCGATGTCGTCGCGCGGGGCGCCGCGCGTGAAGGAGTTCAGGTCGGCGGCCAGGGCCTCGACGGTCCTGGCCGGCGGGTCGCGGGCCCAGGAGCGCAGCCGCTGCTCCAGCGGGTAGAAGGAGCCGTCGCGGTCGCGGGCCTCGGTCACGCCGTCGGTGCACAGCAGCAGCGACGCCCCGCGCGGGAAGGCGAAGCGCGCGCCGTGGCGCGGCTCGCCCGCCAGCCCGGCCAGACCGAGCGGCACCTCCGGCTCGCCGAGCCAGAGCTGACCGGCGTTCCCGCCGTGGATCAGGTACGGCGCGATGTGCCCGCAGTTGACCGCGTCCACCTCCAGCTCGGGGCCGATGTCCAGCAGCAGCGCGGTGACGAACCGCTCCGGCTCGCCGGTGTGCGCGGCGAACCTGTTGTGCCTGATCACGGCGTCCTCCAGGGCGTCGGCCACGCCCATGAGGGAGATCTCGCGGTAGGCCGCCTCCCGGAAGGCGCCCAGCACGGCCAGCGCGGCGCCGATCGCGGGCAGCCCCTTGCCCTGCACGTCGGCGATCATCACCCGGGTCCCGTACGGCGACGGCGCCACCTCGTACATGTCGCCGCCCACCATCGTGTCCTCCTCGATGGGCTGGTAGAGGCCGTCCACGACCACGTCGAGCGAGCGCAGCGGCAGCGGCCTGACGAGCTGCCGCTGCAACGCCGCGGCGGCCGAGCGCAACCGGCGGACCTCCTCCTCGCGCTGGATCCGGTAGCTCGCGCCGACCACGCTCATCAGCCCGAACGCCGCGGTGAAGCCGGAGACCTCCAGGTTCGTCCGCAGACTGCCGCCCAGATAGGCGACCGAGGCCGACACCACCGCCAGCACCCACACCGACGCGATCGACGTCTGCACCACCGAGCCCAGCCCCGACACGATCGCCGGCAGGAAGATCAGCACCGGCACCAGCTCCGCGCCCCCGCCGGTGAACCTGTCCAGCCCGACCACCAGCACGGTGATCCCGATCAGGCCGACCAGGAACACCGGTGTCGTGAAGAAGGGCCGCCTGTGCCCGCCACCCCAGAGAATCGTCGTTCACCCCCCGGTGACCAGCTTCTCCCAAGGCGTCCGCGTTCTGTCCTGCGGCGCGCCGGGCACGGCGAAGGGCCGGCCCCGAAACCCGGGACCGGCCCCTGACGTGCGAACTTATCCGAGGAACTTATCCGAGGCCGTTCTTCATGGCCGTGAGGAGTTCGGCGTTGGTGGTGTCACCGCTGAGCTCCCAGAAGAACGCGCCGCCGAGGCCCTGGTTCTTCGAGTAACTCATCTTGCCGCCGATGGTGCTCGGCGTGTCGTAGCTCCACCACTGGTTGCCGCAGTAGGCGTAGGCCGTGCCCGCGACCGTGCCGGTGGACGGGCAGCGGGTCTTGATGACCTTGTAGTCCTCGATGCCCTGCTCGTACGTGCCGGGCGCCGGGCCGGTCGCCGTGCCGCCGGGCGCGGCCTGGGTCACGCCGGTCCAGCCGCGGCCGTAGAAGCCGATGCCGAGCAGCAGCTTGGCGGCCGGGACGCCCTTGC
Organism: Nonomuraea sp. NPDC001831; assembly: GCF_042892035.1. Taxonomy (NCBI): domain Bacteria; kingdom Bacillati; phylum Actinomycetota; class Actinomycetes; order Streptosporangiales; family Streptosporangiaceae; genus Nonomuraea; species Nonomuraea sp. NPDC001831. The sequence continues at coordinate 770,446 of NZ_JBIATU010000003.1, read as the reverse complement.
TCTTGAGCTTCTGGATGGCGTTGTCGGTGTAGAAGCCGGGGACCGGGATCTTGTCCCAGGTGGTGAGCGGCGAGTGCGGGGCGGTCGGGCCCTTCGCGTCCCAGCCGCCGAAGAAGTCGTACGTCATGACGTTGTACCAGTCGACGTACTGGGCGGCGCCGCCGTAGTCGGCCGCGTCGATCTTGCCGCCGTCGTTGCCGTCCGCGGTGATGGCCGCGGTGACCAGGTTGTTCGCGCCGAAGCGCGAGCGCAGCGCGGACATCACGTTCTTGAACGCCGCCGCGCCGCTGGTGTCACAGGTCAGGCCGCAGGCGTTCGGGTACTCCCAGTCGATGTCGATGCCGTCGAAGACGTCGGCCCAGCGGGGGTCCTCCACCAGCTTGTAGCAGGAGTCGGCGAAGGCCGTCGGGTTCTGCGCCGCCTGGCCGAAGCCGCCGGACCAGGTCCAGCCGCCGAAGGAGAAGAGCACCTTCAGGTTGGGGTACTTCTTCTTCAGCTTGCGCAGCTGGTTGAAGCTGCCGCGCAGCGCGCCGTTGTCCCAGGTGTCGGCGACGCCGTCGACGCTCTCGCCCGCCTGGTAGAAGCGGTCGTAGTCGGCGTAGCTGTCGCCGATCGTGCACTGCCCGTTCTGCACGTTGCCGAACGCGTAGTTGATGTGGGTCAGCTTGGCCGCCGAGCCGCTGGTGTCGATGTTCTTGACGTGGTAGCCGCGCTGGTAGACGCCCCACTGGACGAAGTAGCCCAGCACCTTGTTGCCGCCGCCACCGCCGCCGCCCGTGGTGGTCGCGGTGATCTGGTTGCTGTCGGCCGAGCGGTTGCCGGCCGCGTCACGCGCGCGCACGGTGTAGGTGTAGGACGTGTTGGCGCTGAGGCCGCTGTCGTTGTACGTGGTGCCGGTGACAGTGGTGACCAGGGTGCCGCCGCGGTAGACCTCGTAGCCGGTGACCGCCACGTTGTCGGTGGAGGCGTTCCAGGCCAGCGCGACGCTGTTGTTGCTGACGCCGGTCGAGCGCAGGTTGCCGGGCACCGACGGCGGGGTCTTGTCGTCGCCGCCACCGCCGCCGGTGGTCGTCGCGGAGATCTGGTTGCTGTCGGCCGAGCGGTTGCCGGCCGCGTCACGCGCGCGCACGGTGTAGGTGTAGGACGTGTTGGCGCTGAGGCCGCTGTCGTTGTACGTGGTGCCGGTGACAGTGGTGACCAGGGTGCCGCCCCGGTAGACCTCGTAGCCGGTCACGGCCACGTTGTCGGTGGAGGCGTTCCAGGCCAGGGCCACGCTCGTGTCCGTGACGCCGGTCGAGCGCAGGTTGCCCGGCACCGACGGCGCGGTCGTGTCGGTGCCGCCGCCGCCGGAGACCTTCCACAGCGCCGCCACGTTCGGCGGCTCCCAGCCGGGCTGCGAGGTGTGCGCCTGGAGGCAGACGTAGTCCACGCCGTTGTAGGTGACGACCGTGCCCGCCGTGTAGGCGGTCCACGGGGCCCAGGCCGCCGCGTACGCCACCGTGCTGGCGGAGGCGAGCGTCGGGACGGCCACGGCCGCGGTGAGGGGCAGGGCCAATGCCGCCATTCCCGCCAGGACCTTGCTCAGAATGGTGTGTTTCATGTCGCTCCGACATCCGTTGGGGGGTGTGTGGGGAGTGGGATGGGAGACTTCTGGGGAAACTATTAGGAAAGTTTCCTTTAAGTTGTGAATCGACGGTAGCCGCTGCCTGGGGGAGCGTCAATACGTATCGGTCAGGTGTCCGTAACCGTGCCGGTCAGACCCCGGACACGCCCGTTCACGAGGGGATAACGGTTCCGGAACGGGGGCTGACGGCGGGGTGAGCCGTGGCTCAGCATGGGAGCGTGGCAGGAATCTCCGCCTGGCGGCGGACGCCCACGCGACGCGGACCCTACGTGGCCCGCGCGGTCGCGGAGTTACGGTCCTGGCCGTCGCTGAACGTCAGCGGCACCGGTCAGCAGGTCGCCTTCGCCGTACACGGAACCGAGATCCTGCGCCTGGCCGGCCGGGACGAGATCCACGTACGGCTCACCGCCCCCGCCATCGGCCGCCTGGAGCCGTATCTGGGGGCGTGCGACCAGGTCCATGCCTGCCGCGACGGCGCCTGGGTCGCCGTGCAGGTCGACGCCGAGCCCGATCTGGAATTGTTGCTGGCGCTCACGAGCGTGGCGATAAAGGCGCACGTGGCGTGAACCGATTCGGCGCGTAGCGTTTCTCGCACGCAGCGTCGAAATTATTGCCGCCATTTGCCGGGGAATTACTCGCCGGGTAGCTTGGTTGTACCCAGCCGAACGGGGAGTCGTCCCAGGTAGGGATGGCATTGCCTGGGAATTACCCAAGCGGGACCCGTGTTGTACAGAATCGATGCGGACATCTCCGCGTCCGGGCGTCGCACATATACCTTCAGGCCCTTTCCTGGGCCCGGGAAGACGATGCGTCAGCCCTTTGCCTGACCAAGAGACCGCTGAATCCGCCTGTGCGCGGAACCGGGGACCCATGTGTCCAATGGGGTGAATCGGCACCGTGGTGCCGTAGGGCAGCTTCCCGCCCGAACCCGTCAGCTAACCCGGCAAGCGGCACGGAAGCTCAAGGAGTAACACCCTCATGGCCAAGCACCGTCTTCACCGTGCCTACAAGCTCGACCTCGCCAAGATCGCTCTCGGCGCGACCGCCGTCGCCGGCGTGCTCGGCACGCACGCGGCAGTGAACGCCGACGCCACCCACGCCACCGCCCACACCGCAACCCAGACCGCCAAGGTCGCCGGCGTGGCCGCCCAGCCGCGCGTCGCGCAGAACCGCGCCGCCGACGAGAGCGCCAAGGGCAAGGTCAACGTCACCGCCGCCCAGGTGCTGGCCACGGCCCGCGCCCAGGTCGGCACCTCCGAGGACGCCAACGGCGGCGGCACCAAGTTCCAGAAGTGGTACGCCGACTCCCAGCGCGCCGCCGAGACCGCCGCCCGCGACGGCGGCAACCGCGCCATGTACCTGAACGCCCCCTGGTGCTCGATGTTCGTCTCCTGGGTCGGCGAGCAGACCGGCGCCCGCCCGCAGGTCGGCTGGGACGCCTACACCGTGACCCACGCCAAGTGGTTCGCCGCCAACGACCGCTGGGGCACCGAGGCCAGGCCGGGCGCCGTCGTCTTCTTCTCCTGGAGCGGCAGCAAGAGCCTGAACGACATCCAGCACGTCGGCTTCGTCGTCAAGGACAACGGCGACGGCACGATCTCCACGATCGAGGGCAACACCGGCAACGGCAAGGTCGAGCAGCGCGTCCGCCCGACCTCGCAGGTCGTCGGCTACGGCTACCCGTCCTACGCCGCCTGATCCTGCTCTGCCGAAGAGCGCACTCCCCGCGGGGAGTGCGCTCTTTCGCGTCTCAGGGCCGCCGATGCTGGTGGACCAGAACCGCCGCGGCCTGTCCGGCCGAGCGGGCCGCGGCCGGCTCCCCGGAGATCATCGCGGTCACCGTGGCGCCGTCGATCAGGGTGAGCAGCTGCTCGGCGAGCAGGCCGGGGTCGCCGGCTCCCGCCTCCTCGGCGAGCGTGCGCAGGTAGGCGCGCAGGCGCTCCTTGTGCTCGCGCACCGCCATGCGGACGGCGGCCGAACCGGCGCCCAGCTCGGCGAAGGCGTTGGCGAACCCGCAGCCGCGGAAGTCGTCCTCGGTGAACCAGCGTTCCAGCCACGCGAAGACCGCCGGGACGCGGTCGCCGGCGCCCGCCACGTACGCGGTGAGCGAGGCCATCCAGCGTTCGTCGCGCCGCCGCAGATAGGCCACGACCAGCGCCTCCTTCGACGGGAAACACTGGTAGAGGCGTTTCAGCGAGACTCCGGAGGCGGCCCGGATCTCGTCCATGCCGACCGCCTGCACGCCGCGGCGGTAGAAGAGGTCGCCGGCGGCGTCCAGCAACCGCTGCTCGTGATCCATGACACCCCTCCAGGTGCTTGCCGCGGAGAACGCTCGTTCTCTACGCTATCGCACAAGCCGGGAGAACGACCGTTCTCTCGATCGGAGAGGACAGCCCATGACCCGCCCGCCCGTCCCGCCGTTCACCGAGGAGACCGCCCGGATCAAGGTCCAGGCCGCCGAGGACGCCTGGAACACCCGCGACCCCGACCGCGTCGCGCTCGCGTACACCGAGGACTCCGTGTGGCGCAACCGCGGCGAGTTCGTCACCGGCCGCGCCGCGATCGCGGAGTTCCTGCGCCGCAAGTGGGCCCGCGAGCTGGACTACGCCCTGCGCAAGGAGCTGTGGGCGGTCACCGGCGACCGCATCGCCGTGCGCTTCCAGTACGAGTCCCGCGACGCCGCCGGCCAGTGGTGGCGCAGCTATGGCAACGAGCAGTGGGAGTTCGACGCGTCGGGGCTGATGCGCCGCCGCGAGGCCAGCATCAACGACGTCGCCATCACCGAGGAGGAACGCCGCATCTTCGGCGCGCGCCCGCTGTCCGAGCACGGCGTGGACGTCCTCGGCATCCGCCACGCCGAGATCGCCGGGGTAAGGTCGGAAGGCCGATCGTAGGAGGTCTGACATGGCGGTCTTGCTGCTGGGCACCCTCGACACCAAGGGGGAGGAGTACGCCCTCGTCCGCGATTCGATCATGCGGGCCGGCCAGGGCGTCGTCCTCATGGACACCGGCGTCATGGGCGCCCCGGCGCTGGCCGCCGACGTCCCCGCCGAGGCCGTGGCGCGCGCCGCGGGCACCGATCTCGACCGGCTCAGGAGCGCCGGCGACCGCGGCGCCGCGCTCGCCGCGATGGCGGCCGGGGCCACCGCGCTGGCCACCGACCTGCACGCCCGCGGCGAGCTGAGCGGCGTGCTCGCGCTCGGCGGCAGCGGCGGCTCCTCCATCGCCGCCGCCGTCATGCGGGCGCTGCCCGTCGGCCTGCCCAAACTGCTCGTCTCGACCATGGTCAGCGGCGACGTCTCGGCCTACGTCGGGGAGACCGACGTGACGCTCATGTACAGCGTCGTCGACGTCGCGGGCGTCAACTCCGTCTCCCGCCGCATCCTGACCAACGCCGCCGCCGCGATCAGCGCGATGGCCGCCTCCTACGACGCCGGCGCCGAGCCGTCCGGGGAGGACAAACCGCTGGTCGCGGCCACGATGTTCGGCGTCACCACGCCCGCCGTCGACGCCGCGCGGGCCCGGCTGGAGTCCCTGGGCTACGAGGTGCTGGTCTTCCACGCCACCGGCTCGGGCGGCCGGGCCATGGAGGCGCTGGCGGCCGGCCGCCACTTCGCCGGGGTCCTCGACCTGACCACCACCGAGCTGGCCGACGAGCTCGTCGGCGGCGTGTTGTCGGCGGGCCCCGACCGCCTGACCGCCGCCGGGCGGGCCGGCATCCCGCAGGTCGTCAGCTTGGGCGCCGTCGACATGGTGAACTTCGGCCCGATGGAGACCGTGCCGGAACGGTTCAGGTCCCGGCAGCTTCTCGTGCACAACCCGACGGTGACGCTCATGCGCACCACCCCGGCCGAGAACGCCGAGATCGGGCGGGCGATCGGCGAGCGGCTGGCCCGCGCGTCCGGGCCGGTCACGCTGTTCGTGCCGCGCGGCGGCGTCTCGGCCGTCGACGTCGAGGGCGGCCCGTTCCACGACCCGGCGGCCGACGCGGCCTGCTTCGACGCCGTGCTCGCGGCCGTCGCGGGCAGCGCCGTCGAGGTCGTCGAGAGCGACCAGGACATCAACAACGCGCAGTTCGCCGTGGCCGCCGCCGACCGGCTGCACCGGCTGATCGAGAAGGGGGCTTGATGCGTCGCGACGAGGCACTACGGAGGTTGCGCGCCGAGCGGGAGGCCGGCCGGCTGATCATCGGCGGCGGCGCGGGCACCGGGCTGTCGGCCAAGTCCGCCGAGGCGGGCGGGGTCGATCTGCTCATCATCTACAACTCCGGGCGTTTCCGGATGGCCGGCCGCGGCTCGCTCGCCGGCCTGATGCCGTACGGCGACGCCAACGCGATCGTCGTGGAGATGGCCGGGGAGGTCCTGCCGGTCGTCAAGGACACGCCGGTGCTGGCCGGGGTGTGCGGGACCGACCCGTTCCGGCTGATGCCGCGCTTCCTCGACGAGCTGAAGGACATGGGCTTCACCGGCGTCCAGAACTTCCCGACGGTCGGCCTGATCGACGGTGTCTTCCGGGCGAACCTGGAGGAGACCGGCATGGGCTTCGACCTGGAGGTGGAGATGATCAGGCTGGCCGCCGAGCGCGACCTGCTCACCGCCCCCTACGTGTTCACCCCCGAGCAGGCCACGGCCATGGCGCGGGCGGGCGCCGACATCCTCGTCCCGCACATGGGCCTGACCACCAAGGGCAGCATCGGCGCCGTCACCGCGATCGGCCTCGACGAGGCGGCCGTGCGCATCCAGGAGATGCGTGACGCCGCCGTCGCCGTCAACCCCGACGTCATCGTGCTGTGTCACGGCGGTCCCATCGCCGAGCCCGACGACGTGCGCCACATCCAGCAGCGCACGGTCGGCGTCGCCGGGTTCTTCGGCGCGTCCTCGATGGAACGCCTGCCCGCCGAGCGGGCCATCGCCGAACAGGTCCGCGCCTTCAAGCAGCTCTGACCGGGAGGAACCCGCCATGCACCGACCACCGGACGCCCTGCCCACGATGATCTTCGACTGGGGGGCCATCAAATGGCACGTGACGCCCGACGCCGTGCCGGGCGCGTCCTCCACGTTCGGCGAGGTCGTCATCAACCCGAACAAGGGCCACGAACGCCACCTGCACCCCGACTCCGACGAGGTCCTCTACGTCATCGAGGGCGAGGGGCGGCAGACCGTCGGCGACGACCCGGAGTTCCCGGTCAGGGCCGGTGAGGCGATCTACATCCCGAAGGGCACGCTGCACTCCACCTTCAACACCGGGTGGCGGCCGCTGCGGATCATCGCGACGTACACGCCGGGCGGGGCCGAGCTGGCGCTGCGCGAGCTGCCCGGCTTCGTGGAGCTCGGCCCCGGCGACCACCCGACCTGGGCGGCCGTCACCTCCTGAGCGGCGGGGCGCCGTGCGCGGGGGTACGAGCCCGCGCACGGCCCCCGGCGTGCTCGACCTCCGTGCGAATGATCGTTCACGTCCGGTCTGTCGGTGGCCTCCGGTAGATTTCCGGGTCTGTTGATCAAGCCCATCGGAGTTGGCTGTCGGCGCGAGCATGCCGTCAGACTGGAGGTCGAGACCTTGGACGCGGACGAAACCGCGTGGGAGCAGCGCAGCGTCGTGCGGGTGGTGCCGCCGGTCCAGCCGCGCAAGCTGGCGAAGGTGCCCTTCGTCGAGCTGGCTGACGGCAGGTTGCAGGGGGTCGTGTCGAGCGGGTCCGACATCGAGCGGGTCTACGTCTCCTCGATCGCCGCCGGCACCCACGACCTGAGCTGCAGCACCAACAACAACCGCCCGTGCGGCGCGCTGCACGGCTACGCGTGCAAGCACATCCGCCTGCTGGCCGACGAGGCCGTGCTCCAGTACGGCCTCGACCGGGTGGCCCGCTACCTGCGCGTCGAGGTGCCCGAGGGCGGCCACCTGATGAGCGTGCTGAACGGCACCCCTCAGCGCACCCCGGCGGCCGTGGTGTTCAGCCGGTTCCTGCGCCACCTGGCCTACCTGGAGGTGCCCGACAGCACCGAGCCGCTGGCCGAGCTCCACTGGTTCCCGGCGACGGGGCCCGAGACGGGAAGGGTGGGCTGATGCTCGACGTACAGCTCGGGGAGCTGGCCGGCGACGGGCCGGCCGGGGTCGCGGAAGCGCTCGCGCTCGCCACGGGGTTCGACGGCGCGCTCGGGCACGGGTTCGCCAGGGTCGCCGAGGAGCCTGCCGCGGCGCTGGCCGCGCTGGCCGGCGCGCTCGCGGGCTCCCCGCTCGGCGACCGGCTGGGCGAGGCGGTGGAGAAGGTGACCGCGGGGTCGGTCGCCGACGAGCACCTGGCCGCGCTGGCCGGCGGGCGGGCCGCGCTGTTCGGCGCGGTGCACGACGCCCTGCTCGCCCGCCTCGACCAGGCTCTGGGCCGCAGCCGCGCGCCCTGGCCGCCGGCCGCCGCCACGGACGCCGCCACGGACGCCACAACAGGGGCGGCGTCCGTCGGCGGCGGGCCGGGCGCCGGGGCGGCGTCCGGCGGTGTGCCGGAGAACCTGCTGGCCGGGTGCCGGGTCTGGTTGCGGGAGCTGGCGATCACCGGCTGGCGGGGCGTCGACGACGACCTCGTCTCCGGCGCCGACCAGGCGATCGAGGCGCTGCTCGGGGTGCCCGAGCTGCGCGGGCTCGCGGTGCTGCTCGACGGGCTGGCGACCGAGCTGCGGGCCTCGTCCCCGGTGGCGACCATGGACCGGCTGCCGCTCAGGCGGTGGGCCGACCTGTGGACGCGCGGGCTGCTGCTCGCCCAGTCCGGGCCGTGGCACGGCGTGCCCGAGCCGGTGTCGGGGCGGCTGCTCATCCTCGGCGCCGACGTGCACGAGCACGCCACGGTCGTCCGGGTGCAGGTGCACGGCGTGCTGGAGGAGGCCGGCGGGCAGACCCGGCTGGTGCGCACGAGCGTCGCGGCGGCCAAGGTCGACACCATCGTGGGGCCGTCGGTGTGGCGGCTGTTCGGCGGGCGGCCCGTGCTCATGGGCGCGCTGGCCGGCCACCTGTCCGTGGAGATCGACGGCATGCCGCTGCTGCCCGGCGGCGACCTGCTGTGGCACGACGACCGCGCCCGCACCGGCGCCGAGGCCGACCCGTTCACCACCGCCCGGGTGCGGCTCGCGGGCGCGCTGGCCCCGGCCACGCCGCCGCTCGACCGTCACCCCGTGCGCATCGCCGAGCCGGTGCTGGTCGAGGGGTACACGGTCGACGGGCACACCCTCGACCTGGGCGGCAACAAGCTCGACCTCGACCTCGACCGGCTCCCGGCGAGCTGCCCGCTGACTCCGGAGCTGGTGGCCGCGTCCTCGGCGTGCGTCGGGCTGGTGCGCCGCGACGGCGGCAGGTGGCTGCTGCAGCCGCTCGCCGTCCAGGCCACGGTCAAGAAGAAGCCGGTCACCGTGCACAACGGCGACTGGGCGAACGGCCCGACCGACCCCAAGGTCGTCAAGGCCGAGGCCAAGGCCGGCGACGTGGTCGCCGTGCTGCGCGAACGGGCAGGACGGCTGCTGCGGAAATGACCGACTCGACCACGAGCGCCGACGAGACCCGGCGCCAAGTGCTGTACTGGCGGCTCATGTCGCGGCTGTTCTCGGCCGACGAGCAGCCCGCGCTGGAGACCGCCAGCATGGGCATCATCGGCGACCTGGAGCTGCCGCCCGCGCTGCTCGACCCCGGCGTCTCGGTGGACACGCTGGTCCAGCGCTTCCCCGAGCTGGGCGCCGAGCTCCAGGACCTGATGGCCGACAAGGAGCACGAGGAGGGCGGCGAGGTGCGCCGCGCCGCGCTGGTCTCCAAGCTGCTGCTCAACGTGTTCTCCACCGGCACGGGCGACGTCACGGCGGGCGACCTGGCCCGCTGGAAGCAGGACGCCGCCTGGTTCGAGAAGGGCATGGGCTGCGAGACCGGCGGCCTGCGGAACGGGCCGGGCAACGAAGAGCTGGCCGCCGTCCTCGCCATGATCGAGGGCGACCTGGTCAAGCGCATGCGGCTGCGCGAGGTGCTGGCCGACCCGGCGCTGGCCAGGCAGCTCACGCCCAGCATGTCGCTCATCGAGCAGCTGCTGCGCGACAAGTCGAACCTGTCCGGCGTCGCCCTGGCCAACGCCAAGGCGCTCATCCGCAGGTTCGTCGACGAGGTCGCCGAGGTGCTGCGCACGCAGGTGGAGAAGACCAGCGTGGGCGTGATCGACCGGTCGGTGCCGCCGAAGCGGGTCTTCCGCAACCTCGACATCGAGCGCACGATCTGGAAGAACCTCACCAACTGGAGCCCTGAGGACCAGCGGCTCTACGTCGACCGGCTCTACTACCGGCAGACGGCCCGCCGCACCACGCCGGCCCGGCTCATCGTGGTCGTCGACCAGTCGGGCTCGATGGTCGACGCGATGGTCAACTGCACCATCCTGGCCTCGATCTTCGCCGGCCTGCCCAAGGTCGACGTGCACCTCATCGCCTACGACACGCGCGCCCTCGACCTGACGCCGTGGGTGCACGACCCGTTCGAGGTGCTGCTGCGCACGACGCTCGGCGGCGGCACCGACGGCACGGCCGCGATGGCCCTGGCCAGGCCGAAGATCGCCGATCCGCGCAACACCGTGATGGTGTGGATCTCCGACTTCTACGACAACCGCTCGCTGATCAACGACTTCGGGTCGATCCACCGCTCGGGGGTCAAGTTCATCCCCGTCGGCTCGGTCAACAGCTCCGGCAGCCAGAGCGTCGACCCGTGGTACCGCCAGAAACTCAAGGACCTGGGCACCCCCGTGCTCTCCGGCCATGTCCGCAAGCTCGTCTTCGAGCTCAAGAACTTCCTCACCTAGGAGAACCCCCGACCATGAGTGACATGCTGCGCGCCCCCGCAGAGGTGAAGTACGCCGACGAGCTCGACTGGCTGGAGTCGGTCGACGACGGCCCCAAGCCGTTCTCGTGGCGGCTCAGCCCGCGCATGATCCGCATCTTCATCCTCGGCTCCGAGCGCTCCGACGGGCTCGACCGCGAGATCCCGCAGAAGTGGTTCGGTGACCGCAGCTTCGTCGAGCGCAGCATCGTGACGCTGGCCTCCGACCGCGGCCTGCTGCTGATCGGCGACCCCGGCACGGGCAAGAGCTGGCTGGCCGAGCTGCTGGCCGCGGCGATCTGCCGCAACTCCACGCTGGTCGTGCAGGGCACCGCGGGCACCACCGAGGACCACATCAAATACTCGTGGAACGTCTCGATGGTCATCGCCAAGGGCCAGTCGCGCGAGTCGATGATCCCCTCGCCGATCATGAACGCCATGGAGCAGGGCGTGATCGGCCGCTTCGAGGAGCTGACCCGCTCGACCAGCGACGTCCAGGACGCGCTGATCTCCATCCTGTCGGAGAAGTACGTCTCCATCCCCGAGCTCGACGACGACAACATCGTCTTCGCCCAGCCCGGCTTCTCGATCATCGCCACCGCCAACAGCCGCGACCGGGGCGTCAACGACCTGTCGTCCGCGCTCAAGCGCCGCTTCAACTTCGTCCGCATCCCGGTGGTGACGAACAAGAAGAGCGAGGCGGAGATCGTCCGGTTCCGTACCGAGGAGCTGCTGCGCCGGCACCAGATCGAGCTCGACCTGCCGCCCACGCTGCTGGACATCCTGCTGCAGAGCTTCGCCGACCTGCGGGCCGCGGCCGCCTCGGCGACCAGCGACGACGAGAAGCTGGAGTCCGCGCTGTCCACGGCCGAGCAGATCGGCGTGCTGGAGGACGCCATCCTGCACAGCCACTTCTTCGGCGACCGCACGCTGCGCCCCGAGACGCTGGCCGGCTCCCTGGTCGGCTCGCTGGCCCGGCGCAGCCCGGAAGACCTGGCCATCCTCAACAAGTACTGGCACGGCGTGGTCGAGCCGCGCAGCAAGAAGGACGGCGGCCCGTGGCAGGACTTCCTCGAGGGCGGCCGCCAGGCCATCTCCACCCTGTCATGAGCCTCTTCCAACCGCTGAAGGATCAGCTCAGCGAGGCCGCCTCGGCCTTCGCGGGCGACGGCGCGGTGTCGTCCATCCTCACCGGCATGGTCGAGGACGTCGACCGGGCGCTGCGCGAGGAGCTGGAGATCTTCCCGGTCTGCCACCATTCGCCGGCCTCGGCGCTGGCCATGGTGCGCCGCCTGCGGGAGAAGCAGCCCAAGGTCATCTACCTGGAGCTCTGCGAAGACCTGGCGCCGCTGCTGACCGAGCTGCGCAACTGCCGGCTCCCGGTGGCGCTCCAGGCGTTCGCCACCGACCTCGACGGCTTTCCCAAGGGTTCGGGGCCGCTGAGCGTGGTGGCCCCGATCACCGAGGCGTCGGCCGAGTACCAGGCCATCTCGTACGCGCTGGAGACGCCGGGCGTCGAGCTGGTGCTGGTCGACCGCTCGGCCGACCACGTCTTCCAGTGGCTGCCGCGCGAACGGGAGGAGCCGGCGAAACCGGGGGAGGAGGCCGGCCTGCACGGCGACGCCGTCGGCGTGGAGATCGGCGATCTGCGCCCCCGCTTCGCCGAGCTGGAGGAGCACCTGCTCCACCACGGCAAGGTCCGCCACTGGTCGGAGTGGTGGGACCAGTACGTCGAGCAGCCGCTCTCCGGCGCCGACTACGACACCTACCGCCAGGTCATGGTCCTCATCGGCAGCCTGTTCCGCCGGTTGCGCCCCGACGACGACCGGCTGGCCGGCGACGAGGAGCGCGAGCGCTACATGTGGACCAGGATGCGCGAGCACCTGTCCGCCTCGGGCGCCGACCCGGCCGACTGCCTCTACGTCTGCGGCGCCTTCCACGCCGCCAGCCGCGTCGAGCAGTTCGGCCTGGCCGCCACGGCCCCGTACGAGATCGGCCCCCGCACCGCGACCCGCTGGCTGTACGGGCTGATCCCCTCCAGCCACTCGGCCATCGAGGCGCAGTTCGGGCTGGCCTCGGGGTCGGTGTCGATCGCCGCCGCCACCTGGGCCAAGGCGGTGACGCGGAGCAAGCTGACCCCGTTCCAGCTCGCCGGGCAGAAGGGGACCAGGAAACGGCCGGTCAAGCTGCCCGCGCCCGCCGCGCCGGCGCAGGTCGCCGACCGGCTGACCGGCTTCCTGTCCAGGCCGCCCACGCTCGACGCGCTCGACGAGGCCGAGCTGCTGGGCTGGAGCGTCGACATCGTCCGGCTGGCCCGGCGCAACGGCTACCTCGCCAGCACCGCCGACGCCATCGCGGTGTTCGAGACGTCGATCCTGCTGGCCGGCATGCGCAACCGGGCCAGGCCCACGCCGTACGACTTCCAGGACGCGGCGGTCACCTGCATCGAGAAGGACGTCGTGCCGGGCCGGCGCGACGTGCGGCGGCTGTGCGAGATCCTGCTCGGCGGCGACCGCATCGGCTCGGTCGGCTACGACGCGCTGCCGCCGCTGGCCCAGAACGTCTACGACCGGCTGCGGCCGCTCGGCGTCGACTTCGACAAGCGCACGATCCAGCGGGCGCTGCTCGACCTGCACTCCGACCCGGAGCTGCGGCCCTGCTCCGACCTGCTGTGGATGCTGCGCTTCGTGCTGCCCGCCGACGCGGCCCGGCCGATCATGGGCGAGCGCAAGCTCGGCGAGCGGTCCATCCAGGAGAGCTGGGACCTCGCGCTCGGCCGCAACCAGCGGGCCATCATCGAGCTCGGCTACGAGGGCGTCACCATCGAGCAGGTGGTCGAGCAGCGGCTGCGCCGCGCGGTGTGGGAGCCCGACGCCACCGCCGCCGTGGCCCTGGCCGCCGTCGAGGACGCCATCCTCTACCTCGGCGGCGGGCGCGTCGCCGACGAGCTGGGCGCGCGGGCGGTGGAGCTGCTGGCCGGCGAGCGCGGCGTCGACGACGCCCCCGACGTGCTGCGCCGCATCCGCCGCCTGCTGGCCTACTACCGCACCGCCGAACCCACGCTGCCGGCGTGGTGCGAGGCGTTCGTGACCGAGGGGTACGCCCACTACTGCACCCTGCTCCCGACCGCGTTCGTCGAGGACGACACCGGGGTGCGGCAGGTGTCGGCGATGCTCGGGTTCCTGTTCACGATGGAGGGGCTGGCGCTGGCGCTCGGGTGCGACCGGGCGCAGCTGGAGATCGCGGTGCGGCAGTCGCATCCGGAGGCGCCGGCCAAGGTGGCGCTGCTGTGGGCGGCCCAGCACCTGCTGGGGCTGCTGCCGCTATCCGAGCTGCGGTCGCGGTGCGACGAACTGCTCGGCAACCCGCTGGTCATCCCGTCGTTCCCGCAGTACATCACCGGGTTCGTGCAGGCGATGGAGCCGGCTCCGGCGCTGTCCGGGTTCGTGGTGGAGGTGATCTCCAAGGCGTTCGGACGGCTGCCCGACCAGGTGCTGCTGCCGTGGCTGCCCAAGCTGATCACGACGCTGCGCGACCAGGCGGGCGAGCTGATGCCGGTCCTCGTCCGGGAGGCCGGGCGCACGTTCCCCGGCAGCCTGACGGCGGTCGACGCCTGGACACCGCCGTGGGCCCGGATGGCGGCGGCCACGCCGAAGGCGGCCCCCGCGGTCGTGTCCGGGCCGGTCGCCGAGCTGCTGGCGGGGCATCCGGCGGCGTGCGACGCGGTGGCGGGGCTGCTGGGCTGCGAGGGCGGCTGGCGACAGGCCGCCTCCGCCGCCGGGCCCGGGAACCGCGCGGTCGAGACCCTCCTCACCGCCCACCCCGCCACAGCCACCGCCCTGGCAACCCTCCTCACCTGACGGCCCCCACCCCGAGCGCCCGACCCGCCGGTGCTCGGGGCGGGGCCTCCCGAATCGCCGCCTTGGCGACCCTTCTCACCTGACGGCCCCCGCCCCGAGTGCCGGGATCGCCGGTGCTCGGGGTGGGGCCTTTCTGGGGTGGAGGGGGTCAGCGGCCGAAGCAGATGGTGTGGCCGGGGCGGACGTGGTCGGGTTTGTAGGCGGCCTGGTCGATCGTGACGCCTTCGGGGGACACGAGGAGGATGGTCTCGCCCTGGTTGCGGAGCTGTACCCGGCCGTCGAGCACGACCTGCAGCACGCCTCCGCCCGCGAGCACCCCCGTCAGCTCCATGCGCCCGCCCGCCGAGTCCGCCAGCCGCCACCCGCCGAGGTCCACGGACTGTCCGGTGACGTTGAGCAGGGTGACGGTCTCGTGTCCCCGGTCGCCCCCCACCGGGTCGGGCAGCGCGGCCACGATGAGCACGTCCCCGGTGGACGGCGGGCGTGCGCCGACGGGCGCGCCGGGCGGCGCGGGGTCGGGGCTGATGACGAAGTCCTCGGGCCAGGCCGTGAGCTGGATCTGGTTGCCCGACGCCCGGATCACGTCGTGCAGGTTGCCGTGTTCGAGCCGGTCCAGCAGGAACACCGCGTCGTCCCGGTTGACGGGGTCAGCCCGGAGCCAGGCGTCGAAGCCGTCGAGGTTCGCCGCCCCGGTCGCCAGATAGGGCACCAGCCGACGGAACAACTTCGGCCACATGACCAGCCGGGTGAGCGCGTCCAGCGAGCCGACCTCGGCCGGCCCGTCGGGGTCGGCGGCCGAGCGCGGCCAGATGCCGGTGGGCGCCGCCGCCGTCCTGGCCGCACGCGACACGCCGGCCAGGTGGGTGCGCAGCGTCGCGGGCAGCGTGGCGTAGAAGGCCGGGTACGTCAGCCCGGCGGCCAGCAGCCTGGCGTTCGCGGACGTGTCCACCAGCGCCTCGTCGAGGAACACGGCCTGCCCGTCGGGCCCGGGGTGCTCGCCGGCGAACACGAAGCCGATCAGCCGGCCGTTGGCGTCGATGCCGTTGCTGAGGACATGCCCGCGCAGCTCGTCCTGGTCGGCCGACCGGACCTTGTTGGGCAGGTCGTCGAAGAAGCGCACGTTCGTGAAGCCGAGCAGGCGCAGCAGCTCGTCGCGGGCGGCGTTCGCGCCGGCCGGCTCCTGGTGGGTGTCCTGGAAGTGGGTCTCCAGGGCGTCGATGGCCTCCAGGCGCACGGAGATGCCGCGCGCGCCGAGCTCCGGGGGCCGTCCGGACGGCCGGGCCAGCCCTTCGACCAGCGCGGGCGTGTCCGGCCTGAACTTGATCGTGTCGCCGTCGGGCTCGGGGCCCTGCCGGGGAAGATCGGGGTAACGGATCACGAAGCTGCCGCGCAGAAGTGTGTAGCTCATTGGGTACCCCCCCAAAGATGGCCATCACCGCCCTATCGGCCACCGGGAGCGTAACTCCGCGCACTTCTCGGCGTCCACGTCCCACGCCGGGCCGGTCGGCGGCCCGGCGCGGGACGTGCCGGCTCAGGCGGCTCCGAACCGGGGGATCGGCAGGTCCTCGGTGGCCAGGTGCACGATGTGCGACTCGGTGTAGACGTCGATGCTGTGCCTGCCGCCCTCCCGGCCCACGCCGCTGGCCTTGACGCCGCCGAACGGCGTGCGCAGGTCGCGCACGTTCTGGGAGTTGACCCAGACCATGCCCGCCTCGATCGACTGGGCCAGCCGGTGCGTGCGGCGCAGGTCGTTGGTCCACAGGTACGCCGCCAGGCCGTACCGGGTCGCGTTGGCCAGCTCCACCGCCTCCGTCTCGGTGGAGAAGGGCGTCACGCAGACGACCGGTCCGAAGATCTCCTCCTGGAAGATCCGCATGTGCGGGGTCACGTCGGCGAACACCGTCGCGGCCAGGAAGTTGCCCGCCGGCAGGTGCTCGGGCCGGGAACCGCCGGCGACCAGGCGGGCGCCCTCGCGCGAGCCGAGCTCGACGTACTCCATGACCCGTTCGTAGTGCTCGGGGTGGATGAGCGCGCCCAGCTCGGTGGCGGGGTCGCCGGGCGCGCCGACGCGGACCCGCGCGGCCCGCTCGGCCAGCCTGGCCACGAACTCCTCGTACACGGTGTCCTGGACGAGGATCCGCGAGCTGGCCGTGCAGCGCTCGCCGTTCAGCGAGAACACGCCGAAGACGGCCGCGTCCAGCGCCCGGTCCAGGTCGGCGTCCGCGAAGACGAGCAGCGGCGACTTGCCGCCCAGTTCCATGGACAACGTCTTCAGTGACGACGCGGCGTTGCGCATGATGGTCTGCCCGGTGCCGCTCTCGCCGGTGAAGGAGATCACCGGCACGTCGGGGTGGGCGACCAGCGCCGCGCCCGCGTCCTCGCCGATGCCGTGGACCAGGTTGAACACGCCCTCCGGCAGCCCGGCCTCCTCCATGATCTCCGGCAGCAGGCTCGCCGAGGCCGGCGACCACTCGGCCGGCTTGAGCACCACCGGGCAGCCGGCCGCCAGCGCCGGGGCCAGTTTCCAGGTCTCCAGCATGAACGGCGTGTTCCACGGCGTGATCAGCCCGGCCACGCCGACCGGCTTGCGCACGACGTAGTTGAGCTGCGCGGAGCCGACGCGGTAGACGTCCTCGCCCATGGTGGTGATCACGTCGGCGAAGAAGCGGAAGTTGTGCGCGGCGCGGCGGGCCTGGCCGCGGGCCTGGGTGATCGGCAGGCCGGTGTCCCGGCACTCCAGCGCGGCGATCTCGTCGTCCCTGGACTCGATGGCCGCCGCGATCGCGCGCAGCGTCCCGGCCCGCTGCTCGGCGGGCATCGTGCTCCACGGGCCGTCGGTGAACGCCTTCTGGGCGGCGGCGACGGCCGCGTCCACGTCGGCCGCGCCGCCCGCGGCGACCTCGAGGTACGGCTCGTTCGTGGTCGGGTCGAGCGCGGTGAAGGTCGCACCGGACTGGCTCGGGACGTGCCGGCCGCCGATGTAGTGCTCCAGTTTCATCAGGCGACTCCCTCGCTCTGTGCCAGTAGTTCGTTGATCCGGGCGATGCCGGGCTCGGTCGGGGTGATCAGGGGGGCCCGTACGTGGCCGGAGGCGATCAGGCCGCGCTGCTCCAGCACCCACTTGGCGGGCGCCGGGTTCGTCTCCACGAACAGCAGCTCGACCAGCGGGTGCAGCGAGTAGTGCAGCTCCAGCGCGGTCGCGTGGTCGCCCGCGGTGTAGGCCTCGTACATGCGGGCCACGGTCTTCGGCGCGAGGTTGGCCGCCGCGCTGACGAAGCCGACGCCGCCGATGGCCAGCAGCGGCAGGCAAAGCAGCTCGATGCCGGACCACATCAGGAAGTCGCGCCCGCACAGGTTGAGCACGTGCGAGAAGTGCTCGAAGTCCTTGGTGGTCTCCTTGATGCCGACGATGTTGTCGTGGTCGCGGCGCAGCCTGGCCACGGTCGCGGGGGCGATGTCGACGGCGGTGCGCGAGGGCACGTTGTAGATCACGATCGGCAGCGCGGGGAACTCGGCGGCGACCGTGGCGTACCAGCGGTAGAGGGCTTCCTGGGTGGGACGGGCGTAGTAGGGCGTGATGACCAGGGCGGCGTCGGCGCCCAGGCGCTCGGCCTCGGCGGTCAGCCGCAGCGTCTCGTCGAGCTTGGCCGAGCCGGTGCCGGGCAGGAACGGCACCCGGTCGGCGGTCTCCTCGGCCACCACGGCCATCGCCGCGACGCGCTCCTCGACGGACTGGGCGCCGGGCTCGCCGGTGGACCCGCCGGTCGAGATGCCGTGCGAGCCCTGGTCGAGCTGCCAGCGCACCAGCGAGCGCAACGAGCCGAGGTCCAGCGACCCGTCGGCGGCGAACGGCGTCACCACGGGGGCGATGGATCCGCGGATGGTCGACGGATCCGAGCGGAACTTCATGGGGTTCTCCTTCTTGGGGGGTCAGCGCTGCTGCTCGTACGCCTCGCGCCAGGCGCCCTTCAGCGGGTAGAGGCCGTCGATCGAGGCGCCCTCGCGGACGCGATCGAGGATGAAACGCTCCTCGTCCTCCTGCCGGGCGGCGTCCCGGGCGACGTCGGCGACCAGCGCGGGCGGGATGACGACGACCCCCTCCGCGTCGCCCACCAGCACGTCGCCCGGGCACACCAGCACGCCGCCGCAGTCCACCGGCACCTGCGAGTCCATCGGGACGTGGCGGCGGCCGAGCACGGCGGCGTGCGCGGCGCCGCAGTAGGAGGGCAGGTCGAGGGAGGCGAAGGAGGGGCTGTCGCGCAGCCCGCCGTCGGTGACGACGCCGGCCGCGCCGCGGCGCAGGGCGCGCATGGCCAGGATGTCGCCCAGCGTGCCCGCGCCGTGCTCGCCGCGGGCGGAGATGACCAGCACCTCGCCCGGCTGGAGCTCCTCGACGGTGCGCTTCTGGGCGTTCATGCCGCCGCCGCGCTCGGCGAAGACGTCCTCGCGCAGCGGCAGGTAGCGCAGGGTGCGCGCGACGCCGACCATGCGCAGGTCGGGACGGGCGGGGCGGACGCCCTCGATGAAGTGGTGGTCGATGCCGCGCGCGCGGAGCTGGGAGGAGAGCGTCGCGGTCGAGACCGAGCGCAGCGCGGCGACGACCTCCGGGGTAAGGGGGCCGGGGGCGGGGTGGGCGGCGCCGTACGCGGCGGCCCTGGTCGCCTCGGTGACCTGGGGCTGGACGCCGTACGCCGCGGGTGGCTCCTGGCCGGCGACGACCTCGTTGCGCAGCCGGGCCGTGCCCTCCAGCTCGACCTCCACCACGTCGCCGGGCCGGACGACGGTCGAGCCCGCCGGGGTGCCGGCCAGGATCAGGTCGCCGGGCTCCAGCGTCATGTACCGCGACAGGTCGGCGACGAGCAGGTCGAAGCCGAACAGCAGCTCGTCGGTGCACGCCTCCTGGGCGAGCTCGCCGTTGACGTACGTGCGCAGCCACAACCGTCCGGGATCGGCGCCGGTCAGCAGTTCGGAGCCGACCGGCGTGAATCCGTCCTGGCCCTTGGCCCGCAGGTTGGAGCCGAGGTCGGCGTGCTTGAAGTCGTAGACGCCGAAGTCGTTGGCCGCCACGTACCCGGCCACGTGCTCCAGCGCGCGCCCGGGGGAGACGCGGTGGGCGCGGCTGCCGATCAGGATGCCGATCTCGCCCTCGAACGCCAGCAGCTCGCACCCCTCGGGACGCACCACGGGCCGTCCCGACCAGGACAGGGAGGTCGGCGGCTTGAGGAAGTAGGAGGGGACGGCAGGGACACGACCGCGCTCGGCGGCGCGGCTGCGGTAGTTCAGATGGACCGCGACGATCTTCCCTGGTGACAGTCCGAGAGGGTGTCCCACCTCGTCTCCTTCCAAATCATATACGACATCATTTATGTTATGGCATGTGGAACAATATCGACATACCCCCTCAGATGCCTACATGATGCTCATCACGTCATCAGTGGAGAGGAGAGTGCGGATGATGGCTCAGACCGCCCAGGCAGGCCGGGGAGTGGCGTGATGGGAGAGATCGTGCTGGCCGCCAAGATCACGCATGTGCCGTCGATCTGGCTGTCGATCCAGCCCGGCAAACACTTCGGCATCCGCAGGCCCGCGGAGCTCGCCCTCACCGAGGTCGGCAGGCGGGCGCGCGAGCGCGGCGCGGACACGTTCCTGGTCGCCGACACCCATTGGATGAACAGCATCGGCTTCCACCTCAACGGCAAGCCGCGCCACCAGGCCACGTACGTCAGCCATGAGTTGCCGCACTTCATCCACGACCTCGCCTACGACTACGCGGGCGATCCCGAGCTGGCCGAGCTGATCCGCGAGGAGATCGTCGCGGGCGGCCAGAAGGCCCGCGTGCACACCTACCAGGACCTGGGCCTGGAGTACGCCACACTCGTGCCGATGTACTTCATGAACCAGGACGCCGACATCCGGGTCCTGCCCATCGGCTGCAACATCTACTCGACCGTCGAGGAGAACCGGCGGATCGGCGAGGCGCTGCTGCGGGCCGTGCGCCGCAGCGACAGGAAGGTGGCCTTCCTGGCCAGCGGGTCGCTCTCGCACGCCTTCCCGCCCAACGAGATCGCCGAGTCGCTGCTCGACGACGTGAGCAGCGAGCTGAACCGCAAGGTGGACCAGGCGGTGCTGGAGATGTGGGACGAAGGGCGCATCCCGGAGTTCCTCGACATGTTGCCCGACTACAACGAGCGGTGCACCGGCGAGGGCGCGATGGCCGACACCGCCATGCTGTTCGGGCTGCTGGGCTGGCGCGAGTACACCGGGCGCGGCGAGCAGTTGTGCCCGTACTTCGGCAGCAGCGGCACCGGCCAGGTGGTCGTCGACTTCCCCGTACCCGCGTACCACACGAGATGAAGGAGCCGGCGCACATGACGGCCGTACAGACGTTCACGCCCGACCGGCCCGCGGGGGCGCCGCCCGTGCTGCTGCTGCACGGGTTCGCCTCCAGCGGGCGGCAGGACTGGGTGGAGACCGGGATCGCGGCGGAGCTGGCCGCGGGCGGGCGCGTGGTCGTCGTGCCCGACCTGCCCGGTCACGGCGCGAGCCCGGTGCCGGCCGGGCCGGCGGGCGCGCCCGAGGTCGCGGCCGCGCTGCTCGCGGTGGCCGGCGACGGGCCGCTCGACGTGGTGGGGTACTCGCTCGGCGCCCGGCTCGCCTGGGAACTGCCGGAGCTGGCCCCCGGCCGGGTGCGCGCGGTCGTGCTGGGCGGGCTCAGCCCGTTCGAGCCGTTCGCCGCGCTGGACGTGGCGGCGCTGCGCTCGGCCGTCGCGGGCGGCGAGCCGGGCGACCCGATGACCGGCATGATCGCGGAGATGATCGCGGGCGCCTCCGGTGGCGACCCCGAACGGGCCGCCGGGCTGGTCCGGCTGGTCGAGGGCCTGCGCGGCACGCCGTTCGAGCCCAAGGGCTGGGCCGGGCGCACGCCGCCGGTGTTCGTGGCGGGTGCGGAGGACATGATGACCTCCGGCATCGAGAACGTCGTCGCGCTGGCCCCCGGCGCCCGGCTGGTCACCGTCCCCGGCGACCACCGCGGCGCGCTGGCCGGCCCCGAGTTCCGCGCCGTGCTCCGCGAGGCGCTCGGCCCGGCGGCGGGCACGGCGTCGGGCACAGCGTCGGGTCCGGTGTCGGGCCCGGTGTCCGGCCCGGTGTCCGGCACGTGACCAGCACCGGCGGAGTCGCGTCGAAGGCGGAGCTCAGCTACGAGATCCTGCGTTCGCGCATCCTGGACGGCACCTACGGCCCCGGCTACCAGCTCGTCATGGACCGCCTCGCGCGGGAGATCGGCGTCAGCACGATCCCCCTGCGCGAGGCGCTGCGCCGCCTGCAGTCCGACGGGCTGGTGGAGGTCGTGCGCAACGTCGGCGCCCGCGTCGCGGTCTTCGACGCGGCGCAGGTGCGGCACACGCTGGAGGTGCTGGCCCGGCTGGAGGGGTACGCGACCGCCGTCGCGGCCCCGCGCATGGGCCCGGCGGACGTGGCGCGCTCCCGCGAGATCAACGCCCGGCTGTTCCAGGCGCTCGACTCCTTCGACCCCGCCGCGTTCACCGCGCTCAACCGCGCCTTCCACTTCTCGGTCTACGAGCACTGCGACGACGAGCACCTGAACTTCCTGCTGGAGGCCGAATGGACCAGGCTGGACCACATGCGGCGCTCGGTGTTCGGCTACCTGCCGGGCCGGGCCCGCCGTTCGGTCGAGGAGCACGAGCACCTGCTCGATCTCATCGCCGGGGGAGCCGACCCCGCCGAGATCGAACGGCTGGCCTGCGCGCACAAGACGAACACCGCCGGCGCCCTCTGTGACGTCCGGGTCACCCGCGGCTAACGATCGGGTCATGCCCTCCCGGCATTTTGTCCTACACTGGTAGACGAAACGCCGTACGGAGGGGTGCCGCATGCCCAAGATCATCGACCACGACCAGCGTCGCAGCGACATCATCGACGTCACGTGGGACCTGATCACGAAGGGGGGCATCGAGGCGGCCACCATGCGTGAGATCGCGAACGCGGCGGGCTTCGCCAACGGCGCGCTCAAGCACTACTTCCCCGGCAAGGAAGACATCATCGAGGCGACGTACGAGCGCGCCCTGGCCATCGTGACCAGCTACGTCAAGCTCGACGGCCGCCGCGGGCTGGGCGCGCTGCGCGAGATGTGCGAGGCCGCGATGCCGATCGACGAGGAGCGCATCACGGCCGGCCGGGTGCTGCTGATCTTCTGGCAGACCTCGCTGACCAACCCCAAGCTGTACGACAAGTACCTCGAGCACCTGCGCGCCTGGCGCGGCATGCTGCACCGGCTGATCGAGGAGGGCCGCGCCGACGGCGACATCCGCACCTCGATCCCCGACGAGCAGCTCGTGGACGAGCTCGTGCTGCTCAACGCAGGGGCCAACGTGATGAGCCTGGTCGGCCCGCAGTTCTCCACGGTCGAGCTGCAGAAGCGGCACCTGGAGTCGTTCTTCGACCGCATCTCCCGGCCCTGACCCGCGCGTTCCGGCCCGCGCCGCCACCTGGGCGGCGCGGGCCGCGTCATGCTCGGGCCGGGTCGTGCCCGGCCCGGGTCGTGCCCGGCCCGGGTCGTGCTCAGACCGCCTCGGCCACGATGACGCGCGGGCTGCCCGGCAGGGCCAGCTTGTCCACCGGCTTCCAGGCGGCCTCGTCGAGCCAGGCGCGCACCTGCGACTCCTCGTAGACGACGGTCCCGTCGATCACCAGGTACTCCCCGGCGTGCAGCGCGTCGATGGCCCGCTGCTCGGCGTCGTCGTCGAGGAAGAAGTCGAGCAGCAGCAGCCGGGCCCCCGGCGCCGCCGCCGCGCGGGCGTTGCGCAGGATGGCCCGGTTCTGCTCGACGCCGAAGCGGTGGATGACGTGGTTGACCATGACGAGGTCGTACGGGCCGGCGGGGGTGGCCGTGTCGGTCGGGGCGCCGGTCACCTCGGCCCGGTCGGCGAACCCGGCCTCGGCCACCTGCTGGGTGACGGAGTCGGCGAAGGTCGGGTCGTACACGAAGGAGGCCCGCAGCTCCGGGTTGGCGCGCAGGGCCTCGAAGGCGAACGCGCTGGACAGGCCGCCCAGGTCCAGCAGGCTGCGGAAGCCGGCGAAGTCGAACGCGCCGCCCAGCATCCTGGCGTGCAGGCTGTTGTACGTCATGACCCCGGCCATGAACGTGCCCCACCGGTCGCCCGAGGTGTCCAGGACGCCCGGCTCGGTGGTGTCCACGGTCGTGTCGAACTGCAGCCAGTGGCCGTAGCTGATCTGGTTGAGAAACGTGAGGAACGGCCCGAGGTCCAGCTCGGACGACTTCTGCCCGGCCAGGTAGCCGGCCGCGTCGGCGCCGAGGGCGTACCGGCCGTCGGTCCTGGTCAGCAGGCCGAGCCCGGCCATGCTGTCGGCCAGGATGCGGGCCATGCGGGGGGTGACGCCGGTGGCCGCCGCGATCTCCCCGGCGCTGCGCCCGCCGTCCGCGAGCGCCTCGAACAGCCCGATGCGGCTGGCCGCGAAGAGCTGCTTGGCGCCCATGTATCCGGTGGCGATGGCGACGATCGGATCCGGCGTGGGGGAAGGCGTGGACATGGTCAAGGCCCTGCCCTTTCTGTATTGTCTACGAATGTAGACGTTCACCATAGACCCTCTGTCTACGAACGTGGAATAACCGTTGACAGTAGGGGGACCCTCTGTCAACCTTTGTAGAACTATCTGGCTCGAACATGGCTTTTCGGCAGCTCAGTGTGGGTTTGCGTGCCCCACTTCGAGCACGGGACCGGTGCCTGGAATGGAGCTCTCGCGCATGTCGCTGCTCACTCTGACGGATCTGACCATCGGCGTCACCCGGGAGGACGCCGAGCCCCAGGAACTCGTCCACCGGCTCACCCTCGACGTCGCCTCCGGGCAGACGCTCTGCGTGGTGGGGGAGTCGGGCAGCGGCAAGACCGTGACGGCGCTGTCGATCATCCGGCTGCTGGAGTTCGTGGCCCCGGCCTGCACCGAGGGCGCGATCGAGGTCGGCGGCGTGGACGTCACGCGGCTGAGCGCCGAAGGCATGCGCGCCTACCGGGGCGCCCGGATCGGCATGATCTTCCAGGAGGCCCTGGACTCGCTCAACCCCGCCCAGCGCGTCGGCGTGCAGCTCATCGAGGGCTACCGGCCCGAGGGCGCGCTGCCCCGGCAGGCGCTGCGCCGGGGGAGCCGGTTGCGCCGCGAGGCCGAGGCCAAGGCCAGGAGCCTGCTCACCGAGGTCGGGCTGGCCGACACCGACCGGATCATGGCGCTCTATCCGCACCAGATGTCCGGCGGCATGCAGCAGCGCGTGATGATCGCCATGGCGCTGATGTCCGACCCCGACGTCCTCATCGCCGACGAGCCGACCACCGCCCTCGACGTGACCACGCAGGCCGAGATCCTGGCGCTGTTCCGTCGCGTGCAGCGTGAGCATCGGACCGCCTGCGTGTTCATCACCCATGACATGGGCGTCGCCGCCGAGATCGCCGACCGGATCGCCGTCATGTACCGGGGCAGGCTGGTGGAGGTCGGCGACAAGATGGACATCCTCCGCAAGCCTACGCATCCGTACACCAAGGCGCTGCTGGAATGCGTGCCACAGCTCGGCGTCAGCCGCCGTACGGGCTTCCCGACGATCTCGGAGACCAGGCTGCGGGCCGCCACCGACGCCGGGGCCAGGCCAGGGAGCTCCGGCGGGACCGTGACCGAGACGCCGGCGCTCGGCGACGAGCCGGCGCCGGTGACCGGCACCCCGCCCCTGGTCGTCGAGAACGTCACCAAGGTCTACCGGACCGGCCGCCGGGCGAGCGTGCGCGCGGTCGGCGGCGTCTCGCTGGAGATCGCGCCCGGCGAGTTCTTCGGCCTGGTCGGCGAGTCCGGCTCGGGCAAGACGACGCTCGGCCGCATGGTCAGCGCCCTGGAACGGCCGACCTCGGGCAGCATCTCCTTCGGCGAGCACCGCATCACCGAAGCGGGGCTGCGCGGCGACGAGCGCGCCTTCCGCCGCGCCACCCAGCTGATCTTCCAGGACCCGCAGAGCTCGCTCGACCCCCGGCACACCGTGGCCCGCATCATCGCCGAGCCGCTGCGCGAGCTGACCCCGCTGCGCGGCGCGTACCTCGACCGGCGGGTGGCCGAGCTGATCGACGAGGTCGGCCTGCCCGCCGACTGCGCCGGCAAGCTGCCCTCGCAACTGTCCGGCGGCATGCGCCAGCGCGTGTCCATCGCGCGCGCGGTCGCCGCCGAGCCGAAGCTCATCGTCGCCGACGAGCCCACCTCCGCCCTCGACGTCTCCGTCCAGGGCCAGGTCATGAACCTCCTCCTGCAGCTGCGCCGCTCGCACGGCATCAGCTTCCTGTTCATCACGCACAACCTCAGCCTGGTGCTGTCGGTGGCCGACCGCGTCGGCGTGATGTACAAGGGCGACCTCGTCGAGGTCGGCGCCCCGGAAACCATCGCCGCCTCCTCCACCCACGAGTACACGCGCCGGCTCCTCGCCGCGAACCCCGACTTGTCGGCATACGTGGGATAGCCCCGGGCCGACCTTCTCCTTCTGTCCCCCCTTTTAGAGCAAGAGCGAGAACCCACCATGAACGTGCTCAAGAGCCTGAGGGCCGGGCTCGTCTCCGCCGCCGCGGCGAGCGCCCTGCTGCTCTCCGGCTGCGCGGGCGGCGCGACGTCGTCCTCCTCGTCCTCCTCCGCCGACGCCGGCCCCCCCGTACGCGGCGGCGACCTCGTGGTCGCGGTGCCGACCGACCCGCAGTCGCTGGACATGGTCGCCAACCCCGGCCAGGTCACCGCCCACATCGGCAACATGCTGTACGAGAAGCTCTTCGAGGTCGACAAGACCTTCGCGGCCAGGCCGATGCTGGTCGACACCTACAAGCGCAGCGACGACCGGCTCACCTACACCTTCGAGCTGCGCGCCGGTGTCACGTTCCAAGACGGCGCCCCGCTCACCGCCGCCGACGTGGTCGCCAGCCTGGAGCGCTGGCTGAAGAGCCACGTCACCGGCCAGCAGGTCGCCGCCGACGTCAAGAGCCTCAAGGCCACCGGCGACCGCACGGTCACGCTGGAGCTGAAGAAGCCGCGCTACCCGCTGATCGACGAGCTGGCCAGCCCCGGCGCGGAGATCTACGAGGCCAGGAACCTCAAGAACGTGCCGGCCACCGGCTTCGCCAAGGAGGGCGCGGTCGGCACCGGGCCGTACAAGCTGAAGAGCTGGGACATCGGGCAGCAGGTCGTGCTGGAGCGTTACGACGGCTACAAGTCGCGCACCGAGGAGGACTGGGGCGGCCAGGCCGGCGCCAAGCACGCCTACCTCGACACGGTCACCTACAAGGTCGTCGCCGACCAGGACGCCGTGGTCAACGGCCTGCAGACCGGCCAGTGGGCGCACGCCATGCCGGGCGACGACCAGTACACCCCGCTGAAGAACAACCCCGCCGTGGTCGTGTCGAACCTGGCCGGGGCCAACCAGAACGTGCTGATCCCCAACTTCAACAAGGGCTCCAAGTTCTCCGACGTGCGCGCCCGGCAGGCGCTCAACCTGCTGATGGACAAGCCCGCGCTGAACGCCGCCACCGGCGGCGGCCCCGACCTCACCGTCGAGGTGGGCGCGCTGGTCTCGCAGGACAACAAGGGCCTGTACTCCACCGCCGGCGACGACGTCTACAAGCAGCACGACCCGAACCGGGCCAAGGAGCTGTTCGCGCAGGCCGGCGTCAACGCCGGTGACACCGTGCGCATCCTGACCTCCAGCAGCTACCCGCAGTTCAGCCAGTGGGCGGTGCTGCTGCAGGACCAGCTCTCCAAGATCGGCATCAAGACGAAGATCGACACCTACGACTTCCCGACGATGCTCGGCACGATCACCAAGGACCCCGGCGGCTGGGACGTCACCACGCTGTTCTTCAACGCCGCGCTCACCTCGCCCTCGCAGATGCCCGCGCTGACCCTGGGGGCGTTCAACGGCTCCGGCTCGCCCGAGATGGCCAAGCTGATCGAGGACTACAACGCCGCGACCTCCCCCGAGACCGCCAGGACGCTGATGGACCAGCTCCAGGCGTTCGTGTGGCAGCAGTTCCCGGTCATCACGATCAGCCAGTCGAAGCTGTACGCCGCCTACTCGCCCAAGCTCAAGGGGTACGACACGTTCTACCGCGTGTTCTGGAACTCCTGGCTGCAGAAGTGAGGGGGGAACATGGCGGGACTCCTGCTCCGGCGGCTGCGTGACCTGGTCGTCATCCTGCTGATCGTGGGCACGATGATGTTCTTCGTCATCCGCCTGATCCCGGGCGACCCGGCCATCGCCATCCTCGGCCCGACGGCCAGGCCGCAGGACGTCGAGGCGCTGCGGCAGAGCATGGGCCTGACGGGCTCGCTGTGGGAGCAGTACCTGAGCTGGCTCGGCAACGTGGCGGGCGGCGACTTCGGCTCGTCGATCACCTACCACGCGCCGGTGGTGGGGGTCGTGGCCGAGCACTTCGTCCCGACGCTGACCCTGG
The DNA here is from genome assembly GCF_042892035.1 of Nonomuraea sp. NPDC001831. Classification (NCBI taxonomy): domain Bacteria; kingdom Bacillati; phylum Actinomycetota; class Actinomycetes; order Streptosporangiales; family Streptosporangiaceae; genus Nonomuraea; species Nonomuraea sp. NPDC001831. The sequence goes on along the minus strand of NZ_JBIATU010000003.1, from coordinate 742,634 downwards.
CGGTGCTCAGCACCGTCCTCAGCTTCGTCGTCGCGGTGCTGGTCACCTCCTGGAACGCGGTCTCGCCGCGCAACCCCGTGGCCCGCGCGCTCAACCTGCTCTCCTCGCTCGGCATGGCGATCCCCGACTTCTGGATCGCGCTGATCCTGGTGCTGGTGTTCGCCGTGTCGCTGCGCTGGTTCCCCTCCAGCGGGTACGCCGACCTGTTCGCCGATCCGGTCGCCGGGGTGCCGATGCTGGTGCTGCCGGTGGTGTGCCTGGTCATCGGGCAGTCGGCGCTGTTCACGCTGACCCTGCGGGAGAGCGTGCTCGGCGAGCTGCCCCAGACGTACCTGCGCACCGCGCGGGTCAAGGGCCTGTCGGAGCGGCAGGTCATGCTCAGGCACGTGCTGCCGAACGCGCTCATGCCGCTGATCACCCAGCTCGGCAGCAACTTCGCGATGATGGTCGGCGGCATCGTGATCATCGAGTCGATCTTCGTCATCCCCGGGCTGGGCTCGTTGCTCATGGGCGCGGTCTCGACCCGGGACTTCCCGCTCGTCCAGGGCGTGACGCTGTTCGTCGCGCTGATGTTCGTGGTCGTCAACCTGGTCGTCGACCTGTCCTACGCCCTCCTCGACCCCAAGGTGCGTGTTTCGTGACTTCCGAGGCCGTCGCCGGGCGCGTCGGGACGGCCGGGCGGCCCTCCGCGGCCTCCCGCGCCTGGCGCCGCAACCGGGTGCTGATCACCGCCGCCGCGCTGCTCGTCCTGGTCGTGCTGGCCGTCGTGCTGCTGCCGGTGGTCCTGCCGGACGCGAACGCGACCGACCCGGTGCACCGGCTGCTGCCGCCCTCGGCCGACCACCTGCTCGGCACCGACTCCTACGGCCGGGACGTGCTGAGCCGCCTGGTCTCCGGCGGCCGGGCCTCGCTCGGCCTGTCGGCGCTCATCACGCTCTGCGCGGCGTTCACCGGCATGGTGATCGGCCTGGTCAGCGGCTTCTACCGGGCCGTGGACGCGATCGTCATGCGGATCATGGACGCCTGGATGTCGTTCCCGGCGATCATCCTGGCCATGGCGCTGGCCATCGGGCTCGGCGCCAGCATCTGGACCGAGCTGATCGCGCTGACGGTCATCTTCACGCCGTTCACGGCCCGGGTGATCCGCAGCCGGGTGCTCGGCGTGGCGGCGCGGCAGTACATCGGGGCGGCGCGGGTGTCCGGCATGCGGCCGGCGAAGATCCTGTTCGTGCACGTGCTGCCCAACGTGCTGCCGCTGGCGCTGGTGCAGGTCGTGATCCTGTCGGCCTCGGCGATGCTGGTGGACGGCGCGATGAGCTTCCTCGGCCTCGGCATCGCGCCGCCCACGCCGACGTGGGGCAACATGATCGCCGAGGGGCGGTCGTACCTGACGCAGGCGCCGTGGCTGATCGTGCTGCCGGGTGCGGCCATCATGTTCTGCGTGTTGCTGCTGAACCTCATCGGGTCGAGCATGCGCAACGTGGTGGACGCGCGTGCCCGGTCGATGAGCGAGCTGCAGAAGCTGCGCACCCGGCGTCCCGCACGGTGACGGCGGGCGCGTGCGGGGACTCCCGGCGATCGCCGCCGGGTGTCCCCGCGTCCGCGTCAGGGGGTCCAGACGCCGTCGGCGCGCACGTCGCGGTCCAGCCACAGGTCGGCCAGGGCCGCGCGCACCTGCGGGCCGTGCTCGCGCCACAGCCGCAACGCGCCCAGGTTGTCCTCCAGCTGGGCCGTCCGGCTCACCCCGAACAGCACGTTGGCCACCGCCGGATGCTCCAGGCAGAACACGATCGCGACCTGGGCGGGCGTCGCGCCGAACTCGGCCGCGACCCGCGCGACGGCGTCCGCGGCCTGCCTGACGGCCTCCCGGATGCCGCCCGGGTCCGCGCCGATCTTCCGTTCGGGGAACTTCCTGCCCACCAGGATGCCGCCCTCGAAGACGTCGCTGGCCTGCAGCGCCAGCGCCCCGGAGGCGAAGTGCCGGCCGTAGAAGCCGCCCTCGGCCATCGAGCGCCGGGCGATGCTGTACTTGAGCTGGGCGAAGCTCGGCGGCGTGAGGCCCTCCTCGGCGGCGAAGCTCAGCGCGAGATCGACGTCCTCGGCGATCCAGTTGTTGACGCCCCAGCTCGTGAAGCGGCCGGCCGCGATCTGCTCGGCCACGTCGGTCACGATCCGCCGGATGTCGGGCCGCTGCATGTAGTCGCCGACCACGACGGTCTCGGCGCTCTCGACGCCGACGCGCTCGAAGCTGACGTCGAGCTGCTCGCGGAAGCCCGTGCGCGGGTACTCCCACAGCCACAGCTTGCCGCAGAGCTGCCAGTCGTCCCGGCTCGCGCCGGCCTCGCGCACCGCCCGGCCGAAGATGAGGTCCGTACGGGCCTGCTCGGCGTGCGGGCCCATGTTGTAGTGGGCGACGTCGAAGAGGGTCACCCCGGCGTCGAGGGCCGCCCTGATCAGGGCCACCGCGTCGCCGAACTCCATGCGGTCCCAGGTGTTCCAGGAGCCCAGCCCGAACAGGGACGTCGTCGTGCCGCCCGGTCCGAGACGCCGCGCCGGAACCCGCTGTGTGTCGCTCACGTCGATCCACTCCCTGCCGGATGAAGCCTTTTTTGTCTACGCTTGTATAATAATAAACCCAGGACGCCCGCGCAGCCCCGTCTGCGAAGGCCCGCACCGAACAGGAACCCCCACATGAGCGAACCTGTCGTTCCCAGGACCGTCCTCGTCACCGGCGGCGCGAGCGGCATCGGCCGCGGCGTCGCCGAAGCCTTCGCCGCGGCGGGCGACCGGGTCGTCATCGCCGACCTCGACGAGGCCCGGGCCAGGGCGGTCGCCGCCGAGCTCGGCGCCCACCACGTCCAGGTGGACGTCGGGGACGCCGCCTCCGTCGAGTCCGCCGTCGCGGCCGTCGCCGCCGAGCACGGCGACATCGGCGTGCTGGTGAACAACGCCGGGCACACCGCGGGCGGCGGCCCGCTCATCGGGCTCGACGTGGACGTCTTCGACGCCTGCGCCCGGGTCAACTTCCGCGGCACGTTCCTGATGACCCGGGCCGTCGGGGCGCACATGGTGGAGCGGGGCGTACGCGGCTGCATGGTCAACATCTCCTCCATCGGCGCCCGCCAGCCCACGCCCGGCCTCGGCCACTACGAGGCCACCAAGGCCGCCATCGACGCCCTGACCCGCTCGGCCGGCATCGAGCTGGCCCCCCACGGCATCCGCGTGAACGGCGTCGCCCCCGGCCCGGTGCTCACCCCGATGACGGCCATGTTCGCCACCGACGACGCGGCCAGGAAGGTGTGGGAGGCCAGGATCCCGCTGGGCTCGATCGCCCAGGTGGCCGACATCGTGCCCGCCGTGCTCTTCCTGGCCTCCGACGGCGCCCGCCACATCACCGGCGTCAGCCTCCAGGTGGACGGCGGCCAGCTCCTGGTCTGACCCGGCGGCGGGGCCGGGCCGCCGCCCGGCCCCGCCGATCAGTCCAGGGACACCCCGTCGCGCAGGTGGACGACCCGGCCCGCGGTCACGGTGGCGTCGACCGCGACCTGCGGCAGGTCCGCCGGGGCGACCTCCAGGGGGTCGCGCTCCAGCACGCAGAAGTCGGCGGCCTTGCCCCACTCCAGCGACCCCTTCCACGCCTCCGCGCCGTCCTGGACGGCGGGCGCGGTGGTGTAGCAGCGCAGCAGGCGGGCCATCAGCCGGGGGCGCGGCGCCCGTTCGCCCAGCAGCCCGCACGCCGCCGCCACCTGCGCCCGCCAGTCGGGCGTGGTCACCGGCCCGTCGCTGCTCAGGGTGAACGTCACCCCGCCGGCCAGCAGCTCCTGCAGCGGCCAGGCCGTCCCGGCGACCTCCGGGCCGAGCGCGCCGGCCACCCAGTCGGCGGTGGCGGCCGCGATCACCGGCTGCGTGGTGAGGCCCATGCCGAGCGCGGCCATGCGGGCGATCTGGGCGGGGTTCACCAGGTCGCCGTGGATGACGTAGTGCCGCCTCCCGGCCCCGCGCTCGCCCGCCGGTTCGGCCGCCAGCTCGGCCACTGTGTCCACGAACGCGTCGATGGACCGGTCGCCGGTGGCGTGCACGCCCACCTGGAGGCCCGCCCGGTGCGCCAGCCGGATCATGGTGCGCAGGTTGTGCTCGCGCGCGGCGTCGTCCGCCCCCGCGACCAGCAGCGATCCGTGGCCGCCGGAGGTGTAGCGGTGACAGGTCCAGGCCGAGCCCATGGGCGGGATGCCGTCGGCGAAGATCTTGAGCCCGGTCACGTTGAGCCAGGCGGGGTCGGTGCGGGGGAGGGGCGCGTCCAGGCCGGCGGCGACGTCCTCCAGGGTGCTGGGGCCGTCGAGGGCGCCGAACAGCCGCAACGCGGTCACGCGTGCCCGCAGCTCGCCCTCCTTCGCCAGCGTCGCGTAGGTGTCCAGGACGGCCTGCGAGAAGCAGCCGGTCTCGCCGTCGTCCTCGCCGGGGCCGAGGCCGGGCTCGGTGTAGCTGGTGATGCCGAGCGAGGCGCAGATCCGCCCGGCGCGCAGGATGGCGGCCCGTCTGGACTCCTCGTCGGCCAGCAGCCGGCCCTGGTGGGCGGACAGGCCCTGCTCGCTGATCAGCGTGTCCGGCCAGACCGCTCCCAGCCAGGCGGCGTGCAGGTGGGAGTCGTTGATGCCGGGCAGGACCGTGCGGCCGGCCAGGGAGAGCACCCGGGTGCCGGGCCCGGCGTGCGCCAGGGCCTCCTCGTCCGTCCCGACCGCCACCAGGCGGCCGGCGCGCGCCGCCAGGCCGCTGGCCCGTCCGTCGCGGGCGTCGAAGGTGAGCACGTTGCCGCCGACCGCCACGAGGTCCGCGTACTCGTCCGCTGACACCGGGTTCCTCCTGAGGGGCTGTAATTGTTTGTCAACGAGTGTAGATTAACCACACTTAACGGTCGAAAGCCACGAAGGTGACCATGCCTACGAGAACCGCCGCCGCCGTCCTCACCGAGCACGGCAAGCCCCTCAGCCTTCAGGACGTACCGCTGCCCGACGCCGTCGAGCCCGGCGCCGCCCTGGTGCGCATCACGTGCACCACCCTGTGCGGCACCGACGTGCACCTGTGGGCCGGCCAGATGACCTTTCCCGGGATGCTGCCGATGATCCTCGGCCACGAGATGGTGGGCGAGGTCGTCGAGGCCGGGCCCGGCACCACCGACGCCCTCGGCCGCCCGATCGGCGCGGGCGACCGCATCGGCTGGTCGGAGTCCACCTGCGGCCACTGCTACGGCTGCGCCGTGCTGCGCCAGCCGGTCGCCTGCGCCAACCGCGGCTACGGCTTCACCCAGCGCGCCGACCGCCCCCCGTACGCCACGGGCGGCCTGGTCGAGTACTGCTACGTGACCCCGGGCGCGGCCAAGCTGCTGCTGCCCGCCGACGTCAAGGACACCTGGGCCTCGATGTCGGGCTGCGCGGCCAAGACCGTGCTGCGCGCCGTGGACCGGGCCGGCGGCATCAGGACCGGCTCCACCGTGGTGGTGCAGGGCGCGGGCGCGCTCGGCATCTTCGCCACGGCCGTCGCCAGGATCGCCGGCGCGGGCACCGTCATCACCGTGGGCGGCCCGGACGACCGGTTGGCCGCCGCCCGGCGCTTCGGCGCCGACGCGACCGTCTCGACCGACCTGGGCAAGGACGAGCGCGTCGCCCGGATCAGGGAGCTGGCCGGGGAGCGCGGCGCGGACTACGTGTTCGACCTGGCCGGAGCGCCGACCGTGGCCGAGGAGGCGGTCGCGGTGGCCGCCCAGCGCGGCACCGTGGTGATCGTCGGCTCCACCGGGTTCGAGCTCGCGCCCGTGCCGCTCGGCGCGGTCATGGGCAAGGAGCTGACCGTCGTCGGCTCGCTCAACGGCGACATCGCCGACTACCACCGCTCGATCGAGTTCTTCCAGACCTTCGCCGCCCGCATGCCGTGGGACGAGCTGTTCAGCGAGCCCGTCGGCCTGGCCCAGGCCACCGCCTGCGTCGAGTCGATGTCCAGGCTCGGCCAGATCAAGGCCGTCGTCGACCCCCGCCTGCCCTAGGAGAGCCATCGTGCAGACCATCCCGCGCCGCCGCATCGGGCGCACCGGACCGGAGACGGGCGTGCTCGCGCTCGGCTCCTGGCACACCTACGACCGCATGGACTTCCACGACGCGGTCGCCATGATCCGCGAGGCCGTGGACCACGGCATCGACCTGTTCGACGTCGGCGTGTACGGCTTCCCCGGCATGCCGCCCGTGTTCACCGACGTGATCTTCTCCGCCCTGGTGCGCGCGGCCGGCCTGCGCCGCGAGGACTACCTGCTCTCCTCCAAGCTGTGGCTGGAGGGCTACCCGGAGCACAGCCTGCGCGACCAGCTGCTCAACGCCCTGTTCCGGGCCGGCGCCGACCACGCCGACCTCGTGGTCCTGGGCGACCTGCGGCACGACGGCGTGGACCTGCACCGGCTCGTCCTCGACCTGGCCGGCCTGGCGAAGGAAGGGCTGATCCGCAGCTGGGGCGTCAACAACTGGTCGGCGTCGAACGTGCAGACGCTCATCGACGCCGCCGCCGGCGAGGGCGTCGAGGGCCCGGCCATCGCGCAGCTGAAGTACAGCGTCTCGCGCCGCTCGATCCCCGACGGCGCGCCGTTCGCCCGCATCTTCGCCCAGGGCGTCACGCTTCAGTCCTCCGACGTGCTGGAGGGCGGCGTGCTGCTGGGCAAGGGCGTGGACCGGCAGGTCGGCCGCGACCCCGGCGGCATCAGGGAGCGCATCGCGGCCTCGGCGGCCGAGCTGGCCGCGATCGCCGCCGACCTGGAGGCCACCCCGGCGCAGGTGTGCGTGGCCTTCACGCTCACCCACCCGGCCAACACCACCACGCTGTTCGGCGCGACCAGCCTGGAGCAGCTGCGCGACAACCTGGCGGCCGTGGAGCTGGTCGAGCGGGTCGGCGCCGAGGAGCTGCGGGCCCGGGTGGCGCCGCTGTGGGCCGACCGGGACGCCGTCGATCCGGAGGGCCCGTGAGCACGCCGCCGAGCAGGGGGTACGAGGGTTTCGGCGGCACGGCCCGCGAGCTGGCCTCGCAGTCCACGCCCTGGTGGCCGCAGCCGCGGCGGGCGCGTCCGGGTGCGCCCAACGTGGTGGTCGTGCTGGTGGACGACCTGGGGTTCAGCGACCTGTCGCCGTTCGGCTCGGAGATCGACACGCCGCACGTGCAGGCGCTGGCCGAGTCGGGCTACCGGTTCACCAACTACCACAGCACCCCGCTCTGCTCGCCCTCCAGGGCCGCCCTGATGACCGGGCTCAACCCGCACCGGGCCGGGTTCGCGATGGTGGCGCACGTGGACCCGGGCTACCCCGGCTACCGGATGGAGATCCCGCGGGAGGTGCCCACGCTGGCCGAGTCGTTCCGGGCCGGCGGGTACGCGACGTTCATGGTCGGCAAGTGGCACCTGACCATCGAGTCCAAGCTGCACGACGGCGCCGACAAGAGCTCCTGGCCGCTCCAGCGCGGTTTCGACCGCTACTACGGCTCCATGGACGGCTTCACCTCCCTGTTCCACCCGCACCGCCTGATCAGCGACAACGGCCCGATCCCCGACGAGGGCTTCCCGGACGACTTCTACCTGACCGACGCCCTCACCGACCGCGCCATCGGCATGATCAACGGCCTGCGCGCCAACGACGCCGACAAGCCGTTCTTCCTCTACTTCGCCCACCAGGCCGTGCACGGCCCGGTGCAGGCCAAGCCGGCCGACGTCGCCAAGTACCGCGGCCGCTACGACGCGGGCTGGGCCAGGATCCGCGAGGAACGCTTCGCCCGCCAGCTCCGCGACGGCCTCTTCCCCGAGGGCACCCGGCCCTCGGACCCGGACCTGGCGCCGTGGGAGGAGCGCACCGAGCTGTACGCCCGCCACATGGAGGTCTACGCCGCCGCCGTGGACGCCGTGGACCAGAGCCTCGGCCGGCTGGTCGAGCACCTCAAGCGCATCGGCGAGTACGACAACACCGTCATCGTCGTCACCAGCGACAACGGCGCGACCGCCGAGGGCGGCCCCGAGGGCACCCGCAGCTACCTCAGCCGCTTCGTGCACCTGGCCGGCCTGCCCGACGACTGGTGCCACGACGTGCCGCGCGACCTCGACCTCGTCGGCGGCCCCCAGGTCCACGGCCACTACCCGCGCGGCTGGGGCAACGTCTCCAACACCCCGTTCCGCCTCTACAAGGGCCACGCCTACGCGGGCGGCATCCACGTGCCGTTCGTGTTGTCGTGGCCGGCCGGGCTGCCCAGGGACGCCGGCGACCCGGGCGTGCGCGACCAGTACGCCTACGTCACCGACGTCGCGCCCACCCTCCTCACGCTGGCCGGCCTGGACCTGCCGCAGGACGTGGACGGCGTGCCGTTCGACCACTTCCTGCGCGAGCGCGACCGGCCGAGCCTGCACCGCTCGCAGTACGTCGAGAGCGGCGGGCAGCGCGGCTACTTCGAGGACCACTACAAGCTCATCGCCCCGCACCTGCCCGGCACGCCGTTCACCGACGACGGCTGGGAGCTGTACGACATCGCCCGCGACCCGGCCGAGACCACCGACCTGGCCGCCGAGCAGCCGGAACGGGTGGCCGACCTGGCCGCGAAGTGGCGGGCGGCGGCCTGGCTCAACACGGTCTTCCCGCTGGCCGACACGCCGGACATGCTCAACACCCGGCCGCCGGCCGAGCTGGCGCTGTCGGAGCCGGTCACGATCCACCCGGGGACCCCGGTGCTGGAGCGGTTCCGGTCGAGCAGGCTCACCGCCCTGCGGTCGTTCACGATCGAGGCGTGGCTGGAGCGGCGGCCGGGCGACGAGGGCGTGATCGTGGCCCACGGCGACCAGGGCGGCGGCTACGTCCTGTACGTCGAGGACGGCGAGCTGCGGCTGACGTACAACGCCTACGGCGTGCCGGTGCGGGCGGCCGGCCCGCTCCCGGCGGCCGGGCCGGTGACCGTCACGGCCCGCTTCACGGCGCTGCCGGAGGTGCGCTGGGACATCGAGGTGCTGGTGGACGGCGAGCCGGCGCTGGCCGTCGAGCGGGTCCCGCAGCTGGTGGGCATGGCCCCCTTCACCGGCATCAGCGTCGGCTTCGACTACGGCGGCCCGGTGGACTGGGAGCTGCACGAGCGCCGGGGCGTGTTCCGCTACCGGCGCGGCCTGGACCGGGTGCGGTACGTCCCGGGGGAGAAGGCGCCCTACAACCCGGAGATCATCGCGCTGGCCGAGGACCTGGCGCAGCGCGCGATCGAATGACGGGTCACAGGTGGTAGGCGTACTCGCCGAACTCCCAGTCGGTGACGTGCCGCTGGAAGCGGGCGACCTCGTCGCGCTTGTAGGCCAGGAAGGCGGCGGTGAAGTCCTTGCCGAGCAGCTCGGTGAGCTCGCCGTCGGCCTCCAGGGCGTCCAGGGCCTCGGGCAGGGTCATCGGCAGCACCGGGGCCTTGGAGGCGTCGTAGCCGTACCCGACGAGCGGGGCGGGCGGCTCCTCGGCCGCCCGCACGCCCAGCAGCGCGGCGGCCGCGGTCCCGGCGACCAGCAGGTACGGGTTGGCGCTGGCGTCGCCGAGCCGCAGCTCGAAGCGGGCGCCCGCGCCGCGCTCCGGCGGGACGCGGAGCATCGCGCTGCGGTTGTCGAGCCCCCAGTCGACGAGCCAGGGGGCCAGCGTGTCGGGGCCGAACCGCTTGTAGGAGTTGACCGTCGGGTTGGCCAGCGCCGCCAGCGCGGGGGCGTGGGCCAGCACGCCCGCGATCGCGTGCCGCGCGGTCGCCGACAGCCCGTACGGCGCGGCCGGGTCGTCGAAGGCGTTGCCGCCGTCCTCGCCCAGGCACGACAGGTGCAGGTGGAAGCCCGACCCGCCCTCGTCGTTGAACGGCTTGGCCATGAACGTCGCCAGCCTGCCCTCCACCCGCGCCAGCTCCTTGACCGCCGCCTTGAACCAGAAGGCCCGGTCGGCCGCGTCGAGCGCCTCGGAGTGCCGCAGGTTGATCTCGAACTGGCCGCTGCTGAACTCGTGGTTGCCCGCCGTCACGCCGAGGCCGAGGTCGCGCAGGTGCCGCAGCGTGCGGGTGAGGTGGCCGTCGGGGTCGCCGCGGCGGCCGGCGGTGTAGACGTTGCCGGTGGCCTCGGCGTAGCGCTGCCAGCCGCCCGCGGGGGCCGGGTCGCACAGGAAGTACTCCAGCTCCGGCCCGACGACCGGGCGCAGGCCCTGCTCGGCGCACCGGGCCAGCACGGCGCGCAGCAGGTCGCGGGGCGACTCGGGGGCCGGTGCGCCGGTGGCCGGGTCGACGACGTCGCCGTGGCACCAGGCGACGCCGGGCTCCCACGGCAGCGGCGCGAGCGTGGCCAGGTCGGGCACGACGGCGATGTCGGGCAGGCCCGCGTCCAGGCCGCCGCTGATGTCGGCGGTGCCGCCGCGCGGGGTGGAGTGGTAGACGGCGCGGCAGAAGGCGAGGCCGTGACCGAGGGCGTCGGGCAGCGCCTCCAGCAGGACGTCGCGGGCGCGGTCGGTCCCCGTCAGGTCGGGGTAGGTCACGCGGACCACGTCGACGCCCCGCTCGGTCAGGCGGTCGATGTGCTGCTGCACCGGTCTCTCCTAGGGTCGTTTGACGCCAAACGTAACGGGCGCGTATTGGCTGCCGCAAGAGCTGTTGACCGATCGGCCTGGATGTTCATATTTTATTTGGAACCAAACGAGTTCCAGGAGGACCATCTTGGCCGGCGTCCGCGGCTACTTCCACCCCAAGACGGCCACGGGCCGCTCGTCCCTCGTCCCGGAGCCGCCCTGGCACTACTCCGGCGACCTGCTCACGATCGAGTACCGCACCGACCCCGACCGGGTGCGTGAGCTGCTGCCCGAGCCGCTGGAGCTCGCCGCCGAGGACCCGGGCGCGGTCGCGCTCATCTGGGCCGACTGGCAGTCCTGCGCCGCCTCAGGGGAGGAGCTGCTGGACCCGGTGCGCTCGCAGTACAAGGAGGCCTTCGCCGTCGTCCGGTGCTCCTACCGGGGGCGGACCTACTCCAGGTGCGTCTACATCTGGGTGGACAAGGACTTCGCCCTCGCCAGGGGGCTGCACCAGGGCTATCCGAAGAAGCTGGGGTCGATCCACCAGACCAGGCCGCACCCGTACGGCCCCGCGCCCCGCATCGAGGCGGGCGCCCGGTTCGGCGCGACGCTGGCCGCCGCCGACCGCCGCCTGGCCCAGGCCGTGGTGACCCTGCGCGAGCCGTCGCCGCACAACGGGTTCGTCAACGGCCACCCCATGGCCCACCACCGCTGGCTGCCCGCCATCGGCAAGGGCGGCGGGCTGGCGCTCGACGAGCTGGTCGAGTCCGGCGCCGCCGCCTTCGAGGCCGGCCAGGCGTGGGCGGGCGAGGCCGAGCTGGAGCTGTTCGACGCCCCCACCGAGGAGCTGTCCCGGCTGGCCGTCCGCGAGCCCATCGGCGCCTACTTCCGCCAGGTCGGCGTGGTGTGGGACGGCGGCACGCTGCTGGAATCCGGCACCTCCGGCGCGCACTAGCCCCTTGAGATTGGAAGCACCCGACATGTCCGAACAGATCACCGTCGCCGGGGTCACCGTCGACACCCGCCACTGGATCGGCGGCCGGCGCGTCGCCTCCGCGCGCACGTTCACCGACCTCTCGCCCATCGACGGCGCCGCGCTCGGCGAGATCGCCCGCGGCGGCCCCGACGAGGTGCACGCCGCCGTCACCGCCGCCCAGGACGCCTTCCCCGGCTGGGCCGCCACCCCGCGCGCCGGCCGGGCCGCCGTGCTGCGGGCCGTCGCCGACGGCGTCGAGAAGCGGCTGGAGGAGCTGGCCGCCGTCGAGACCTGCGACAACGGCGCCCTGCTGCGCTCGCACCGCCGCGGCGTCATGCCCCGCGTGGCGCACAACTTCCGCTTCTTCGCCGACTGGCTGGAGAGCCTCGGCCACGACGACTTCGACACCCGCGGCCACGCCAACCACGTCTCCTGGGACCCGGCCGGCCCCTGCGCCCTGATCACGCCGTGGAACGCGCCCCTCATGCTGGCCACCTGGAAGATCGCCCCCGCGCTCGCCGCCGGGAACACAGTGGTGCTCAAGCCTGCCGAGTGGTCGCCGCTCACCGCCTCCCTGCTGGCCGACATCGCCGCCGCGGCCGGGCTGCCGGACGGCGTGCTCAACGTCGTCCAGGGGTTCGGCGAGGAGGCCGGGCAGGCCCTGGTCGAGCACCACGGCGTGCGCCGCGTCAGCTTCACCGGCTCGGTGCCGACCGCGCGGCGCATCGCCCGCTCGGCCGCCGCCAACCTCACCCCGCTCAGCCTGGAGCTGGGCGGCAAGTCGCCGCTGCTGGTCTTCGCCGACGCCGACCTCGACCTCGCCGTGGACCTGGCCGTCGAGCAGTACGACAACGCCGGGCAGGTCTGCCTGGCCGCCACCCGGCTGCTGGTCGAGGCGCCGATCGCCGAGGAGTTCGTCCGCCGCTTCACCGAGCGGGCCGCGGCCCTGGTCCAGGGCGACCCGCGGAACGAGGCCACCGACGTCGGCCCCAACATCCACCCGCGCCAGGTGGAGAAGATCGACGGGTTCGTCCGCCGGGCCCTCGCGGCCGGGGCCCGCGCCGTCATCGGCGGCGAGCGCGGGGACGGCCTGTACTACCGGCCCACCCTGCTCACCGACGTGGCCCAGGACAGCGAGATCGTCCAGGAGGAGGTCTTCGGCCCGGTGCTCACGCTCCAGACGTTCGAGACCGAGGAGGAGGCCGTCCGGCTGGCCAACGACACCCGTTTCGGCCTGGCCGCCACCGTCGCGACCGGCGACCGCGAGCGCGCCCGCCGGGTCACCGAGCAACTGGTCGCGGGCACGGTCTGGGTCAACTGCTTCTTCGTGCGCGACCTGCGCGCGCCCTTCGGCGGTTCCCGCGAGTCCGGCGTCGGCCGCGAGGGCGGCACCTGGAGCTTCGACTTCTACTGCGACCTGAAGAACACCGTCACCGCGCCGAAGGGCTGGAACGACCATGGGTGAGATCGTCGGGGCGGGCCTGCTCGCGCACGTGCCCACCATCGTGCTGCCCGAGCGCACCCGGCTGGAGCTGAACGAGGGCAAGGAGATCAGCCTCGTCACCGGCCTGCGCGAGCTGCGCAGGGACGTCTTCGAGCGCGACGACTACGACACCGTCGTGGTGCTGGACTCCCACTGGGCCACCACGGTCGAGTTCGTGGTCACCGCGCAGGCGCGCCGGGCCGGGCTGTACACCTCCGAGGAGCTGCCGCGCGGCATGTGCCGGATGCCGTACGACTTCCCCGGCGACCCCGAGCTGGCCCGCAGCGTGGCCTCCTTCGCGGGCCGGCACGGCACCTGGATCACCCCCATCGACGACGAGTACCTGCCGATCTACTACGCCACCACCAACCTGTGGAAGTACCTCGGCGAGGGCCTGCCCGCCAAGCGCTGGGTGAGCATCGGCGTCTGCCAGACCGGCGACATGGAGGACCACCTGCGGCTCGGCCGCGCGCTGGCCGACGGCGTCGCGGCCACCGACCGCCGGGTGCTGGTGATCGCCTCCGGCGCGCTGTCGCACACGTTCTGGCCGCTGCGCGAGCTGCGCGACCACGAGTCCAGCGACCCGCGGCACGTCTTCACCCCCGAGGCCCGCGCCGCCGACCTGCGGCGCATCGAATGGTTCCGGCAGGGCCGGCACGACGAGGTGCTGCGCACGATGCCGGAGTTCCGGACGTACAAGCCCGAGGCCCGCTTCCACCACTACGTCATGCTGGCCGGCGCCCTCGGCGAGGAGCGCTGCACGGCCCCCGCCCGCCAGTACGGCGAGTACGAGAACTCCGTCGGCACCGGCCAGGCCCTGCTCTGGTTCGACCGCCCGTCCGGCGGCTGGACCGCACCCCGACAGGAGAACGCCCATGCCTGAGTACCGCCGCGTCCTGCTGGACGGCGCCGTCACCGAGACCGTCCGCGACGGGGACGACCTCGTCGCCGCGGACGGCCGCCGGATCGGCGCCGACGAGGCCGCGCACCTGCCGCCGGTCGTCCCCACGAAGATCATCGCGGTGCACCTCAACCACCGCAGCCGGGTCGAGGAGTTCCGCACCCGGCTGCCGGACGCGCCGACCTACTTCCACAAGCCCACCTCCTCGCTCAACTCCCACCGGGGCGCGGTCGTGCGGCCCGAGGGCTGCAAGTGGCTCAACTACGAGGGCGAGATCGCCATCGTCATCGGGCGGACCTGCCGCAACATCGCCCCCTCCGAGGCCGGCGCGCACATCGCGGGCTACACCGTGGCCAACGACTTCGGGCTGCACGACTTCCGCGACACCGACGCCGGCTCCATGCTGCGCGTCAAGGGCTCCGACACGCTCTGCCCGCTCGGCCCCGGCCTGGTGACCGGCTGGGACTTCCGCGGCAAACGCCTGCGCACGTACGTCAACGGCGAGGTCGTCCAGGACGGCAACACCGACGAGATGACCTGGGACATGCACTACCTGGTCGCCGACATCGCCCGGACGATCACCCTCTTCCCCGGCGACGTGCTGCTGTCGGGCACCCCGGCGGGCTCGCGGCCCGTCCGGCCGGGGGACGTCGTCGAGGTCGAGGCCGAAGGGCTCGGCCGGCTGACCAACCACGTCGTGACCGGGCCGGTGCCGATCCGCTCCGACGTCGGCGCGCAGCCGACGGAGTCGGAGGAGGTGCGCTCGACCGCGCTCGGCGGCGACTGGGAGTTCCGCGGCGTCCGCCCGCCGCGCCGCTCGTGAGCCGCCCGTGAGCCGCCCGGGGCGGCGGCCGGCCGCCCCGGGCGCTCACAGGGGGTGGCTGAGGATGCGGCGGCCCTCGTCGCGGAAGCCGCGCTTGCCGTAGTAGGCGAACAGGTGGCTCACGTCGGCGCCGTTCGGGGCGATCACGACCTCCAGGGCCGTGCAGCCCCGGCCGGCGGCCCACCGGCGGCTGTCCTCGATCAGCCGCTCCGCCTCGCCCCGCCGCCGCGCCTCCGGCGCGACGAACAGGTCCTCCAGCTCGGCGTACAGCCCCTGCTCCAGCCCGAACGTGGTGGTGGTGATGCCGAACGCGACCAGCCGGCCCGCGCTCTCGCTCACCGCCACCCGGACGCCGGGCTCGGCGATCAGCCTGGCGAGGTTGGCCTTCAGCGTCTGCGCCGGGGTGGTGAAGCCGTCCTCGGCGTAGAAGGCGACGGCGAGGTCGTGGAGTGCGGGCAGGTCGTCAGGGACGGCGGCGCGGATCATGGCAGCCATGATGCCCCGACTCGCGGACGAGCGCGTCGAACAGGGCCTGCTGGGCCGGATCACGGTGGGCGGTGTCCTCCGGATGCCACTGCACGGCGGTGAACCAGCCGGGCGCGCCGCCGTGCTCAAGGGCCTCCACCGTGCCGTCGGCGGCGTGCGCGGCGGAGGACAGGCCGTCGCCGAGCCGCTCGACGCGCTGGTGGTGGAAGCAGGACGCCTCCAGCTTCGCCGTGCCGGCCGCGCGTTCCAGCAGGGTGCCGGGGCGCAGCGACACCGGGTGCATGACGTGCCGGTGGCCGCCCTCGGGGCCGCCCATGTCCTGCTCCAGCGTGCCGCCGAGGGCCACGTTGACGACCTGCAGGCCGCGGCAGATCGCCAGCGTGGGCAGCCCGGCGGCCAGGGCGTGGCGGGCCAGGGCCAGGTCGAAGGCGTCCTGGTCGTCGTCCACGTCGTAGACGTCCGCGTGGGTGTCGGGGGCGCCGTAGCGGTGGGGGGCGACGTCGCCGCCGCCGGGCAGGAGCAGGCCGTCGAACCTGGCCATCCGGCCCGCCACGTCGTCCGCGGCCGCCGGATGGATGGTCGCCGGTTCGCCGCCCGCCCGCCACACGGCCTCCACCAGGGCGCGGGCGCTCACCTCTGCGGCGTAGCGCAGGGCCGAGGCGGTGGCGGAGAAGCGGGCGGGGATCGCGATCAGGGGTCTCACAGCTGGATCCAGGTGGTCTTGAGCTCGGTGTACTTCTCCAGCGCGTGCGCCGACTTGTCGCGGCCGTTGCCCGACTGCCGCATGCCGCCGAAGGGCACGGTCAGGTCGCCCTCCTCGTAGCAGTTGACCCAGACGGTGCCCGCCCGCAGCGCGCGGGCGACGCGGTGCGCGGTGCCCAGGTCGGAGGTCCACAGGCCGGCCGCGAGGCCGTACTCGGTGTCGTTGGCCAGGCGGACGGCCTCCTCGACGTCGTCGAAGGCCAGCACGGACAGCACCGGGCCGAAGATCTCCTCCCTGGCCAGCCGGGAGCCGGGGTCCACCCGGTCGAAGACGGTGGGTTCGAGGTAGGCGCCGCCGGTGCCGGCCAGGATGCGGCCGCCGCCCGTACGCAGCCGCGCGCCCTCGGCGAGACCCGCCTCGACGTGGCCGCGCACCCGTTCCAGGTGGGCCTCGCCGACCAGGGCGCCCATCTCCGTGGCCGGGTCGAGCGGGTCGCCGACGCGCAGCGCGCGGGCCCGGGCGACCACGGCCTCCGTCACCCGGTCGGCCACCGACCGGTGGACCAGCAGGCGGGACGGCGCGGTGCACATCTCGCCCTGGTTGAAGAAGACGCCCCAGGCGGCGGTGGCCGCGGCGGCCTCCAGGTCGGGGGCGTCGGGAAGGATGATGTTGGGCGACTTGCCGCCCAGCTCCAGCCACACGCGCTTGAGGTTGGAGTCGGCCGAGTAACGCAGGAAGTGCCGTCCGACGGCGGTGGAGCCGGTGAAGGCCAGCACGTCCACGCCGGGGTGCAGGCCGAGCGCCCGCCCGGCGGTGGGGCCGTCGCCGGCGACCACGTTGAGCACGCCCGGCGGCAGCCCGGCCTCGGTGGCCAGCCGCCCCAGCTCCAGGGCCGACAGCGGCGACAGCTCCGACGGCTTCAGCACGACGGTGCACCCCGCTGCCAGGGCGGGGGCCACCTTCCACGAGGCCAGCGTGAGCGGGAAGTTCCACGGCACGACCGCGCCGACGACGCCGGCGGGCTCGCGGGTGACCAGCGCGAGGGCGTCGGCGGGCACGTGCGGGGCCTCGTCGGCCAGTTTGCCGGCCAGCTCG
The DNA here is from genome assembly GCF_042892035.1 of Nonomuraea sp. NPDC001831. Classification (NCBI taxonomy): domain Bacteria; kingdom Bacillati; phylum Actinomycetota; class Actinomycetes; order Streptosporangiales; family Streptosporangiaceae; genus Nonomuraea; species Nonomuraea sp. NPDC001831. The sequence continues at coordinate 725,596 of NZ_JBIATU010000003.1, read as the reverse complement.
CCGTACCAGCGGAAGGTGGTGATCGCGGCGCGCAGCTCGATGTCGTGCGCGTCGGTGATCGGCTTGCCCATCTCCAGGCTGACGAGCAGCGCCAGGTGCTCGCGCCGCTCCTCGATCAGGGACGCCAGCCGCACCAGCGCCCGCCCGCGCTCGGCGGGCGCCATCCGCGGCCACGGGCCCGAGTCGAACGCCCGCCGCGCCGCCGACACCGCGAGCCCGACCTCCGCCTCGCCGCCGTCGGCCACCTCGGCCAGCACCCGGCCGTCGCGCGGCGAGCGCACCGTGAAGGACGCGCCGCCGGGCTCGTCGGCGCCGTCGATGTGGTGCGCGGACGGCGGCGCGACCGCCGCGGCCCGGCTCAGCCATTCCTCGTGGGTCACGACGTGCCCCGCTCGCCGGTGGCCACGTGTTGTTCGGTGGCGAACGTCTGGTCGAGCGTCGGCATGTCGCCGTTGACCGGCATCGTCGGCCCTTCTGTCGCGGACGGGTGCTCCGAAAATGTACGGGCCCAAACGATCGGCCGTCAATGGCCTGCCGCCGCGCGCGGGGAACCGGGCCCGGCTCCCCGCTCGTTGGCCGGTCGTCACCCCGATTCCGTGGAGGATCCTTGTTACGACTCGCCTGCCTCGCGCTCGTCGCCGCGCTGACCGCCGGGTGCACCGTCGCCGACACCGGCCCGCCGGCCTCGCCGGAGGAGACCGAAGAGGTCATCGACGACGAGCCCGACGGCGGGTCCGACGACGGGTCCGACGGCGGGTCCGACGCCGCGGCCCAGGACGGGGCCGCCCGCATCGCCGTCTGCGTGGACACCGGCACGCAGACCAGGGCCGACTACCGCCCGTGCGAGGACGAGCGCCGCGGCTACGCGTGGTACTTCTACGCCGGCGACGCCACCGTCCCCGCGGTGGGGAAGCGGGCCGACGGCGGCACGTACGAGGACCCCGGGGACGACGAGCTCACCAAGGCGTCGCCGCAGGGCGGCCCCGGCGCCGAGACGGCCATCGAGACGCCCTCGGAGTGGGTCGAGGTGTGCGTCGCGAAGCCGTCCCGGCGGCGCGTGGTCAACAACTTCTGCGAGGACCGGCAGGGCGGCTACGGCTGGTACTACATCGCCATCGACGGCCGCGTGCCGCCCGTCGGCGAGCGGGCCGACAACGGCGCCTTCAGGTTCTACGGCGGCGACAGCTACCGGGCCCGCGAGTCGGGCGGCGACGCGGCGGACGCCGCGATCGGCTACGAGGAGACCGTCGAGGAGTGACCCCCGCGGGCCGGAGGGGGCGCGGGGACGGCAGGACGGGCCGGCGGTTCGCGGGGACGGCAGGACGGGCCGGCGGTTCGCGGGGACGGCAAGGCGGGCCGGCCGCTACCTGGGGCCGCCGGAGAGCCCGCGGGCGTTGTGGACGATCTTCGGCGGCCGGCCGCCGAACAGCTCGCTGACCGTGACGAAGCGGTAGCCGCGGGCGGACAGGCCCTTCAGCACCCGCGGGAGGGCCTTGACCGTGGTCGGGTGGATGTCGTGGAACAGGATGACGCTGCCGGGGCGGACCCGCTTGAGCGAGACGCGGGCCACTCTGGCGCTGTCGCGGTAGCGCCAGTCGAGGGTGTCCACGCTCCACAGGACCAGCGGCCGGTGCGCCTGCCGCCGCACGTCGCGGTCCGTCGCGCCGTACGGGGGGCGTACCAGGCCGGGCACGACGCCCGCGGCGGACTTCACGGCCTGGTCGGTGCGGGCGAGCTGGGACCTGATCGCGGCCGGCGACAGCCTGGTCAGGTCGGGGTGGGACCAGGTGTGGTTGCCCAGCTCGTGCCCCGCCTCGGCCGTGCGGCGCACCACGTCGGGGTGGACGCCGACGTTCCGGCCGACGACGAAGAACGTGGCGTGGGCCCGGTACTTCGCCAGGTGGCGCAGCAGCGTCCCGGTGTAGGGGCCCGGGCCGTCGTCGAAGGTGAGCGCCACGCACTTGACCTTGCGGCAGTCGGGCTTGTCCACCTCGACGGGCTCGGCGGGCCTGGCGGGCTCAGTGGGCTCGGCAGGCCCGGTGGGCTCGGCGGACGGCCCGGTCCGGTCCGGCCGGTGGCCGGGCTTGTGGTCCGGCGTGTGACCGGGTCTGTGGTCGGGCTTCGGCGCGGGGGAGGCCGACGGCGCCGGGTGGGCGGGGGCCGGGTGGGTGGGGGAGGGCGTGGGGCCGGCGGGGGTGGCCCCGGTGAGCGCGGTCGTGACGGCCAGTGTCGCCGCGGTCATCCCGATACCGGACAGGTACCGCTTCATGCCGCCGTTCATGACGTTCCCCCTCATGCACCGCCCCCGGTGCGTCATCCCCTGAGAACGGCCCAGAAGGACCGTTCCACAGAGTTGGACACCAGATCCGCCCGCAAGGTTCGCAAGAGTGCTCCGGATGAAGGTTTCTCCCATGCTCATGGGGCAGAGGTGTCCGCACGTGACAGCACAGACCGTTCAATGAAGAAGCTGACGCCTTGTCAGGCACGGGAGGCATCGAGGATGCGGAACGGCCGGACCAGTACGACGCTCGCCCTCGCGGGGCTCCTGCTCGCCGGATGCGCCTCCGGCGGCGGCGGCGCCCAGCCGGCGGACGGCCCGCGGCAGGCCGAGGGCCCGGTGGCCAAGCTGGCGATCACCCCGGCGGACGGCGCCGAGAAGGTCGCCCCCGACACCGGGATCAGCGTGCGGGTCACCGGCGGCAAGGTCACCAAGGTGACCGTCGCCGACGCCAAGGGACGCCAGGTGACCGGCTCGACGGCGGCCGACGGCACCTGGCGGCCACGGTGGCCGCTGCGGCCGGCGACGTCGTACACGGTGAGCGCGCAGGCCACCGGCACCGACGGCAAGGCCGTCACCGGGCGGTCGTCCTTCACCACGCTCAAGCCCAGGAAGGCCCTGCAGAGCGGCATGTCGCCGCTGGACGGCGAGAAGGTCGGCGTCGGGATGCCGGTCCAGCTCCTGCTGTCCCACCCGGTCACCTCCAGGCAGGCCCGCGCGGCGATCGAGCGCTCGCTGGTCGTGGAGATGTCCGAGCCGGTCGAGGGCGCGTGGAGCTGGGTGAGCGACCGCGAGGTGCAGTTCCGGCCGCGCGAGTACTGGCCGGTGGGGGAGAAGGTCAAGGTCGTCGCCCACCTGGCCGGGCTGCGCGCGGGCGAGGACCTGTGGGGGACCAGGGACCGCAGCCTGTCCTTCACCGTCGGCCCCCGGCACGTCACCAAGGTGGACGCCGACCGCCACCGGGCCGTCGTCACCGCGGACGGCAAGGTCGTCCGGACGATCCCCGTCAGCCTGGGCAAACCCGGCGACGACAGCTACTCCGGCATCATGATCGCCCAGGAGAAGGCCGCGGAGACCGTCATGGACTCGGCCACCATCGGGGAGCCGGGCGAGTACCGGATCAAGACCAAGTGGAACGTCCGGATGACCTACAGCGGCACCTTCTTCCACGCCGCGCCCTGGTCGACCGGCGCGCAGGGCAACTCCAACGTCAGCCACGGCTGCGTCAACGCCGGCCCCGCCGACGCCCGCTGGTTCTACGACTTCACCCAGCGCGGCGACGTCATCGAGGTCAAGGGCACCTCACGCAAGCTCCGGTTCGGCAACGGCCCGACCCCGTGGGCCAAGTCGTGGACGGAATGGCTCGCCGGCAGCGCCACGGGCAAGCCCGTGACCGGTTAGACCCCCATCTGAGGGCAGGACCTGCGCGAACATCAGAATGTCGCCTTGCCCGCGGGGGCCCGCACCACGATCATGTCGCCAATGGACGCCGACGTACCCCTGGACTACTACCTGATCTACGCCGCCGACCGTGGCCGCGGAACACTTCCCCTGGGCATCCTGGTCGAGGAGTTCGTGCTCTGCGACGACTACACGGCCGCGGGCATCGACTGCGCGGAATGGACGGCCGAGTGCGGCGAGTGGCGCGAGTCGCCCGGATCCAGCCGGGCCATCCGCGCCGACCCCGCGCTGCGCGACCGGGTGCTGCCCGTGACCCGGCGCGACGCCCGCGAGACCTACTCGATGCTCGGCGGCGGCGCGCTGCCGGAGGAGGCCGAGCTGCGGGCCTTCTTCCAGTACCGCCAGGCGCTGCCCGCCGCGGCCCCGCTCGACCTGGGCGGCTCCCCTTCGGCGCAGACCCGGCGCTACCGCATCCTGTTCGCGGGCGAGCTCGGCGAGCGCGGCCTGGCGAACGTGCGCACGGTCCTGCGCCTGGAGCCGCCGCGCGAGAACCCGCGGGCCAGGATCGCCGGCACCGCCACGGCGACCGCCGCCGGGCACACCTTCACCTGGGAGCTGCGGCGCATCGGCCCCGGCATCGCCTGGTGCCTGGACGTCACCGTACGCCTGAGCGCCGGCCCGCTGGCCGCCATCGGCGCCCTGCTGCACCACCACCGGCAGGCGATCCGCGGCCAGGGCCTGATCCCCGTGACCATCGAACGCTTCGCCTGACGCGGGAGGGCGGGGAAGGGGCGGGGCCAGCTATTCATGTAAAGCCAGTAGGAAATGTTGACTTAGCGTTCCGGGTTCCGTAGCTTCGTACGCATGAGCCCCGGCCTCTACCTGACCCGGCGCCCGCACGTGGACTACGGCCACGTCGCCAGCGCGCAGTGTCGCTGATCACGCACCTCCGGCAGACCTCCCTCCCCCCTGCGCAGTTCTCCCCAGAGGAACTCATCGTGATCAACATCAGACGTGCACTCCTCGCCGTGCTGCTCGCGACCGTGACCGTCGGCTGCGGCGCGGCCGAGGGCTCGGCGAAACCCGGCGAATCGGAGGTGAAGGAGCTTCGCTACCAGGGCAGCGTGGGCGCCGTCACCTTCCCCGAACTGGCCGCGGAGCTCGGCTACCTCGGCGACGTCAAGCTCAAGTGGGTGGGCAACACCACCTCCGGGCCGCAGGACATCCAGTCCGCGGCCACCGGCCAGACCGACTTCGGCGGCGCCTTCAACGGCGCCGTCATCAAGCTCAAGGCGGCCAAGGCCCCGATCAAGGCGGTGATCGGCTACTACGGCTCGGACGAGAAGTCGTTCAGCGGCTACTACGTCAAGGACGACAGCCCCATCAAGACCGCCCGCGACCTCATCGGCAAGAAGATCGGCGTCAACACCCTCGGCGCCCACCACGAGGCCGTGATCAAGGAGTACCTGAAGCGTCAGGGGCTGACGCCGGCCGAGATCGAGCAGGTCCAGCTCGTGGTCATCCCGCCGGTCAACACCGAGCAGGCGCTGCGGCAGGGGCAGCTCGACGTCGGCACGCTCGGCGGCGTGCTCAAGGACAAGGCGCTCGAACGCGGCGGGCTGCGTCCGCTGTTCACCGACGTCGAGCTGTTCGGGCCGTTCACGGCCGGGTCCGTCGTGCTGCGCGAGGACTTCATCGCCAAGAACCCCGGCACCGTCAAGACCTTCGTGGCCGGCTTCGCCAAGGCCATCGCCTGGGCGCAGACCCACCCGCGCGAGGAGGTCGTCGCCAAGTTCGAGCAGATCATCGCCAAGCGCGGGCGCAACGAGACCACCGACGTCGTGAAGTTCTGGAAGAGCACCGGCATCGCGGGCAAGGGCGGCGTCATCGACAGCCGCGAGTTCCAGCGGTGGATCGACTGGCTCCAGCGCGAGGGCGAGATCCGTCCCGGCCAGGTCAAGGTCACCGACCTCTACACCAACGAGTTCAACCCCTACGCGAACGGGAGCGGCTCATGACCGCCACGATCAGCGAGACCGGCGTCCAGACGAAGATCGGCATCCGGAACGTCTCCAAGGAGTTCACGGTCAGGGACGCGGGCGAGCCGTTCACCGCCCTGTCCGGGATCGACCTCGACGTCCGCGAAGGGGAGTTCCTGACGCTCGTCGGGCCGAGCGGCTGCGGCAAGTCCACCCTCCTCGACCTGGTCGCGGGCCTCACCGAGCCGACGTCGGGCCAGATCGTGGTCAACGGCGCGCCCGTCACCGGGCCCGGCCTCGACCGGGGGATCGTCTTCCAGCAGTACGCGCTGTTCCCGTGGCGGACCGCGCTGGCCAACGTGGCCTTCGGGCTGGAGGCCAAGGGCGTGCCCAGGGCCGAGCGTACGGAACGGGCGCGGCGGCACCTGGAACTGGTCGGACTGTCCGGCTTCGAGGACCGCTACCCGCACGAACTGTCGGGCGGCATGCGCCAGCGCGTCGCCATCGCCCGCAGCCTGGCCTTCGACCCCGACGTCCTGCTGATGGACGAGCCGTTCGCCGCGCTCGACGCGCAGACCCGCGAGTCGCTCCAGGAGGAGCTGCTGCGCATCTGGCAGCACACCCGCAAGACCGTCGTGTTCATCACGCACGGCATCGACGAGGCCGTCTACCTGGGGCAACGCGTCGCCGTGATGACCTCCAGGCCCGGCCGGATCAAGGAGATCATCGAGGTGGAGTTCGACTCGCGCGAGGGCGACCTGCGGGCCGACCCGCGTTTCGGCGAGTACCGGCACCACGTGTGGGGGCTGCTGCGCGACGAGGTCGCGGCGGCGCAGGTGCAGGAGCGGAAGGCGGCGATCCGGCATGACTGACGCGCGCGCCGACGAACGGACGCGCCCCGAGGGCGACGTCCACTGGTACGACCTCCCCGACGACGACCCCGACCCCGCCACGCGGGACGAGCCCACCGCTGTCCGGCCCACCGCTGTCCGGCCCACCGCTGTCCGGCCCACCGCTGTCCGGCCCACCGCTGTCCGGCCCACCGAGGGGGAGGACCGGAAGGCGGCGCCGACCGGAACGAGCCGGAAGGCGGCGTCCCCCGCGGCGACGTGGCGGCGGGCGGGCGGGCTGGCGCGGCGGGCGGGGCGGAACTCGGCCGCGATCCTGCTGCTGCTGGCCGCCTGGGAGGCGCTGCCCCGCCTCGGCGTGGTGGACCCCGTGTTCGTGCCCCCGCTGTCGGAGAGCCTGGCCGCCGGCGCTGACCTGCTGCTCACGGGCCGGCTCCCGGAGCACCTGGAGGCGTCGCTGGCGCGCTCGCTGTCCGGGTTCGGGCTGGCGATCGTGCTGGCCATCCCGCTCGGGCTGCTGATCGGCTGGTACAAGCCCGTCGCCGACTTCCTCACCCCGCTGCTGGAGGTGTTCCGCAACACCTCGGCGGTCGCGCTGCTGCCGGTCTTCACGCTCATCCTCGGCATCGGCGAGACGACGAAGGTGGCGTTCGTCCTGTACGCCTGCTCCTGGCCCATCCTGCTCAACACCGTCAGCGGCGTGAAGACCGTCGAACCCCTGCTGATCAAGTCGGCCCGGTCGATGGGCCTCGGCCCGGTGCGGCTGTTCCAGAAGGTGATCCTGCCGGCCGCCGTGCCCACCATCTTCACGGGGGTGCGCCTGGCGGGCGCGTACTCGATCCTCGTCCTGCTGTTCGCCGAGATGGTCGGCGCCAAGGCCGGGCTCGGCTACCTCATCCTCGACGCCCAGTCCAGCTTCCGCATCCCCGACATGTACGCCGGCATCATCACGATCTCCGTGGTCGGCCTGCTGTTCAACCTGCTTCTGATCGGCGTCGAGCGCCGCTTCTCCACCTGGAGGACCACGTGACGAGAAAGCTCCACCTGAACGCCTTCCTCATGGGCGTCGGCCATCACGAGGCCGCCTGGCGGCACCCCCGCACCGAGCCGAGCCGCCTGACCGACGTCCGCCACTACCAGGAGCTGGCCAGGATCGCCGAGCGCGGCAAGCTCGACTCGCTCTTCCTCGCCGACGGCGTGGCGCTGCAGGGCGACGTCCGGCACAACGCGCTCGGCGGGCTGGAGCCGCTCACGCTGCTGGCCGCGCTCGCCTCGGTGACCGACCACATCGGCCTGATCGCGACCGTCTCCACGACCTACAACGAGCCCTTCCACGTGGCGCGCAAGTTCGCCTCCCTCGACCACATCAGCGGCGGCCGGGCCGGCTGGAACATCGTCACCTCCGCCAGCGAGGCCGAGGCGCTCAACTTCGGCGTCGAACGCCCCACGCACGCCGCCCGCTACGCCAGGGCGGACGAGTTCCTGGAGGTCGTCGGCAAGCTCTGGGACAGCTGGGAGGACGACGCCATCCTGGGCGACCGCACCGGCGGCCGCTACGCCGACACCGGCAAGATCCATCCCGTCGAGCACATCGGCCGCCACTTCGCCGTCCGGGGGCCGTTGAACACCTCCCGCTCCCCGCAGGGCCGCCCGCTGCTGGTGCAGGCCGGGTCGTCGGAGGACGGCAAGGAGTTCGCCGCCCGGCACGCCGAGGCCGTCTTCACCGCCCAGCAGACCCTGGAGGAGGGCCAGGAGTTCTACAGCGACCTCAAGCGGCGGGTGGCCGCCCACGGCAGGCAGCCCGGCGACGTGCTCGTCCTGCCCGGCGTCTCGCCGATCATCGGCTCGACCGAACGGGAGGCGCTGCACCTGGAGAAGGAGCTCGAAGACCTGATCATCCCCGCCTACGGCCTGGCCCAGCTCTCCCACCTGACCGGCATCGAGCTGACCGAGGACGACCTCGACCGGCCGCTGCCGGACGTGGCCGTCGAGACCGAGGGCGCCCAGAGCCGGCGCAAGCTCGTCATCGACCTGGCCAGGCGGGAGCGCCTGACGGTCAGGCAACTGCTCAACCGGCTGGCCGGCGGCCGCGGCCACCGCGTGGTCGCCGGGACGCCCGAGCAGATCGCCGACCAGCTCCAGGAGTGGTTCTTCACCGGGGCCGCCGACGGCTTCAACATCATGCCGCCGCTGCTGCCGTCGGGCCTGTCCGACTTCGTGGACCACGTCGTGCCGGAATTGCAGGTCAGGGGCCTGTTCCGGTACGAGTACGAGGGCCGTACCCTCCGCGACAACTACGGCCTGACCCGGCCCGTCTCCCAGTACGCGGCCGGGCTGGCGGCGGCGGTGGCCGGATGAGCGTCGTCGCGCTGGTCGGCAACCCCCGCGAGGGCTCCAGGACGCGGACCGTGGCCGTGGCGGCCGCCGAGGCCGTCGCGCTGCGGCTCGGCCTGCCGGGCGTGCAGGACGTGATCGACCTGTCCGCGCTGGGGCCGCACCTGCTCGCGCCCGGGCCCGCGCCCGGCGTCGAGGTGGCGCTGGAGCTGGTCGCCGAGGCTCGGGTGCTGGTGGTGGCCAGCCCCACCTACAAGGGCACGTACACCGGGCTGCTGAAGGCGTTCCTCGACCGGTTGCGGCCGGAGGCGCTGGCCGGGGTGGCGGCGTTGCCGCTGCTGGTCATGGGCGATCCGAAACACGCGCTGGCGGTCGAGGTGCACCTGCGGCCGCTGCTGGTGGAGCTGGGCGCGACCGTGCCGACGCCGGGGCTCGCGGTGCTGGAGTCGCAGCTGCCCGTGCTGGAGGAGCTGCTGGGCCGCTGGGCGGAGCGGGTCGCGCCGCAGGTGGCCGCGGCCCTCGCGGTCGGCCATCCGGCCACCGCCTGAAGAACGGCAGCCCGTCTGAAGAACCGCGGCCCGTCTCAAGGACGGCGGCCCGCCTGAAGGACGGCGGGCCGGCTGAAGGACCGCGGTGTCATTCGCCTGAGGGCGGGGGGCGCCGCGTGGGTAGCGGGCGGGCGGGGGTGCGGGGTCAACGCCAGTCTCCGGACTGGAGCGCCCCCGCCGCCTGCGGTCCCATCGTGACCAGGCCGCCGTCCACGAACACCGACGAGCCCGTCATGTACGAGGCGGCCGGCGAGGCCAGGAAGGCGATGACCGCGGCGACCTCCCGGGCGTCGCCCGGCCGCGGGATCGGGTAGCCCGGACGGCTCCCGGCCCGCGGCGGCCGGTCCTCCTGCCCGGTCATCGGGGTGGCGATCTCGCCGGGCGCGACCGTGTTGACCGTGATGCCGTGCGCGGCCAGCTCCAGCGCCAGCACCCGGCTGAGCAGCTTCAACCCGCCCTTGGCCGCGCAGTACGGCCCCGCCCCCACCCTCGGGTACTCCTCGTGCACGCTGGTGACGTTCACGATCCGGCCGCCGCGCCCCTCGGCGACCATCCGCCGGGCCGCCCGCTGCGCGCACAGGAACGGCCCGTCCAGGTCCACTGACAACACCGAACGCCAGCGCTCGTAGTCCATGTCGAGCAGCGGCTCCGACGACCCGGTGCCGGCGTTGTTGACCAGCACGCCGAGCCCGCCCAGATCCCCGGCCAGCTCGTCGACGACGTGCGCGGCGCGTACCGGGTCGGTCAGGTCGTGGCGGCGCACGGCCGCCGCCTTGCCCGCCTCCCGTACCAGCGCGGCGGTCTCCCGGGCGCCGTCCTCGTCCTCGTGGTAGGTGATCCCCACGTCGAACCCGTGCTCGGCCAGCAGCACGGCGGTGGCCCTGCCGATGCCGGAGTCGGCGCCCGTGACGACGGCGACCCGGTCGTAGGTGTCGGTCATGCCGTCCCCCTGCCCCGCACCCCGGCGCCTAACGCGGCCGGGCTCACCAGGGGGCGGGGGCCGGTGGGGGGACAACCGGAGGGCGGTCGTCGCAGGTGAGGGTGTTGGGCAGGAGCCAGGGGGCGAGCCAGCCGTCGTTGCCGCCGCCGTCCGTCAGCACGAACTCCGAGCCGGACGGGGTGAAGTGGAAGGTGCCGCAGTTGTTGACGGGGACCGCGCCCACGTTGCGGGCGTGCACGTTCTCGAAGGCGGCCGAGCCGGCGGCGCGGGCGCTGAGCACCGAGGTGCCCGTGCCGTCCACCCGGACGTCCTTGAAGCGCAGGCCGGTGATGGAGTAGAGGTCCTTGACGGGCCAGTCGGCGACCAGCATGACGGCGTTGTAGGTGTTGTCCAGGTAGTGGTCGCCGGTCACCCGGATGTCGGCGTCGATGTTCCGCTCCAGGGCGTAGAACCAGATGGCGCCGAGGCCGATCTTCCAGTTCAGCTCGTACGTGCCGGCCCGCACGGTGGTGTTGCCGGTGATGTCCAGGCGGCCGGTGAACGGCTCGGCGCCGAAGCGGGAGCCGACCTGCAGGGCGCTGCCCTCGCGGACGGGGTCGGCGATCAGGTTGGCCGAGACCGTGTTGTCCGTGCCGCCGTAGATCGCGATGCCGTTGGCCAGCACCGGCGTCTGGACCGTGTTGTGGTCGAACGTGTTGCGCGCGTCCGCCGTGCGCTCCGACCACATCGCCAGGCCGTCGTCGCCGGAGTTGCGGACGAAGTTGTCCGACACGACCGTGCCGGTGACGCCGGTGTGCAGGTTGAGCCCGTCGGCGATCTGGTCGGCGATCACGTTGCCGGTGACGCGGGTGCCGCTCATCGGGCCGTCGAACCAGAGGCCGACCTTGGTGTGGTGGATGTAGAGGCCCTCGATCGTGGAGTCGCTCATCGCGCCGCCGACGCCGTTGACCTGGTCGGTGTCGATGCGGCGGCGGACGTCGCCCTCGATGGCGAACCCGGACAGGTGCACGTTGCGGCTGCCGCCGGCCGCGGCGTCCTTGCCGTAGAAGCCGACGCCGGTGTGGACGGACCCGTCGGGCGCCGGGGCGTCCAGGGTGACCTCGCGGCCCTTGATGATCGTGTACCAGCTTCCGGCGCCGGTGATCGTCACGTCGTCCACGACGATGTGCCGGTTGACCTGGTACGTGCCGGGCGGGACGTACACCTTCAGGTGGGCGCGCCTGGCGAAGGCGACGGCCCGGTCGAAGGCGGCCGACGACTCGCGGCGCCCGGACGGGTCGGCGCCGAAGGCCAGCACATCGGCCGCGACCGGCTCGATCCGCGGCGGGGCGACGAGCTCGGAGTCGAGCAGGTCGATGACCGTCCAGGCGGCCCCGGCGCCCGCCGTCAGCCGGATCCGGTCACCCGCCCGGTAGGTGCGCCCGAGCAGCAGGCGCTGCTCGTCGTAGAAGTGGCTGGGCCGGAACGGCTTGACGATCGCCGGGGCCGGGGTGGTGGCGCTGGGCACGCAGGAGCACTCGGTGATCCACCAGTCGGGGTGCAGCAGGTCGGCCCCGGGGTCGTCGGTGAAGGGGTACTGGTTGTAGAGCCAGGAGTACTGCGAGGTCAGCGTCATGGTGGCCCGGTGGCGGCCGTTGACTGCGACGTCGAGCGGCGCGGTGATGCCGCCGCCCGCGGGCGCGTCGGGGATGCTGTAGCGCACCGTGATCGCGTTGGCCGCGGCCGGCAGGGTGAACTCGACGTGCCGGCCGGGCGTCAGCCGGACCGCCCGCCGCCCGGACGCCTCGGCGGGCAGCGTGTAGGCGGTGCGGTCGGGGCCGATGACCGTGCCGTCCGTCGGGGCGTTCTCGGCCTCCTGCTCGGCGAAGCCGACGCGCGCGCCCCGGCCGGCGACCAGGGCGGGGTCGAGGGCTGCCCTGGTGACCACGGGCCGCGGCGCCGTACCGGCCTTAGTGGCGGTCTCGGTGGCGGTCTCGGTGGCGGCCTGCGCGGGGACGGCGAGCGAGGCGAGGGGGAGAGCGAGAGCCGCGGCGAGCACCGCCACGACCCTCCGGGATGTGCTCGTGCCTGACATCCGAAGCTCGATTCTCTCGGGGGGTGAGGTGACAGTAGGACCCCACGCCCCCGCGGCACAAGCCTTCTGCGAAGAAGTTCCGGAGTTCTGCGATCGAGCTGCAAATGTTTGTCGATTTCTTGCAGAGAAGCGCGCAAGCGGTTTGCGTCAGGGCAGCCAGCTCACCCGGCCGTGCAGGGCGGCGTACCCGACGAAGGCCACCACGTCGATCAGCGTGTGCGCGATCACCAGCGGCATCGCGCGCCCCCACCGCTGGTACAGCCGCCCGAACACCAGCCCCATGACCACGTTCCCGACGAACCCCCCGAACCCCTGATACAGGTGGTACGACCCACGCAACACCGACGACACGACCACCGCCCGCCACGGCCCCCAGCCCGCCTGGTTCAGCCGGTGCAGCAGGTAGCCGCTGACCAGCACCTCCTCCAGCACGCCGTTCTGCGCGGCGGCCAGCAGCAGCACCGGCACCCGCCACCACACCTCGGGCAACTGCCCCGGCACCACCGTCAGGTTGACGCCCAGCGCGTAGACCACCAGGTAGAAGGCCAGCCCCGTGCCGCCGATCGCGGCGGCGAGCAGCGCGCCGCGCAACGTGTCGCGGCCCGGCTCCCGCAGGTCCACCCCGATCGTCCGCAACGACTCGCCCGACCGGACCAGCAGGTACGCCACCAGCGCGACCGGCGCCACCGAGATCGCGATGTCCACGAGCTGCAACGTCAGGTCCAGCCACGGCCGCCCGGGGGCCAGCGAGCCGACCAGCACGGCCTGCTGCCCCTTCAGCTCCTTGGGCGCCGTCAGCGAGCCGATCAGCCGGACCAGCGACAACACCGCGCTGGCGCCGAGCGAGACCGACAACACGACGAGGATCTCGGCTCTGATGAGCCTGGGGCCGAGGGCCGGAGCGGGTGCGAGTGACTGGGTGTGCATGGGCCGCAGAGTAGCCGCCCAGCGCTCCGATCCGGATAAAGCACCCCTTGTCGGCGGGTCCTGGTGCTCGGTGGCCGGAGCGGGCGGACTTCCGCCGGCTCAAGCCGATGTCACACTTCCCGTCCCGGGTTCCTCTCAACGGGCATGAACGACATGATTCTCGTCACCGGCGCCACCGGGACGTTCGGTCGCCCGCTGGTCGAACTGCTCACCGCCCGAGGGGTCAAGGTGCGCGCCGTCACCCGATCGGCGGCCGGGGTGCGCCTGCCCGCCGGGGCCGAGGCCGTCGAGGGCGACCCGGCCCGCCCCGACACCCTCGCCGGCCACCTGGACGGCGTCACCGCCGTCTTCCTGCACCCGCGCGCCATCGGCGACGGGGCGCCCGGCCTGCTCGCCCGTGCCGCCGAGCGCGGGGCGCGGCGGGTGGTGGCCCTGTCCGCGATGAACGTCGACGAGCCCCTCGACGAGCAGCCCTCCCGTTTCCGCGGCGACCGCAACAAGGAGGCCGAGGCCGCCGCCGTGGACAGCGGCCTGGAGTGGACCAGCCTGCGCGCCGCCTCCTTCGCCGGGAACGCCCTCCAGGCGTGGGCCCCCCCAGATCCGGACCGGGGACGTCGTCCGGTACGTGCACGCCTCCTTCCAGGAGGTGCCGATCGACGAGCGGGACCTGGTCGAGATCGCCGCCAGGACGCTGCTCGGCGGCCACGCCGGACGCCGGCTCGAACTGACCGGGCCCGAGTCGCTGACCCACGCCGCGATGGTGGCCGTGCTCGGCGAGGCGATCGGCCGGTCGCTGCGCCTGGAGGAGATCCCGCCGGAGGCCGCCGCACGGCACCTGGTCGCGGGCGGCCTGCCGGAGCCGTTCGTCCGTGCTCTGCTGGCCCGCTACGCCCGGTACGCCACGCGCCCCCAGCACCCGGTCACCGGGGACGCGGCCGCGGTGCTCGGCCGCCCGCCCCGCACCTTCGGCGACTGGGCCGCCGCCCACGCCCCGGCCTTCGCCCGCCAGGACCACCCGGCCGCCCGCCGAGAGCCTCGCCAGGACCACCCGGCCGCCCGCCGAGAGCAGGGTTGACCAGCCGACGCCGACCGGAGGTTTCCCGTGCCGCACTCCACCGCCTACGTCGTCATCGCGCTGGTGACGATCGCCTGCAACGCCTTCTCCGGATTCGCCGCCATGACCCGGCTCGCACCGGTCATGCGGTCGCTCGGCCCCGCGCTCGACCGGTGCGGGGTGCCGCGGTCGTGGCTGGTCTGGCCGATCGGCACGCTGAAGGCGGCCGGCGCGGCGGGGCTGACGCTCGGCCTGCTCGGCGTGCCGCTGGCCGGGACGGCCGCCGCGGCCGGGCTCGTCCTCTACTTCGTGTGCGCCCTCTACACCCACCTGCGCGTGGCCGACCGATCGCCGCAGTTCTACCTGGCGATCGGGTTCCTCGCGCTCGCGGTCGCCACCCTGGCGCTGGACCCGGCGCTGGTGCTGCGGCCCTGAGCGGTCAGCCGCGCTCGGGGACGGCCATCTCGCCGAGGGGCGACCAGTCGTCCTGCGGGACGTTGGCGTTGACGATGCGCGGCGTCTCGGCCAGGTAGCCGGGCAGCACCTGCTGGGCCTGCTTGAAGTGCGCGGACGTCACGTGCGCCGCCCCGGCGTCGTCGTCGCGGAAGGCCTCGACGAGGACGTACTCGGCCGGGTCGTCGAGGCTGCGCGACCAGTCGAACCACAGGCAGCCCGGCTCGGCGCGGGTGGCCTCGGTGAACTCGGCCGAGATCTCCGGCCAGCGGTCGGCGTGCTCCGGCAGGACGCGGAACTTCGCGGTGATGAAGATCATGACGGGCACTCCCCAGGTCGGCGGCGTTACGGCACGAGACTAGCCGCACACCGCCACCCGCCCACGGCGGGCCTCACACGCGTCGCGTCACCGCCCGCCCACGGCGGGCCTCACACGCGTCGCGTCACCGCCCGGCCGCGGCGGGCCGCACACGCGTCGCGTCGCTGCCCAGCCACGGCGGCCTCATGCGCGTCGCGTCACCTGATCACGCCGCAGGCGGTGCGGCCGCCCGCGTCGCCGGTCCTGTGGGTGGCCTCGTCGGGGCCGTCCGGGGCGTAGCGGGCGGGGATGTTGGCCAGGTTGTCGGGGAGCGCGTGCACGATGACCGCGCTGCCGTCGGCGTCGGTCAGCTCGCGCAGCCCGAACCGGTCGGTGACGACCGACGCGGAGCCCGACCCGTCCTTGCCGACCAGCAGCGGCGGCAGGTCGCCCGAGTGCCCGGGGTGGACGGCGCCGCCGGCCAGGTCGAGGTGGCCTCCGGCGGTGAAGAAGGGAGAGACCTGGCCGGTAGCGGGATCGACGGCCTTCGGGTCGCACAGACCCGTCGTGTGGATGTGGAAGCCGTGGAAGCCGGGCGTCAGGCCCTTGACCGAGACCGAGACGCGCGCCGTCCCGAACCCCTCGCGCAGGATGCTGAGCCGCCCGACCGCGACGCCGCTCGTGTCGCGGATGACCACGGGCCGCGGGTCGCCCGGGCGCGCGGCGGTGGCGTCGGCCACCGCGCTCACGCCGATGGCGGCGACCCCGGCGGCGAGCGCGAGGCAGAGCGCCAGATGTGTCCGGCCGAACGTCCGTGCCTTGGGCATGGCGGAACCGTCCCTCGTGAGGCGGAGATGTGCGGACTCATCGAGGGTACGGGCGCGCCGCGCCGCCTGTCGTATAGCTCTTGAGTCACCCGTCGGGGTTATGGACCGGCCGGCGCGCCGCTCAGGGCGTTCCGCCCGCGCCCTGGTCGCCGGGGCCGGTCTCGCCGGGGCCGGTCTCGCCGGGGTCCGTCTGGCCGAGGTCCGGCTCGCCCGCGTCGGGACGGGCCGGCGCGCAGGCGTCCCCGCAGCCGCCGAAGCGCCCGGTGTCGATCGGGGTGAACCGGGTGGCGGGCACGCCCTTCAGCGCCGCCCTCATCGTGTCGTTCCAGATGGGCCCCGGCAGCGAGGCCCCGGCCACGATGGCGAAGTACCGGCCGCCGATCGTGGTGTTCACCAGCTTGTACCGCTGCGAGCCGCGCGGGTCGCCGATGCTGACCGCGCCCGCCAGGTCCGGGGTGAACCCGGCGAACCACGCCGAGGCGTACCCGTCGGTGGTGCCGGTCTTGCCCGCCGCCGGGCGGCCGATGCCGCCGACGCGGCTCATCGTGCCCTTGGTGAACACGCCCGACAGGATGTGCGCGGTCGCGTCGGCGACGCCCGGGTCGAGCGCCTGCCGGCACGAGGGCCGGTACGAGGTCGGCCGGCCGGTGGCGGCATCGGTGATCCTGGTGATGGCCATCGGCGCGCAGTACCTGCCCCGGGCGGCGAGGGCGGCGTACGCGGTGGCCACCGTCACCGGGTCGGTCTCGTTGATGCCGAGCGTGAACGTCTCGTACTCCTGGAGCTTGCGGCCGTCGGCGCGGGCGATCCCGAGCGACTTGGCCGTCTCCACCGTCCGGCACAGGCCCACCCGCTGCTCCAGCGCCATGAAGAAGGTGTTCACCGAGCCCCACGTGCCGGTCCGCAGCGTCTTGAAGCCGGGGGAGCCCTCGTCGTTGGTGACCGTCCAGGACGGGTCGCCGACGCCGGCGCCGGCGCAGTTCTTGAAGGCGGCGGTGGAGGGCGCGGTGTAGCCGTTGCCCACGGTGATGCCGTCGTCCACCTTCATGCCCTGCTTGAGCGCCTCGACCAGGGTGAACGTCTTGAACGTCGAGCCCGCCTGGAAGCCGATCAGCCCGCCGTGCCGCGCGTCGGCCACCGCGTTGAAGGAGATCTGCTTCTTCCCGGCCGAGGAGCCGTAGCCGCGGCTGGCGGCCATGGCCCTGATCGCGCCGGTGCCGGGCTCGACCAGCGCCTCGGCGGCCAGGGCGTGGTCGGTGGCGTCGACGTGCTTCCTGATCGCCCGGTCGGCGGCGGCCTGGGCCTTCGGGTCGAGCGTGGTGTAGATCTTCAGGCCGCCCTGCGCGAAGGCGTGTTCCCTGGCCCGCCGCGTGCTGCCGAAGGCCGGGTCGGCCAGCAGCTCGTGCCGGACGTACTCGCAGAAGTACGGGTAGGCGCTGTCGCCGCAGCCGTTGGGCAGCCGGACGTCCTTGAACCCCAGCTTCTTCGCCTTGGCCGCGGCCGCCTGCTCCGGCGTGATCCGGCCCAGCTCGGCCATCCGGTCGAGCACCACGTTCCGCCGGGCCAGCAGCAGCGCGCGGGCCTTCCTGCCGCGGCTCGGGTCGGTGGCGTTCGGGTCCTGCACGGCGCCCGCCAGCGTGGCGGCCTGGGCCAGGTCCAGCCGGGACGCCGGGACGCCGAAGAACCGCCTGGCCGCGGCCTGCACGCCGTTGGCGCCCGCGCCGAAGTAGGCGATGTTGAGGTAGCGGCGCAGGATCTCGTCCTTGCCGTACTTCTGCTCGACGCCCATCGCGTAGCGCAGCTCCTTGAGCTTGCGAGCGTAGCTGGCCTCCAGGGCCTTGTTCTTGTCCTGCTCGGTGTCGGCCGCGTTGAGCAGCACCTGCTTGACGTACTGCTGGGTGATGCTGGAACCGCCCTGGCTGAGCCGGTCGGAGCTGAGGTTCTTGACCAGGGCGCGCAGCGTGCCCTCCATGTCGATCGCGCCGTGCTGGTAGAACCGGTCGTCCTCGATGGCGACGACCGCCGTCCGCATCACCTCGGAGATCTGGTCCAGGCGGACGATCTCGCGGTTCTGGTCGTAGAAGCGGGCGATCACGTTGCCGCGGGCGTCGTACACGGTGGAGGTCTGCGCGAGTGGCGGCTCGGCCAGCGCCACCGGCTTGAGGTTCAGCTGCTCGGTGGCGGAGACGACCAGCGTGCCGGTGCCGCCGACGGCGGGCAGCGCGATCGCGGCCGTCAGCAACCCGGCCGACATCGCCGCGACCGTGAGCCGGGCGACGTTCGACAGGCGATGGGGCATACGAGAGCACCTCCGGGCGGAAACAGGGCAAGCCCGGACATGACAGCACAGCACGAAAGGCGGCGTCCAAGACCGATATCAGCCGTCCGGTGATATCGGGAGCGATATCACGCCAGCGTACGGGCCACGCGCGAACCCGCGTCGCGCGTGGCCGTCCGGCGGTTCGGAGGGGGGCGGAGAGCGGTCAGAGCAGGGACGGCGCGGCCGGCTGCACCTGGTTCTCGACGTGCTCCTTCAGCCGCACCAGATCCTGCCGCAGCTTGCGCGCGGGATGCGCGCCGAGCAGCCCGGCGATGGCGTGCCCGGCCGCCCCCGCGATGGGGTTGTAGCACAGGTGCACCTGGACGCGGGTCCGGCCGTCGGCCTGGGCGTCCACGCGCAGCACGCCGGTGTGGGCGATGAGCTCGCCGTCGCCGGACTTCCAGGCGATCTCCGCGCCCTCCTCGCGCTTGGTCTCGGTGGCCGTGAAGCGGATGCGCGTCCCGGCCGGGCCCCTGATCACCCAGTGGGAGCGCAGTTCGTCGGCCGACAGCCGGACCTCCTCGACGTCCGGCATGAAGCGCGGGAACAGCGAGTAGTCGCTCACCAGCGGCCACACGGCCGCCACCGGCGCCGCGATCGAGACGGCCGCGTTGACGTCGATCGCCTCGCGACCGGCGTTGACGCCGGTCAGGCGGCGCAGCGGCAGGTTCGTCGCGGCCCGCACGGCCAGCGCCGACGCGGCGCAGCGGGTCAGCCAGGACAGCGGCCTCGGCAGCTTGCCGGTGACCGCCCAGATCGAGGCCGCCGCCCCGCCCGCGACCAGCCTGGCCGAGGGCGACCAGCGCTGCTGCAGCAGCTCCGGCACCGCCTTGCGGCGGCGGCCCTGGCCCTGCAGCCGGGGCGCGTCGGTGCCGTCCCTGTGCACGTGCCAGTTGGTCTCCACCCGCTTGACGCCCGGGATGCGGCGCACCTTCTGGCGGGCGCGCTCGTCCTCGCCCGCGAGCACGTCGCCGGAGAGCGTCACGACGCGCTCGCGCACGTCGACCTCGACGGCGTGCGGGTGGCTGATGTGGCGGCCCAGCTCGGCGCGTACGCGTTCGTGCAGGACGCGGTCGTCGGCGGTGCCGCCGGTCAGGCGGTACCTGGCCGCCGCGGCCGACCCGCGGCCCCTGTTGGACAGGTCGCGGCCGAGCACGCCCAGGCCGTCGCGCACCTCGTGGGTGGCGTGCGAGCCCTTGTCCCGCACGCGGGCGCGGCGCGACCGGCCCCGGTCCGGATCCAGCAGGTACGTCACCGCGGCCCCGGCGCAGGCGCCCAGCACGGCCGCGACGACCGGGTGCGACCGTCCTCGCGACTCGGTGTGCACGATCTGGATGCGCCGCGGAGCCGGTTGCCGCGATTCCCCGTTGAAGGAGCTGATGCCCCGAAAAGCAGTCGTGCGCATGACCACAATCCCCCTCGCTCGCACTTCCCGCTGGCGGTGGCCTACCCCGCAGGTCACAGCGCTAACGGGGGCCGTCCGGAGGCGTTGGTCGCCCGCGATACCGGGCAGAGGGGACGATAGGGGATTAAAGGGGAGTTTTGCGATGAAGAGCACGGTTCGCACCGCGACGCAGGCGTTCTGGATCGACGCCGGGCACGGCGGGACGCAGGAGCACTACGGCGAACAGCTGCGCAGGTGGCGGCACGCGTTCGCGGCCACGGGCGGGGAGCCGGGAGCGAGCGGCGTCACGCTGGACCCCCTGCACTTCGCGCTGGCCGCCTGGGAGGTCGCCACCAGGCCGGTCGCCGACTCCCCGTACGTGCGCACCCACCCCCGGGTCCTGGACGCGGCCTGCCACCGGGCCGAGGACGGCCGCGCTCCGCTGGCCGTGGTCGAGCTCGCCACGCCGCCGCCCGTCCCGCTGCCGGACGGCTGGTCGAGCTGGCGGCGCCAGGGCGAGCAGCCGTACGCGGCCGGCGCGGAGGGCACGCCGACCGCCCTGAGCACGCTGGAGCTGCGCATCCCCCTGTCCGGCGACCGGCTGCCGACGCCCACCCGGCCGCGCGCCGAGGGCCTGCCCAACCTGGACGACGCCCAGGCGTCGCTGGAGGCGTTCGTGGCCGAGCTGAACGCGGCGGTCACCCCGTTCCTGCGCGAGCTGGACGGCGCCGAGGGCGTCCCCGAGACCGGCGGCGCCACGCTGGTCCAGTGGCTGCGCACGCAGATCGAGGCCGACAAGGCCACCGCGGAGGCGGCGGGCGCCGGGCCCTGGCGCTACCTCACGGCCGCCGGCCCGGCCGGCGCCCCGGTACGCCAGGGCGCGGGCGGCGCGCGACGGCTGGAGTTCGGCGGCGGACGGACGGTCACCCGCGTCGGCTTCCACGACGACGACCTGCTCCACCCGGTCGAGGCGATCCACATCGCCCTGCACGACCCGGCCGACGCGATCGCCCGCTGCGGCGCCGAACTGGCGTTGCTGAACGAGCACACCCCGCCGCTGTCGGCCGGGGACACCGGGGACGCCCGGGACGCCGTCTGCCCGCTGTGCGGCGAGGCCGCCGGCTCCCCCTGCCAGACGCTGCGCCACCTGGCCTACGGCTACCGCCTGCGCCCCGGCTGGCGGCCCGAGTGGAGCCCCGCCCGCTGACCGCCCCCGGCTCCGGCGTCTACATGTAGTTGCCGTCGCCCTGGGCGCGGACGCCGTCGGGGAGGGGGAGGGCGGCGCGGCCGGCGTGCAGGCCGAGCTGCTGCTGGCGGGCGGCGGCCTGCTGGAGCTGGAGCCCGGCCTGGATGCCCTGGAAGACGCCTTCCAGCCAGCCCACGAGCTGCCCCTGCATGACCCGGATCTCCATCTCGGTCGGCGTCTCGCCGTTCGGGGTGGGCCGCAGGCGCTCCAGCTCGTCGCGCAGCTCGGGCGCGACCGCCCCGGCGACCTCCCGGATGGCCTGCTCGTAGATGCGGTGCATGCGCTCCCTGGCACGCTCCTCCAGGTGCACCCCCTTGGCCTCCTCCAGCAGGCTGCGGGCCATCGCGCTCACGCGGAGCAGCCGGGCGGGCTCCTCGACGTTTTCGATGTCCGTCCTCACGGCATCGCGCAGGGTGTGCTCGCGCTGCTCGTCCCCCGATGCTGGATGCGGCGTCGTCGTCATGTCCTCAGTCCTCGTTCACGCAGGTGAGCGGCTCGCTACCGCCAGCAACAGCCCTTCCCGGTGCCCCGCCGTTCACTCGTGGGAGCGGCCGGAATCCTGGGTAGGGGTCACCCTCATGAACCGGCGAGACGACGATCCAGAGGACGAGTTCTTCGCTCCGGTGCTGCGCGAGCCGCCGCCCCCGGACGAGATCAGCCGCACAGGCGTGGTGAGCGACACCGGCGTGCCCGGCGTGCACGGCGGCGGCGAGGGGCACTGGCCGCGCAAGCCGCCGCCGTCGAACGCGCTCGGCGTGCGCCTGCTGGCCGCCGCGCTGCTGCTGCTCGCCGGGGTCGTGCTGGCGGTGCTCGCGGTGCTGGCCGGACGGCTGCCGTTGGCGCTGCCGCCGGCGGTCCTGGCGGTGGCCGCCGCCGCGTACCTGGTGGTGTTCGCACGGCGGCGCGCCCGCGACGACGGCGGCCCGCCCACCTTCGGCTAGCGCGACGCCGGGACGGCCACCTGGGGTTTCGTCCTGCCTGTGGGGGTACACGCCCGCTGAGGGGAAGAGGAGCCGAGATGTCTCTCATCGACCGTGACTGTGTCCGCAGGCTGCTGGAGTCGGAGCACGCCGACGCGACGCTCGTGTTCGTCCGGGGCGACTGCGTCGTGCTGCGGGCCGCGGAGATCGACGACGCCCACCGGGGGCTGGTGATCGCCAGCCGCGAGGACGTCATGTCCCAGCTCCCCGACGGCGCCGCGACGGACGGGCAGGCCCTCGACGACCTCGCCGTGCGGCTGGACAACGTGGTGCGCGACCTCGGCGCCTGACGCGGGCGCGGCCGCATGTCCTGAATCTGCAAGCCGCCACGTCCACCTGGGGAAAGACGGTGTCGGCCCGGCCGGGATTCACTGCCGGGAACACGACACGAAAGGGGCCGTTCAGATGCCCGACAACCCCACCGGCGAGTTCTGGAAGGACCTGCGGCCGATCGAGAACTCCTTCCGGCCGGACGCGCTGCCCGAGGTGTACCTGTCCAAGGTGGCCACCGACGACGACCGGTACTACGTGCCGTTCACCGAGACCGTCGGCTCCCGGCCGCTGTGGATCAACGTCAAGGACAACAGCTGGGCCGACATCCTGCGGGCCAAGGAGGCCGGGCTGGTCAACCGGCACTACCACCCGCACGAGGTGTTCGCGTACACGATCTCCGGCAAGTGGGGCTACCTGGAACGCCCCTGGACGGCCACCGCCGGCGACTTCGTCTACGAGGCCCCGGGCGAGGGCCACACGCTGGTCGCCTACGACAGCGGCGAGCCGATGAAGACGTTCTTCATCGTCAAGGGCCCGCTGGTCTGGCTGGACGAGAACGGCGACCCCGACGGCTTCTTCGACGTGCACGACTACATCAAGATGTGCCGCGAGCACTACGAGAAGGTCGGCATCGGCGCCGACTACGTCAACTCCCTGTTCCGCTGACCGCCGCCCCGCCGCATCCCCCGAAACGAGTGCGTCATGACCGACCTCGCGGCCGCGCCGGACACCAGGGCCGCCGACCGGTACGAGAACCGCCTTCTCGTCATCCTCTTCCTGTCCTTCGGCTTCGTCTTCTTCGACCGGCAGGCGCTGTCGTTCCTGGCGCCGTACATGGACCAGGACTTCGGCCTGTCCAACGCCGAACTGGGCACGCTGTCCGGCGTGCTCGCGCTCACCTGGGCGCTGGCCGGGATGTTCGCCGGCCGCCTGTCCGACGCGCTCGGCCGGCGCAAGCCCATCCTGGTCGTGGCCGTGGTGCTGTTCTCGCTGTTCTCGGCCTCCTCCGGGCTGATGGGCGGGTTCGCCGGGCTGCTGGCCGCCCGCGCGCTGATGGGCACGGCCGAGGGCGCCGTGCTGCCGATGGCGCAGTCGCTCATGGTCGAGGCCAGCCGGGAGCGCCGCAGGGGCTTCAACATGGGCCTGCTGCAGGGCTCGTCGGCCGGGCTGCTCGGCGGTATCCTCGCGCCGCTGGTCGTGGTGTGGATCGCCGAGACCTACGACTGGCGGGTCGCCTTCTACGTCACGATCGTGCCGGGCCTGGTGATGGCCCTGCTGATCGCGAAGTTCGTCCGCGAGCGGTCGCCGCGGACGGCGGCCGAGGCGCCCGCCAAGGAGCCGCGGGTGCCGCTGGGCGAGGTGCTGAAGCTGCGCAACATCGTCGTGTGCATGCTCATCGCCTGCTGCTACCTGACCTGGTTCGTCACCATCATCACCTTCACGCCGACGTACCTGACGCAGGTGAAGGGCTTCGGGCCGGGCACGATGAGCGGCGTCATGACGTGCCTGGGCGTGGCCTGGGTGCTCTGGGGCTTCGCCACCCCGGCCATCTCCGACCGGCTGGGACGCAAGCCCGCGCTGATCGGCTTCACCGCGCTCGCGGTGTTCTGCCCGCTGGCCGTCGTCTACGTCGAGAGCCCCGTGCTGCTCGGCGCGATCATGATCGTCACCTACACCGGGCTCGGCTGCTTCACGCTCTTCATGGCCACCATCCCGGCCGAGACCGTGCCGCGCGGCGCGCTGGCCACCGCGCTCGGCGTGATCATGGGCGTGGGCGAGCTGGCGGGCGGCTTCCTGGGCCCGATGGTCGCCGGGTGGGCGTCCGACCAGTGGGGATTGCAGGCCGCGATGTTCATCGCCGCCGGCGGCGCGCTGGTCGTGGTGGGGCTCGCCTTCGCCCTGAAGGAGACGGCCCCCGCCGTGCTGCGCAGGGCGGCCGCGTGAGGGCCGCGGTCTGGCACGGGGCCAAGGACGTGCGGGTCGAGGACGTCCCCGTGCGCGAGCCCGGCCCCGGTGAGGCGGCGATCGCGGTGGCGTACTGCGGGATCTGCGGCAGCGACCTGCACGAGTACGCCGACGGCCCGCACGCGATCCCCGTGGCCGAGCCGCACCCGGAGTCCGGCGTGCGCGCGCCGATCGTGCTCGGCCACGAGTTCTGCGGCACGGTCACCGGCCTCGGCGCGGGCGTGACCGGTCTGGCCGTGGGCGACCGGGTCGCGGTCGAGCCGCACTACCGGTGCGGGAACTGCCCGCGCTGCCTGGCGGGGGAGTACAACATCTGCCGCCATTTCGGGTTCGCCGGGCTGATGGGGCACGGCGGGCTCGCCGAACGGGCGACGGTGCCGGCGTACATGCTGCACCGGCTGCCCGAGTCGGTGCCGCTGGAGCAGGCGGCCGTGTTCGAGCCCGCGGCCGTCGCCCTGCACGCGGTGCGGCGGGCCGGGATCCGCGCCGGCGACACCGTCGCGGTCCTCGGGCTCGGCCCGATCGGGCTGCTCGTGGCCCGCTTCGCGGCGCGGGCCGGCGCGGGCCGCGTGGTGGCCGCCGACCGTTCGCCCGCCCGCCTGGAGCTGGCCCGCCGCCTCGGCGCGGAGACGGCGGCGGGCGACGGGCTGGCCGCGGCGGTCGGCGGGGAGGGCGCGGACGTCGTCTTCGAGGCCGTCGGCTCGGCGGGCACGCTGCGCGCCTGCCTGGCCGCCACCAGACGCGGCGGCCGGGTGGTGTTCCTCGGGCTGACCGGCACGGTCTCCCTCGACGCCTTCGCCCTGGTCAACAACGAGCAGACGATCGTGACCAGCGTCGGCTACCGCGACGCCTACCCCGAGCTGATCCGCATGGTCGCCGAGGAGGGCGTGGACCTGGCCGCGATCGTCACCGCGACCATCCCGCTGGAGCACGTGGTCCGCGACGGGTTCGAGGCGCTGCTGCGCGGCGAGGACCAGGTCAAGGTGCTGGTACGACCCACTCAGGACGGGGGGCGGCTCCCGTGACCGGCGCACTCGCCCCCGGGCTGTTCGCCGGGCGGCACGCGTTCGTGACCGGCGGCACCTCCGGCATCGGCGCGGCGACCGCCGTGCTCCTCGCCGAGCTGGGCGCCGCCGTGACCGCGCTCGGCCTGCCGCCCGCCGACCCGGCCGAGCTGCCCGCGCACCCGCTGGTCCGGGTGGTGGAGCACGACGTGCTCGACCGGGGCGGCCTGGCCCGCCTGCTGTCGGCCGGCGACCCGCTCGACGTGCTGGTCAACTGCGCGGGCGTCAGCCACGACCGGCAGGAGTACGACCTGGCCCGCTGGCAGCGCGTCATCGAGGTCAACCTGACCGCCACCATGGTCGCCTGCCAGGCCGCCCGCCCGGCGCTGGCCGAGCACGGCGGCGCGATCGTGAACGTCTCCTCCATGTTCGCCTTCTCCGGCAGCAGGGACCGGCCCGCCTACAGCGCCAGCAAGGGCGGCGTCTCCCAGCTCACCAAGTCGCTGGCGGCCGAGTACGCCGCCGACGGCATCAGGGTCAACGCCGTCGCCCCCGGATTCGTGGTCACCCCGCTGGCCCGCGGCGTGCTGGACGACCCGCCGGCCCTGGCCCAGGTGCTGGCCCGCATCCCCGGCGGGCGGCTGGGCAGGCCGGACGAGGTCGCCTCGGTGGTGGCGTTCCTGTGCTCGCCGGCCGCGTCGTACGTCACCGGGGCGGTCGTCCCCGTGGACGGAGGCTATCTGGCTGTGTGACATCTCACCTAAGCTGTGTGTCCCCTGACCGGCACGAACGCGAGGAGGGTCGCCTTGTCCGCCGTCTCCGTGATCTCCCAGGCCACGACCGAGCACGTCGAACCCGCCGAGCGCATCCATTTCTGGGAGGACTACAACCGCAGGGCGCTGGTGGGCCTGTCGTGCACGTCGTACTCCGAGCACGGCCTGCTGGCCCGGCAGACCAACATCGAGCTGGCCGGGCTGCGGCTGGCCGAGATCGCCGGGAACGCCCACGCGATCGAGCGCAGCCCGCAGACCGTCAGGTCCACGCCGAAGGACTCGGTGTTCGCGACCCTGCTGCTCAAGGGCGAGGCGGTGTTCCTGCACGAGAACGGCTGCCTGGCCGCCACGGCGGGCGAGCTGGTCGTCTACGACACGCGCCGGCCGTACCTGTTCGGGTTCTCCTCCTCGATGCGGCAGATCCTGGTGGACGTCCCGCGCGAGTTGTTCGCGCAGGCGTGTGTGGCGGGCGGGCTGCCGGGGCCGATGGTGTTCGGCAGGGCGACGGCGCGGGAGGGCGCGCTCGTGGCCGCGCTGCGCTCGATGATCGGCGGCCTGGCCGCCCTGCGGGCCGCGCCCGACCCCGCCGAGGCCGAGCGGGCCGTGCTCGACCTGCTCAGGCAGCTCGCCGAGGAGCGTACGGGCGGGCGCCCCGGGCCGGACGCCTACCGGTCGCAGCTCATCGTCGCCGAGGACTACATCGACCGGCACCTGCACGACCCGTGCCTGGGGGCGGCGCAGGTGGCCGGGGTCATGGGCATCTCCGTGCGGCACCTGGCGCGCATCTTCGAGTCCACCGGCCGCTCGCCCGCCCGGCACATCGTGGAGCGGCGGCTGGTCCGGGCGCACGCCGAGCTGACCGGGCCGCGCGCGCTGGAGACCACGATCGCCGACGTGGCCCACCGGTGGGGCTTCTCCAGCCAGGCCCACTTCGCCCGGCTCTTCCGCGCCCGGTACGGCCTGACCCCGAGCGAGGCCCGCGCCGAGGCCACCCGGTAGGCAGCGCCCGCTCAGACAGGCCCGCTAGGGGAGCCGGCCGGTGTGCGCGAGGTCGGCCTCCATGCGCGCGGCCGTCCGCCTGAGCTCGGGCAGCACCTCGCGCAGCAGGTGGTCGCGGCTGGCCCGGCCGGCGTGCGTGGCCACGTTGACCGCGGCCACCACACGCCCGTCCGGCCCGCGCACGGGCACGGCGATCGACCGCACGCCCTCCTCCAGCTCCTGGTCCACCAGCGCGTACCCGTCGGCGGCGGCCTGCTGCACGGCTGCGGCCAGCCCTTCCGGCGAGGTGATCGTGTGCCGGGACAGCGGCTTCGGCTCGATGGCGGCCACCCGCGCGGCGGGCTGCCCGGCCAGCAGCACCCGGCCCATGGACGTGGCGTACGCCGGGAAGCGGGTGCCCACCGTGATGTCCACGCTCATGATGCTGACCGTGGGCACCCGGGCCACGTAGAGCACGTCGTCGCCGGACAGCACCGCCACCGACGCCGACTCGCGGACGCGCGCCACCAGGTCGGCCAGGTGCGGCTGGACGACCTCGCCGAACGTCCGCTCCGACAGGTGGGCGTAGCCCAGTTCGAGCACCTTGGGCAGCAGCACATGGCGGTCACCTGCGGCGGCGGCGTAGCCCAGGCGCTCCAGGCTCTGCACCGCGCGCCGGACGGTGGCCCGGGGCAGGCCGGTCACCCTCGCGGACTCGGCCAGCGTGCAGCCGCCGCGCGCCGACCCGAGCGAGACCAGCACGGCCAGGCCGCGGGCGAGCGACTGGAGGTAACCCATGCCCAGCTCCTCCTTGACGGCCCGCGAACCGTCGAGGCCGGCCGGCGCGCGGCGCGGCTCCCGGGGGCGGGCGGGCAGCGCCGCCAGGACGGCCTCCATGTCCGCCACCGTCGCGCGCAGACGGGGCAGGGCGTGCTCGCGCAGCCCGGCCACCGTGTGCCTGCTGGTGTGGCTGACCACGCTGACCGCGCAGACCGCCGTGCCGCCGGGGTCGCGGACGGGCAGCGCGACCGCGATCAGCCCCGGCTCGATGAGCTGGTCGTCCTCGGCCCACGGCGCGGCGGGGTCGAGCAGGGCCAGCCCGGCCGCGCACCGCCCGGCGGGCAGCAGGTCGCCCACCCGGAAGGCCACCGACATCGTGCGCCGCCGGGTGAACTGGCCGACGAAGCGCACGCCGTCGCCGTCGCGCACGGCCAGCGAGACCGACTCCTCCAGCTCGGCGGCCAGCCGCTCGGCCAGGGGCGACAGGCTCTCCTGGAGGCCGTCGCAGGCCAGGTAGGCCGCGCCCAGCGCCATCAGCGGCGGCGCGAGCAGCACGTCGCGGCCGTCGGCCCGCAGGTGGCCGAGGTGCACGAGCGTGGCCAGCACGCGGTCGACCGTGGACCTGGCCAGCCCGGTGGCGCGGACGAGGTCGGTCGCGCGCATGGGCCGCCCGGGGTCGGCGGCCAGCACGCGCAGCACGGCCAGGCCGCGCTCCAGGGTCCCGGCCGGTTCCATCGGCGGCTCCTCGTCCAGGTGGGGGCTTTGACAGGAACGCCCCGGTTACAGATACTCGAACTCATAATAGTGAACTAAAGTTCGCAGAGCGAACACCCCCTGGGCGGGCACTCGGCGGACATCCTCGGCTGAACGGAGCGTCGTGCGGAGAGACAAGGTGGTCGCGACGGCCGCGGAGGCGCTGGCCGGCGTGCGGGACGGCGCGTCGTTCGCGGTCGGCGGCTTCGGGCTCAGCGGCATCCCCAACGTGCTGATCCAGGCCCTCTACGACACCGGCGTGACCGGCATCGGCGTCGTGTCCAACAACTGCGGCGTCGACGGCGGCGGCCTCGGCATCCTGCTGGCCGCCGGGCGCATCGCCCGCGTGACCGCCTCCTACATCGGCGACAACAAGGAGTTCGCCCGGCAGTACCTCGGCGGCGACCTGGAGGTCGAGCTGACCCCGCAGGGCAGCCTGGCCGAGCGGCTGCGGGCCGGCGGCAGCGGCATCCCCGCCTTCTACACCCCGGCCGGGGTCGGCACCCCCGTCGCCGACGGCGGCCTGCCGCTGCGCCACCACCCCGACGGCACGGTCGCCGTCGCCTCGCCGCCGAAGGAGGTGCGCGAGTTCGACGGCCGGGAGTACGTCCTGGAGCACGGCATCCGCACCGACTTCGCGCTGGTCCGGGCGGCCAGGGGCGACCGGTCCGGCAACCTGGTCTTCCACCGCGCCGCCAGGAACTTCAACCCGCTGGCCGCCATGGCCGGGCGCGTCACCGTCGCCGAGGTCGAGGAGCTGGCCGAGCACATCGACCCCGACGAGGTCCACCTGCCCGGCGTGTTCGTGCAGCGCGTGCTCCCGCTCACCCCCGAGCAGGCCGCCGACAAGGGCATCGAGAGGCGTACGATCACCCCGCCTCCGGCAGGAGGGACAGTCACCGCATGAGCTGGACCCGTGACCAGATGGTCGCGCGGGCGGCGGCCGAGCTGCGCGACGGCGACTACGTCAACCTCGGCATCGGCCTGCCCACCCGCATCCCGTCGTTCCTGCCGCCGGGCGTCGACGTCGTCCTCCACTCCGAGAACGGCATCCTCGGCGTCGGCCCCTACCCCGCGCCCGCCGACGTCGACCCCGACCTGATCAACGCGGGCAAGGAGACGGTCACCGTGCTCCCCGGCGCGTCGTTCTTCGACTCCTCGCTGTCGTTCGGCATGATCCGAGGGGGTCACATCGACGTGGCCGTGCTCGGCGCGATGCAGGTCTCGGCCTGCGGCGACCTGGCCAACTGGATGGTCCCCGGCAAGCTGGTCAAGGGCATGGGCGGGGCCATGGACCTGGTGCACGGCGCGCGCAAGGTCATCGTGATCATGGAGCACAACGCCAAGGACGGCTCACCCAAGATCGTCGAGGAGTGCTCGCTGCCACTGACGGGCCGGCGATGCGTGCACCGGATCATCACCGACCTAGGCGTCCTCGACGTCACCGGCCAGGGACTGGCCCTGGTCGAGAGCGCGCCGGGCGTGGGCCTGGACGAGCTGCGCAACCGTACCGACGCGGAGGTCATCGCATGAAGGACGTCTACATCGTCGACGCCGTCCGCACCCCGTTCGGCCGCCACGGCGGCGCGCTGGCCAAGGTGCGCCCCGACGACCTGGCCGCGCACGTCGTCGCGGCGCTGGTCGAGCGGACCGGCCAGGAGAGCGCCGACGAGGTGATCCTGGGCAACGCCAACGGCGCCGGCGAGGAGAACCGCAACGTCGCCCGCATGGCCGCGCTGCTGGCCGGGCTGCCGGTCACCACGCCCGGCGCCACCGTCAACCGGCTGTGCGGCTCCGGCATGGAGGCGATCATCCAGGCGTACCGGGCGATCGCGGTCGGCGACGCCTCCACGGTGATCGCGGGCGGCGTGGAGTCGATGACCCGCGCGCCCTGGGTGCTGCCCAAGCCCGACCGCGCCTTCCCGGCGGGCGGCGGGGAGCTGGTCTCCACGACGCTCGGCTGGCGGCTGGTCAACCCGAGGATGCCCGCCGAGCACACGGTCGCGCTCGGCGAGGGCGCCGAGCTGATCGCCGACAAGCACGGCATCACCCGCGAGGAGCAGGACGCGTACGCGCTGGGCAGCCACCGGAAGGCGGCCAAGGCGGCCCTCGACCGCGAGATCGTCCCCATCGCCGGCCTGACCAGGGACGAGGGCATCCGCGACGACAGCTCGGCCGAGGCGCTGGCCCGGCTCAAGCCGGTGTTCAGAAAGGACGGCGGCACGGTCACGGCCGGCAACTCCTCCCCGCTGAACGACGGCGCGGCGGCGCTGCTGCTGACCGACGAGGAGGGGCTGCGCGGCCGCGAGCCGCTGGCCCGCCTCACCGCGAGCGCCGCGAGCGCGCTCGAGCCGCGCTACTTCGGGCTCGGCCCGGTCGAGGCCGTGCGCAAGGCGCTGGCCAAGGCCGGCAAGGGCTTCGGCGACCTGTCCACCGTCGAGCTGAACGAGGCGTTCGCCGCGCAGGTGCTCGGCTGCCTGGCCGAGCTGCCCGAGCTCGACCCCGCCCTGGTCAACCCCGACGGCGGCGCGATCGCGATCGGCCACCCGCTCGGCGCCTCCGGGGCCCGCGTCACCGGCGCGGTGGCCCACCGGCTGGCCGCGGCCGGCTCGGGCGTCGGGCTCGCCTCCCTCTGCATCGGCGTCGGCCAGGGGCTGGCCGTCGTACTCGAAAGGTAGCGTCCATGTCCGAACCACTCACGCAGGCCGACATCGACCGCGAGATCGCCGCGCTGAGCGAGTCCCGCGGCGAGCGGCCCGCCGACCACCCCGCGCGCGACTACGCCCCCTACCGCAGCACCCTGCTGCGCCACCCCAAGCAGCCGCTGGTCGCGCTGAAGGACCCGGAGGCGAGCGAGCTGTCCGGCCCGGTGTTCGGCGTCACGGACGTGACCGCCCTCGACTCCGACCTGACCCGGCAGCACCTCGGCGAGCCGCTGGGCGAGCGGATCACCGTGACCGGCCGGGTGCTCGACCGCCAGGGCCGGCCCGTACGCGGCCAGCTCGTGGAGATCTGGCAGGCCAACTCCGCCGGCCGCTACCTGCACCAGCGCGACGACCACCCCGCGCCGCTCGACCCCAACTTCTCCGGCGTCGGCCGCTGCCTGACCGACGACGACGGCCGCTACCACTTCACCACGATCAAGCCCGGCCCGTACCCCTGGCGCAACCACCTCAACGCCTGGCGGCCCGCGCACATCCACTTCTCGCTGTTCGGCACGGCCTTCGCCCAGCGGCTGGTGACCCAGATGTACTTCCCCGGCGACCCGCTGTTCCCCTACGACCCGATCCTGCAGTCGGTCACCGACGACGGCGCCCGGCAGCGGCTGGTCTCCACCTACGCCCACGACCTGTCCAAGCCCGAGTGGTCGCTCGGCTACCGGTGGGACATCGTGCTCGACGGGCCCGCCGCGACCTGGATGGAGGAAGGCCGATGAACCCCACCCCCTCGCAGACGGTCGGCCCGTTCTACGGCTACGCGCTGCCCTTCCCCGGCGGCGGCGACCTGGCCGCCGGCGGCATCACCGTGCACGGCCGCGTCTACGACGGCGCCGGCGACCCGATCCCCGACGCGCTGCTGGAGTTCTGGCAGGCCGACCCCACAGGCGACCTGTCGGGCGCGCCGGGCTCGCTGCGCCGCGACCCGGTCAACGGCGCGGTCATCGGCCGGCACGGCGTCGACTTCACCGGGTTCGGCCGCGTCCCCACCGACGCCGACGGCCACTGGACCCTGCGCACGGTCGAGCCGGGCAACGGGTACATCAGCGTGTGCGTGTTCGCCCGCGGCCTGCTCCACCACCTGTTCACCCGCATCTACCTGCGGCCCGACGCCTTCCTCGACTCGCTGCCGCCCGAGCGGGCGCGCACGCTGCTCGCGGTCGAGGAGCGGGAGGGCGTCCACCGCTTCGACATCCATCTGCAGGGCGAGAAGGAGACGGTCTTCCTTGACTTCGGCTGACCACGCCGGCGGGAACCCGGGCGCGTCCTCCGGAGACGGTCTGGGGGACTTCGGGCTGCTCGCGCCCATGCGCGGCGGGGCCGAGGCGACCGGCGACCTGGCGGTCCTGCAGGCCATGCTCGACGCGGAGGCCGCGCTCACCCGGGTGCTGGCCGCGCTCGGGCGCGCGCCGCGGGAGGCGGCCGACGTCGTGACCGCCGCGGCCCGCGCCGAGCTGTTCGACCCGGCCGGCCTGGCCGCGCGGGCGCGTTCGGGCGGCAATCCGGTCATCCCGCTGGTGGAGGACCTGCGCGCCGCCGCCGGGCGGTACGGGGAGCACGTGCACGCGGGCGCGACCAGCCAGGACATCCTGGACACCGCGCTCATGCTGGTCGCCCATCGGACGCTCGGGCCGGTCCTGGCCGACCTCGACCGGGTGGCCGCCGGGCTCGCCACGCTGGCGTGGGACCATCGCGACACCGTCATGGCCGCCCGCACGCTCACCCAGCAGGCCGTGCCCACCACGTTCGGGCTCAAGGCGGCGGGCTGGCGGAAGCTGGTCCTCGACGCCCGCGACCGCCTCCGCGCCGCCCGCGAGGCCCTTCCCGCCCAGCTCGGCGGCCCCGCCGGCACCCTCGACCGGTTCACCGCCGCCGACCAGGACGACGCAGGCGCGGGGGCGCTGGAGGTGGCCGGCCGGTTCGCCGCCGAGCTGGGGCTGGCCGCGCCCACGCTGCCCTGGCACGTGCTGCGCACCCCCGTCGCCGACCTGGCCGGGGCGCTGGCGTTCACCGCCGGCGCGCTGGGCAAGCCGGCCGCCGACGTGCTGGTGATGTCGCGGACCGAGATCGGCGAGCTGTCCGAGGGCGTCGGCGGCGGCTCGTCGTCGATGCCGCACAAGCACAACCCCGTGCGGGCCACGATGATCGCCGCGGCGGCCCGCCAGGTGCCCGCCCAGGCCGCCGTCCTGTACGCCTCGCTCGCCGCCGAGGACGAGCGGCCGCCCGGCGCCTGGCACGCCGAGTGGCAGCCGCTGCGCGAGGCGCTGCGCCTGGTCGCCGGCGCCGCCCGCGACGCCGCGGAACTCGTCGCCGGCCTGCGGGTGCATCCCGGGCGCATGCGCGCCGCCCTGACCGTCGCCGGACCGCCCGGCGCCGCCGCCGCCCTGGTCAAGCGGGCGCTGGAGGAGAAGTGACGTTGTTGCAGCACCGGCTGGACGGCCCGGAACACGCCGAGCCGATCGTCCTCGGCCCGTCGGTCGGCACCTCGGCCCGGGTGTGGGAGCCGCAGGTCGCCGCGCTGGCCCGCAGGTTCCGCCTGGTCCGCTTCGACCTGCCGGGGCACGGCGGCTCCCTGTCGCTCGGCGTGTCCACGATCGACGGCCTGGCCGGGCTCGTCCTCGACCTGGCCGACGAGCTGGGCCTGGACGCCTTCCACTACGCCGGCATCTCCATCGGCGGCGCGATCGGCGCCACCCTGGCCCTGCGCCACCCCGGACGCCTGCGGTCCCTGGCGATGATCTGCTCCTCGGCCCGCTTCGGCGAGCCGGACGGCTGGCGCGAGCGGGCCGCGCTGGTCCGCGAGCGCGGCACCGCGCCGCTGCTGGAGCCCACGGCCAAGCGCTGGTTCGCCGGGCCGGGCGACCCGGCGCTGCTCGACGACCTCGCCGCCGCCGACCCCGCCGGCTACGCCGCCTGCTGCGACGCCCTGGCCGGCTACGACCTGCGCGCCGAGCTGCCCGGCATCGCCGTCCCCACGCTGGTCCTGGGCGGCCGCGACGATCCGGCCACGCCGCCCGCGCACGCCAGGGAGCTGGCCGACGGCATTCCCGGCGCGACGCTCGTGGAGGTGCCGGGAGCGGCCCACCTGGCCGGCGTCGACCAGCCGGAACGGGTCACCGCCGCGCTGCTCGCCCACCTGCCCGCCGCCCCCGGCATGCGGGTGCGCCGGGAAGTGCTCGGGGACGCCCACGTCGACCGGGCCGTCGCCCGCACCACCGCCTTCACCAGGGACTTCCAGGACCTCATCACGCGCTACGCCTGGGGGGAGATCTGGACCAGGCCCGGCCTCGACCGGCGCACCAGGAGCTGCGTCACCCTCACCGCGCTGGTCGCGCACGGGCACCTCGACGAGCTGGCCATGCACGTCCGCGCCGCCGTGCGCAACGGGCTGACGGCCGACGAGATCGGCGAGGTGCTGCTGCAGAGCGCGATCTACTGCGGGGTGCCGGCCGCCAACGCGGCGTTCGCCGTCGCCCAGCGCGTCCTTACCGAGATATCAGGGGAGTCCGCATGACCATCACCCGTGAGCTGCTGATCGGCGGCAAGAACGTCCCCGCCCTGAGCGGCCGCACGACGCCCGACCTGGCCCCCTACACCGGCGAGGTGTACGCGACCGTGGCCGCCGCGGGCGTCGAGGACGTCACCTCGGCCGTGGACGCGGCGCAGGCCGCCTTCGACGGCTGGGCCGCCACCAGCCCGTTCGCCCGCCGGGCGATCTTCCTCAAGGCCGCCGACCTGCTCCAGGAGCGCGGCGAGCAGGCCGTGGCGCTGATGGCCGCCGAGGTCGGCGGCACCCGCCCGTGGGCCCTGTTCAACGTCGGGCTGGCCGCGAACATGCTGCGCGAGGCCGCCGCCGCGATCACCGCGCCGCGCGGCGAGGTGCTCACCGCGCAGGAGGAGGGCGTGCTCGGCCTGGCCGTGCGCGAGCCGCTCGGCGTGGTGGCCGCCTTCTCGCCGTGGAACGCGCCGATCATCCTCGGCGTGCGCTCGGTGGCCGCCGCCCTGGCCGCGGGCAACACCGTCGTCATGAAGCCCAGCGAGGACGCCCCCATCGCGTGCGGCCTGTTCGTCGCCGACCTGCTGCACGAGGCCGGGCTGCCCGCGGGCGTGCTCAACGTGGTCACCAACGACCCGGCCGACGCCGCGGTGGTCGCCGAGGCGCTCATCGCCGACCCCCGCGTGCGCGCGGTCAACTTCACCGGCTCCACCGAGGTCGGCCGGATCATCGGCACCCACGCCGCCCGCCACCTCAAGCCCGCCCTGCTGGAGCTGGGCGGCAAGAACGCCATCATCGTCCTGGACGACGCCGACCTCGACCACGCCGTGGACGCCGCCGCGTTCGGCGTCTACATGAACGCGGGCCAGATCTGCATGTCGGGCGACCGCGTGCTGGTGCACGAGTCGCTGGCCGAGGAGTTCGGCCGCCGGTTCGCCGACAAGGTGCGCGCGCTGCCCGCCGGCGACCCGTCCCGGCCGGAGACCGTGATCGGGCCGCTGGTCAGCGCGGACGCCGCCCGCCGGGTGGCCGGGCTGGTCGCCGACGCGGTCGCCAAGGGCGCGACGGTGCTGGCCGGCGGCGGCGAGCCCGACGGCGCGGTGCACCCGGCCACGGTGCTGACCGATGTGCCGAAGCACGCCCGCCTGTACTACGGCGAGGCGTTCGGCCCGGTGTGCGTGGTCGGCGCCTTCGCCACCGACGACGAGGCCGTGGCCCTGGCCAACGACACCGAGCACGGCCTGACCGCCGGGATCATCACCGAGAACGGCACCCACGGCCTGCGCGTGGCCCGCCGCCTGCGGACCGGCATCGTGCACGTCAACGACCAGTCCGTGGGCGACGAGCCGCAGGCGCCGTTCGGCGGCGCCGGCTCCTCCGGCTACGGCCGGTTCGGCGGCCGGTGGGGCCTGGAGGCGTTCAGCAACACCCGCTGGATCACCCTGGCCACCGAACAGGCCCACTACCCGTTCTGACCGCCCGGCCCGCCCCTGTAAGCGGCGGGCCGTTCTCCGAGCGGCGGGCCGGTCGGCCGGCCCGCCGCCGGGTCAGTGGGCGTACGCCTGGAACTCCGCCGCCCGCACCTGCTCGCGCGCCGGGCTCGCGGTGGCGCAGTCGGTCGCGGAGCCGGGGTCGGCGTCCTGCTCGCCCGCGTAGCGCGGGTTGCCGGTGCACTGGCTGCTGACCACCCGCAACATCAGGTGGGTGGCGCTGGTCGGCGGCACCCGGAAGGAGCGCACCAGCAGGTCCGCGCCGCGCGGCCGGGGCAGCGTGGCGTCGAACGCGTCCGCCGGGCTGGTGTAGACCTTCCTGAAGCTCGCCGGGTCGGCGCAGTTCGCGGCGCAGGCCAGCACCTCGAACGCGCGCAGCGCCGAGAACCTGTTCTGCCCGCCCGGGTCGGCGGCGTCGCCGACGTCGGGCCGGAGCATCGCGCTCACCTGGACCCTGCGCACCGTGACCGGTCGGTCGCCCGCCAGGTCCACGACGACCGACCGGCCGGCCGGCGCGCCGGTGCGCGAGGCCCAGTTCGTGGCCTCGGTGTCGTCGATCAGCCGGGCCTGGTTGACGCCGTCGCCGGCGGCCGTCGCGCCCGCCGCGGCCGAGGCGAGGTTGCGCGGCAGCGGCAGCGGGAGCGGCAGCCTGGCCCCGGCCACCACCGGGAACGTCAGCCGCGCGTGCCCGAACCCGGCGCCCGCCACCACGAACCGGTACGTGCCCGGCGTCATCTCGACGGTGTCGCCCAGCGGCGTGGCCGGATCGGTGTCGGCGACCGGCACCGCGCGGCCCTCGTAGTCGCCCACGTACAGCCGCAGGGCCGCGTCCCTGGCCTCGCCGAGCGGCTTGAGCTGCAGGGAGCCGTTGCGGCCGGCCGGGTCGACGAAGCTCGGCGTCGGGTCGGGGTCGTTCGGGCCGTTGCTGGCCGCGCCCTTGCCCAGGCCGTGCTCGGCGAACGCCCGCCACAGGATGTCCTGGTTCGCGCCGTCGAAGCGGATGGCGTCGGCGGCCAGGATCGCGTCCCGGTGGTCGACGTAGCTGACCGCGCCGGAGGCCATCAGCAGCAGGGCGTCGTAGGAGAGCTGCGCCCACCGCCGGTTGCCCGGGCACCTGTCCACCGCCACCTTGCCGTCGGCGCAGTCGCGCTGCCGGGCCGGCGTGCCCTTGCCGTACCGCCTGACGAACGCCGCGCGGACGTCGAACTGGGTGGCGGTCCAGATCTCGCCGTCCGCGTGCACCTGCGCGCCGACCAGGTCGTAGGCGATGTCGCTGTAGTTCAGCGGCGACCTGGACATGTCGTAGTTGCGGATGCCGCGCGTCCGGTCGCCCGTGACGTACGGGCCGATCACGTACGGGGTCGCGCCGGAGGAGCGGAAGCCGTACTCGTCGAGGTACTCCATGGCGAACAGGTCGGAGGTGCTCTCGTTCATGGCGCCCGCCTGCGCGCCGCTCCAGCCGGCGTTCGGGCCGCCGATCATGCGGCCGGAGATGGCGTGGCTGTACTCGTGGCCGATGACCGACATGT
Organism: Nonomuraea sp. NPDC001831; assembly: GCF_042892035.1. Taxonomy (NCBI): domain Bacteria; kingdom Bacillati; phylum Actinomycetota; class Actinomycetes; order Streptosporangiales; family Streptosporangiaceae; genus Nonomuraea; species Nonomuraea sp. NPDC001831. The sequence goes on along the minus strand of NZ_JBIATU010000003.1, from coordinate 687,947 downwards.
CATAGTCGCCGTCCACGCAGGGGGAGTAGAACGAGCCGGCGATCGGCTGCCACAGGTACATGTTGGTGATCGGGGCGAGGCCGTCGGGGCCGGTGATCTGGTTGGCGTTGTCGCGCACCGACGCCACGCGCGCGCCCGCCTGGGCGTTGCCCAGCTCGGGGTCGTTGCCGAGCCCGCCGCGGTCGCCGTTGTCCACCTGCATGTTCCAGGCCGACTCGGTGAAGCCGAGCCGGTAGGACCAGTCGTGCATGCGGTTGTGCATGGCGTTGAGGTTGGCGATGGCGGCCTCCAGGTCCGCCTCGCCCGGCTGGTCGAACGTCGCCGGGTCGCACTTGGCCCGGTTCCAGGTGTTGCGCCACGGGTAGACGTAGTTGCGGCTGGGGGAGGGCGCGTTCGCGCGGGTGCCGACGGTGAACGGGTCGCCGCTCGCGCGGTTCTCGTACGTCCGGGCGGCGTTGCCCGCGCTGGTGTGGGTCGGCGCGCCGGTGGCGTGGTCCACGTCCCAGGCGCGGCCGGTCGCCGGGTCGCCGCCGGTGGCGAGGTCGCAGCCGGGCCCGGCCGCCTGGCACCAGGTTCGCCGGGTGTCGGTGGCGGAGTAGTCGCCGGGCGGGTTGACCGGGAAGGCCGCCCAGCGCGGGTTCTCCGGGTCGAAGTGGTCGACCAGGTTCTCGCGGGTGAGGATGGCGCCGCTGACCGCGTCCACGTGGGTGGTGTACGCCGCCGCCTCGCCCTGCCCGCCGCCGATCAGCACCACCTGGTACGCGCTGTGCACGCCGTCGGGCGCGGGCACGGCCACCTTCGTGACCTGCTTGGTCGTCGCCGTGGCCAGGTCCACGCCGCCGTCGCGGGCCGCGATCTCCAGGGCCCGCGCCTCGCTGATCGCGGCGGCGGGGGGCGCGGCCTGCCCGCGGGCGAGCGAGGAGGTCACGTGGCGCACCTTCCCCCGCACGACGCCGACCGCGACGAGCCCGTCCACCCCGGCCGGCAGCCCGCCGAACCGCTGGCGCAGGAGCACGACGTGACCGGCGCCGAGGGGGTTGACCGCGACCTTCTCCAGCCCGGCGACCTCCTCCGCCGACAGGCCGAATAGCGGCTCGTTGGCGGCCAGGTAGGCGCGGGCGGCCCGTTCGGGGTCCTCGCCCAGGCCCTCGGCGAGCGGCGCGGCGCCGGTGACGACGGCGGGGGTGCCGAGAGCGTTCCAGCGGATCTCCGCGCCGGCGGCCCGCGCGCCGAGCCCGGCGGGCGGCGGGACGCGGCCCTGCCGGTTGTCCAGGTCCGGTCTGCCGTGCTGCTCGGCCTGGAAGTCGTGGACGATCGGGGCCTGCCCGCCGGGTTCGCCCCGGGCGGCGCCGGTCAGGGGCAGGGCAGTGGCGGTGACCGCGAGGGCGATCACGGCGCTGCGTAACCAGGGTCTGGTGGACACGGTTCCTCCTGGGCGCGAAAGACGCGCGGTTGACGCCCGTCCCGCCAGAGGTAACACCGTCCCGGGGTCCTGACAAGATCGGATCGATCCTCCAGGACTGTCCAGTTCTTGACATCACCGCGTATTCAACCTGTAGGTTGATAAACCAATGGGTTGAACAAGGAGGAAGAGATGCTTCTCCGAGAAAAGGTCGCGGTGGTCTACGGCGGTGGCGGCTCGATCGGCGGCGCGGTGGCCCGCGCCTTCGCCCGCGAGGGCGCCCGCGTCTTCCTGGCCGGCCGCACCCGGGCCCCGCTCGACGAGGTCGCCGACGACATCCGCGCGGCCGGCGGCACGGCGGAGACCGCCCTCGTGGACGCGCTGGACGAGCAGGCCGTCGACGCGTTCACCGGCTCGGTGGCCGCCCGCGCGGGCCGCATCGACGTCTCGTTCAACGCCGTCTCCGTCCAGGACGTGCAGCGCCCGCTGGCCGAGATCTCCGTCGAGGACTTCCTGCGGCCGATCCAGGTCGCCGCGCGCACCCAGTTCCTCACCATCAGGGCCGCCGTGCGGCACATGGCCGGTTCGGGGGTCGTCCTGCTGTTCGGCGGCGGCGGGCCGCAGACGCAGCCGGGGCTGGGCGGGTTCAAGGTGTCGCTGGACACCATGGAGGGCATCCGCCGCCAGTGGGCCTGCGAGGCCGGGGCGCAGGGCGTGCGCGTGGTCACCCTGATCACCGGCGGCGTGCCGGAGAGCATCCCCGACTCGTTCCCCGGCAAGGCCGCGCTGGAGGCGGAGCTGCGCGCGCCCACCCTGCTCGGCCGGCTCGCCACCCTCGCCGACGTGGGCGACGTGGCGGCGTTCGTCGCCTCCGACCGGGCCCGGACCATGACGTCGGCGACCGTGAACGTCTCCTGCGGCGCGATCGTGGACCATTAGGGTCGGGACCGCCCAGGAAGGAACGTACGCACCGATGCCCGACGACCAGCTCAGCCTCACCTTCGCCGCCCTGGCCGACCCCACCCGGCGGGCCATCCTCGCCCGGCTGGCCGACGGCGAGGCGACGGTCAACGAGCTGGCCGAGCCCTTCGAGATGAGCCTGCAGGCCGTGTCCAAGCACCTGAAGGTGCTGGAGCGGGCCGGGCTGATCAGCCGCGGACGCGACGCCCAGTGGCGGCCGTGCCGCCTGGAGACGGAGCCCCTGGACGGCGCCTCCGCGTGGATCGACCGCTACCGCGAACGCTGGACCGGCAGCTTCGACCGGCTCGACCAGGAGATCAGCAGGCTCCGGCACAGCGAGGAAGGACGTGACCATGGGTGAGACCGAATTCGTCATCGAACCCGGCCGCCAGGACATCATCATGATCCGGGCCTTCGACGCCCCCAGGGACGTGGTGTTCCGGGCGGTGACCGACCCGGCGCTGATCCCGCGCTGGTGGGGCCCCCACTGGCTGGACACCCGGGTGGACGCCATGGAGGTCGCGCCGGGCGGCCGGTGGCGCTTCGTCAACACCGACGCCCGCGGCCGGGAGTACGCCTTCGGCGGCGTCTACCACGCGGTCGTGCCGCCGGAGCGGTACGTGCGCACGTGGGAGTTCGAGGGCACGCCGGGCGAGGTGGCCCTGGAGACCGTGCGGCTGGAGGAGGCCGGCGGCCGTACCCGGTACGTGGCCCGGTCGGTGCACCCGTCCGTCGAGGCGCGTGACGCCATCGTCCGAGCCGACGGCCCCAAGGGCGGCGCCCAGTCCATGGACCGCCTCGCCGAGCTGCTGAAAGCGCGCTGACGCCCTACTGCGGGCAGGCCAGGCGGCAGCCGCCGAAGCGGGCCTCGTCCGGCTCCGGGAAGCGGGACCTCGGCGCCCCGCCCAGCGCCTCGGCCATCGAGGCCCGCCAGATCGGGCCGGGGACGGTGGTGCCGTCCACGCTGTCGTAGCGGCGTCCGCCGACGGTCAGGCCGGTGAGCGTGGGCCGATCGGGCCCGGCGGTGGGCGGGCGCCGCTGGGACCCGTCGGGGAACGTGCGGGGCTCGGACTCGTCGGGGAACCCGAGGCTGACGGCGGCGGCCAGGTCGGGGGTGTAACCGGCGTACCAGGCCGACCGGAAGTCGGGGATCCTGCCCGCCAGGCCCGCCGCGTCGCGGCCGAGCCCGCCGGTCCGCAGCAGGCCGGTCACCGCGTCGGCGACGGCCGCGTCCAGAACCTGCTCGCACCGGGGGACGAGGGCGTGCAGCACCTTGCCGGAGCCGTCGCGGACCTCCTTGACCGCCCTCGGCGCGCAGCGCAGGCCGTGGGCGGCCAGCGTGGCGTAGGTGGCGGCGACGGTGACGGTGTCCGCCTCGTTGACGCCGAGCGTGAACGTCTCGTACTCCTGCAACGGTGTCCCGTCGCGGCGGGCGAGGCCGAGCCGCTGCGCCGTGCGCACGGTCCGGCAGAGGCCGACCCGCTCCTCCAGCCGCAAGAAGAACGGGTTCGGCACGGCGCGGGCGGCCGAGCGCAGGGTGGTGAACGCGCCGCCGTCGTCGCCGCCGGGGCCGGTGATCGTGTGGGCGGGGTCGCCGACGTTCTCGCCTCTGCAGTTGGTGAAGGAGGCGTAGCCGGGGGCCTGGAAGGAGCGGGCGCGGGGGAAGCCGTCGTCGTAGCGGAAGCCGCCCGACAGCGCCGCGGCCAGCGTGTACGCCATCGCCGTGGAGCCCTGGGGCAGGGCGTGCGCGCCCTCGCCGCGGCTGGCCGCCAGTGCCCTGATCTCGCCGCTGCCCGGCGCCACCATGGCCTCGACGGCGACCGGCGTGTCCCCGGGGCGCACCCGCGCCTCGACGGCTCGCTGCGCCGCCCGCTGCGCCCGAGGGTCGAGGGTGGTCGCCACGACCAGGCCGCCCCGGGTGAGCAGCCGCGGATCGATCGCGGTCAGCTCGTCGTGCACCCGGCGGCAGAAGGCGGGGTGGCGGCTGGCCGCGCAGTCGGCGGCGAGCTTCTCGACGACCTGGCCGCCGCCGTCGGTGATCACGCTGTCGCGCACCACCAGCGGGGCGACGGCCAATCGCTGCCTGGCCGGAGGCTGCTCGGCCGTCGCGGACAGCAGCAGGACGACTCCCCAGACGGCCGCCGCCACCCCGGCGACGACGCCAAGGGCGAGGAGAAGTCGCTTCATCGGCGTCCTTCCGGAAGGGGGGTGCGGCCGGCCCGTCCATCATGGCCGACCGCACCGCCCCCGCGCACCGGAGCTAGACGATCACACCCGTTGCCACAGGGCGGGCACGTTCGGCGGCTCCCAGCCGGGCAGCGCCGTGTGCGGCTGGAGGCAGCGGTAGGTGACGTTGTTGTAGACCACCTGGTCACCCGACTTGTACGCGGTGCCCGCCGTCCAGTTGCCGGTCGGGCCCTGGGTCGGGGTCACCGTGGGGGTCGGGGTGGGCGTGGGGGTCGGCGTCGGGGTGGCGGTGGGGGTCGGCGTCGGTCCGCCGGGGCCCACCTGCAGGTCGACGCAGTTGTAGAAGGCGTTCTCGGTGTCGGCGATGTTCCAGATGGCCAGCAGCTTGATACGCCCGGTCCGGCCGCCCAGGCTCACCGAGTGGGTCACCGTGGAGCCCGGTTGCCTGCCGTGGTCGTCGAAGACCGCGATCCGGGTGCCGCCGACGTAGTACTCCCACGTGCTGGTGGCGTGCCGGGCCTCGATGAGCCACTTGAAGTTGACCGTGTCGCCGACGGACGCGGCGGGCCAGGCCTTGCTGTCGTCGTCCAGCGGGGCCCACCGGGGGTCACCGCCGCTGCAGTTGCGCAGGCCCTTGGGCCCCTCGACGCTCTGCGGCTCCCAGATGATCTGGCCGCAGTTCTTGACCTTGCCGGCCGCGCAGTTGGCCTGGCGGCTGGGCGGGTCGGAGATGTAACCGTGCGCCGAGGCCGGCGGGGAGAGGGCGACGACGGTGGCGACGGAGACCGCCGCCATGGCTAAGAAGGTCCATACTCTGCGCATGTCACCGTTCCTTCATGCTGGGGGATGCTCCCAAATATAAAGGAAAGTTTCCTAACGGTAAATGGCCCAGTCAGCGCTTTTCCGCCCGCCAGTCAGACTGGTGTGATGCTGCCAGCCCCGTGAAGTGCGCGCCACGCCCGGCCTATCGGGCTCGTCCGGCCAGCAACTCTGTCCAGATCGCCGCAGTTGCCCGGATCGAGCGAAGAGAGGTCTCGTGCACTTCGGGCTTGCCCTTGAGCCGGACGGTTCGCCGCAGGAACGCCTGCCCGCCGCCTTCGCACAGTTCGTACACCGTGGCCCGGCAGGAGCAGGTCCAGGCCACCGGACGCGTCCGTACGAGCGTCCGGTACGGCTTGTGCCATCGCAGCCGAGTATGACCGTGCTGAGCGGTGGGAACGTGGGGGCTCAGGCACTTGTCAGACGGGAACACCGTGCACCACGTGCTGTGGACGGCGTTGCGCCGTCTGCCGGTCTTCTGCACCATCGGTGCCTCCGACGGCCTTCGTCCCGAGTGATGATTCCATTGATCCACCTGAATGAGTCGGTCACGCCAGCCCCTGCGAGCTACGCTGGATCGGCTTGTCGTGCTGGTGGCAACGCTATGAACAGCGCGGACGTCGCAGAACTGACCGGAAGTACGAGTACGGACGGCGGTGGCTCCTGTCATGACCTCCCATGGTGCGGGAACCCTGACAGCCGGTCGGGGTAACGCCGGGCACGGCCGGGAAGGCCGGATCTCCGGCAATGTGCTCAAGGTCATCCGTGAGTCCACCGGGACGACCCAGGAACGGTTCGCCGAGCGTCTCGGTCTGGACGTCACGACGATTCAGGGGTGGGAATCCGGGCGCCGCCCGCTGATGGCGATCTCCACAGGGACGTATCTGTCGTTGCGGCACTGGCTTCTACGCCTCGGCACCCAGTCGCGTCTGCTCTTCCAGCTGGACATGGCTCTTGAGGCGGATCGGTTCATCGGCTACGTGCTCGGCACCGACCCCGGAAATACCGGGACCGAAGACCATCCGCTGGCGTCATGGGTGATCACGCGTCCGTTCACCGACCTCCTGGCGTGGCCGTTCACCAAGACGACGCCGTCCGGCCTGGGGGGAGCCGCGCGGGGAACCGCCCGCCGGGGGCCCGTGGCCACCTCGCCTTCGCTTCTGCCCGACGAACGCGCGCACTTCTTCGAGCACCTGAAGGTCGTGGCCGAGCGTGCCGACACGAGCCGGGCGGACGGCATGTTGCTGCGCCGCCAGGCCCACTATGTCGCCGGCTTCGACGACACCGCGGACACGGCGGACTGGCTCACAACGATGCAACGCGCCGGAGAACGTCGGATGAGCCGGGCGGCCGGGTGGACGCCGTCATGGGCCGTTGTCCGGTCCGGCGCCCATTCGCTGGCCAGACTCGGCGACCGTGAGGGTTTGCAGCACTTCATCCGCGTCCATCTGGCCGACGAGGTCTGCGAGGTGGCCAATCTCAACTACTGGGCCTACTGGCTCGGGGAGGTGGGCGAACCCCAGCCGGCGGACACGTTCATGATCGAGCTGAGACCGGATGCGTGGCGCGGGACCGAGCTTCTCCGGCATCTGACCGGCAAGCTGAACTCCGCCAATCCCTACCTCGACGTGGTGGCCCACACGCTGTGGGCACTGGTCATGCTGCGCCCCTCGACAGTGGACGGCCAGACCGTGGACGCCCTCAGGGACGCGGCTGTCCGCATCCTGGACGAGGCCATCGCGTCAGCCCAGTCCCAGCGCGAACTGGAGGCGGTCATCTACGCTCTGCGCATGATCCACCGAGGGTGAGAAGGGACTTCCATGGCGGAGGAACTGGCGAGGTTGACGGGCCTGCTGTACGAGATCGGACTGCTCAAGCGCTACAAGCGCACCGGCTGGCTGGTCGCGGGGGTGCGCGATCCTGAGAGCATCGCCGATCACTCCTTCCGGACAGCGGTCATCGCGAGTGTGATCACGGCTCTGGAGGGCGGCAACCCCGAGCGCGCGGCGTTCATGAGCCTCTTGCACGACACCCAGGAGACCCGTGTCACCGACATCCCCTACGTCGGTAAGCGCTACTTGACGGCGGCGCAGAACGAGGAGGTCACCGCCGACCAGGTACGAGGTCTCCCGGAGCCGGTGGCGGAGATGCTGGCCGGCGCGGTCGGTGAGTACGAGGGGAAGGCCAGCCTCGAGGCCGTCTGCGCTCGTGACGCCGACAAGCTCGAATGCCTGATGCAGGCCGTCGAGTACCGCGAGCAGGGGCACCAGAACGTCCAGCCGTGGATCGACAGCTCGCTCGCCGCGCTACGGACGGCGTCCGCGAAGCGCCTCGCGGACGAGGTGCTCAGCACGGGATCGCTGGACTGGATGACGCGCGTCCTCAACGGAGACTGAGTCGCCCGGCGCTCGCCGAACTGCGGCGCGTGATTCGTCGCGAGCAGGTGAAGACCATGCCTCGGCCCTGCGCTCTCGCAGCCGACGCAGACGGGGCCGCCCAACAGGTGGTGACATGTCGTGACTTAGCCTAGGCTGAGGGTGCCGAGGGGAGTACTTCGCAAGCGCCGGCCCGGTCAGTACGGACGTCCCAGACGTCCCCGGGCGGCCGCCCGCGCGATCGGCGCACGGGCGAAGGAGACCTCGAACGATGACGCGCGTTCGAGGAGGACCCATGCCCCCGGGCACATTGCAGGCTGCCCCCGCCCTGACCACCATCGCCACGCCCACCCTCTGGCTGGTCGCGATCGCCGGGCTCGTGCTGCTGCTGGCGCTGGATCTTCTGCTGACCAGGCGCCCGCACGAGGTCCGCATGCGCGAGGCGGCCGGCTGGTCGGTGTTCTACCTGGTGCTGCCGGTGATCTTCGGCTGCTACCTGTGGGCGGACCACGGCGGCGGCGTCGCCGTGGAGTTCTTCACCGGGTTCGTGGTGGAGAAGTCCTTGTCGGTGGACAACCTGTTCGTGTTCATGTTGCTGCTGGCCGCCTTCGCCGTCCCGCCCGCGCTGGCCCGGCAGGTCCTGCTGTACGGGATCGTCGGCGCGCTCGTCCTGCGCGGCGTCTTCATCTGGCTCGGCGCCGCCGCCCTGCAGAGCGGCACGTGGGCGTTCCTGCTGTTCGGCGCGATCCTCATCGTCACCGCCGGGAAGATCCTCAAGGACGTGCTCGGCGGCCACGAGCAGCAGGTGGACATCTCCTCCATGCGCAGCGTCCGGCTGGTGCGCCGGTTCGTGCCGGTCACCGACGACTACCGCGGCTCCCGGCTGGCCGTGCGCGAAGGCGGGCGGCTGGCGCTGACGCCGCTGGCCCTGGCCGCCGTCGCCGTCCTCGGCACGGACATCGTCTTCGCCGTGGACTCCGTGCCGGCCGTGTACGGCGTGACCGAGGACCCGTTCCTGGTCTTCGCCACCAACGCCTTCGCGCTGATGGGCCTGCGGGCGCTGTACTTCGTGCTGCAGGGCGTCCTGACCAAGCTGCGCCACCTCAACCACGGGCTGAGCGTCATCCTGGCCTTCATCGGGGTCAAGCTCGTCCTGCACTGGGCGCACGGCGTCTGGGACTGGATGCCGCAGATCCCGACGCTCGCCTCGCTCGGCGTGATCGTCGCCGTCCTGACCACGGTCACCCTGACCAGCCTGTACGCCAACCGCCGCGACCGCGAGAAGGAGGCCGCGAGCTAGTTCACCGCTCCGACGCCTGGGTGCCCCCGACGAGAGAGCCCGCCGTCATGTCGGCATGACGACATGGTCGCGAGACGCTTTCAGGGAAGGACCCCGCGCCCATGACGATCTCTCTTGACACGAGCCGGTACACGGTCGGCATGGCCACGAGCCCCGCCGACCTCCAGGCGGCCCAGCGGCTGCGGTACGAGGTCTTCGCCGAGGAGATGGGGGCGCGGCTCGACAGCCCGGTCTCCGGCCTCGACGTGGACCGGTTCGACGCCTACTGCGACCACCTCCTGGTGCGGGAGGGGCGGCGGGTGGTGGGGACGTACCGGCTGCTGCCGCCGGGGCGGTCCGACCGGCTCTACTCCGACGGCGAGTTCGACCTGCGCGCCCTGGCCCCCATCCGCAACGACCTCGTCGAAGCAGGACGTACCACCGTGCACCCGGACCACCGGGACGGCGCGGTGGTCGCGCTGATGTGGGCCGGGATCGCCCGGTACATGGTGAGCGGCGGCCACCGGTGGCTGGCCGGCTGCTGCTCGGTGCCGCTCGACGACGGCGGCGCGCTGGCGGCCGGGGTGGCCGGGCGGGTGCCGCTCGGCCCCGAGGAGCACCGGGTCACGCCGTACGTGCCCTGGGCGGACGGCGGCGCGCCGCGCTCCGACCGGTTCGTGCCGCCCGCGCTGCTCCGCGGCTACCTGCGGCTGGGCGCGTGGGTGTGCGGGCCGCCCGCGCACGACCGGGACTTCGGCACGGCCGACTTCTTCGTGCTGCTCTCGATGGCCCAGGTGAACACCCGCTACCTGCGTCACTTCCTGGGCGGGACGCCGTGACCGGCCCGTGGCTGCGTACGGGCCCGTGCACGCCGGACATGTGCGTGGGTGCGGCGGTCGTCGCGGCGGGGGCGGCCCGCCGGGCGCTGCGGCTGCTCGCGGCGGCCGTGGTGGTGCTGGCCGGGGTGCCGGTGGCGCTGTCCCTCCGCCACGCCGGCCCGGCCGTGCGGGCGCGCGTCACCGGAACGTGGGCCCGGCTGCTGCTGCGTGCCCTGGGCATCCGTCTGGACCTCGTCGCCGAGGAGGCGGCGGAGGCGACCCGGCCGCCGGATGCGGCCGGGGTGGGGGTCGGGGCCGCGGGTTCGGGGGGACGTCGGGAGGCCGGGGAGCTGGTCGTGGCCAATCACGTGTCGTGGCTGGACCCGCTGGTCATCGCGGCCGCCGTGCCCTCGCGCCCGCTGGCCAAGCGGGAGATCGCCGCCTGGCCGGCCGTCCGCACGCTGGCCGCGGGCTCGGGCGCGCTGTTCATCGACAGGGAACGCCTGTCCGCGCTGCCGTCGGCGGTCGCCGCCGTGGCCGCGGCGCTGAGAGCGGGCGACTCCGTCGTGGCCTTCCCCGAGGGCACCACGTGGTGCGGGCTCGGCATGGGCGACTTCCGGCCGGCGGTGTTCCAGGCGGCGATCGACGCGGGCGCCGCCGTACGGCCCGCCGCGCTGCGCTACCGCGAGGACGGCCGGCCCTCGACCCGCGCCTGCTACGTGGGCGAGGACTCGCTGCTCGCCTCGGTGCTGCGGGTGGCCGCGACCCGGCGGCTGGCCGTCGAGGTGCGCCTGCTGGCGCCCCTGCGCGCCGCGCCGCCGGCCGGTCGGCCGCGGGCGCGCGCCGCCCTGGCCGGGACCGCCGAGGCCCTGGTGCGCGCCGCGGCGGACGGCCCTCCCCGGCAGGAGCGGGGGAGGGCCGTCGCTCACTTGCCGAAGCCCGCCGTCAGCCCGCTGAGCAGCTGACGGCGGCCCACCACGTAGAGGATCAGGATGGGCAGCGTGGTCAGGACGACCGAGGCCAGCACGGCGGGCACGTTCACGCTGTACTGGCCCTGGAACGTCCACAACGCCAGCGGCAGCGTGCGCTTGTCCGGGCTCTGGGTCAGGATCAGCGGCAGCAGGAAGCCGTTCCAGATCGTCAGCGCGTTGTAGATCGTCACCGTCACCACGGCCGGGCGGGTCAGCGGGAAGGTCAGCCGCCAGAGCATGCCCCAGTCGGTGGCGCCGTCCAGCCGCATCGACTCGAACAGCTCCTTGGGCACGTCCCTGATGAAGTTGGACAGCACCAGCACCGACAGCGGGATCGCGAACGCGATGGAGGGCAGGATCATGCCCAGCAGCGAGTCGTACAGGTGCAGCCGGATGATGATCAGGTAGATCGGGATGATCGTGGCCTGGAGCGGGATCGCCAGCCCCATGAGGAACAGCGAGTTCACCCCGCGCAGGAACCGCCCGCCGCCGCGCACGATCGCGTACGCCGCCATGAACGACACCCCGACGGCCGGGATCACCGCGCCGAGGGTGACGAGGAGGCTGTTGAGGAAGTACAGCGCGAAGTCCGACTCCAGCACCAGCTTGTAGGCCCCCAGCGTCGGCTCCGCCGGCGGCGCCAGCGGGTTGGAGGCGTAGTAGGAGCTCTGCTCCTTGAAGCTGGTGATGACGATCCAGTAGATCGGGACCACCACGATCGCCAGCCAGATCCACCCGGCCACCCCGGCCACCCAGTTGCGGCGGGCGGCGGCCGGCCCGCCCGCCCGCCGGGACGCCTCGGCGGCCCGCCGCGCCGGTTTCGTCAGCGTGGTCGCCATGTCAGGCCCCTTCCAGCTGGCTCGCCGCGGCGTCGCGGCCGCCCAGGCGGCGCAGCAGCAGCGCCAGCGCCAGGCCCACGAGGACGAGGATGACCGCGATCGCGCTGGCCGGGCCCATCAGGTTGGCCTGGAACCCCCGCTTGTACATGTCCAGGGCGAGCACCCGGGTGGCGTCGCCGGGACCGCCGGCGGTCAGCACGAAGATCAGGTCGAAGAACGTCAGCGACCCGACCACCATCAGCGTGGAGGACGTGATGATCGTGTACTTGAGCTGCGGCAGCGTGATGCTGAAGAACGTGCGCACCCGGCCCGCGCCGTCGAGCTGGGCGGCCTCGTACATCGAGCGCGGGATCTGCCGCACGCCGCCCTGGTAGATCAGCGAGTGGAACGGGATGAACTGCCACGACACCACGAAGATCACCACGCTGAAGGCGAGGACGGGCTCGCCCAGCCAGTCCTGGGCCAGCAGGTCGAGGCCGAGCCCGGCGCCGAGCCCGAAGTTCGGGTCGAGCAGCGCCTTGTAGGTGATGGCGATGGCGGCCGAGCTGAGCAGCAGCGGGATGAAGTAGAACACCGACAGCACGGCCCGGTAGCGCTGCTGACCGGCCAGGAACACCCCGAGCAGGATGCTGGCCGGCGTCTGCACCGCCCAGGACGCGGCCATCACGAGGAACGTCACCCACAGCGCGTGCGGCAGCCCGGGATCGGCGAGCACGGCCTGCCAGCTCGACAGGCCGGCGAAGCCGATGTCGCCGAGCCCGTCCCAGGAGGTGAAGCTGAGGACGAGGACCCCTACCAGCGGGATCACGCCGAAGGCGACGAAGAGCAGCAACGCCGGGACGGCCAGCCAGGCGAGGGAGCCGCGGCCCCCTCGCCCGGCCGTCGTCGGCGCCCGCCGCCCGGCGGGGATCGGGATCACGCTCACTTGCCGATGACCGCGTTCATGTTCGTCTGGAACTGCTGCGGCGAGATGGACAGCTGGAACAGCTTGGCGATGTTGTCCAGCAGCACCTCGGCGGCGGTCGGGCTGAGCGCCTGGTCCCACGACTGGGCGAAGGTCTTGGCGTTGCTGGCGATGCCGTAGACGAACTTCAGGAACTCGGCGTCGGGGGAGGAGGCGAAGGCGGCGTCGGCGCCCTTGACGATCGGGACGGCCCCCGTGTCCGCCCACTCCTTGACCTCGGTCTGGTCGAGCACGCCGCTGGTGAAGAACTTCTTGGCGATCTCCTTCTGCTCGGGCGTGGCCTTGGCGGAGATCGACAGGTACTGGCCGGGGTTGCCGACGGTGTTGCTCGGGTCGCCCTTGCCGCCGTCCACGGGCGGGAAGTTCATGTAGCCGAGGTGGCCGCCGGGGACGAAGTCGCCGCCGTCGTTCTTCATGCCGCCGTACGTCCAGCCGCCGTGCAGCATCATCGCGGCCTTGCCGGTGTAGAGCAGCGCCTGGTCGGCGTTGGAGTCGGCGGTGATGGAGGAGAAGCCCTTGATGAAGCCGTTCGCCTTGATCAGGTCCTGCATCTTGGTCAGGGCGTCGAGGGCGGCGGGGTGCGACCAGGCGTCCTTCTGGCCCTCGAACACCGCCTGGAACACCTCGGGGCCGCCGATCCGGTCGAACAGGAACTCCAGCCACATCATGTTGGTCCAGCGCGACTGCCCGCCGAGCGAGAACGGCGCGATGCCCTTGGCGTTGATCTTGGGCACGATGTCCATGATCTCGCCCCAGGTCGTCGGCGGCTGCACGCCGACCTTCTCCAGGACCTCCTTGTTGTAGTACAGGACGATCGGCTGCACGGTCTCGCACGGCATCGCGTAGATCTTGCCGTCCACGGTGGCCGCGCCGAAGGAGGAGGGGAACAGCCGGTCCTTGACGGCGGCGTTCTCGGAGAACCAGGACGTGAGGTCCTCGACCTGGCCCGCCTGCACGTAGCTGCGCAGGGTGCCGCCGCCCCAGCCCCAGATCAGCGTGGGGGCCTGGCCGGCGCCGATGGCCGTCTTGATCTTGGTCTTGTAGGCGTCGTTCTGGAACGCCGTGCCCTCGATCTGGGTGGTGGGGTTCGCCTTGTTGAAGCGCTCGATCGCCCGGCGGCGCACGCCTTCCTGCGGCTCGACCGACAGGTACCAGTAGGTGGCCTTGGCGCCGCCGCCGCCACCGCCGGTCGGGCCGCCGCCACCCGCGCGGGTGGGGCCCGACGTGCCGCAGGCGGCGAGCGCGGCTCCCAGGGGCAGCCCCATCGAGAGGCTGAGGAAGGTGCGGCGAGAGGTTGTCCTGGTCTCCACGCTGATCTCCGTACTCGAATGCCGTGGCCTGGCCGCGGCTCGGTTGTCCTTGGGACGCGTTGGCCGGCGGTCGGATCGGCAAACCCCCCAATGCCGCTCGTCCGCTCGCCGTTGAGTGAACTAGTCGAAACATTTGCGACATGACCGCGCGGCACGTCAATCTAGATTTCGACCATTACCCTGTCAAGACCCTGTCCCGGAAACCGGATCTGGGCGCCGGCCGGGCCTGTGTAGTAATCTCGCGCGGGCATCTAGCTGGCTATTCTGCGCCAGTTGCGGCATTGTGCAGGTGGCAGGCCAGCTCCGAAACATTTCGAAATTTTGCGGCAGAAACTCTTGAAGGAGTGCAGTTCATGACGGCTCTAGATCGGACCCCCGCGGATCGGGTCCTCGGTCCGTGGCTGGACCCGGCGCTTCCCGTGGCCGAGCGCGTCGAGGCCCTCCTTCAGGAGTTGACGCTGGAGGAGAAGGTCGCCCAGCTCGGCAGCCGGTGGGTGGGCAACGACATGGCGCACGAGGAGGCCGCCCCCGCCCCCGACCCGGACGGCACGGGCACCCACAACGTGGCCCCCATGCAGGACGTTTTCGCCGCCTCCGGCACCGTGCCCCTGGGCGAGGCCGCCCGGCACGGGCTCGGCCACCTGACCCGGGTGTTCGGCAGCGTCCCGGTGACGGTGGCCGAGGGCGCCGCCGAGGTGGTGCGGCTGCAACGCGAGGTCGTCGGGCTGTCCAGGCTGGGCATCCCCGCCCTCGTGCACGAGGAATGCCTGACCGGTTTCACCACCTACGGCGCCACCGTCTACCCGGCGGCCATCGCCTGGGCCGCCACCTTCGACCCCGGCCTGGTCGAGCGCATGGCCGCGGCCATCGGGCGGGACATGCGCGCCGTGGGCGCCCACCAGGGCCTGTCCCCGGTGCTCGACGTGGTCCGCGACTACCGGTGGGGCCGGGTCGAGGAGACGATGGGGGAGGACCCGTACCTCGTCTCGATGCTCGGCGCGGCGTACGTGCGCGGCCTGGAGAGCGCCGGCGTGATCGCCACGCTCAAGCACTTCGCCGGGTACTCGGCCTCGCGGGCCGCCCGCAACCACGGCCCGGTCCCGATGGGCCGCCGCGAGCTGATGGACATGATCCTGCCGCCGTTCGAGGCGGCGATCACCCTGGGCGGCGCCCGCTCGGTGATGAACTCCTACTCCGACGTGGACGGCGTGCCCGCCGCCGTCGACTCCTGGCTGCTGACCGAGCTGCTGCGCGAGGAGTGGGGGTTCACCGGCACCGTCGTGTCCGACTACTGGGCGGTCCCGTTCCTGGCGACCATGCACCAGGTCGCCGCCGATCCGGCGGACGCGGGCGCGCAGGCGCTGGCCGCCGGCGTGGACGTCGAGCTGCCCGACACCCTCGGCTTCGGCGCCCACCTGGTCGAGCGGGTGCGCCGGGGCGAGCTGCCCGAGTCGCTGATCGACCGCGCCGCGCGCCGGCTGCTCACCCAGAAGGTGCAGCTCGGCCTGCTCGACCCCGGCTGGACGCCGGAGGGCTCGGTCGCCGGCGCGCGGGACGTCGAGCTGGACTCGGCCGCCAACCGCGCGCTCGCCCGCGAGCTGGCCGAACGCTCGATCGTGCTGCTGGACGCCGGGACCGCGCTGCCGCTGCGCGCGGACCTCGGCCGGATCGCCGTCGTCGGCCCGTGCGCCGACGACCCGCGCACGTTCATGGGCTGCTACGCCTTCCCCAACCACGTGCTGCCCCGCTACCCCGGGCTCGGGCTCGGCGTCGAGGCCCCGACCGTGCTGGACGCGCTGCGCGCCGAGCTGCCCGGCGCCGAGATCGTGCACGAGCCGGGCTGCGCGGTCCAGGGCGGCGACCGGTCCGGGTTCGCCGCGGCGGCCGCCGCCGCCCGCGCGGCCGACCTGTGCGTCGCGGTCGTGGGCGACCTGGCCGGCCTGTTCGGCCAGGGCACGTCGGGCGAGGGTTGCGACGCCGAGGACCTGCGGCTGCCCGGCCTCCAGGCCGACCTGCTGGCCGAGCTGTTCGCGACGGGCACGCCGGTCGTCGTGGTGGTCGTCTCCGGCCGCCCGTACGCGCTGGGCGAGGTGCACGACGGAGCCGCCGGGCTGGTCCAGGCGTTCATGCCGGGAGAGGAGGGCGGCGGGGCGATCGCCGGTATACTGAGCGGTCGTGTCCAGCCTGGAGGCAAGCTTCCCGTGCAGATACCCCGCCACTCTGGCGGGCAGCCGGGCACCTACCTGCAGCCCCCGCTCGGAGCCGACAGCAAGGGCATCAGCAACCTCGATCCCACCCCGCTGTTCCCCTTCGGGCACGGCCGCTCCTACACCACCTTCGAGGTCGGCGACCTGCGAATCAGCGCCGCCGAGGTGCCGACCGACGGCGAGTTCACCGTCTCGGTCCGCGTCGCCAACACCGGCGGCCGGGCGGGCGACGAGGTCGTGCAGCTCTACCTGCACGACGTCCTCGCCCAGGTCACCAGGCCGGTGAAGCAGCTCACCGGCTTCGCCAGGGTGCGCCTCGAACCGGGCGAGAGCAGGCGGGTCTCCTTCCTCGTCCACACCGACAGGACCGCCTTCACCGGGCGCGACCTGCGGCGGGTCGTGGAGCCGGGAGACGTCGAGGTGCTCGTCGGCACGTCCGCCGCCGACCTGCCGTGCCGCGGCGTGGTCCGGCTGACCGGCCCGGCGCGGCCCGCCGGCGCGGGCAGGCGGCTGGTCACACCCGTGGAGATCCGAGGAGGAACAGATGCCGGCTCCTAGGCGCGCCACGCTGGCCACCGTCGCGGCCTCGGCCGGCGTGTCCGTCGCCACCGTCTCCAAGGTGCTCAACGGCCGCAGCGACGTGGCCCCGGCGACCCGTTCGCTGGTGCAGTCGCTGCTCCAGCAGCACGACTACGTGCCCGCCACGCCGCGCCGCGGCGAGGCGGGCGGCCCCGCCACGGTCGAGGTGCAGTTCGACGACGACCTCAACGCCTACTCCACCGAGATCATCCACGGCGCGATCGAGGCCGGCGACGAGCTGGAGACGTCGGTCGTGGTCAGCATCAGGAAGAGCCACCAGCGCACCGGCGGCTGGGCGCGCGACCTGGTCGCCGCCGGGCGGCGGGCGCTCATCGTGGTGACCAGCGAGCTGACCGGCGCGCAGCTCGGGGCGCTGACGCGGGCCCGGCTGCCGCTGGTCGTGATCGACCCGCTCAACCTGCCGACCACCAGCGTGACCAGCGTCGGCTCGACGAACTTCGCCGGCGGCCTGACCGCCACCCAGCACCTGCTGTCCCTGGGCCACCGCCGCATCGCCTACATCGGCGGCCCGCCGACCTCGGCCTGCAACCAGGCCCGCCTGCACGGCTACCGCGCGGCGCTGGAGGCGGCCGGCGCGCCCGAGCCGCCCGGTTACGTGCGCACCGCCCACTTCCACTACCAGGACGGCCTGGTCAACGGCGCGAGCGTGCTCGACCTGCCGGAGCCCCCGACCGCGATCTTCGCCGGCTGCGACGAGATCGCGCTCGGGGTCATGGAGGCCGCCAGGTCGCGCGGCCTGCGCATCCCGGAGGACCTGAGCATCGTCGGCTTCGACGACACCCAGATCGCCCGGATGGCCTCGCCGCAGCTCACCACCGTGCGCCAGCCGCTGCGCGAGATGGGCCGGGCGGCCCTGCGCACCGCGCTGCGGCTGGCGGCCGGCGAGCGGATCGACTCCCACCACGTCGAGCTGGCGACCGAGCTGGTGGTGCGCGGCTCGACCGCCCCGGCGGCGCCTACGGAAGGCTGAAGGCCAGGAACACCGACCCGTACGGGTTCGGGTACGGCGTGAAGGAGTACCCCGACTGGACGAACAGCATGCCGTGCGACACCACGGCCCCGCCGCCGCCCGAGACGGCCCCGCCGCGCCCGGTCAGGCCGTTGACGCCCGGCACCTCCTGCATGGTGTCGTAGGCCCACACGACCTCGCCGGTGCGCGCCGAGTAGGCCCGCATCTTGCCGTCCATGCTGCCCTCCCAGACCAGGCCGGGCGTGCTGGAGACGGCCGGGGTGTGGCCGAGGCGGCAGACGTTCGGGTACTGGGCCGCGCCGCCGGTGGCGCAGCCGTCGGCCGGGTTGGGCGTCTCCCACAGCAGGTGCCCGGTCGCCGGGTCGAGGGCGAACAGGGTGCCGGGCTGGGCCATGTACGTGGCCACGTACAGGCGCTGCCCGTCGAAGGAGGTGCCCCACTGGACGCCGGACAGGCCGCCGCCGGGCATCGGCTTGGACAGCTGCCGCTGCCAGACGATCTTCCCGGTACGCGCGTCGAGCACGTGGTACACGCCCGCCTTCTGCCCGATGCCGACCAGGGCGCGCCCGCCCGCCCTGAACAGGTTGGGCGCGGCCCCGAGGTCGAAGTCGAGCGCGGTGCCGTCGGGGAGGTTCGGGCAGTACTCGCGGTCCTCGGGGGTGGGCAGCGAGCACTCCAGCCGCCAGGTGTCCACGTCGGTCATCCGCCGGGTCCAGCGCGGCCGGCCGGTGTCGATGTCCAGCGCCAGCACCGAGTCGTAGTGGCCGGCGCTGCCGGTGTAGTTCTGGCCGGTGCCGACGTACAGGGTGCGGGTGAGCGGGTCGAGGGCCGGGGAGCTCCACACGCCGCCGCCCGAGGGGGCGTACCGGGGGACGCCGTTGGGCCAGGTGCCGTCCTGGCGGGCCTTCGGGACGGTGTCGAAGCGCCAGACCGGGCGGCCGGTGTCGGCGTCCATGGCGTCGAGGTGGCCGCGGAAGGTGCAGCAGGCGTGCTCCTTGCCGAGGATGTTCTCGCCGCTGGAGACGCCGACGTAGACGCGGTCGCCGAAGACCAGGGGCGAGCTGGTCACGATCGCCGTGACGGTGTCGTCGAGCCGGCGGGCCCAGGCCAGCCGGCCGGTGCGCTGGTCCACGGCGTAGAACCAGCCGCGCACGTCGCCGAAGTAGACCTTGCCCCTGGCCACGGCCGGGCCGTCCTGCACCTGGGTGCGGCCGGTGCCGACGGTGGCCAGGTCGAACTCCCAGCGGGCGGCGCCGGTGGCGGCGTCCCTGGCGTACAGCTTGCCTTCGGGGGAGCCGAAGTACACGGTGTCGCCCACGACGGCGGGCTGGCTGCGCGGCGTGCCGGCCTCCTTGGGATAGGCGAAGGCCCACTTCAGCGCGAGGCCGCCGACCGTGCGCGGGTTGATCGCGCGTTCTGCCGCGTTGTGCCGCCAGCCCAGCGGGCCCTGCTGCCACATGGGCCAGTCGCCGCCGGTCGCCGCCTGCGCGGGCGCCGGGCCCTGCAGCAGCGCGAGGCAGAGCGCGGTCAGCAGCCGGATCATGAGGTCGCCTCCTTGTTCCAGAACGCGCACTGGTGCTGCCTGGCGATCTCCCGCGTCACCTGGCTGTCACCGGCCGGGGCCAGGGACATGACGGCGGGGTCGGTGCGGGTGTACCGGGGCCACAGCGGGGTCCCCTCCGCGGTCGGGTCGCCGGTACGGGCGAAGCCCGTCCACTGGGCGACGAGCTGGGCGCCGAAGGAGCGCTGGTTGGCGTCCAGGTCCTTGACGTCGGAGTACAGGAAGGGCGCCTCGCTGATGTGGAAGGCGCCGTTCGGCTTGGTCCGGTCGAGGAAGAACAGCGGCGGCGCGTCGGTGTTGTCCACCTGGAAGGCGTACACCGGCAGGTGCGCGGCCAGCCGTTCGTCGTTGAGCAGCGCAGGGCAGACCGAGTTGCTGTCGGCCACGATCGTCCGGTACGCGATGAACGCCGCCGGAGCGGGGAACCTGGCCAGCGGGTAGCGGGCGAGCACCTCGGGGGCGAGGGGGCCGTACTGCCGGCGGACCAGGGTCTCGTACTCGTCCGGGGTGTTCGCGGCGGGGAGCTGGACCTCGTCGCGGCCGACGCCGTGCATGAGGGCGACCTTGTTGACCTTGCCCCTGGCGAACGCCCGGGACGGCGACATCGTCAGGATGCGGCCGTCCACGATGGGGGCGATCGTCCCGCGGTCCGGGCCGAGCCCGTCGCCGGACTGGTCGAGCAGCGCCTTGACCGGCTTGGCCCGCAGGCACGCGGCCGGGTCGGCGGCCTGCTCGCAGCCGAGCGCGGCGGCGAACCGGCCGGCCTGGGCCTGCGCCTCGGCCTGCGTGGGCAGCTCGGCCTTGCAGTCCTGCGGCTGCCAGAAGGTGTTCACGCCGCGCAGCGAGTTGTACTCGCCGCTCTGCACGATGCCCTTCTCGAACAGGCCCTTCGCGGTCGGCGACGCCGTGTGCGCGCAGACGCTCGACCCGCCGGCGCTGGCCCCGAAGATCGTCACGTTGCCGGGGTCGCCGCCGAAGCGGGCGATGTTGCGCCGCACCCAGCGCAGCGCCTCCTGCTGGTCGGACAGGGCGTAGTTGCCGGCGTTCCGGCCGAAGGCCCGGTGGGACAGGAAGCCCAGGACGCCCAGCCGGTAGCCGACGCCGACGTGCACGACGCCGCCGGCCTTCGCCAGGTAGGAGCCGTCGGACGGGGCGCCGTACCGGAAGCCGCCGCCGTGGAACTCCACCATGACGGGCAGGTCGCGCGCCCCTTCGGGGGCGGCGACGTTGAGCTTGAGGCAGTCCTCGTCCTCGGAGGGGGAGCCGAGCAGCTCGGCCTGCGGGCACGGGCTGCCCCGCCCGGTGCCGGAGAACACGCCGGGCCAGGGCGTGGCCCGGCGCGCAGGCGTCCAGCGCAGGTCGCCGACCGGCGGGGCGGCGTAGGGGATGCCGAGCCAGGAGCGCAGGCCCTCGCCCGCGATCCCGCACACCTGGCCCGAGTCGGTGGTGACGGTCGTGCCGGGCGCGCAGGCGGGCGCGCCGCGCGGGGCCGCCTGCGAGGGCGGCGTCGTCAGGCTGAGCGACGCGATCACGACGAGCGCGCTCAGCCCTGGTCGGAGCTTCAACATGCGCAAGTTCCCTCGGTGGATTTACTGGGGATCTTGCGCATCTTGTCAAGGCGAGTCAGCCGGATCAATGGCGGCCCTCATACCGGACCGCCATCTCGCCCGTGTGACCGCCGCGCTAGCGGTCGCTCCACCTGATCTCGTACGGCTTGAGCGTCAGCTCCTTGCCGTCGACCGTCGTGGTGACCTGCTTGCCGGCGGTGTTGACGGCGAGGAGCTGCCGGGGCTGGGCCAGCACCCGCACCCGCCGGTCGGCGGAGGTGACCGGCTCCAGCTCGGCCCCCGCCGGGAACCAGCGGGTGAAGTCGCTCACCAGCTTGCCGGTGGGCATCAGCGCGCCCGTGCGCGGGTCCCACATGCAGGCCCGGCACTCGCCGTCCTTGGCCTGCGGGTTCCAGTACAGGGCGGTGCTCGCGCCGCTCCTGGCGAACTCCATCATCGAGACGGCCTGCACGGCCAGCCGCATGGGCTCGTCCCAGACGGTGCCGTCCTCGGGCACGAAGTACCACTCCGACCACCACACCGGCAGGTCGCCGGTCTTCTCGCGCAGCCACTTGGTGATCGCGCCGAACTTGCCCAGGGCGCCGAACGCGTCCGGCAGCAGCTCGTGGGTCTCGGTGGGGGAGGCGCCGTCCACGACGACGAAGTCGGCGCCCTTCTTGTGCTTGAACCAGTACTCGAAGGCGTCGAGGGCGTGCTGGTTGACCGCCCCCCACGGGCCGCGCAGCTCGGTGTCGCCCTTGCTGTCGCTGTCGAAGCCCAGGTACGGGCCGCCGATCTTGGCGTCCGGACGGACCGCCTTCACCGCGTCGTACACCTTGTTGTACAGCTCGGTGTAGCCCTTGTAGTCCGCGGGCTTGGCGTGGTCCCGCCAGAAGCCCTTGAACTCGTTCCAGACCATGAAGTACTTCACGTCCCGGTAGCGCTCGGCCACGGTCGCCGCCAGCTTGGCGAAGTCGTCGAAGTGCTCCGGGTACGGCGCGTCCTCCAGGTGCTCCTTCCAGGCCGACTCCTCGGTCGGGCCCTCGGGGCCGCCCTTCATCCAGTCGGGGGCGCAGCACAGCGTGATGACGCCGATGCCGCCGGACTCCCGCATGAAGTTCGTCCGGCTGTCGAGGTCCTCCCAGAAGTACTCGCCCCGCCGCGGCTCGGGGTTGAGCGCCCCGAAGCCCATGATGTGCTGGTTCTGCAGCATCGGCGTCTCCGACAGCGCGCGGGCGACGTCCTGCTCCAGGCGCGGGGTGATGTTGTTGGCGCTGACGCCGGTGTGGGTCAGGCCCCAGCGCGGCCAGTCGGCGTCCACGGGCGGCGGCTTCAGCGCCTCGGCGGTGGCGGCGGGCGAGGACGTCTGCGGCGGCTGGGCGCCGGTGGTCTCCTGCTCGGCGGTGGCGCCGAGGGAGCAGCCGGCCGCGAGCAGCGCCATGGCGGCGAACCCCATGACGCAGGTGGCCAACCGGCCGGAACGCCGCGCCGCCGCCCTCCCGCTTACTGTTGACACCTGAATCCCCACCTGGTCCTCGGCGCTTTTTGCCTAGAGCGTTCCATGCCCCCGCAAACGCGGCAAACCAGTGGGCCGGATTCACAGCCAAGCGTTATCTCGCGGACACGGCGGCGCTTCCGGCGCCCCTGGCGCGCCGGAAGGCCGCCGCGTCCTGTCCCTAGCGGCCCTGCAGGCCCTTGACGTTGTCCCCGAACGTCCAGCCCTTCGAGCCGTCCCAGTTGATCGACCAGGTCATCAGGCCCTTGAGCTGGCCGTTGAAGGCGTTCCAGCCCTGCGAGACCAGCGAGGGGGCCATGTACCCGCCGCCGGCGCCCGGCTGCGCGGGCAGGCCCGGCACCTGCTTGTCGTAGGGCACGGTGATCGTCGTGCCCTGGATGGTCAGGCCGTTGTTCAGGCAGGTGGTCTGCACGGTGAAGCCCTGCACGGTGCCGGCGGAGTAGGAGTCGCCGGAGCAGCCGTACATGCTGCCGTTGTAGTACTGCATGTTCAGCCACCACAGGCGGCCGTTGTCGGCGTACTTCTTGATGATCGGCAGGTACGCGCCCCAGATCGACCCGTACGTCACGCTGCCGCCCGTCACGTACGCCGTCTCCGGCGCCATGGTCAGGCCGAACCCGGCCGGCATCTGGGCGAGCACGCCGTCGATGATCCGGATGAGGTTCGACTGCGAGGCGGAGAGCTGGGTGATGCTGCCGCCGCCGGTCAGGCCGGTCTCGATGTCGATGTCGATGCCGTCGAAGTTGTACTTCTTCAGGATCGGCACGACGGTCGCCACGAACCGGTCGGCGACGGCGCTGGAGCCGAGGTCGATGCCGGCCGCCGCGCCGCCGATGGACATGAGGATCGTCGCGCCGGCGGCCTTGGCCTGGCACATCTCGGCCGGGGTGGCGACCTTGACGGTGGCGTCCATGCCGTCCTCCCACAGCACGGTGCCGTCGGAGCGGATGACGGGGAACGCGGCGTTGATCACGTTGTAGCCGTGCGCCTTGATGCGCGGGTCGGTGATCGGGATCCAGCCGAGCGGCGGGTGCACGCCGTTGATCGCGCCGTCCCAGTTCTCCCAGTAGCCCTGGATCACCTTGCCCGCGGGCCGCGGCTTGGTCGGGCAGGTGGTGTCGGTGGGCGTCACGGTCGGCGTGACCGTGGGCGTCACCGTGGGCGTCACCGTGGGCGTCACGGTCGGGGTGACGGTGGGCGTCACCGTGGGCGTGACGGTGGGGGTGACGGTCGGGGTGATCGTGGGGGAGGCGGTGCCGCCGGGGCCGTCGAAGCTGACGTCGTCGGCGTAGTAGGTGCCCTGGCCGTACCAGCCGTGCAGGAAGATGACCGCGGTGCTCTGGCTCGCGGTGGTCGTGAACGACACGGTGAGCTGCGTGTACGCCCCCGCCGACGACGTCCAGGACGAGGAGCCGCCGGTCACGCCGAGGTAGACGTAGCTGCCGCGCACCCACGCGCTCAGCGTGTACGTCGTGCTCGGCCGCACCGACACCGACTGGGTGCACTGCGCGGTGTCGGACCCGCTGGCCGCCGCGGCCAGCGCCTTGGTGCCGGAGTGGACCGGGGTGGAGACCACCGACCCCAGCCCGCCGGTGCACGACCACGGCGACAGGGATCCGGTCTCGAAGTCCGGATTGGTGAGGAGGTTGGCCGCCTGGGCGGAGGTCTGGACGACGAGGACGCCCAGTGCCGCCAGGACGGAGGCCAGCAGCACGACGAGGAGACGGCGCGTTCGCTTCATGGTGGACAACCCTTTCGTCGCCCGAGCGCGGGCCCGCGACCAGCGGGTTCATCGGATTATGTAAAGAAACTTTAAAGTTGTCCACGGAGCTTGCATACCATTTGGGTCATATCGCGGACGTGCCGTCCGGGCCCCGCGGACCCGGACGGCGCCTCCGGACGCGCTCAGTTCACATTGAGCGTGAACGTGCTCGTCGTGTTGCGGATGTCGGTCGCGTTGCCGCTCAGCCGCAGATTGCCGAACGTGGCCGAGCCGACCGCCGGGCCCTGCCCCGGCTCGGGCAGCTCGTTGACCCAGATGCCGAAGCCCGACTTGGCGTCGAAGGCGTCGCCGCTGCGCCGCGCCCCCGAGATCGACACGTTCGTGAACACGGTGTCGGTGACCGGGTTCAGCGGCGTGCTCGGGCTGGAGTAGGCGGTCTGGAACATGATCCCGCTGTAGGTCGGGTCCACGATGTCCACGTCGGTGACCCGGATCGCGGTGAACTTCTTGGAGGCGGAGAAGATCCACATCGCCGGGAACGTCTGCTGCCCCCAGAAGTGCCCGCCGGCCCGGACGAGCGAGATGTTCTCGAACTTCGTCTGGCCCGGCCCGAAGTCCCGCATCGGGATGCCGAAGTCCAGCGAGCTGATCGTGATGCCCGAGTAGACCAGGGTGTCGGCGATGTAGGCGTTGCGCACGACGTTGTTCTGGCCGCCGTACACCGCGACGCCCGCGGCCCGCCAGGTCAGCAGCGAGGTGATGTTCTCGAAGACGTTGCCCGACTGGTCGGCGTTGACGTTGTCGATCGCCGCGAACAGCGCGAAGCTGTCGTCGCCGGTGGCCCGGGTCTCGACGTTGGTGATCAGGTTGTTCGTGCTGCCGTTGGTGAAGTTCGCGCCGTCGGCGAAGGTGTTCCTGATGCGCGAGTTCCTGATCGTCACGTGGTCGACGTTCGTGCCCCAGAACATGCAGATCTGGTGCTCGACCCAGAGGTCGTCGATCGTGATGTTCGAGACCTTCGACAGGTCGAAGATCTTGCCGGGGCCGTCGATGCGCGAGGTGTAGTTGCCGAAGTGGGCGAACCCGGCGAACGTCGAGCCGTTCGACGACGCCTCGGTGCGCCAGCCGACGTCGGTGCCGTCCTGGCCCGCGGGCGAGACGAACCTGGTGTACCAGGGGCCCGCGCCGACCACCTTGACGGCCTTGCCGTACACCTGGAACTTGCCCGTCGTCTGGTACGTGCCCGCGGGCAGGTAGACGCCGGTCAGGCCGGCGTCCTGGCGCGCCTTGTCCAGGGCGTTCTGCACGTCCTGCTGGGAGAACCCGGCCGGCACGGCGTAGTGCGCGGGGTCGGGGTTGGCGACCGGCGAGACCTGCTCCAGGCTGACGAAGTCGACGGCGTAGGTCGTGTTGTTGGCCGGGTCCTTCTGCAGCCTGATCCTGCTGCCCTTGGGGACCGTGGCGTTCAGCATGACGTTGGCCTCGTCGTAGATGTGGCGGGCCGGGCCGGC
Organism: Nonomuraea sp. NPDC001831; assembly: GCF_042892035.1. Classification (NCBI taxonomy): domain Bacteria; kingdom Bacillati; phylum Actinomycetota; class Actinomycetes; order Streptosporangiales; family Streptosporangiaceae; genus Nonomuraea; species Nonomuraea sp. NPDC001831. The sequence continues at coordinate 662,388 of NZ_JBIATU010000003.1, read as the reverse complement.
GCCGGGCGAGTTGCCGGGGCTCGCCTCCGCGCCGTACAGCCAGGCGTACTTCGAGGTCAGGTCGATGGCCTTGTGGAAGGCGCCGTTGACGTAGATGTTCAGGGTCGAGCTCGTGCCGCCGCCGCCCGGGGCGTCCGGGATGGAGAAGCGGGTGACCAGGGTGTTGGTGTCGGCCTTGGTGGTCCACTCGACGTAGGAGCCGGTCTGGTTCAGCGTCACCGCGCGGCGGCCCGACGCCTCGCCGGCCACCGTGCCGACGTCCCTGCTCGGGCCGACGACCTGCGCGCCGCCGCCGGTCACGCCGTCCTCGGCCTCGTAGATGTCGTACGGCATGTTCGCGCCGCGGCCGACGAAGAGCTGCTGGACGCTGGTGTTGTTGGCCTGCTTGACCGGCAGCTCGTTGGCGTCGGTCGCGATGACGGTCTTCACGGTGTAGCGGCCGCCCGCGGCCGTCCAGGTGCCCAGGGACACGGGGGCGGTGGTGGCGCCGGCCGCGATCGCGCCGCTGTGGGCGCCGGTCAGGGTCCTGACGACCGTGCCCGCCTCGTTCGCGACGGTCAGCGTGACGCCGTGCGCGCCGGCGGCCGAGGCCACCGTGCCCTGGTTCCTGATCGCGACCGAGAAGGCGACCGTGCTGCCGGCGGCCGGGTTGCCCGGCGTCCAGGAGACCGGCGCGGCGACCAGGTCGGAGGTGTCCACCGGCTTGACGACCAGCGGGGACGGGCCGGTGAGGGAGTTGTTGGACTCGTTCTGCTCGATGACGGTCCCGGCGTCGTCGGCCTTGGCGGTGACCGGGTAGCTGCCGGCCTCCCGGGCGCCGATGTTCGCGGTCACGGTCGCCGAGGCGCCCGCGGCCAGCGCGCCCACGTTCGCTGTGGCGACCTTGCCGGCGCCGAGGGAGAAGGCGACGTCGGTCGCGGCCGACGCCGCGTTGCCGGCGTTCCTGACCACGGCCGACAACGTGACCGCGTCGGTCTCCACCGGCGCCTGCGGCGACCAGGACAGCGAGGTCACGGTCAGGTCGGGGTTCGGCGCGGGCACGCCCATGACCTGCAGCTCGGCCACCTGCCCCGCCGGGGCCCCGGTGTTGGCGGTGAACGAGAGCCGCACGTCGGCCACCCGCGCCCCGACCGGCACCGTCACCGTGTTGCCCGAGCCCGGGTCGAACGTGTACGCCGCCGAGGAGACCAGGCTCGTGAACCCCGAGGCGCCCTGCTCCCTGCCGAGCACCTGGAACGTCTGGGTGCGGGTGCTCCACACGGCGGCCGGGTCCAGCCTGACCACGACCGAGGAGACGTCGGCGTTCGCGCCGAGCTGCACGGTCAGCGTGTTGGGATAGCTGCCGCCCGCGCCCTCCCAGTACGTCGTCACGCTGTTGTCGTTGGCGTTGGCGGCGACGTAGGTGTGCACGTAGGAGGAGGCGGTGATGGGCTTGCCGGCGGCCAGGTTGGAGCCGCCGCCGCCGCTGCCGGCGCGGGTGACGGTGTTGCTCGCCGGGGACTGGTTGCCCGCCGCGTCCCTGGCCTTGACCTGGTAGGAGACCGTCAGCGTGGTGGGCTGGGCATCGGTGTAGGTCAGCACGTTCCCGGCGACGCTGCCGCGCAGCGCGTTGTTGGCGTAGACGTCGTACCCGGTCACGCCCACGTTGTCGGTGGCGGCGGTCCAGGTCAGCCTGATCTGGCCGGCGACCGGCTCGGTGTAGGCCAGGCCGCCGGGCGCGGACGGCGGCTGGGTGTCGCCCGAGCCGGGGCCGCGCACCTCGAACTCCGACACCTGGGCGGCGGGCCAGCCGGTGTTGGCGGTGACGGTCACCCGGACGTACCGGACGGTCGCCGCGGTGAAGGTGATCGTCGCCGCCGGGGCGAACGTGCGCACGGCCGAGGCCGAGAGCGTCGTGAGCGGCGAGCCTTCGGTGCCGCCCTGCACCGTCAGCGTCTGCGTCCTGGGCTCCCAGGTGGAGGGCAGCTTCAGGACCACCTCGTTCACGCTGACGGCGGAGCCGAGGTCCACCTGGATCCACTGGGGGAAGGCGTTGTTGGCGCTCTCCCAGTAGGTGGCCTGGTCGCCGTCGGTGGCGTTGCCGCCGCCGTAGACGTCGGTGGTGCTGCTCACCGTGACCGGTTTCCCGGCCGCCAGGTTGGGGCCCGCGGCCGCGGCCGGTGGGGCCGTCCAGCCGATCAGGGCCAGGGCGACGGCCACGGCCGCCGCGAGCGGTCGTAAGAGGGAGGGCTTGCGTCTCATGGGGGGTGTCACCTCTCGTCGGGCTGGGAGGGTTGCCCGCACCTTAAGTTGACCCATAGAAATCCGCAATGTTTCTACTTCATTTCGCAAATACTTGACTGCCGCGTGATTTCGCGGACTTGACGGACGAAGCAGGTCGTGCGCCCTGCGGGAGCGGCGAAAATCGCGGACCTCGCCCGCAAGGATGGGCGCAAGCTGTTGCAAGTCTTTGCGGGATTGGCCGTATAGTTTGCGCATGACCCGACGACTCGGAGACGTGGCCAAGAAGGTCGGCATGAGCGAGGCGACCGTGAGCCGGGTGCTCAACGGCAAGCCCGGCGTGTCGGAGGCCACCAGGGAGGCCGTGCTCACGGCCCTCGACGTGCTCGGGTACGAGCGCCCCACCCGGCTGCGCGGCGACCGCGCCCGGCTGGTCGGCCTGGTGCTGCCCGAGCTGCAGAACCCGATCTTCCCGGCGTTCGCCGAGGTCGTCGGCGGCGCCCTGGCCCAGCAGGGCTTCACCTCCGTGCTGTGCACCCGCACGGTCGGGGGGGTGAGCGAGGCCGACTACGTCAGCCTCCTGCTCTCCCAGCAGGTCAGCGGCGTCGTCTTCGCCGGCGGCCACTACGCCCAGGCCGACGCCTCCCATGAGCACTACGGGCTGCTCTACGAGCGCAGACTGCCGACCGTCCTGGTCAACGCCGCCGTCGAGCACCTGGGGTTCCCGCAGGTGTCGGCCGACGACGTGGTGGCCGCCGAGATCGCGCTCGGCCACCTGCGCAGCCTCGGCCACGAGCGGGTGGGCCTGGTGCTCGGGCCGCGCGACCACGTGCCGTCGCGGCGCAAGCTCGCCGCCGTGGCGGGCCAGGTCGATCCCGCGCTGGTCGAGCACAGCATGTACTCGCTGGAGGGCGGCCACGCGGCGGCCGCCAGGCTGGTGGCCAGGGGGGTGACCGGCATCGTGTGCGCCAGCGACATGCTCGCGCTCGGCGCGGTCCGGGCCGTGCGCCGGGCCGGCCTGTCGGTGCCGGCGGACGTCTCGGTGGTCGGGTTCGACGACTCGGCCCTGATGAACTGCACCGACCCGCCGCTGACCACCGTGCGCCAGCCGATCGACGCCATGGGCCGGGCCGCGGTCGACCTGCTCATCGCCCAGATCGACAAGCACGTGGTGCCCGCCGACGAGCTGCTCTTCGACCCGGAGCTGGTGGTCAGGGCCTCGACGGGGCGGGTGCGCGGCTCGTCCTGAGAAGCTCTTCCGGTGACCTAGTCGTTATCTTGCAATCCCATGTCGAAACATTGCGGACATCTGAGGGATCTGCCATTGTGAGCGCACAGCGGGGCGCCTCACCGTCCCCCGGCTTCGTCAAGCTTCGGAAGGGTCAGATCGATGAAGAGATCGGACTATCGCAGGACTGTGGGGCTGCTCGTGGCGGCAGGCCTGAGCATGAGCGCCGCGGCCTGCGGCAGTGGCGACGACACCAAGCCCGACGCGCGGGGCAGCGCCCCGGGCGCCGCGCAGGTGAGCATCACCGTCGCCTGCCAGCCCGCGAAGTCCGCCCCCAAGGAGCGGCAGGCCTGGGACGACGACGTGGCCGCCTTCATGAAGGCCAACCCCGGCGTGACGGTCAAGAGCACCGACCAGCAGCCCTGCTTCGACCCCAAGACCTTCGGCCCGAAGCTGGCCGGCGGCCAGATGGAGACCGTGTTCGTGGTGCCGGTCACCAACTACGCCGACGTGATCGCCAAGGGACAGGGCCTGGACATCACGCCGTACACCGGTGAGATCAAGAACTGGAACGACCTGCGCCAGGACGTCCGCGACCTGGTCACCAAGGACGGCAAGGTCTACGGCGTCCCCAACGTCCACTACAGCGTCGGCCTGGTCTACAACCGGGCGCTGTTCACCAAGGCCGGGCTCGACCCCAACAGCCCGCCCAAGACCTGGGCCGAGGTCCGCGAGGCCGCCAAGAAGATCGCCGCGCTCGGCGCCGGCGTCATCGGCTACGGCGAGTACTCCGGCGGCAACACCGGCGGCTGGCACTTCAACCAGGCCCTGTACGGCCGTGGCGGCGACATGGTCTCGGCCGACGGCAAGACCGCCGCGTTCAACTCGCCCGCGGGCAAGGCCGTGCTGCAGTTCCTCAAGGACCTGCGCTGGGTGGACAAGAGCACCGGCGCCAAGCTGTTCAACGCCTGGGAACCGCTCATGCAGGCCATGGGCTCGGGCAAGGTCGGCATGATGCTCGGCGCCCCCGACGTCGTCACCGACGTGGTCAACAAGTTCAAGGGCGCCGCCACCGACTACGGCATCACCGGCTTCCCCGAGGCCAAGGCGTCGCTGAGCGGCGGCGAGGCGTTCTTCGTCAACCCCAAGGCCACGCCCGAGCAGGCCAAGGCCGGTCTGGCCTGGGTGAACTTCCGCTTCAACACCGTCGGCAAGGGCCGCTTCGACTTCGCCCGCGGCAAGTCGCTCGGCAACCCGGTCGGCGTGCCCGACAACGACGTCTACGGCGCCTCGCCCACCGGCAAGGCCATCCAGGACGCCCGCAAGGCCAGCGCCACCCTGCCGGTGGAGAACTACCAGCCGTACGTCGACGCCTCGGCCACCATCCCGCCCAAGATGGAGCCGCCGCACGCCCAGGAGCTCTACGCCATCCTCGACGTCGCCATGTCGGCCGTGCTGAGCCGCGAGGACGCCAATGTCGACCAGCTCCTCGCGGACGCCGAGACCAAGGCGAACGCCATGCTCGGCAAGGGCTGAGCGGAACGTGAGACCGGGGCGCCGCGCCCGCCGGCGCCCCGGTACGTCGAGTCGGTGATCGGAGACACCCCATGAGCATTGCGACCGCCGGAGCCGCGCGACGGCCGAGGCCGCCCTCGCCGTTGCGCCGGGCGTTGCGGAGGAACCTGACGGCCTACGGGTTCATGGTCGGGGCGCTGTTCTGCTTCGTCCTGTTCTCCTGGTATCCCATCGTCCAGGAGTTCATCCTCAGCTTCCAGAAGACCGACCTGGTCAACGAGCCGGAGTGGGTCGGGCTGGACAACTTCAGGGCCGCCTTCGCCGACCCCGCCTTCGGGCCCGCGTGGCTGAACACGCTCATGTTCACCGTCCTCGCGCTGGTGCTCGGCTACGGGCTGCCGTTCGCGGTGGCGATCCTGCTCAACGAGCTCCGCCACTGCCGGGCCTACCTGCGGTTCGTGGTGTACCTGCCGGTCATGCTGCCCCCGGCCGTCGCGGTGCTGCTCTTCCGCTGGTTCTACGACCCCGACGTCGGCCTGTTCAACCAGATCCTCGGCTTCTTCTCGCTGCCCGGACTCAACTGGATCTACTCGACCGACACCGCGCTGCTCTGCCTGGTGCTCGTCTCGACCTGGATGAACATGGGCTCGGCCACCCTGATCTATCTCGCCGCGCTGCAGAACATCCCGCCCGACCTGTACGAGGCCGCCGAGCTCGACGGCGCCGGCGTGTGGAAGCGGATCAGGCACATCACGATCCCGCAGACCCGGCTGATCCTGCTGCTCATGCTGATGTTGCAGATCGTCGCCACCATGCAGGTCTTCATCGAGCCGTACCTGCTCACCGGCGGCGGCCCCGAGAACGCCACCGCCACCGTCGTCTTCCTGATGTTCCAGCAGGCGTTCACCTACAGCGACTACGGCGCGGGCGGCGCGCTGGGGATGATGCTCATGGTCGTCCTGCTCGCCTTCGCCGCCGTGCAGCTCCGGCTGACCCGCGAGGAGAAGGGCTGACCATGTCGAACGCCACCCTGCGCCGCCCCGCCGCGCCGCCCGCGCCAGGACGCCGGGACAGGAGACGGCCGCCCAGGCGCATCGAGGTGCAGTTCCGCACGATCATCTCCCCGCACCAGCTCAACAGCCGGTGGGGACGGCGGATCTACTGGACGGTCCTGGTCGCGACGGTCGTCACGTTCACCGTCGTGTTCCTCCTGCCGATGTACTGGATGATCACCGGCGCGCTGAAGTCGGCCGAGGAGTTCGCCCAGGTGCCGCCCACGCTCTTCCCGAAGGAGCTGAACTTCGGGAAGTTCCTGGAGTCGTGGGAGCTGTTCGACATCGGCACGCTGCTGAGGAACACCGTCCTGTACGCCGGCGGCGGCTGGCTGATCACCATGTGCGTCGACGTCGCCGCCGCGTACGCGCTGTCGAAGCTGCGTCCGGCGTTCGGCAACGTCATCCTCGGCGCCATGCTGGCCACGCTGATGATCCCGCCGATGGTCGTGCTCATCCCCACCTACCTCGCCATCCACGACGTGCCGGTCCTCGGCTGGGACCTGCTGAACAACCCGTGGGGCCTGTGGCTGCCCGCCGCGGCCAACGGGTTCAACATCTTCCTGCTCAAGAGGTTCTTCGACTCCATCCCCCGCGAGCTGCTCGAAGCCGCCCAGATCGACGGCGGCGGCCCGTTCCGCATCCTGTGGTCGGTGGTGCTGCCGGTCTCCCGCCCGATCCTCGGCGTGACGTCGATCTTCACGATCGTCACCTCGTTCAAGGACTTCATCTGGCCGCTGCTCGTCATGAGCGACAGCGAGAAGATGACGCTCAGCGTGGGCCTGGCCCAGACCGCCGGGGCCGTGTCGCAGGACCAGGTCATGGGCGGCCTGGTGATCGCCAGCATCCCGACCGTCATCGTCTTCTTCATCTTCCAGCGGCACATCATGGCGGGACTCACCGCCGGCAGCCTCAAGGGCTGAGTGCCTCCACCTATGGCAAGGAGTTGTCTTCAGCATGTCCGAAACGTGGTGGCGGGGAGCCGCGATCTATCAGGTCTACCTGCGCAGCTTCGCCGACGGCAACGGTGACGGCGTGGGCGACCTGGCGGGGCTGCGGGCACGTTTGCCGTACCTGTCGGCGCTCGGGGTGAACGCGATCTGGCTCAACCCCTGGTATCCGTCGCCGCTGGCCGACGGCGGGTACGACGTGGCCGACTACCGGGACATCGATCCCGTGTTCGGCACCCTGGCCGAGGCGGAGGAGTTCATCGCCGAGGCGCACGGGCTGAACATCAGGATCATCATCGACGTCGTGCCGAACCACAGCTCGACCGCGAGCGCGTGGTTCCAGGAGGCGCTGCGCGACCCGTCCGTGCGCGACCGGTTCTGGTTCCGGGACGAGCCCGGCGAGTGGCAGTCGATCTTCGGCGGCCCCGCCTGGACCCAGGTGCCCGACGGCCAGTGGTACCTGCACCTGTTCGACCCCGGCCAGCCCGACCTCAACTGGACCAACCCGGAGGTGCACCGCGAGTTCCACGACGTGCTGCGCTTCTGGTACGACCGCGGCGTGGACGGCATCCGCATCGACTCGGCCGCCCTGCTCGCCAAGCCCGACGGCCTGACCGGCTCGTACGAGGACCTCGACGAGGTCCACGACGTCTACCGCAGCTGGCGCCGGATCACCGACGAGTACGACGGCCGCGTCCTGGTCGGCGAGGTCTGGCTGCCCGACCAGGAGCGCCTGGCCCGCTACCTGCGCTCCGACGAGCTGCACACCGTCTTCAACTTCCCGTTCCTGGCCTGCCCCTGGGAGCCCGCCGGGCTGCGCCAGGTGATCGAGCAGACCCTCGCCACCCACGCCCCGCTCGGCGCCCCGCCCACCTGGGTGCTGTCCAACCACGACGTCGCCCGCGTCGTCACCCGGTACGGCCGCGCCGACACCTCCTGGGACCACGCCGACCGCAGGGACGGCGCCCCCTCCGACCTGGAGCTCGGCTACCGCCGGGCACGCGCGGCGGCGCTGCTGGCCATGGCGCTGCCCGGCGGCGTCTACATCTACCAGGGCGAGGAGCTGGGTCTGCCGGAGGTGGACGACATCCCCGACGAGCTGCGCCAGGACCCGATGTGGCGGCGCTCGAACCACACGGTGAAGGGCCGCGACGGGTGCCGGGTGCCGCTGCCGTGGTCGGGCGACGAGCCGCCGTTCGGCTTCGGCACGGCCACGCCGTGGCTGCCGCAGCCGGACGCCTGGAACAAGCTCACCGTCGAGGCCCAGACCGCCGACCTGGGCTCGATGCTCAACCTCTACCGGGACGGGCTGCGCATCCGTGCCGAGCGGCTCGGCGACGGCACGCTCACCTGGCTCGACCTCGGGCCTGACGTGCTCGCCTTCACCCGGGAGTCCGGGCTGACCTGCGTGGTCAACCTGGGCGCCGACCCGGTGCCGCTGCCCGCCCACGGCACGGTTCTGCTGGCCAGCGGCGCCCTGGACGGCGACCGCCTGCCCAGCGACACGGCGGCCTGGCTGGCCTGACACCGCCCCGGCCCGTCCGGAACGCCCGGCTGTCGGGAACGCGCGGCCCGTCCGGAACGCCCGGCCCGTCCGGAACGCGCGGCCTGTCAGCTTCGGACGCGGAGGTCGGCGAAGAGGGCGCGGTGGTCGGAGCCGGGCAGGTCGAGGATGCGCACGTCCACCGCGCGGGCCCGCCCGTCCGTGAGCACGTGGTCGATCGCCACCAGCGGCGGGATCCGGCGCATCGGCCACGTGGGCACCAGCCCCTTGCCGGTGGCCGCCGCTGCGTCGGTGTAGCCGGTGCCCAGCAGCCGCCGGAACACGGCGTGGTCCAGCGTGGCGTTGAAGTCCCCGGCCAGGATCCGCGGCGCGCCCGTGGACGGCGCGGGCGGCAGCGTCCCGACCCCCGCCTCCCACTCCGGCACCGTCGAGGGCACCGGCGCCACCGGATGCACGACCACCACCTCCACCGCGCCGCCGGGCAGCGCCGCCTCCACGACCGGCATGTGGTGCCCGACCGGCTGGAACAGGCCCGTACGCTCGCGCAGCGGGTGGCGCGCGTACACGCCGCTGCCGACCGGCCCCCACGTCTCCGGCCTGGTGACCTGGTACGGCAGCAGCGTCTCCAGCCCGGCCGCCGCCAGCCGGTCGCGTTCGGCCCAGGTCAGCTCCTGGAGGCTGAGCACGTCCACGTTCAGCGTGCGGACCAGGTCGACGATCGTGCGGGAGTCGCCGCGGCCGCCGTTGAGGTTGGCGGTCAGCACCCGCAACGGGCGGCCGGCCGCGGCGTCCGTACCGCCGGCCAGGGCGCGCGGGAGCACCAGCCAGGCCAGGCACGCGCACACCGCCAGCATGACCGCGACCGCCGCCCTGCTGCGGACCAGCGCCGCCACCCCCAGCATCAGCAGCGCCGCCACGCCGAAGTACGGCGTGAAGGACACCAGCGGAACCAGCAGGACGCCCGATTCCAGGCCGCCGAGCCGGACCGCCGTCCCCGCCGCGAACAGCACCGCGACCGCCGTCGCCAGCCGCCGCCGCCAGACCCGGCGCGGACGCGTCCGCACGGGCTCCTTCACCGCTTCGTCCGTGAGCACAGCCCGAACCCTAGGCCGCGATTCTTAAACCTGGATGAGCGTCAGGCGGAACCGAGGCTCCACGCGCTCAGCAGGGCGTCGCCGCCGGTGCCCACGACCACGGGACGGCCCTCCAGCTCGGCCAGCGCCAGGGCCCGCACCTCGGCGCCCGGCCCTGGGCCCAGCTCCCCGACGACCTTGCCGTCGGTCAGGCTCCAGACGCGGACCACCGTCTCGCCGCCGCCCGGCGTGTGCGCGACGACCGCGACGGGCCTGCCGCCGAGCGCGCCCACGACCAGCGCGGACGCCCCCCGGTCGTCGGGGCTGCGGCGGCTGAAGTCCCACTTCTTCCTGCGCCTGCCGGTCGCCAGGTCGTAGACGCGCAGGGTGGCGTCGAGGTGGGTGGAGACCAGGACGGGACGGCCGTCCAGCTCGCCGCAGGCGAGCAGCTCGATGCCGCCGATCTCGCCGGTCTTGTAGGTGTGTGTCACCTTTCCGTCTGACAGGCGGCGCACCCGGACGCGGTTGGCGCCGTCGCCGGTGACCAGCACCTCGTCGTCGCCGAGGCGGCCGAACGCCAGGCCGTTGACGCCCTGGAAGTGGTCGGTGACGGCGGGGCCGATCTGGCGGCCGGTGGCCAGGTCCCACAGGCGGACGACGCTGTGCAGATCCTTCAGGCTGTCGTACTTCTGGGTGACGGCGACCGCGCGTCCGGCGGTGGTGACGGCGATGACCGGGTCGGCCGCCTTCTTCGTGCGGAGAGCGCCGCCCGCCGGGTTCCACAGCCGCATCGCGCCGTCGCCGTGCCCGGTGGCGGCTTTGCCGTCGCCGCAGGCCACGGCGGTCGCGGCGGCGCCGCCGTCGCCGAGCCTGCGGACGGGCGCGGACGCCGGGTCGAGGTCCCAGACGAGCACCGTGCCCTTGGACGTGCCGCAGACGACGGTGGAGCCGGCGGCGGCCAGCACGGCCGGCGTCCCGCTGCCCGCGGGCAGCGCCACCGGCTCCCTGACGGGCGCGCCGAACGGCTCGGCCGCGGGGGAGGCGGTGGTGGACGCCGTGGGGGACCCGGTGGGGGACGTGCTGGGCGCCGGGCTCGTCGCGGCTGTCGTGGGCGTGACCGGCGCCGTCGGCGTGCCCGTCGCAGGGGCGCCGGTCGGGTCGCCGGTGGGACGGGGGGACGGGTCGTCGGCGAGGCCGTTCGCGGGGCGCAGGAGCAGGAAGGCGGACGCCGCCGCGGCCACCGCGGCCGTCGCACCGCCGACCACCACGGCCCGCCGGCTCACCCGCCGATCCGTGCCCGGCCTGGTCGCCTCCCCATGAAACGCCGGCCCCGTCGCCCCGGCCCCGGACGGCGGAACCGTCGCTCCAGGGCCGCGCGGCGGAACCGTCGCACCGGCGCCGGACGGATGGGCCGTCCCACCGGCTCCGGCCCCGGCGGGTGGAACCGTCGCTCCAGGCCCGCGCGGCGGAGCCGTCGCCCCGGCTCCGGCGCCAGCAGGCGGCGCGGTCGCTCCAGGGCCGCGCGAGGGGATCGGGGCGCCGGGCGGAGGGGGCGTCGCCGGGGTTCCCTCGCGCCTGTCCGGGCCGCCATCAACCCCCGGATGCGCCGGGTGCTGGGGACGGAGGTGGGCCGCGTCGGGGACGCCGGGCGCGGACGCCGAGTACGGCGGGGGTGGGGGGCTCGGGAGGGGGGTCGGGTCGGGGGAGCCGGGGGCGCTGATGAGGTGGCGGAGCAGGCCGGCGGGCGTGGGACGGGCGGCGGGGTCCTTGGCCAGGCAGGACCGGATCGGCTCCACCAGCCGGGCCGGCACGCCCGTCAGGTCGGGCGCCCCGCTCATGACCTTGTGCAGGATCGCGGCGACCGTCTCACCCGCGTACGGCGGACGGCCGGTGGCCGCGAACACCATCGTCCCCGCCCAGCTGAACACGTCGGACGCCGGCCCGACCCGCTCGCCCGCGAACTGCTCGGGCGACATGTACGCCGGCGTCCCCATCGGCGCCGAGGCCTGCGTCGTCGCCCCCAGGGCCTTGGCGATGCCGAAGTCGATGACGATCGGCCCCTCGGGCCCCATCAGCACGTTGCCCGGCTTGAAGTCGCGGTGCACGATCCCGGCCTCGTGGATGGCGGCCAGCGCGGTCAGCGTGGAGATCGCCAGCCGGTCCAGCGCGCCTCCCGTGCGCGGCCCCGACTCCCGGACGAGCCTCTGCAGCGTGTCGCCCGCGACGTACTCGCTCACGATGTACGGCCGCCCGTCGGCCACCCCGACGTCCAGAACGGCGGCCGTGCAGAACGCGGCCACCCGGCGCGCCGCCTCGGCCTCGCGCAGCAGGCCCCGGGTGACGTCGTCGTCCTGGGTCAGGTGGCTGTGCAGCAGCTTGATCGCGACCTCGCGGCCCGCGCCGTCGACGCCCTTGTAGACGACCCCCTGGCCGCCCGAGCCGAGCACGCCGAGCAGCCGGTGGTCGCCGATCCGGTCGGGATCGCCCGGCCGGAGCGGACGGACTTCCGGCATTCCGCCCTCCCCTCGGGCACGTACCGGCGTATGCCGGCGAACCACACCATAGGGCCGTCTGGGCGGGCCCCGGAAGCCGGGGCCCGCGCCGGATGGCAGGATCGAAGCCGGCACCGCACAGGAAAGGCGTCCCGCATGGCTCCCAGGATCGCGACCGCCCGCCGCGTCGACCTGCCCGAACTTCTCGACTTCCTCCGCCCCCGGCACCACGGCCTGCTCTCGACGACCCGCGCCGACGGGCGTCCCCAGCTCTCGCCGGTCTCGTGCGGCGTCGACGACGAGGGCCGGATCGTGGTCTCCACCTACCCCGGGCGCGCCAAGGCCGCGAACGCGCGGCGCGACGAGCGCGTCTCGATCTGCGTCCTGTCCGACGACTGGGACGGCCCCTACGTCCAGGTGGACGGGCGAGGCGAGGTGCTGGACATGCCCGAGGCCCTCGACGCGCTGGTGGACTACTACCGGTGCATCGCCGGCGAGCATCCCGACTGGGAGGAGTACCGGCAGGCCATGCGCCGCCAGAACAAGTCGCTGATCCGGATCACGATCGACCGCTGGGGGCCGATCGCGACCGGCGGCTTCCCGGCGAACCTGACCCCCGGCGGCTGAGCCTCCCACCGGGAGCGCGCCACCGGGAGCCCGCCGCCTCAGCGGGCCAGCACCTCCCGCAGCACGTCGGCGAACTCCTTCGGACGGTCGACGAAGCCGGTGTGCTCGCCGGGGAACACCACCGGCGGCGCGCCGAGCAGGCCGGCCAGCGCCTGCGAGGTGCGATGGGTGAGCAGGCCGTCCGAGTCGGCCCCGACGCCCACGACGACGCGGGCCGGCCCGGCCGTCAGCGCCGCGACGTCGGGCACGTAGCGGGTGGTGCCGCGCAGCTCGTGCAGGAAGAAGTGGGCGGCGGCGGCCAGGTCCTGCTCGGGCGACTCGCTCGGCGGCGGGGCCGGGGCTTCCTCGCCGGGCTGGAAGCCCGCGGCGGCCATGAACTTCCCGAACGCCGCCCCCGGACCCTCCCGGTGGAACGTCTCGATCATGTCGTCCACCTCGGCGCGGCGCTGGGCCGCGTCGGGCAGCAGCTCCAGCACGGGCGGCTCGTGCGCGACGAGGGTGCGCACGCGGGTGGGGTGGCGGGTGACCAGGGCGAGGCCGGTGACCGCGCCGCCGCTGCTGCCGAACACGTCGGCCGACCCGGCGCCGAGCGCGTCCATGATCGCGAGCGCGTCGTCGGCCCGCAGGTCGGGGGTGGAGTCCTGCCCGGGGTCGTCGAGCGTGCTGCCGGCCACGCCGCGCGGGTCGTGGGTGACGACGGTGTGCTCGCCGGCCAGCTCCTCGGCCAGCGGAGCGAAGGGGGCGGCTTCCATCGGCGCGCCCACGAGCAGCAGCAGCGGGCCGCTGCCGCGGACGTGGTAGCGCAGGCGGCCGCCCGGGATGTCGAGGATGTGCGTGGTGCTCATCGGCGTGGGTCCTTCCGCGGAGTCGGGTGACACCAGGTTGGACCACCGGGGACGGGAGAACTCATCGGTCCGCGGGCTCCCTGCGGCAATCTGCCGATCAGAGCTCCTTGACCTCGTCGAACAGGTCCTCGACGGCCGCGACGATCCGCCGGGTGGCCAGGGAGGCGGTGTCCGGGCCGTCGAACGGGTGCGCCGCGCCCTCGGCGACGCCCTCGACGGTGGCGAGGTCGGCCCCCGGATGGCAGACGACGTCCGGCTCGGGCAGGTTGGCCAGCAGGAACTCGCCCTGGCTCGCCCGCGCCTGCGACGGGTGCGCCCCCCGCCGCACCCACCGCAGGCTCCCCGACCGGTCCAGACGGTAGACGCCGGGGCCGTGGGCGGCCGACACGCGGACGGGCGTGTCGCGGGCCAGGCGGACCCGGACGTGGAACGGCCCGCCCGGCCGGGCCGAGCGCAGCAGCGTGCGCTGGTTGAACTCCTGCGCGTCCCCCAGCCAGGTCACCGGCCCGCCGAGCATCACCGACAGGTGGGCCAGCACGAACGGGGGCAGCCCGGCGGCCTGCTGGTTGACCGACGACACCTCGGTGCCCTCCTGGTGCCGCCACTTGATCGCCGTCAGGCAGACCCGCTCGCCCGGGGTGAGGATGGCCTCCACGCTGAACAGGCCGGCCGCGCCGTACCTGCGCCAGGCCCAGAACGCGATGCGCTCGGCGCACTCGATGAGCAGCGCGGCGGCGGGCGTCGGCCAGGGGCGCGACCAGTCGTCGCCGGTGCTGCGCATCGGCCCGGCGCCCAGCTCGGGGATCCCGGCCGAGGTGTGGGCGGGGCGGTCGGCGTACACCCGGACGCCGCCGTCCCGGTCGGGGACGCTGAGCACCGCGATCGTGCACGGCCAGCCCGGCACGTACGCCGCCACCCGGTACGGCCCGAGCAGCCGGGCCGCGCGCGGCATGTCGTCCTCGCCCGCGACGACCACGGTGCCGTGCCGGTCCGCCCGCCGGCCCGCCTGCACCACGACCCGCTCGGTGCCGACCGCGCGCCGCAGCTCGGCCAGTCCGGGCAGCCGCTCGACGTGCACGCAGGGGACGCGGGCCACCGCTGGCACGCCGGCCGCTCGCAGCAGGTCGTCCAGCAGGTGCTTGGCCTCGATCGCGGCCCGCACGTCGGCGTCGATGGCCGCGACGACCCCGCCGGGGCCGGCCAGCTCGCGCAGGCGGGCGTTGTCGTACCAGGTGAAGACGACCGGCGGGCGGTCCAGCTTGAGCAGGTGCCGGGCGGCCTCGTGCCGGACGCGGGGCAGCCAGGCGTGCCGCTCGGCGACCGACCGCGTCCTGGTGCGCTCCTCGGCGGCGACGACCATGCCGGGCAGCGCCGGGTCCCACGCCGCGTAGCAGCCGATGCTCAGCGCCGGGCGCAGCGCCTCGACCGGGGCCGGGCCGGTGTAGCCGGTGCGCAGCGCGGTGCTGAACCGTTCGACGCAGACCAGCGGGCGGCCCGCCAGCGCGGCCGTCAGCTCCTCCTGCGCCGCCTCCTCCAGGCCGGTCTCGTGCCGGCCCGCGCCGTGCAGCCCGTCCATCAGCCCCTCCCTCGCCGTCCGCCGATCGAGGCCGTCCCACGAGGAGCACGGCCCGCACTCTTGACGGTGCGCCCCGTCCGGCGCACCGTCGAGGCCACAGTGATGTGAAGCGATGTGAAGACGAGATGCCGCCCCGCCGTACCCACCCAGTCGTCAACCGGGCGCTGGCGGCGTTGATCGAGCAGGCGGGCTGGACGCACGCGGCCACCGCGCGGCACGTCAACGCCGTCGCCGCCGAGAGTGGCGAGCGCGTGCACTACGACCGCTCGGCGGTCGGCCACTGGCTGACCGGCACGATCCCGCGCCCCGAGGCGGTGCGCGCGGCGGTCGAGGCGTTCCGCCGCCGCCTGGGCCGGCCCGGCCTGCGCCCGGCGCATCTGGGCTGGCCGGAGCCGGGCGGGCCGCCGTCCGCCGACGACCCCTGGCGCGGCGACCCGGTCGCCCGGCTCGCCGTGCTGGGCGAGGACGACCTGCTCAACCGGCGCACGTTCACCCTGGCCGCGTTATCCGGCTTATCCGGATTATCGGTCCTGTCCGCGCAGCGGGCGGCCGGCCGCGCGGCCGCCCGCCGGGCCGGCGCGGGCGACGTCGAACGCATCCGCGCCACCACCCGCGCCTTCGCCGACCTGGACGACCGCTACGGCGGCGGCCACGCCCGCGCCGCGGTCGCCGCCTACCTGTCCCGCGAGGTCACGCCCCTGCTGCACGGCACGACCGGCCGCCGCAGGCCCGACCTGTTCGCCGCCGCCGCCGAGCTGAGCTACCTGGCCGCCTACATGGCCATGGACGCCGGCGCCCACGCCCTGGCCCAGCGCTACTACATCAGCAGCGTGCGGCTCGCCGACGAGGCCGCCGACCTGCTGCTGCGCGCCACCGCCCTGCGCAGCATGGCCGTCCAGGCGGCCGAGCTGGGCCACGACGGCGAGGCGCTGGCCCTGGCCGAGGCGGCCTCGTCCGCGCTGGCCGGGCACGGCCCCGCCCGCACCCAGGCGTGGATCACCGGCATGCGCGCCGAGACCCACGCCGCCGCCGGCACCCGCTGGGACGCGCTCCGGCTGCTCAGCCGTACCGAGACCCAGCTCGAACGCGCCGACTCCGCCCCCGAGTCGGAGTGGACGGGCAACTACCGGCGCGAGTCCCTGGAGCACCAGATCGGCCTGACCCTCACCCAGCTCGGCGACCACGCCACCGCCGCCCGCCACTTCGCCGCGTCCATGCGGGCCAGACGGCCGGTCGAGCTGCGCACCCGCGCGCTGATCGGGCTGCGGGCCGCCCAATCCCTCCTCCGCGCGGGGGAGGTGGACCAGGCGGCGGCCACCGTCCTCGACCTGAGCGACGACCTCCGGCTGATCTCCTCGGCCCGCGTCCGGGAGGAGCTGCGCGGCCTGCGCGCCGCCTGGCAACCCCACCGCGGCAACCCCCTGGTCAGCCGCGCGGACCGCTCGGTCGCCGGCTGACCCCGCGGCACCGCCGTCCGGCCGGGGCGGCCATCGGGCCGGCCGGCCGGACGTGGGCGGACGCGGGCGGACGTCGGCGGGCGTCGGCGGGCGGGCGTCGGCGGGCGCGAGCCGGTGCGTTCCTCGGGCCGGGCTCTAGGATCGCGGCGTGATCAGGAACGCGTACTGCTCCTTCTGCGGCGCCGCCTTCGCCCCCGGCCAGCCCTGGCCCCGCACCTGCGCGGCCTGCGGGAACACCAGCTACCTCAACCCGCTGCCGGTCGCGGTGACGCTGCTGCCCGTCGACGACGGCCTGCTCGTCGTACGCCGGGACGTCGAGCCGCGCCGCGGCGAGCTCGCGCTGCCCGGCGGGTTCATCGACCTGGGCGAGTCCTGGCAGCAGGCGGCCGTGCGCGAGCTGCGCGAGGAGACCGGCGTGGTGGCCGAGGCCGCCGACGTCACGCTCTTCGACGTGGTCAGCGCCCCGGACGGAACCGTGCTGATCTTCGGGCTCGGCCCGCGCGTCACCGCGTCCGCGCTGCCGCCGATGGAGGCCACGGACGAGACGAGCGAGTGGCTGGTCATCGACGGGCCCGCCGAGCTGGCGTTCCCCGCCCACACCCGGACGGCGGCCGCCTACTTCGCGGGACGGGCCCGTCGCGGCCCGGAGTGAGCGGGGCGGGGCGGCAGGCGCGTCAGCCCAGGTCGAGGCCCGGGTAGAGCGGGTGGGCGGCCAGCAGCTCGGCCGCCGCGGCGCGGGTCTTCTCGGCGGTGCTCTGCGGCAGGTCGTACCTGGCCTTGGAGGTGGCCGACGGCGTGGTGTCGGTCAGCACGCCGACGATCAGCTCGGCGACCTGGTCGAACTCCTGCGTCCCGAACCCGCGCGAGGTGAGCGCCGGGGTGCCGACCCGGATGCCCGAGGTGTACCAGGCGCCGTTGGGGTCGCGTGGGATCGCGTTGCGGTTGGTGACGATCCCGGCGTCGAGCAGCGCCGACTCCGCCTGCCGGCCGGTCAGCCCGTACGTGGACACGTCGAGCAGCACCAGGTGGTTGTCGGTGCCGCCGGTGACCAGCCGTACGCCGCGCCGCGACAGCCCCTCGGCCAGGGCGACCGCGTTGCCGGCCACCGCCCGCGCGTAGTCGGCGAACGCGGACTGCCGGGCCTCGGCCAGGGCGACGGCCTTGGCCGCCATCACGTTGCCGAGCGGGCCGCCCAGCACCATCGGGCAGCCCCGGTCGATCGAGTCGGCGTACTCGCGCCGGCACAGCACCAGGCCGCCGCGCGGCCCGCGCAGCGACTTGTGCGTGGTGGTCGTCGTGACGTGCGCGTACGGCACCGGGTCGTGCACGCCGGTGAACACCTTGCCCGCGACCAGCCCGGCGAAGTGCGCCATGTCCACCATCAGGACGGCGTCCACCTCGTCGGCGATCTCCCGCATGCGGGCGAAGTCGATGCGCCGCGGGTAGGCCGAGTACCCGGCGATCAGCACCAGCGGGCGGAACTCGCGGGCGGTCGCGCGCAGCGCGTCGTAGTCGAGCAGGCCGCTCTCCGGATCGGTGCCGTAGGAGCGCTGGTGGAACATCTTGCCCGAGATGTTGGGACGGAAGCCGTGGGTCAGGTGACCGCCCGCGTCCAGCGACATGCCGAGGGCCCGCTGGTCGCCCAGGGCCCTGCGCAGGGTCTCCCAGTCGTCCTCCGACAGGTCGTTGACGTGCCGCGCCCCGGCGGCGGCCAGGGCCGGAGCCTCCACCCGATGGGCCAGGATGCCCCAGAACGCCACCAGGTTGGCGTCGATGCCCGAGTGGGGCTGGACGTAGGCGTGCTCGGCGCCGAACAGGGCCTTGGCGTGGTCGGCCGCCAGCTGCTCGACGGTGTCGATGTTCTGGCAGCCGGCGTAGAAGCGGTGCCCGATCGTGCCTTCCGCGTACTTGTCCGACAGCCACGTGCCCATCGTGAGCAGGACGGCCGGGGAGGCGTAGTTCTCGCTCGCGATGAGCTTCAGCGAGGCGCGCTGGTCGGCCAGCTCGGCGCGGATCGCGCCGGCCACGCCGGGCTCCACCGCGCCGATCACGTCGAGCGCGTTGCGGTAGGCGGCCGACACGGTGGCCGCGTCGTGGGCGCCGTAGGAATGGGGGTGCTCTTCAGCCATGACTTCTCCCGAGCCGTCGAAGTGAGGGCACCCAGGCGCGCGGCGACGTCCAGGACCGCTCCCCGGTGGTCAGTCCCACCTTACGATCACGCCAGTCACGATCCGAGGCTTGACACTACGGTCATCGTCCGCCGCCGCGCAACGAGGGAGGCGCTTGAGTCTCCACCAAGGGGAGACGCCAGGGTGGAGCCATGGACGGCGGCACCCTCTACACGATCGGCGACCTGGCGCGGCGGACCGGACTGCCGGTCAGGACCATCAGGTTCTACTCCGACCGCGGGATCGTGCCGCCGGTGGAACGCAGTCCGGCCGGCTACCGCCTCTACGACGCCGCCGCCGCGGCCCGCCTCGACCTCGTGCGCACGCTGCGCGACCTCGGGGTGGACCTGGTCACGGTCCGCAAGGTCGTGGACCGCGAGCTGACGCTCGCGCAGGTCGCGGCGGCGCACGCCGAGGCCCTGGCGGTGCGGATCCGCACGCTGCGGGTGCGGCGCGCGGTGCTGACGGCGGTGGCCCGGCGCGGCTCGGGACCCGAGGAGATGGAGCTCATGCACAGACTCGCAGGACTGTCGGAGGACGAACGCCGCCGCCTGGTCGGCGACTTCCTGGACGCCGCCGTCCCGGACGCCGGGCCGGGGCTCGCGGGGATCAGGGTCTCGCTGACCCCCGAACTGCCGGACGACGCCGAGCCGGAGCAGGTGGAGGCGTGGCTGGAACTGGCCGAACTGATGGCGGACCCGTCCTTCCGCGCGAGGCTGCACGACCTGACCACCGACCACGCCACCGACCACGCCACCGACCACGCCACTGACCATGCCACCGACCACGCCACCGACCACGCCACCGACCATGCCACCGACCAGGCCGCGGGCCATGGGGAAGGGGTGCGGCGGGACGCCGTGTCGGTGGGCGTGTGGGCGGCCGGGAAAGCGCTGGCGGCGGGCGTGGACCCCGCCGCGCCCGAGTCCGCGCCGGTCGTGACGGCGGTCGCCGGCGAGTACGCACGCCTCCTGGGCCGTCCCGACGACGCCGGCCTGCGGCGGCGGCTGCTGGCCAGGCTGACGGCGGCGAACGACCCGCGCAGGGACCGCTACCTCCGCCTGCTCGCCGTGATCAACGCCTGGCCGCCCCCGACCCCGTCGGCCCCGGCCCTCGACTGGCTCGTCACGGCCCTGCGCACCCACCCGGCCCCCTGAAAGCGGGCCACGAGGACGCCGGATCAGCCGCGGGCGGGGGCCTCGGCGGCGGTGGGGCCGGTCTCCGGGAGGCCCCGGGTCAGCAGGCGGGCGCCGATGCCGAGCAGCGCGCTGACGACCAGCGTGACGCCCATCGGCAGCCCGGTGCCCGCGCCGCCCAGGCCGACCAGCGGCGAGACCAGCGCCCCGAGCGCGAACTGCAACGCGCCCATCACGGCCGCCGCCGTGCCGGTCGCGTACGGCGCCCGCCCCACCGTCAGCGCCGCCGCGTTCCCCATGATCAGCGTGAACGAGCTGACCAGCACGAACAGCACCGGCAGCACCGCCACCGCGGCCATCCCCGCCCCCAGCAGCACCAGCAGGACGGCCGACAGCCCCAGCACGACCCCCTGCCCGGTCCGCAGCAGCCCCTCCGGGCTGAACCGGCGCACCAGGCGCGCCGCGGCCAGGCCGGTCAGCGTCATGCCCAGCGCGTTGGCCGCGAACGTCACGGTGTAGGCGGGGGTGGACAGGCCCAGGACGTTCTGCACGACGAAGGGCGAGGCCGAGATGTACCCCATCAGCCCCGCGAAGCCGAACGCGAAGGAGAAGGCGTAACCGAGATAGCCCCGGTCGGCGAACAGCCGCCGCACGGTCCGCCCGGTGGCGGCCAGGCCGCCCGCGTGCCGGCGTCCGGGCGGCAGCGTCTCGGGCACGACGAGCGCCGAACCGAGCAGCATCACGGCCGAGATCCCGGCCATCACCCAGAACTCCGCGCGCCACCCGGCGGGCGACAGCGCGCCGCCGATCAGCGGGGCCACGACGGGCGCGACGCCGACCACCGAGGCCAGCAGCGAGAAGATCCGCGCCGCGGCCCGGCCGGACGTCAGGTCGGCCGCCACCGCGCGGCCGATGACGATGCCCGCCGACCCGGCGAACCCGTGCACGAAACGCAGGGCGACGAGCGTCCGGATGTCCGGCGCGAGCGCGCACAGGACGCAGGCGGCCAGGGCCGCGGCGGTGGCCAGCAGGATCGGCCGGCGGCGGCCGAACCGGTCGGACAGCGGCCCGATGACGAGCTGCCCCAGCGCCAGCCCGGTGAGGAACGCGGTCAGCGTGAGCTGCACCCCGGCCGCCCCCGCCCCCAGGTCGGCCGCCAGGTCGGTGAACACGGGCAGGTACATGTCGGTGGCCAGCGGCGCCACCGCCGACAGCAGGCCGAGCACGACCAGCAGCGGCCCGGAAACCCCGGTCCTGGTCACGAGGCACGCCCCTGCGGACGGCGATGGCGGTGGCGGGGAGTGGCGAACTCCATGGTCATGATCTCCAAGACGGCCGCGCGGCTAGAGACCTAGGATGTTCCGTGATCCGGCCCCGGCTAACCGCGCCACCGGCACCCGAGGGCGAGACGTCACCGCAGGTCCACCCGCCGGCGCAGCCCGGTGCCCGGGTCGTCGGCGAGACAGGAGCACCGCATGACCGCCCGGCTGCCCGCCCTTCCCCCGCAGGACCTGGACGACGCCCAGGCCGAGGTCTACCGCGCCATCACCGGCGGCCCCCGGGCGGCGGGCCCTCAGGTCTTCCCCCTCGCCGACGAGCAAGGACGGCTGCGCGGCCCGTTCAACGCCATGCTGCTGAGCCCGCCGGTCGGCGGCGCGCTGCAGGCGCTGGGCGCGGCGGTGCGCTACGGCTCGGTGCTGCCCGGCCGGGCCAGGGAACTGGCGATCCTCGTGGTCGCCGCCCACTGGGGCAGCGACTTCGAACGCGACGCGCACGAGGCGGTGGGCCGGTCCTGCGGCCTGACCGAGGCCGAGCTGACCGCGGTGCGCGAGGGACGTCCGCCCGGCCTGGCCGACCCGGCCGAACGCGCCGCCGTGCTCGCCGCCCGCGAGCTGACCCGGACGGGGACGCTGGGCGAGGAGGACTACCGGGCGGTCACGGCGGCGCTCGGCGAGCGCGGCCTGTTCGAGCTGACCACCCTGGTCGGCTACTACGCCACGCTGGCCCTCCAGCTACGCGTCTTCGCGGGCGAGCTGCCCCCGGAGCCCCGCGAGCGCTGAGCGGCGGCTCACGCCGGGAGACGTCCGGCGGGTCTGGTGGACAGGGCGATCAGGGCCGTTCTCGGGACCTCCGCCACGTACTGCCCGTCGCGCCGGTAGACGACGGGGCGGGGCGGTGCGGCGGGTTCCGGCGGCCGGCGCGTCCCGTGGTCGAAGTGCCGTTCCAGCACCCGCCAGGCCGCCTCGACGTCCGCCAGGGCGGCGAAGTACGCGCCCAGGCCGTACATGTCGGCGACGTAGCGGCACATCCGCTCCTTGGCGGCCTGCTCGCTCCCGGCCCGGACGATCAGCGGGTCGTACAGGTCGAGCACTCGTACCGGCAGGCCGGCGTCGGCGAACAGGGCGGCCAGGCCGGGCCGGGTGAAGTGCCGGTAGGCGTGCCCGCCCGCCGCGTGCGGATGCACGACCCGGGCGAAGAAGCCCGCCATGGGGCCGGAGTCGTCGAAGTCGTGCAGCACGATCCGGCCGCCGGGCCGCGTCACCCGCGCCGCCTCGGCCACCGCGCCCGGCCGGTCGGCCGGGGGGATGTGATGGGTTCCGTACGCCAGCAGCACCCCGCCGACCGACCCCTCCCGCAGGAACAGGAACTGGGCGGCCTGGCGCACCGCGGGCAGCCCCTGCGCGAGGGCCCGGTCGACCATCTGGCCGGACAGGTCGCCGGTGATGATCGCCGGTTTGGCGTCCAGGCTGCCGAGCCGCCCGGCGGCCGCCCGCGCGACCGTCCCGTCCCCGCCGAGGACGTCCAGCAGCAGCGGCGGCCCGGCCGCCGGGTCGGGGGCGAGCAGCCCGAGCAGCGCCCGGATGCCGGTCCAGCGCACCAGCGCGTCCTGCTGCGCCCGGCGGTAGGAGTCGCCGCGCCCGTCGCGGTCGGAGTCGAACTCGCTGCTGGTCGCGGCCAGCACGCCGAGCGCCCGCGCCGCGCCCGGCCGCTCGAAGTCCAGCACGGCGTGCAACTGCGGGTGGACGGTCGCGACCAGGCGCAGGTACTCGTCCAGGGTCAGCGAAGGGAGATAGGAGGCGCGCACCGGCCCTCGTCCTTTCCGGGTCACGTGCTGGATGGCGGGAGCTGCGGCGGGTCGAGGCGGTGGCCCAGCCCGCCGACGAGCCGGGTGACCAGCTCGCTGCGGGCGGCGAACAACCGGCTGCGCGGCTCCAGCCGCACCCCGAACTGCTTCTTCGTCTCGTACGCCGCGCCGCCGAGCCGCAGCCTGCGCGCGCCCGAGCCGACGGCGGCCCGTACGCACGCCGTGAGCAGCGCGTGGTAGACGGCGGTGCCCTCGGTGAGGGCGTAGTCGCGCCCGATCCACCGGGCGACCAGCTCGTCGCCGTCGCGCAGCAGGGCGACGCAGCCGGCCGGCGCGCCGTGCCGGCGGGCGGCCAGGACGGTCAGGTCCGCGCCCAGGGCGCCGGCTGCCTCGGCGAACAGGCCCGGCCGGTAGAAGACGTGCGGCCCGTGGCGGAGGTCCACCGCGGCCACCATCGGGCCCAGCCGGTCCAGCAGCCGGTCCGGCTGCCCGCCCGGCCCGGCCGTCACCGGGCGGACCTCGATGCCCTCCCGCGCGGCCCGGCGCTGCGTGCGCCGGATCTCGGCCCGCCTCTTGCGCGGCAGGTGGTCCAGGTACGCCTCGTACGACGGCCACGTCAGGTCCAGCAGCGTCTCCGGCAACCAGCCCAGGCGGCTGTAGCCCGGCTGCCCGGCGGCGTACGGCAGGTGGTCGACGACGCAGAACAGCAGCCGCTCGCGCCTGACCAGCGACCGCACCGCCCGCAGCAGCACCCGCCGCTGCGGCCCCGCACCGCCCAGCAGCCCGGACGTCGCCGTCATCGGCGCCTGGACCTGGAGGAACGGCCACCTCCTGGTCAGCCGCCCGAACCGGGACTCCAGCACCGGGTTGTGCAGCCGGTGCTCCAGCGCGCACACCGCCGCGGCCACGAGCCCGCCGTCCTTGCGGACCAGCAGGTAGCGCGGCCGGTGCCCGGACAGGACGCGTTCGGCCAGGGCCAGCCAGTGATGCCGCACGAAGGGCACGCCGTCGGCGAGCGCGTCCCACTCCCCGGCCCCGACCTCGCCGATCGAGGCCGCCACCTCAACGCGGTACATCGGCCGCCTCGCCGGCCGGGCGGGCCACGTCAGCGCCGCCCATCGCCGCGCACCTCGAAGCGCAGCGCCCGGGTCACGGCGGCGGCGGCCGCGTCCAGCTCCGCCGGGCCGGAGGCGTGCACGACGAACCAGCCGAGCCGGTCGGAGACGTCGCGGTAGGGCCGCACCCGCTGCCCGGGGCGGGCCAGCAGCACCAGCTCGGCCACCTCCGGCAGCGCCCTGGCCGCCGCCACCCCGGACACCGACACCAGCTCGCCCGCCCGCCCGGCGGTCAGCACCTGCCACAGGACCGGCCGGGGCGGGTGCGGGCGCAGCTCGATCGGCAGGCCGACCGCCGCCTGCACGGCGGCCCGCACCGGATCGACGCCGTAGCAGGACCGCACCATGTCGTCGGTGCCGTTGCCGCCCGTGCGCAGCCCGAGCTCGATGACGTACGGCCGGCCGTCCGGGGTGACGATCAGGTCGAGGTTGAGCGGGCCGCGCCGGTAGTCCAGGCGCTCGCAGACCTTGTCCATGATCGAACGCGTGGTGTCCAGGACGCCGCCGGGCAGCCCGGCCGGCATCCGGCGGCTCGTGGTCAGCACCAGCGGCGGCGGGCTCACCGTCTGCAGGCTGGTCGCGACGAACGCCACGCGCCCGTCGTCCACGACGCACTCGCAGTTGCACAGGATCCCGCGGATCTCCTCCTCGACCATCACCAGCCCCCCGTACGAGCTGCGCCGGGCCTCCTCGGCGGCGGCGCGCACCTCGCCGGGGGAGGCGCACCTGCTCACCCCGCGCCCGCTCTGGGCGTCGGCGGGCTTGACCACCACGGGGAAGGGCAGCCCGCGCGCCCGGACGGCCAGGTCGGCCGGGTCGTCGCCGACGATCCACGGGTAGGAGGACACGCCCAGGTCGTCGAGGATGCCGCGCAGCACCCATTTGTCCACCGAGGCCCGCGCCGCCGTCTCCGACAGCCGGCCCGGCAGCCCGTACGCGTCGGCGACCGCGCGCAGCGCGGGCACCGCGACGTCGCTGGCGGGCGCCACCACGCCCGCCAGGTCGGCGCGCCCGGCGAGCGCGGCCGTGACGGCGGCCGGGTCGTGCGTGCTGACCGGCAGGTACTCGTCGGCGAGGGCGACGCCGGGCGCGCCGGCCGAACGGTCGACCGCGATCGTGCGCAGGCCCAGGCCGGCCGCCGCCCGGTAGGTGGACAGCGAGCCGTCGGCGGCCCCGAGCACCACCAGGGACCTCGCGCCGCTCATCGGCCCGCCTCCCGGTCGTCCCAGTCGTCCGTCCGCTGCTTGCGGGCCCAGAACGGGCCGAGGGCCAGCGCGTCCGCGCCGGTCCTGAGGTAGCAGGCGACGGCGTCCTCGGGCGTGCACACGATCGGCTCGTCGTCGTCGCGGAAGGAGGCGCCGGCCAGCATCGGCACGCCGGTCAGCGCCTCGAAGCGGGTGATCAGGGAGTGGAAGAGCGGGTTGGCGGCGCGGCTCACCGTCTGCACGCGGGCGCTGCCGTCCACGTGCGTGATCGCGGGCACCTCGCCGCGGCGGTGGTCCAGCACGTCGAACCCGAGCAGCATGACCGGCGAGGGATGTCCCTCGGCGAAGTAGTCCGCGGACCGCTCGGCCAGGCACGACGGCGCGAGCGGCAGGAACGGCTCGCGGCGCCTGACCCGCTCGTTCATGCGCGCGGCGGACGTGGGGTCGCGCGGGTCGGCCAGCAGCGAGCGGTTGCCCAGGCCGCGCGGCCCGCACTCCGTCCGGCCCTGGAACCAGCCCACGATCAGGCCGTCGGCGATGCGGGCGGCGGCGTGCCCGGCGATGTCGTCCGGCCGCCGGTAGTCCACGCCCGCGTCGCGCAGCGCCTTCTCCATGCGTTCCGCGGTGAAGCCGGGCCCGGCGAAGACGTGACCGCCCGCCGGGCGGGGCCGGCCGTACCGGCCGACGCTCACCTCCAGCGCCGCGCCGAGCGCGGCGGCGGCGGGCTGGGCGAACAGCTCCTCGAAGCCGGACTCGGCCAGCAGGCGGCCGTTCAGCATCGGGTTCATCGCCGTCTCGCCGGCCACCGCGAGCCGGGTCGCCCCGGTCGTCTCGCGCAGCCATCGGGCCAGGTGCAGTCCGGCTCGCTCAAGGGTGGCCTGGAGGGCGAAGGCGACGTCCACGGCGTGCTGGGTGAGGGTCTCACCGGCGGGCGGGGGCGGCGGGCCGAAGGCGTCGAGGAACTTCGCCGAGACGGTGTGCCGCCCGCCGCCAGGATCCGGGTCGAACCAGCTCAGGTCCAGCTCGTGGCCGCCGTACGGGGTCAGGCGCAGCAGGTCGGCGAAGGGCTGCACGTAGGTGTCGCCGCCGTACGCCGCCAGCGCCATCACCTTGTCCTCGTCCAGGCCGGGACGGAAGCCGAGGTAGCCGGTGACCGCCGCGTACAGGGCGCCCAGCGCGTGGGGGTGACCGACGTGCCGCAGGTGCCTGATCCGGTCCCCGTCGGCGACGGCCAGGCCGGTGCCGGTCCCGTCCATCGTGAGCACGGCGGCGGAGTCGAACGGGCTCACGTGGAAGGCGCCGGCCGCGTACGCGCGGTGGTGGTCCACCCGGTGCACCCCGAACCCGGCCGGCCCGGTGTGCCCGGCGGCCTCCTTGACCTCCCAGCCGGACGGCGAGCCCGTCCGCTGTTCGTGGAAGGCCACGTGGTCCACCTCGTCCAGGCCGATCCCCGCCTGTTCCAGGCAGTACGCGACCGCCCGGCGGGGGAACCGGCCGTCGTGCCGGACGCGGGTGAGCCGCTCCTCCTCGGCGAACGCCACGATCTCGCCGTCGCGCACCAGCGCCGCCGCGGAGTCGTGCGCCCGGGAGATGCCCATTACGTACATGTCGTCACTCCGAGTTCCGCGAGATCAGCATCCGGCGCATCACATGGGCCTTCACGGGCACCCCGAGGGCGAGCGCCACCAGGCCCCCGGTCGCCCCCGACCACGGCACGACGACGACCGCCAGCGAGGCGGTGGCCGTCAGCCCGGCGAACGCGCCCGCCGACGTCACGGCGAGCACGTCGTTGTTGGTGTTCTCCACCAGGTAGGCCGCGTACATCACAGTCAGGAACAGCGCGAGAACGACGACGACCAGCCCGGCCAGCACCGGCGGCGACGTCGCGAGCCCCCACCCGAGCAGGACGGCGCAGGCGACGGCGACGGCGGCCCCCGCCCACGCGGCCCGGCCCAGCAGCCGTGCCGCCCGCGCCCGCCCGGCCCGTCCGGCGAGCCCGCGCAGCCGTCGCGAGGTCGCGGGCTGCGCGACCCGCAGCAGGTAGATCACGAGCTGGCAGACCGCGACCGCCGGCAGCAGCGCGAGATACAGCACGCCGCTCTGCCCGGCCCGCCCCGAGGCGCCGAGCACCAGGTACACGACCGCGAAACAGAGCGCGTCGCACAGGTCGGCCGCCCCCAGCAACCAGGCGGCCCGCGACAGCGGACGCAGCAACGCCCGCCGCCCGCGGCCGGGGGGACGGCGCAGCCAGTCGCGGGGGAGCGCCGCGAGCGCCCCGCAGGTCACCGCGACCGTCCCCGCCAGGACGAGCAGCAGGTGCGTCAGCGGCGGCCAGCCGAACCACAGGGTGGCGGCGGTGACGGCGAGCACCACGCCGCCGCTCGCCGCGAAGGCCGCCGTGTCCAGCACCGGCCGGCCCCGTACGCGGTGCAGCCCGGAGACCGTCATCAGCAGGCCCGTGCAGGCCGACCACGCCCCGGCCGCGAGACAGAGGGCCGCCACGGACGACGGCGCGGCCACCGCCACGGGAACGAGCACCGCCAGCAGCACCGCGACCGGCGCGGCGGACATGGCCGCCGTCAGCCGGGCCACCGCCGGGCCGGTCCGGCTGACCCGCGCCAGCGTCTTCAGCGCCGCCTTCTCCGGCGCGTCCGCGACCAGGAGCAGCCATCCGCACAACCCGAGCGCGGTGGCGTAGTGGCCGAACGTCACCCCGTCCCACACGGCCGCCGGCGCCGCCGCGGCGACCTGCGTACCGGCCCGGAACGCGCCCCGGCCCGCCAGCAACCGCAGCACCGCCACCGGGCGGAGGCGGGACGCGGCATGGGCGTCGGCACTGGTCTGGGTCAACGTGGTCCCCCGTCGGTCGCCTGACGGCGTGATGGCGTTCGTGCGCCGGGTCAGAGCGTCCGCCGCGCGGCCGGAATACCGGCCGGGGGGCCCAAAACAGATCAGTCAGGGGACGCCGGCGGTGGTCAGGCGGCGCCGGAGCGTTGTGCGGCCTGGTAGACGGCCATGGCCTCGTTCCCGAAGAACGGGCCGAACATGAAGTCGGGGGCGAAGTCGTACTTGAAGCTGTTGACGGAGTTCAGCCAGCCGAGGCCGCTGGCGGTGTCGAAGCCCTCGAACCACGGCCCGCCGCTCGACCCGCCGGTCATCGCGCAGCGCAGCCCCTGGTCGCGGGTCCTGACCGGGTCCTTGAACACCCGCCCGCTGCAGAACACCAGGTCGGAGCCGTCGAAGGGGGCGGCGGCCGGGTATCCGAAGGAGAACATCTGCCGTCCGGTGGGCTGGTTGAAGGCCACGCCCTGGCCGCCGACGACGTCCGTGAGCGTGCGTCCCTGCAAGGGCGCGACCACGGCGGCGGCGACGTCGAAGTTGATGTCCTCGCTGGTGTTCCACTGCTGGGTGGTCAGCAGCCGGGTGGCCACCCACGTGCCGAACGGGCGGCGGCCGTCGTCGAAGCCCGGGACGAACACCCAGTTGCGGTGGGCGGCGCCGTTCATCTTGACGCAGTGGCCCGCGGTCATCACCACGCTCTGGTTGGCGCTGGTCACCGCGGTGCCCGAGCAGGAGGCCGTACGCCCCTCGGCGGTGGTGAAGAAGACCCGGCCGACCGTGCGGGCGACGCCGCCCCCGTCGGCCCACGCCTGGCCCGGACTGTCCTGCGCGGGCGCCGCCCGGCGGGCCGCCGCCGTGCTTCCGGCGAGCGAGGAGGCCGCCCCGCCGGTCCGGGAGCCGGTAAAGGACGAGGTCGTGATCCGGCGGCTGCCCGTGACCCCGCGCGTCGCCCAGGGCGTGCCCTGCGTCGGCCCGCCGGAGGACGTCCCGCGGCGCGGCACGGGCGCGGACAGCGGCCTGGCCGCCCGCATGCGCTCCGGCGTCCAGTACTCCATGACGGTCCTGCGCTGGGACGACGAACCGGCCCCCGACCAGCCCACGGGCCCGCGGTCCAGGGCGGTCCCTGCCTGCGCGGGGACCGGCGCGCCCGCCACGGCGAGCGCGACGACGGCGAGCAGGGCGACTCTGCGGTGCATGACGTACCTCCGAAACCGGAACCGGGATCTGCCGTCAGGAGGTACGCGCGCCGCCCCCGCGCGGGCTCAAGCCATGCGCGATCGGGTATGGCCGCGGCCGGATTACACACCCGGTTACACACTCTGGACCATGCCGCCCGGCCGCCCCCTTCCTAGCCTGGGTGCCATGACTGGTTGGACGGAGACGGTCCTGCTGCGGGCCGCCGCTCTCGGCCCGCGGGTGGCGGTCGCCGAGGCCGCGAGCGGCGCCACGCTCACGTACGGCACGCTCGCCGTCCGCGCCCGCCAGGCCGCCCAGGGCCTGCGGCGGCGGGGCCTGCGCCCCGGCGACCCGGTGGTGGTGCTGCTGCGGGGCGGCTGCCACCTGCCCGTCGCCGGGTACGCCGTGCTCGCCGCGGGCGGCGTGGTCGTGTCCATCCCCGGCGGACCGGCCGCCGCCGGCGCCCGCATCATGATCACTGACCGGGACGACGCCGACGCCATCGCCCAGGAGGCCGACATCCGGCAGGTCTACTCCTTCACCGGCATCCCCGGCACGGCCGGCTTCGACAGCCTGCTCGGCGCCGACGGCCCGATCGAGCCCACCGCCCGGCTCACCACCGCCCGCAAGGTGGGCGCGGCCGACGTCGTCCTGGTCGCCGGGGCCGACCTGCGGGCCTACGACATGGTGCTCGGCGCGGGCGCGCGGCTGGTCGCGGCGCACGAGCCCGACCCCGCCGAGTGCCGCAGGATCATCGCCGAGCACGACGTCACCCTGCTGATCGACGCGCGGCTGCGGGTCGTCCCGGTCCGCGCCCCGGTCCCGCGCTTGGGGCAAACCTCTGACAGCTCGTGAGGGCGGTGTCACACTGGGTGCCAATCCTGGGGTCCAGACACATGAGGATCATGGTGACGTTGCTCAGACACAACCTTCCCGCCGAGCCCGACAGGTTCATCGGCCGGGAACGGGACCTGGACGAGCTGTGCGGGCTGGTCGGTGAGGTCAGGCTGCTGACGCTCAGCGGCGTCGGAGGCACCGGCAAGACCCGGTGCGCGCTGCAGATCGCCGCCCGGCTGGTCCCGTCCTTCCCCGACGGGGTCTGGCTGGCCGAGCTGTCCAGGCTGACCCGGGCCGACCTGCTGGTCCACGAGATCACCAAGGTGCTGGGCGTGCACGAGGAGGGCGTGCGGCCGCTGCTCGACACGCTGGTCGACTTCCTGCGCGGCAAGAAGCCGCTGCTCGTCCTGGACAACTGCGAGCACCTGGTCGAGGCGTGCGCCGAGCTGGCCGAGCGGCTGCTGTCCTCCTGCGAGGACCTGCGGCTGCTGGTGACCAGCCGGGAGCCGCTGAAGATCCCCGGCGAGCTGGTGTGGCGGGTGCCGCCGCTGGCGCTGCCCGGCCCGGCCGAGGCGGCCGAGGAGGTCGAGCGGGTCGAGTCCGTGCAGCTCTTCCTCGACCGGGCGCGGTCGGCCGGGTCGGGGCTCGCGGTCACCGGCGCCAACGCCGGCGACATCGCCCGGCTCTGCCACGCACTCGACGGCCTGCCGCTGGCCCTGGAGCTGGCCGCGGCCAGGACCGCCGCGATGTCGCCCGGCCAGATCTCGGCCCGGGTCAACGACCGGTTCCGGCTGCTGACGGCGAGCGGCCGTACCGCGCCGGCCCGGCAGCGCACCCTGCTGGCCACCCTGGAATGGAGCCACGACCTGCTCTCGCCGCAGGAGCAGGTGCTCTTCAGGCGGCTCGCGGTGTTCAGCGGGCCGTTCACCCTCGACCTGGCCGAGTCCGTCTGTGCGGGGCCGAGCCTGGCCGCCGCCCAGATCCTCGACGTGCTCAGCGGCCTGGTCGACAAGTCGCTCGTGCTGTTCGACCAGCGCAGCTCGTGCTACCGGCTGCTGGAGTCGGCCCGCCAGTTCGCCGCCGGGAAGCTGGAGTCGGCCGGCGAGACCCGGCAGCTGCGCGACCGGCTGCTCCACGGCCTGGCCGACCTCGCCCACCACCACGGCCGCGACGTGTGGGCCACGCCCGGCCTGACCTGGCCGCAGCGCTACGCCCGGCTGCTCGCGCTCCAGGACCTGCTGGGCAACGCCCGCGAGGCCCTTTCCTGGGCCGTCGAGTCCGGCCTGGCCGAGCCCGGCCTGCGGCTGGCATGCGGCTACATGCCGCTGTGGGCCGGGTTCGGCGAGCTGACCGAGGGCCGCCGCTGGTACGAGAGCCTGCTCGCGCTGCCCGCCGCCCGCCCACTCCGCGACCTGTCCGCCGAGGCCCTGCTCCACCACGCCAACCTGGCCTACGAGCAGCAGGACGCCGCCGCCTGCGGCGAGTCGGCCGCCCGCGCCCTGGAGCTGCGCCGGGCGACCGGCGACGACTTCATGCTGGCCTTCACCCTCGTGATCGCCGGCATGTACGTGGGCACCAAAGGCGACATCGCGCTGGCCGCCGAGCGCGGCGAGGAGGCCCTGGACCTGGCCCTGCGCGTCGGCAACGGCCTGATCGAGGCGTCGGCCCGGCTGCTGCTGTCCGGGGTGGCCGCCTTCCAGGGCCTCCGGCGCGAGTCGCTGACCAGGGGCGAGGAGGCCATCGAGGTCTACTCCCGGTTCGGCCACCGGTGGGGGGTCACCAGGGCCCACCTGGAGCTGGGCCGCTTCGCCGACTTCCTCGGCGACCTCGACAGCGCCCGCCGCCACCTGGAGGAGTGCGCCGAGCTGGCCGAGGAGATGGGGGCCAAGCCCGTCCTCGCCACCAGTCTCGGGCTGCTCGGCGCGGTCCTGGCCCGCCAGGGCGAGGCGGAGCGGGCCAGGGCGCGGCTGGCCCGGTGCGTGACGCTGAGCCGGTCCATGGGCCAGCACCTGCCGATCATCTCCGCGCTGGTCGCGCTGGCCGTCCTGGCCGAGAAGCAGCACGACCTGGAGACCGCCGTACGCCTGTGGGCCGCGGCCAAGGCCATGGAGGAGCGGCTCGGGCTGCCCGTGTGGACCTCCGCCACGCCCGAGCCGCTGCTCGCCCGCGCCCGCGCGCAGGCCGGCGAGGGGCAGGTCCAGCTCTGGTGGACGATGGGCGGCGGCATGACGGAGGAGGAGGCCCTGCGTTACGGCCTGCGGGGCGAGCGGCCGGCCCAGCGCGCGGCGCGGCCCGCGTCGGGGCCCGCGTCGGGCACTGCGTCGGGCACTGCGTCGGGCACTGCCGCCGGCCCGGCGTCGGTGCTCACGCCGCGCGAGCGGGAGATCGTCGTGCTGATCAGCCGGGGGCTGTCCAACCGGGCCATCGGCGAGGAGCTGTTCATCAGCCCGGCCACCGCCGCCCGGCACGTCGCCAACATCCTGCTCAAGCTCAACTTCGGCTCGCGCACGCAGGTCGCCGCCTGGGCCGCGGAGCACGGCGTCCTCCACTGATCCCGGCGAGACTGATCCCGCCGAGGCTGATCCCGGCGGGGCTGATGCCCGCGGGCTGATGCCCGCGAGGCCGATCCCGCGAGGCTGATCCCCGCGAGGCTGATCCCGGCGGGGCCGGTCATCGGCCCGCGGCCACCTCGGCGGGCCGGGCCGGTGGCGGGTCCAGGACCGCCGTGAACAGGTCGCCGGCCCGTGCCCGGAACCGCTCGGCGGCCGGCTCGTCGCCGGTGCGGCGGTGGGCGCGTCCCAGCGTCACCAGGGCCCGCGCCTCGCCCAGCTTGTAGCCGCAGCCGGCGTGGACGCGGGCCGCGCGGGCGGCGTAGGAGATGGCCAGGCCCGGGTCGCCGGCCGCCAGCGCCGCCTCGGCGCCCGCCGCCAGCGCCGCGCCCTGCACCAGCACCGCGCCCGCCTTCCTGGCCAGCGCCAGCCCCGCCAGCGTGTCGCGCATGGCGGTCACGTGCTCGTCCAGGCGGGTACGCGCCACGGCCAGCCCCACGAGCGCGTCCGCCTGGCCCACGGCGGCGCCGATGCCGCGGGCCCGCTCCAGCGCGGCGTTCAGCTGCCCGACGGCGGCTCCGGGGTCGGTCTGGCAGCGGATCCGGCCGAGCCCGAGCAGGGCGTCCAGCTCCAGCTTGGGATCGCCGACCGCCAGCGCCCGCCGCAGCGCCTCCTCGGCGTAGCCGAGCGCGTCGGCCCGCCGGCCCGCGTCCAGGTGCACGTCGGCCAGCTCCCGGCACAGGTCGGCCTGGTACCGTTCGCCGATCGCGGCGCCGAGCCCGCGCGCCGCCGTCAGGCACCGGACGGCCTCGCCCAGCCGGCCGGTCAGCCGGAGCACGTTGCCGAGGCTGGCCAGCGCGGCGGCCTCGGTCGCCGGCAGTCCGCGGTCGCGGCAGAGCGACACCGCCTCGCTCAGGCGTTCCTCGGCGGCGTCGAGCCGGCCCATCTGGGTCAGCGCCAGCCCGAGGTCGACGAGCGGCACGGCCCCCACCCGCGCGGAGCGCCGCGAGCCGTCCACGGCCAGGGTCAGCAGCCGCCGGGCCGCGCCGAGCCTGCCCTGCTGGAGGTGGACCACGCCGAGCGCGGCCAGCGCCGCGAGCTTCCCCTCCGGCCAGCCCGCCAGTTCGGCGGCCGTGAACGCCCCCCGCAGCTCAGCGACCGCCTCGGTCAGCTCGGCGGCCCGCCACCGGGTGGCGGCCAGGCAGTGCCCGACGGCCGCCTGGCCCAGGTGGTCGCCGGCCGCGCGGGCGGCCCGCCGCACGTCCCGCAGCACGTCCGTCCAGCCGGGCTGGCCGCCGGTCAGGTCGAGGTAGCCGTTCATGGCGTCGATGAGCCGCCAGGCGTACGGATGGTCGGTGGCGTTCCGCACGGCGGCGACGAGGTTGGCGCGTTCGGCGTCCAGCCAGGCCAGCGCGGCGGCGGCGCCGGGAAAGGCGGCCGGGCGGGCGGAGCCGTCGGCGGGGGCGCGCAGCAGGTGGGGGTAGGCGACGTCGCCGGCCTCCCGGACCATCCGCAGGTACCAGGCCATCAGCGCGTCCAGGGCGCGGGCCCGTCCCGGCGCGGACTCCTCGGCCAGCACGCGTTCGCGGGCGTACTCCCGCATCAGGTCGTGGAAGGTGTACCGGCCCGGCTCCGGCTCCTCGACCAGGTGCGCGGCGGCGAGCCCGGACAGCAGCCGCTCGGCCTCGGCGGGGACGGTCCCGGCCAGCGCGCCGGCCGCCCCCGCGGTGAACGTGGGCCCGGGGACGAGCGCGAGCAGCCGGAACAGCCGCCGCGCCGCCGGATCCAGGCGGTGATAGGACAGGTCGAACGCGCCGCGCACGGCCGCGTGCGGATCTCCGGTGACCGCCAGGGCCGATAATCGGGTGCCGGTGAGCCGGCGCACCTGACCGGCGATGTCGCCGGCGGCGTCCCCGCCCGGCCTGCCGAGGATGCCCGCGGCGGCGATGCGCAGCGCCAGCGGCAGCCGGCCGCACGCCCTGGCCAGGTCGAGCGCCGCGTCCCGCTCGGCGGCCAGCCGTTCGCCGCCGAGGATCCCGCCGAACAGCGTGACCGCCTCGCCGGTGGACAACACGCCGAGTGGGACGGGGATCGCGCCGTCCCGGGCGACCAGGCCGTCCAGGCGGTCCCTGCTGGTGATCACGGTGGCGCAGCGACGTCCGCCGGGCAGCAGGGGGCGGACCTGCTCCTCGCTGCCGGCGTTGTCCAGCACGACCAGCACCCGCCGGTCGGCCAGCAGGCTGCGGTAGGCCGCGCTGGCCTCCTCCACCGTGCCGGGCACGCGCTCGGCGGGCAGGCCCAGCCCGCGCAGGAACCGGCCGAGCGCCTCGATCGGCAGCAGCGGCCGCTCGGCCGAGTGCCCGCGCAGGTCCACGTAGAGCTGGCCGTCGGGGAAACGGTGGCGGTTGCGGTGGGCCCAGTGCAGGGCCAGGGCCGTCTTGCCGGACCCGCCCGCGCCGGTCAGCACCGAGATCGCCGTCCCCCCGGCGGCCGGGTCGCCGCCGCCCGCGAGCGGGTCGCGGCCGGTCGCGAACGGGTCGCCTCCGTCTGCGGGCGCGTCGCCGCCGGGCGCGAATGGGTCGCCGCCGGGCGTGAGCAGGTCGAGCAGCCGGAGCTGAGCCGTGCGGCCGGTGAACTGGCCGGGGGCGGGCGGCAGTTGGGCGGGCGTCACCGTTTCCCGGGAATCGGCCGGCCTGATCGGCGGAACGTTCCCGCGCAGGATGCGCTGGTGCAGTTGCCGCAGCTCGGGGCCGGGGTCGAGGCCCAGTTCCTCGGTGAGGCGGCGGCGGGTGCGCTCGTAGCGCTCCAGCGCGTCCACGCGGCGGCCGGCCCGGCACAGCGCCAGCATGAGCAGGCCGACCAGCCCCTCGCGGAACGGATGCTCGGCGACCAGCGCGATCAGCTCGGGGACCAGCACGGCCGCGTGGCCCGCCCGGACCTCGGCGTCCAGGCACTCCTCGACGGCGCCGAGGCGTTCCTCGGCCAGCGCGTCGCGCAGCCGGTCCAGCAGCTCACCGCCGGAGACGCCGGTCAGCGGCTCGCCGCGCCACAGGGTCAGGGCGCGGCGCAGCCCGGTGGCCTGCCGCTCGGCCGTCTCCCCGGCGCGCGCCCGGGTGACCGCCGTCCGGAACTCGTGCACGTCCACCTGTCCGGGGTCCAGGCCGAGCTGGTAGCCGCGCGGGCGGTAGGCGATGGTGACGCCGGCCGCGGCCAGGAGGGGACGCAGCCGGGAGACGTACCCCTGCACCAGGTTGCGCGCCCCGGCCGGCGGCCGTTCGCCCCACAGGCCCTCGATCAGCCGGTTCACCGAGACGAGCCGGCCCGCGTCCAGCGCGAGCAGGGCCAGCGCCGCGCGCTGCCGAGGCGGCCCGAGCGGGATCTCCTGGCGCCCCCGCCATGCCCGGACCGCCCCCAGGAGCCCGATCTTCAGTACGTCCGCCAGACCCGCCCGTGCTGTTTCGTCTGACATATCGCATTTCCCCTTTGCCACGTCGCAGGCCGCCATACAGGAGACATGACAGGCAGTACAGCCGAAATCCTGACGCCATCAAGCCCCCGTGCAGCGCCCTGCTGCACTCTGAACGCGATCTCGCTTGGGTTCGCTCCACATTCGCTTGACACGGGCTGACAGACGCGCCGACGCGCGGCCGGCCCCGTCGCGTCACCCCGGGGAAGAGGCAGCGTTGTCCGAACCGCACCACGACGTTCTCCAGGAGTTCGCCCGCACGGCCGGGCTCCATCCCGATCGTCCGGCCCTGGTCCACGACGGTCGCACCGTCACCTACGCCGAGCTGGCCGCCTGGGTCCGCGCGATCGCCCGGCGGCTCGGGCCCGATCCCGGGGCGGTGGGCGTGCCGGCGTCCCGCACGCCGGGGACCGTGGCCGCGCTGCTCGGCACGCTGGCGGCGGGCGGCGCGTACGTGCCCGTCGACCCGGCACACCCGCGGGCCCGCCGGCAGGCGATGCTGGCGGCGGCCGGCTGCCGCACGCTGCTCGCGTCCGGGCCGGACGCATGGGCCCCGGACGGCGTCCGGGTGATCGAGCCGCCCGATCACGGCGACCCCGGCGACGACCCGGCGGGCGAGCTGCCGGTCGTCGCGGGGGACGCGCCCGCGTACGTGCTGTTCACCTCCGGTTCGACCGGCGCGCCCAAGCCCGTGGTGACGCCCAGGCGGGCGATCTCCGTCGTGACCGGGGCGCTGCGCGAGCTGTTCGGCATCACCCCGGCCGACCGGGTGCTCCAGTTCGCCTCGCTGAACTGGGACACCTGCCTGGAGGAGATCCTGCCCGCCCTGACCGGCGGGGCGGCGCTGGTCTTCCACGACGGCGCGCACTCGGGCTCGTTCCGCCGGCTGTCGCGCGCGGTCGCCGAGGAGCGGATCAGCGTGCTGGACCTGCCCACGGCGTTCTGGCACGAGCTGGTACGGCACCTGGCCGACGAAGGGGCCGCGCTGCCTCCATGCGTCCGGCTGGTGATCATCGGCGGCGAGGCCGTCAGCCCGTCGCGCCTGGCGGACTGGCGAGCCCTGGACACCGGCGGCGTCCGCCTGCTCAACACCTACGGGTGCACGGAGACCACGCTCATCACGCACGCGATCGACCTGCACGGCCCGATGGCCGACGGGGTCGCGGAGGAGCGGTCGCCGGCGGACTCGTCCGGCTCGGCGGTGGGGGAGCGGGCGTCGGCGGACTCGTCCGGCTCGGCGGTGGGGGAGCGGGTGTCGGCGGCGGGGGAGCGGGTGCCGATCGGGTGGGCGCTCGCGCACGTCGAGCAGCGGGTGAGCGCGGAGGGCGAGTTGCTGGTCGGCGGGCCGGCCCTGGCACTGGGCTACCTGGGCCTGCCGGAGGCGACCGCCGCGCGCTTCGTCGTCCCGGAGGCGGGCGGCGGGCGGTTCTTCCGCACCGGGGACCGGGTCACCGTGACCGGCGGCGGGGCGCTCGTCCACGAGGGACGGCTCGACCACGAGCTCAAGATCCGGGGCATCCGGGTGGACCCGGCCGAGGTCGAGGCGCACATCGCCGGCCATCCGGGCGTGGGCGCGGTGGCGGTGGCGGGCGTCACGGTCGCCGACCACACCACGCTCGCCGCGTACGTCGTCCCCCGCCCGCCGACCGGCCGGGACGCCGAGGACCCGGAGTCCGGCCGGGGCGTCCAGGACCCGGAGTCCGGCCGGGGCGCCGAGAGCGGGCTGGCCGCCGAGGTGCGGGACTACCTGCGGGACCGGGTGCCGGGCCACCTGGTGCCCAGCCGGATCACCGTCGTGCCCGAACTGGCCTACACCACCAGCGGAAAGGTCGACCGCGCCGGTTCGCACCGGCGCTACACCACCAACTGAAGGAGATCATGCACGTGGACGTCACCGCCGTCTCTGACATCTTCCGGCGGGTACTGGAAAACCCCGAAATAACGGATGATTCCGACTTTTTCGTCTTGGGTGGGGATTCGCTGCTCGCCACCCGCGTCCTCAGCGCGATCGCCCGCGACTGCGGCGCCGAGCTGGACTTCGACGACTTCCTCGACGCGCCCACCCCCGCCGCGCTGGCCAAGAAGATCGCGAGCCTGGCATGAGGGTCGTCGTCGTGGGAGCGGGCCTCGCGGGGCTCACCGCCGCCGCCGACCTGGCCGCGTCCGGCGCGCAGGTCACCGTGATCGAGGCCAGGGACCGCGTCGGCGGGCGTACGCACGGCATCGAGGTCGCCCCCGGCGGCTGGGCCGACGCGGGCGCGGCGTACCTGGGGGAACGGCACACCGCGCTGACGGCCCTGCTGGCCGAGCTGGACCTGAAGACCACCCCGGCCACCGTGGACGGCGCGGCCAGGTTCGCGCTCGGCGGCGAGCCCGGGACCGGCCGATTCCCGCCCCTGTCGGCGGTCGCGCTGGGCGGCCTGTTCGACGCGCTGGAGGAGCTGGCCGCCGCCGTCCGCCCCGACGCCCCCTGGCTGACCCCGGACGCCGCCCGCCTGGACGCCACCACGGCGGCGGACTGGGCCGCCGAGCACCTGACGCATCCGGACGCGCGGCTGTTCTTCCCGCTGTTCGCCGGCGAGATGATGGCCGCCGACCCGGCGGACGTGTCCGTCCTGCACCTGGCCTTCTACCTGCGCTCGGGCGGCGGCCTGCGCTACCTGAACGCCTTCGCGGGCGGCGCGCAGGAGGACCGGATCGACGGCGGCGCCCACCAGGTGTGCCTGCGCCTGGCCGCCCGGCTCGGCGACCGGGTGCGCCTCGGCGAGCCGGTGCGCGCGGTCCACCAGGACGCGACCGGCGTGGACGTCGTCACCGCGACCGGCGCCACCAGGGCGGACGCGGTGGTGGTCGCCGTCCCGCCGACGCTGGCCGACGCCGTGGAGTTCCGTCCGGGCCTGCCCGCGCCGCGGTCGGGCCCCCGTACGGCGCCCGGCTGCGCGGTGAAGGTGCACCTGGTCTACCCCGCGCCGCTCTGGCGCGAGCAGGGCCTCTCGGGCTGGTCGGTCAGCGCGGACGGCCCCCTGCTGTCCACCGTGGACGACTCGCCCGCCAATGGCTCGGCGGGCGTGCTGACCGGGTTCGTGACCGGCGCGCAGGCCAAGGCGTTCGCCGCGCTGCCCCCGCGCGAGCAGGCCGAGCGGGCGCGGGCCCAGGTCGCGCGGCTGTTCCC
The DNA here is from genome assembly GCF_042892035.1 of Nonomuraea sp. NPDC001831. Taxonomy (NCBI): domain Bacteria; kingdom Bacillati; phylum Actinomycetota; class Actinomycetes; order Streptosporangiales; family Streptosporangiaceae; genus Nonomuraea; species Nonomuraea sp. NPDC001831. The sequence goes on along the minus strand of NZ_JBIATU010000003.1, from coordinate 623,099 downwards.
CGGGCTGCCCGCCCCGGACGCCTGCCACGTGACCGACTGGCTGAGCGACGAGCACAGCCGGGGCTGCTACGCGGCGCTGTTCGGGCCGGGCGACTGGCCGCGGCTCGGCCCGCGGCTGACGACCCCCCACCAGCGGGTGCACTGGGCCGGCACCGAGACGAGCACCGAGTTCTTCGGCCTGATGGAAGGCGCCATCCGCTCAGGACACCGGGTGGCCGCGGAGATCGACGCGACGTGGAGGCACATCCATGACTGACCAGACCCCCATCGCCCCCCTGGCCGTACGGCAGGGCTTCATGACCGAGCCCGGCCTCGGCGCGGGCAACTTCCTCGACCACGCGCTCGCGGCCAACCCCAACCGGTCGGTGCCGTTCGTTTGCAGCCACCACACCGACCACCGCGGCCAGGTCGTGTTACGCGGCCACAGCCTGACCGACCTCGCGGCCCTGCGCGACCGCTACGCCACCTGGTACCACGCCAACGGCGTGCGGCCCGGCGAGCCCGTGGGCGTCGTGGTCGCCGAGGGCCTGGAGCCGCTGCTGCACTTCCTGGCGCTCACCGCGCTCGGCGCGATCCCGGCGATGGTCAACGACGCCATGCGGGCCGACGTCATGGCCGGCTACCTGGAGCACGTCGGCGTGGTGGGCGTGGTCGCCGACGACACGACCCGGCTGCAGCTCGCCTACCGCAACACGCCGCGCGCCCGGCCCCGGTTCGTCGCCCTGGCGGCCGAGGTGCGGGCCCACGACGCGGCGTCGGGCGGGCTGCCGGAGCAGTACCCGTACCGGCACGAGCCGGACGACGTGGTGGCGCTCATCCACTCCTCCGGCACCACCGGTACCCCCAAGTCCACCATCCTCGGACATCGCAGCTTCTGGGACGGCAAACAGCAGCGGATGGTGCGTTTCCCGGCGGAGCCGTACGACCGGTTGATGTCGCTCATGCCGCACACGCACGCGGGCGGGCTCAGCTACTTCCTCACCGCGGTGCTGCTCGGGCTGCCGACCGTGATCATGTCGGACTGGCGGCGGGCCGGGGTGGAGCCGGTCATGGAGGCGTTCCAGCCGACCATGGTGGCGTCGTTCCCGCGCACGTTCGTCGAGCTGGCCACCGGCGAGCTGCCGGTTCGCGGTGCGGCCAGGGTGCACTCCTGGTTCAACACCGGGGACAGCGCCCACTACGGCCACATCCGGCGGCTCGTCCAGCTCGGCGAGCGGCCCGCGGGGCTGATCAGGTCGTGGCTGCTGCCGCGCGGCGAGGCCGCCGGCGAGCCGCTGCCCGGCTCCCAGTTCGTGGACGGGCTCGGCTCCTCGGAGATGGGCATGGCGCTGTTCGGCCAGGTCACCTCCCCCGAGACGCCGCGCGCCGACCGCTGCGTGGGCAAGCCCCAGGACGCCGTGATCAAGGCCGCCGTGCTGGACGAGAACGGCCGGGAGCTGCCCGACGGCGAGGTCGGCCTGCTGGGCGTGATCACCCCGTCGCGCACCCCCGGCTACTGGCACGACCCCAGGCTGACCGGCAGCTTCGAGCTCAACGGCTACTGGCTCACCGGCGACGTCGCCCGCCGGGACGCCGAGGGCAACTTCTACCACCTCGACCGCACCGTGGACGTGATCGACACCGCGGCCGGGCCGGTCTACAGCCTGCCCGTCGAGGAGGTCCTCATCGCCGACTGCGCGGACCTCGTCCAGGACTGCTCGGTCGTCGGCGTGCCGGGGCCCGAGGGGCAGGTGCCGATCGCCGTCGTACGGGCGCAGGCCGAGGCCGCCGCGGTCACCGCCGAGGAGATCAGGGAGAAGGCCAACAAGGCCCTGGCCGACGCGGGCCTGGCCACGCTGGCCGCGGTGATCCTGGCGCGTACCGAGCAGGACTACCCGCTCGGCCCCACAGGCAAGGTGCTCAAGCGCGAGCTCCGCACCCGGCACGCGGCGCTGTTCGCCGGATGAGCCCGAACGACGACAAGCCCCGCCGCCCCGCCGCCGACGTCGAGACCGCCCGGTCCGGGGCCGCGGGGCCCGGGGCCGCGGGGTCCGGGGCCGCCCGGTCCGGGGGTGCGGGGTCCGGGGCCGCCGACCGCCCCTACGTGTACGCGCGGCGGGCGCTCGCCGAGCCCGACTGGCGGCGGCTGCCGGGGTGGCGCGGGGTCACCGAGGCGCAGTGGCGCGACGCCCAGTGGCAGCGCGCCCACTGCGTGCGCAACGCGGCGCAGCTGCGCGCCGTGACCGGCGACCTGCTCCAGGACGCCTTCCTCGCCGACCTGGCCGCCGACGCGGCCCGGTACGCCACCATGTCCATCCTGGTCACGCCCCAGCTCCTCAACGTCATGGCGCCGGACGAACCGGGCGATCCGGCCGCGTTCACGGCGGCGTTCCTGGCCAACCCGGTCCGCCGCTACCTCCTGCCGGTCGCCTCCGACCGGCACCCGGTCTGGCCGAGCCATCCGCGGGCCCAGCGGGACTCGCTGCACGAGGCCGAGATGTGGGCGGTGGAGGGCCTGACCCACCGCTACCCGACGAAGGTGCTGGCCGAGCTGCTGGCCACGTGCCCGCAGTACTGCGGCCACTGCACCCGGATGGACCTGGTCGGCACCTCCACCCCGCAGGTCGTCAAGGCCAGGCTCACGCTCCGGCCGGTGGACCGGCAGGAGCTGATGCTGGACTACCTCAAGCGCACGCCCGCCGTCCGCGACGTGGTGGTCTCCGGCGGCGACCTGGCGAACATGCCGTGGCCGCGGCTGGAGGCGTTCCTGCTGCGGCTGCTGGAGCTGGAGTCCGTACGCGACATCCGGCTGGCCACCAAGGCGCTGGTCGGGCTGCCGCAGCACTGGCTCCAGCCGGCCGTGGTCGAGGGCGTGGGCCGGGTGGCCGCCGTCGCGCGGGCCCGCGGGGTGAACCTGGCCGTGCACACCCACGCCAATCACGCCCGCTCGGTGACGCCGCTGGTCGCCGAGGCGGCCGCGGCCCTGCTCGCGGCCGGCGTGCGGGACGTGCGCAACCAGGGCGTGCTCATGCGCGGCGTGAACGCCACCCCGCACGACCTGCTCGACCTGTGCTTCGCCCTGCACGGCGAGGCCGGGATCCTGCCCTACTACTTCTACGTCTGCGACCTGATCCCCAACGCCGAGCACTGGCGCACCCCGCTGCACCAGGCCCGGCGCCTCCAGGAGGCCATCATGGGCCACCTGCCCGGCTACGCCACGCCCCGGATCGTCTGCGACGTGCCCTACGTCGGCAAGCGCTGGGTGCACCAGGCCGCCGCCTACGACCTCGAACGCGGCGTCTCGTACTGGACCAGGAGCCACGGGATCGGGCTGGAGCCGCCCGGCCCGGAGCGCCGCTTCCCCTTCTACGACCCGATCGACACCCTGCCCGAGCCCGGCCGCCGCTGGTGGGCGAGCCAGAAGGGAGAGTCATGAGCCCGTTGCGCCGTTTGTGCTGGATCTTCCCCGACCGGGAGTCCACCCGGGCCACCGCGATGTGGCACCCGTTCTTCTGGGACCTGTACGAGGAGGTCGCCGGCGAGCTCGGCCTGCGCTGGACCAGGAACTCCCCGGACTCGGTCACTGTGGACGCGCTGGAGCCCGGCCGGCCCCGCGTCTTCGTGGACGACGAGCCCGTCACCCCCGAGGACACGCTCTTCATCACCGCCCTGTACTCCCTGCCCTACCAGTCGATGGACGTCTTCAACCAGTACGCCCTCTACGCCGTGCTGGAGGAGGCCGGCTTCTACCTGCCGTTCCCGCCGTCCCTGTCGCCGGTGGCCAACGACAAGCTCGCCACCGTCCTGCGGCTGCGCGACTCGCCCGTGCCGCCGATCCCGACCCTGCGCATCGGCACCGGCCGGGACACCAGCAAGCACCTGTACGAGGCCGCCATCGACGGTCTCACCTACCCGGCCCTGGTCAAGCCGGCCGGCTGGTGCGGCGGCGGCGGGGTGAACCTGGCCCGCGACTCCGAGGAGCTGCGCGGCCTGGCCAGCCTCGCCCAGGGCGGCGACACCACGCTCGTCGTCCAGCCCTACCTGGGCGACGGCACCGTGGACTACCGCGTCTACGTCGTGGACGGTGAGCCGTACGCGGTCATGAAGCGCATCCCGGAGCCGGGCTCGCCGGTCGCCAACGCCAGCAGGGGCGGCACGATGGAGTTCCCGCCCGTGCCGCCCGAGCTGGCGGCGGCCACGGCGTACTTCTACGAGCGGCTGCCCATCCCGTTCTTCTGCGTCGACTTCCTGCACGACGGCGAGCGCTACTGGTTCTCCGAGCTGGAGCCCGACGGCGTGATCGCGCCCGACCTCGGCGACCCCGCCCGCACCCTCCAGCGCGACGTCACCCGCGCCCGCTGGACGGCCTACCGCGACGGCCACGCCCGCTTCCTCAAAGACCGCCTTTCGCACGAACCCGAGAGCTGGTGACCCTCATGACCGAATCGTTCTCGCTGACGTCCGCGGCGGCCGAGCCGCTGCTGCGCGTCCCGAGGCGCTCGCTGGAGCGGCTGAGGAGCGTGCCCGCGCTCGCGCCGCGCTACGAGGGCCACGAGAAGGTGCTCACGCTGGAGGACCTGGCCGCCCTGCCGCCGCTGGTCAAGGACGACCTCAACGTCGCGCTCGCGCACCTGGAGCCCAAGGCAGGACAGGGCGCTACCTGGCTCTTCCAGAGCGGCGGCAGCACCGGCGCGCCCAAGGTCGGCTACGCCCCCACCGGCTTCTACATGGACGGCGTGCACCGCCACTGGCAGCCGCTCGAACCGGACGACGTCTTCGTCAACGCCTGGGGCGCCGGCCGCATGTGGGGCGCCCACTTCCTGGCCGCGGCCCTCGCCGACCTGTCCGGCTGCCGGGTCATCGCCCTGGGCTCGGTCGGCAAGGAGGAGTACGGCGACTGGCTCGGCTTCTTCGCCGACCGCGGGGTGACCGCGTTCGGCGGCACGCCCAGCGTGCTGCGGCTGTGGTTCGCCCACGCGCGGGCGGCCGGCCTGCGCCTGCCCGCGCTGCGCAAGGTGCTCTGGCTGGGCGAGGCCTGGCATCCCCAGCTCGACGAGGACCTGGCCGAGGTCGCCCCGGACGCCCGCCGCTGGGGCATGTTCGGCAGCACCGAGACGTGGGTCGCCGCCACCAACACCCCGGACTGCCCGGCCGACGTCTTCCACCCGCTGCCCGACCAGCTCGTGCACACCGACGCCGACGAGCTGCTGGACTTCACCACGCTCAACCCCGACATGCTCAACCCGGTGCTGCGCTACCGCACCGGCGACGCCGGCCGCCTCGTCTCCTGCCCGTGCGGCCGGGACGGCAGGGCGCTGCGCATCCTCGGCCGCCGCGACTCGGTCGTCCAGGTGCGCGGCCTCGGCCTGCACGTGGACGACGTCGTCGCCCAGGCCGAGCGCGAGCCCGGCGTGCTGCGCGCCCAGGTCCTGGTCACCGAGCGGCAGGGCCGGGTCTCCGGCGTGGACGTGCTGCTGCTGACCGGCCCCGACACCCCGCCCGACCTGCCCGGACGGCTGCGCCGCGACCTCCTGGCCGCCACCTTCACCCTCAGCACGGCCTTCCAGCACGACCCCGGCTCCTTCCGGGTGCGGACGGTGGACGCGCTGATCGGCAACGACCGCACCGGCAAGACGTCCTCCTTCGTCGTGCGGGAGGAGCAGTGAGGATGCCGGGGTCGCTCGGCAGGGAGTTCGGCCTCTACTGGAGCGGCCAGACGGTGAGCCTGCTCGGCGACCGGATCACCGTGTTCGTCGTGCCGACGCTGATGATCTTCGTGTTGCACGCCTCCGCGCTGGAGGTCGGCATCGTGGCCATGGCCCAGTACCTCGGCATCCCGCTGCTCGGGCCGATCGCCGGGGTGCTCGTGGACCGGTGGGACAAGCGGCTGACCATGGTCGTGTGCGACCTCGTCCGGCTGGTGGCGGTGGGGGTCATCCCGGTCGCGTACTGGTGCGGGGTGCTCTCGACGCCGGTGTTGTTCGTGTGCGTGGCGCTGATCAGCGGCGCGACCATCTTCTTCAACATCGGCTACCTCGTCGCCGTGCCCACGACCGTGCCGCAGGACCGGCTGGTGCGGGCGTACTCGCGGCTGGAGGGCAGCAGCACGGTGTCGGAGGTGGCCGGGCCGTCGATCGCGGCCGGCCTGTACCACCTGCTCGGCGTCGCCTCGCTGCTCGTGGACGCGGCCAGCTACCTGGTCTCGGCGGCGTGCCTGCGGGCCATGAAGCCGTGGGGCGTCACGACCGGGGAGCGGGTGCCGGTGCGCTCGCGGCTGATGCTCGGCTTCCGGCTGAACTGGGCCGACCCGGTGCTGCGCCGGGTGGTGCTGGCCGCGGTGGTGCTCAACTCGGGCGGGCCCGTCTTCGTCACGGTCCTGCCGGTGCTGGCCTACCAGGGGCTCGGCGTCTCGGTGGGCGTGTTCGGCGCGGCGATGTCGGCGGCGGCCGTCGGCGCGGTGCTCGGCGCGCTGGCCGCCCCGAGGATCAGCGACCGGCTCGGGCTCGGCCGGACCATGGCCTGGGCGCTGCTGCTGCACTGCCTGGTCGGTCTCGGCGTGCTGGCCGCGCCCGCGCTGCCCGCCGCGCCGGTGATCGGCGTGACGTTCGGCTGCTACGGCTTCTTCATGTCGTGCATCAACGTGTGCAGCGCGCCGATCCGGCAGTCGCGGATGGCCGCCGAGAACCAGGGCGTCATGCACGCCGCGTTCCGCACGGCGACCTGGGGGGTGATCCCGCTGGCCGCGCTCGCGGGCGGGTCGGCGGTCACGCTGCTGACGCCCGCGCTGGGCGTGCTCGGCGCGGCGCAGGCCGTCATGGCCGGCGGCACGCTGCTGGCCGCGTTCTCGTTCCTGCCCGCCTCGGGCATCCAGGCCCGCATGGACCGGGCCGAGCCGCGGGCGCACCTGGCGGGGAGCGCGTCATGACGACCGTGCTGATCACCGGGACCTCGTCGGGCATCGGGCTGGCCACCGCGGTGACCGCCGCGCGGGCCGGGCTGACGGTGGTGGCCACCATGCGCGACCCCGGCCGCGACGGCGACCTGCGCGCGGCGGCCGACCGGGCCGGCGTCGCCCTGGACGTCCGCCGGCTCGACGTCACCGACCCCGCCTCGGCGCGGGCCTGCGTGGAGGGCGTGCGCGAGACGTACGGAGGGCTGGACGCGCTGGTCAACAACGCGGGCGTGTCGAACTTCGACCCCACGATGGAGATGTCCACGCCGGAGGCGCTGCGCGCCAACTTCGAGGTCAACTTCTTCGGGGTGATCGAGGTGAGCCGGGTGGCGATGCCGCTGCTGCGGGCCGCCGGCGGGCGTCTGGTGACGGTCGGCAGCGTGCACGGCGTCGTGGGCCAGCCGTTCAACGAGGCGTACGCGGCGGCCAAGGCGGCGGTCGAGGGGTTCATGGAGAGCCTGGCGCCGGTCGCGGCCGCGCACGGCGTACGGGTGAGCGTGGTGGTGCCCGGCTTCGTCTCCGACACCCGGTTCGGGATTTTTCCGGACATCAACCGGAAGACCATCCGGGCCGCCTCCGGCCCGTACGCCCCCGCCTTCGACGCCTACCTCGACTGGGTGTGCGGCCCCGGCTGGGAGGGCGCCGGCCAGACCTCCTGGCAGGTGGCCGACGTGATCGTGGACGCGCTGACCGCCCCCGACCCGCCCTTCCGCATCCCGACCGGGCCCTGGGCCTCCCGCTACGTGGCCGGCAAGCTCGCCGACCCCGACGGCTCGGCGGTCCAGGCCATGGCCAGGACCTGGCTCGGAGCCACCCCATGACCGGCCCCGCGACCGGCCCCGCGACCGGCCCCGCGACCGGCCCCATGACCGGCCCCGCGATCGAGCCTGCGACCGGCCCCGACCCGGCCTGCCGGGCGCTCGGGATCGCGCTGGAGGAGGCCGCCGGCGGCCGGGCCCGGCTGCGCATGCGCGTCACCGAGGACATGGTGAACGGGCACGGCGTCGCCCACGGCGGCTACCTGTTCCTGCTCGCCGACGCCGCCTTCGACCACGCCTGCAACAGCCGCGGCCCGGTCATGCTGGCCCACAGCGCCCAGGTGACGTTCCTGCGCCCCGCCGCGGCGGGCGACGTGCTGGTGGCCGAGGCCACGGAACGGGCAAGACACGGTCGGCACGGCGTCTACGACGTCACCGTACGCCGCCCGGCCGGGGAGATCGTCGCAGAGTTCCGCGGCCACGGCGTCGTGGTCGCCGGCCGTCCCACCAACGAGGGGAGAACCGAATGAACCGGCGGACCGGACGCTGGATCGAGCACTGGGAACCCGAGGACCCGGGGTTCTGGGCGGCCGTCGGACGCCGCGTCGCCACCAGGAACCTGATCTTCTCCATCTTCGTCGAGCATCTCGGCTTCGCGGTGTGGCTGCTGTGGAGCGCCGTCGTCGTCCTGCTGCCGAAGGCGGGCTTCCCGTTCACCGTCGACCAGCTGTTCTGGCTGGTCGCGGTGCCGAACCTGGTCGGCAGCACGCTGCGGCTGCCCTACACCTTCGCCGTCTCGGCCTTCGGCGGGCGGAACTGGAACGTGGCCAGCGCCCTGCTGCTCCTGGCGCCGACCGGGCTGCTGGCCTGGCTGGTCACCGATCCGGCCAGGCCCTACTGGATGTTCCTGGCCGCCGCGGCCACGGCCGGGCTCGGCGGCGGCAACTTCGCCTCCTCCATGGCCAACGTCTCCTACTTCTACCCCGAGCGGCGCAAGGGGTTCGCGCTGGGCGTGAACGCGGCCGGCGGGAACCTGGGCGTGGCGGTCGTGCAACTGCTGATCCCGCTGGTGGCGGCGGGCGGCCTGGCGTACGCCGGGCTGGTGTGGATGCCGCTCGTCGTGGCCGCCGCGCTGTGCGCGTACCTGTTCATGGACAACCTGGCCGTCGCCAGCACCGACTTCGGCACCCAGGGCAGAGCGTTCCTGCGTCCGCACACCTGGGTCATGTCCTTCCTGTACATCGGCACCTTCGGCTCGTTCATCGGCTACTCGGCGGCGTTCCCGCTGGTCGCCAAGTCGGCGTTCGCCGAGTCCGCCTCGCCGTACCTGGCCTTCCTCGGGCCGCTGGCCGGGTCGCTGGCGCGGCCGGTCGGCGGCTGGCTGGCCGACCGGTACGGCGGCGCCAGGGTCACCTCGTGGTCGTTCGTCGCCATGGCCGCCGGGGCCGTGGCCGCGCTGGCCGCGCTCGGACGGCACAGCTTCCTGCTCTTCCTGGGCGCGTTCCTGCTGCTGTTCGTCGCCTCGGGGGCGGGGAACGGGTCCACGTACCGGATGATCCCGGCCATCTTCACCGCGCAGGCCAGGCACGGGTCGCCGGACGCGCGGCTGCGGGCCAGGCGCGAGGCCGCGGCGGCCATCGGCATCGCCTCCGCGGTCGGCGCGTTCGGCGGGTTCCTCATCCCCCGCGGCTTCGCCGTCTCGCTGGCCGGGACGGGCTCCGTCGCGCCCGCCCTCCAGGTGTTCATCGGCGCCTACGCCGTCTTCCTGGCCACCAACTGGTGGTTCTACCGCCGCCGGGTGCTGGCGCGGGTCCCGAGCCTCGCCCACAGCCGGATCTGAGCATCGACGACCGAGGAGTGACACATGCCCGCCAAGTCCCTGCGTGACCTGATCGGCTTCGCCCGGCGGCACTCGCCGTTCTACGCCGACCTCTACCGCGACCTGCCCGACGGCGTGGACAACCTCACCGCGCTGCCGATCATCGACCAGAACGCCTTCTGGGCCGCCAACACCTACCCCGGCAACAGGCTGCTGACCGGCCCCCTGACCGACGCCGGCGTCTACGCCTCCGGCGGCACCACCGGAGCGCCCAAGTTCTCCCCCTGGACGCGCTCCGAGCACGCCGACTCGGTCACCGCGTTCGGTGCCGGCATGGTGAGAGCGGGCCTGCGTCCCGGCCACCGGGTGGCGAACCTGTTCTCCGCCGGCGAGATGTACGGCGGTTTCCTCTACATCGAGCACGCCCTGCACAACGCCCCCGTCGACAACGTGCGCCTGCCCATCGCCTGCCACGCCGAGGACGGCTACATCGCCGACCTGATCGAGCTGTTCGGCGTGCACGTGCTGGCGGGGCCGCCGATGAAGCTCGGCAAGGTGGCCGAGGCGGTGATCGCGCGCGGGCGCGGCGCGGACACCGTGGAGCTGCTGCTGTTCGCCGGCGACCTGCTCTTCGACGACCTGCGTCCGCAGCTGGCCAAGGCCTTCCCCGGCGCGGCGATCGCCTCGCTCGGCTACGCCTCCGTGGACGCCGGGCTGATCGGCGGCCCGGTGCCCGGCGCGGACGTGCGGGTGCACGAGGCGTTCCCCGAGCGCACCCTGGTGGAGCTGCTCGACGAGGTGACCGGCGACCCGGTCACCACGCCCGGCGTGCGCGGGCGGGTGGTCGTCACCAACCTGTTCAGGACGCTGATGCCGGTCATCCGCTACCCGGTCGGCGACCTGGGGGAGTGGACCGACGCGGACTGCCGGGCCTTCCGGCTGGTCGGCAGGACGTCGGAGGGGGCCAGGGTGGAGACGGTGGCGATGTCCAGCGAGGCCGTCCGGGCCGTGCTGGTCGCCGCCGACCCGGACCGGGCGATGTCGGCGATGCAGATGGTCCAGCGCCGCTGGGACGGCAAGGACGGCCTGCTGCTCCGGCTGGCCTGCACGCAGGAGCCGCCGCCCGGCCTGACCCAGCGGCTCGTGGACGCCGTGTACGCGGCCAAGCCGCTCTACCCGAAGTCCGTGGCCGAGGGGCTGGTGCACCCGCTGACCGTCGAATGGGTGCGGCCGTCGGAGCTGGTGACGCACCCGCGTACCGGGAAGGTGCTGCAGGTCGTGGACGAGCGCCCGCACCCCTGACCCGGGCCGGAGCCTCCGGCCCTGGCCGGAGGCTCCGCATTCATCCGGATTCTTCCGTCGTCGCCCGGTACTTCGTTTCTATGATGGAAACGAGCGTCCGCGGGGCGATGCTCACCCGGGCTCACCCGTGCTCACCCTCGGGCTCACTCTCGGGCTCACCCTCGGGGCTCACTCGGGCACGCACCAGCTGACGACGACCCGGCAGGTTGCTGCGATGGCGGATTCGTTCAACGACGCTCACCTTCGCCTGGTGACGAAGGAGTGCCTCCCGCTCGGGAGCGGCGACCGGCTCCCGGTCATCGTGCTGCTCGGCCCCGACGGCACCGACCGCGAGGTGTGCCTCACCCGCGTCTGGCGGAGCGTCACCAGGCCCGACTCGCCGCGGGTGCGGGTGGACTTCCGGCTGCCGGGGCTGCGCGACGCGCCGGTGGTCAAGACGGTCGAGCGCATCGCCCACGACCTGATGGAGACCTCCAGCGTCCGGCTGCCCCGGGTGGTCTTCGCGCTGCACGTGCTGGCCCTGGACCCGCGGGACCGCTCCGACAACGAGCTGGCCGGCGAGCTGGACGACCTCGTGGACGGCGGCGACCCCGAGCGGCTGTCCGACGCCCTGTCCCTGCTGCGCGACCTGCTCGGCCGCATCCCGGGGGCCGAGCCGCTGGCCGCGCTCACCTCGGTGCTCCAGTACGCCGCCCGCGGCCAGCGCCGCCGCGTGGTCAGGCTGCTCAACGACAAGGGCCGGACGTGGCTGGCCGCCCAGATGGCCAACGGCAACGTGATCGACCTGGCCAGACGGCGGGACGGCCACGGCGGCGACCCGTCCGGGTCCGCCGGGGCGATCCTGTGCCGGGCCCTGGTCGCCGACCTCACCGACTCCTGGTCCAAGAGCCACCGCCACGCCCGCAGCTGCCTGCTGCTGCTGGAGGGGGCCGAGACCGCGGCGGGCCGCGCGCTGCTCAGGGCGCTCGGCCCGGCCAAGGGCGCCGACCCGCTGCTGGTGGTGGCGGAGTCGAAGGAGTGGCTGCCGATGGGCGGCTCGTGGGCGCGTCCCGGCACGGTGGTGCCCGGCGCGGCCCACCCGCCCACGCTGGCGGAGGCGAGCTACCGCGACTGGCGGGCCGGCTACGACGCCCGGGAGCAGCCGTGGTGGTACCCCGTGCTGATGCCGCCGCTGGAGGCCGACAGGTCGCGCGCCTACGCCTCGGCCGTCCGGGAGCTGACCGGCGGCCATCCGGCCGTGACCCGGCGCCTGGGCAGGCTCGCCGCCACGGCCCAGGACGACGACGGCTTCCGCGCCGTCGTGTGCCGCGAGGACCTGCTGCGCTGGCCCGACCGGCTGCACCTGGCCCACCTGGACGAGCTCACCGACTGGGCGGCGGCCAGGAACGTGGACGACGCCGAGAGCGCCCTGCTCAAACGGGCCGGCCGGACGCCCAACCTGCGCAACGAGCTGGCCGACCACCTCTGGCTCGACCGCCGTCCGGAGGAGCGGGACCCGCACGGCCGCTACGAGGGGGCGCGCGGCCCGCAGGTCACCGTGATCCATCCGTGGCTGCGGCGGCTGCTGCTGCACCGGCTCGCCGTCACCGGCCGCTGGGACGACGTGCACGGCGACCTGGAACGGTTCCACCTCGGCCCCGGCGGCGAGGAGAACCCGCGCAGCCTGCACCACCGCCTGGCCCGCGTCGGCCGGGGCGACCCCGAGGGCCATCTGACCCACGTCGCCGATCGCCTGCACCGGCTCTTCGACCGGCTCGACGTGCGCGAGGACGGCCGCAGCCGCCTGCCGGAATGGCTGGCCGGCTTCAACGAGGTGACCACCGCCCCCAACCGGCTGCCGCTGGTCACCCCCCTGGACGAGCTGTACGACTCCCTGGTGGCGACCGCCGCCCCGCACGAGCGCGGGGACTGGCTCGTCGTGGTCAGAGCCCTGGTCGTGGACCGCTGGTTCTGGCTCGACCCGCTGCTCGACCCGTCCGGGAGCCGGGCCGAGCAGGTCGCGCGCGGGCTGCGGGACCTGGCCAGGCGGTCGACCACCAGTCCGGCGATCTTGTTACGGGAGGCCGACAGGTATGAGCGACGACGGTGACCTCGGCACGGCCGGGGTGGGCGATCCGGCGCCGGCGGAGGTCGGTGCGAAGTGGGCGGCGGGCCGCCGCAACCGCGTCCTGCTGCGCAGGGCGCTGGCGGGGGTGCTCGTCGTGGCGGCCGTCGTCGTCCTCGGGCTGTACGTCAGGACGTCGCGGCTCACCGACGACAGCGACGCCTTCGGCCCCGACCTGGCCCCGGTCATGAGCCGCATCGCCGCCGAGAACGCCGCGGTGGAGAAGGAGCACCCGGACGACTACGTGACCGTCGTCGCGATGTTCCCGATGACCGGCTCGCTCACCGACATCGCCCTGAACCGGGAGAGCATCAGGCACGGCCTGGAGGGCATCCACCTGGCGCAGGTGTGGCGCAACCGGCAGCCGTCCTCGCCGCCGTACGTGCGGGTGCTGGTCGCCAGCGACGGGCCGCAGGACTGGGAGCCGACGGTCGAGGCCGTCCGGGACCGGACCGCGCAGGAGCACATCGTGGCGGTGACCGGGCTGGGCGCCAGCACCGGCGCGACCCGCAGGACGGTCGCCGCCCTGAGCGCGAGCCGGTACGCGATGGTCTCGGCGGTCATCACCTCCGACGAGCTCACCGGCTTCCCCGGGCTGGCCCGCGTCGCGGCGCTGAACAGCGAGCAGGCGCAGGCCGGGGTGGTGCACGCCAGGAAGGTCAACCCCCGGCTCAAGGCGGTCGTGATCAAGGATCTCAACCCGGCCGACAGCTACGTCAAGACCCTCGCCCGGTTCTACACCGGTTCGCTGGCCGGCCGGGAGAGCGTGATGGAGTTGTCCTTCGACTCCTCGACCAGGTTCTCCGGCACCGTGCTCGACGTCATCGCCGAGCGCGTCTGCAACTCCGGCGCGAACACCGTCCTGTACGCCGGGCGCAGCGAGCAGCTGCCCGCGCTGATGCAGGCGCTCAGCCAGCGCGAGCGGTGCGTGCGGCCCGGCGTCACCGTGGTCACCGGCGACGACGCCAGCGAGATGAACCGCAAGGTCGACCTCGGCATGTGGGGGGACACCCGGATCCGGCTCTTCTACACGGCCCTGGCCCACCCGGCGAGCCTCGCGCTGCCCGGCGGCGGGGTGCTCACGGCGATCCGGGCCAGGTTCGAGGGCGACGACGCCGACAGCTTCCGGCGCCTGTTCCCGCACGAGAGCCTGGACGACGGCATGGCCATCATGCACCACGACGCCATGTTCGTGGCCCTGGAGACGGCCAAGGCGTTCGCCCGCGAGCCGGACGTGCCCTCGCCGCAGGACATGGCGAACATGCTGACCAGCGGCACGGTGTCGGTCGAGGGCGCCAGCGGCCCGATCAGGATCGTCGAGGGCGGCGCCCGCCAGACCAAGGAGATCCCGATCCTCCAGCTCAACCCGGACGGCACGTCGGCGTACTCGGGCCGGGTCACGGTGACGGACGGCGGCCCCGGCACGAGCTGACCAGTTTTCATGTATTACCTATTGCTTTTGTGGGAAATTTCGCGCAGGATCAGAGGCGTGAAGAGCCTTCTGGTGGCCCGCCTCCACGTCGACCTCCGGCGGCAGGCGAGCGCGCTCTGTGCCGTGCGGTGACCTCCGGGTCCCCGCTCTCCTCGGACGCGCGAGCGTCCTTCCCCCAGACCTTCCCCGAAGCTCAGAGGAGTGGCCGAACCATGTCGACCCCCACCAGCGTGCTCACCGTCCGGCGCGTCGCCGGGCACATCGGCGCCGAGATCACCGGCGTCGATCTGGCCCACCCGCTCGATCCGTCCGTGGTCGAGGAGATCCGCCAGGCGCTGCTCGCGTACAAAGTCGTGTTCTTCCGCGGGCAGGAGCTCGACCACGCCGCGCAGATCGCCTTCGCCCGCCAGTTCGGCGAGCTGACCCACGCCCACCCGCACGAGGACGCGCCGCCGGAGGAGTTCCCGCAGATCCTGACCATCGACCCGCGCCGGTACGAGAAGCGTTACGGCGTCAACTATCGCGAGCTCTACCAGCGGAGGCGCTACTCCTACTTCTCCGGCTGGCACACCGACGTCACCGCCGCCGTCAACCCGCCCGCCGCCTCGATCCTGCGGGCCGAGACCGTGCCGGAGTTCGGCGGCGACACCCAGTGGACGAACCTGGTGGCCGCGTACGAGGGCCTGTCCGCGCCGCTGCGCGACCTGGTGGACGGCCTGCGCGCCGAGCACCGCTTCCTGGCCGGCTACCAGGCCGCCGACGAGGACGGCAAGCTGGTCAAGCGCATCAACGACAACCTGCTGATCTCCGTGCACCCGGTGGTGCGGGTGCATCCGGAGACCGGTGAGCGGGCGTTGTTCGTCAACCCCGGCTTCACCGACCACATCGTGGGCCTGTCGGCCGTGGAGAGCCGCCGCATCCTCGACCTGCTGTACGAGCAGCTCACCCGGCCCGAGTACACCGTGCGGTTCCGCTGGCAGCCCGGCAGCGTCGCCTTCTGGGACAACCGCGCCACCGCCCACCTCGCCCCGTCCGACCTCGACCACCTCGACGTGCCGCGCACGCTGCACCGGGTCACGCTGATCGGCGACCGTCCCGTCGGACCCGACGGGTTCGTCTCCGAGATCGTGGCCGGAAGGGAGTTCAGGGCGCAGTCACTCGTGGTCGCCTGACGACGGCGGCCACCTCCGCGAGCGAGACCCGCTCGCGGCACCTGACGCGCGGGCGGGGGCTGGGGGGTGCCCGCCCGCGGCGTCGGTCCCTACTTCTGGACGGGGGCGCGCGACCCGCTCAGCCGGCGCCCGAGCCGCTGGGCCGGGGCCTCGATCACGTGGTACGTCACCAGGCACAGCGGGATCAGGACCAGGTAGTACAGCACCAGGTTCGGCAGCAGGCGCAGCAGCAGGGGATGCAGCAGGTAGACGGAGAAGCTGATCACGCCGAGCCGGGTCAGCGCGCGCGGGAACGTCCTGTGGCGCAACGCCAGCCCCACCCCGAACACGGCGAACGCGAGCACGAGCGCGGGCGCCCATCCCGGGTCGTCCTTGGCGGGGACGCCGCAGGCCACCACCGCCAGGCAGGCGAGCCCGGCGGTCCGCCAGGAGATCGCGCCCTGCTCGGCGCGGTGCACCGCGGTCCCGGCGAACATGGCGGCCAGGATGATCACGCCCTGCCAGGTGCCGGCCCGGCTGCCCAGGACCACCAGCGCCAGGCCGAGCAGCCCGCCCGCCGCGGCGGCCGCCGTACGGGCCCGGCCGTCCCCGAGGGTGGTGACCGCGATCGCCGCCACGACCGCGAGGACCAGGAGCGCGGCGGTCAGGTCGGCCCCGCCGTTGATCGACGCGCCCGGCAGCAGCAGCCCCGCCGGCACGGCCAGCGCCGCCAGCGCGACGGCGATCCCCGCCGACCTGCGGGCCTGGCCGGTCGCGAACAGCGCCACGCTGATCAGGTAGAACGCCATCTCGTACGACAACGTCCAGGTGACGCCGATGACGGGCGGCAGGTTGAGCAGCTCCTGCAGCATCGTCAGGTTGCCGAGCGCGACCAGCGGCGCGGGACGTTCGCCGAGGCGCGGATCCAGCGGGAACAGGCCCGCGAGGGCGAGCAGGAACGCCAGGCCGAGGGCGGCCAGCAGCAGCGGCAGCAGGCGGAAGGCCCGCCCGGTCCAGAAGGCGCGCAGGTCGCCGCGCCGTTCCAGGGACGCCGGGATGATGTAGCCGCTGACCAGGAAGAACACGAAGACGCCCCACGTGCCGAGGTCGATCCTGCGGTCCACGACCGCCCACGCGGCCGGGGCGAAGGACCAGCCCGCGTGGTGCGCGGTGACGGCCAGCGCGGCGGGCCCCCGCAGGGCGTCCAGCCAGGCCAGCCGGGCGGAGGCGGGGGACATCTGTCGGATTCTAGGCCATTTGCGACAGAGCCCTCCCTGACCGGACGGCCGCCCGGATCGCGGCCGGCTTCACGCTTCCCCGGGCCGGATCGCCGCGTTCAGCGGGACGGCGAACGCCGCAGGCGCAGGCCGATCACCACGACGGCGACGCCCACCAGCAGGACCACCGGGCCGATGACCGCCCAGGCGGTGTCGCCGGTCATCACGCTGCCGCCCACCACGCCCAGTCCCTGGAGCGCCCAGAGCCCGCCGACCAGGGCCAGCAGCACGCCGACGACGATGAGGATCCAAGAGGTCATCGTTCTTCCCGTCTCTCGTCCCGCCGTGCTCGTCCGCTTGCGGGGTCTGGGTGTGCTCGTTGATCGCGTGGCTCCCGCAGCGTAACCGAGCCTTTGTCACGATATGCGGATTTTTCTGGTCACCTCTTGGCGGCGGCCTCCCGTCGTCTTAGGGTTCAGTGCAATGCCACACATTACTGAGCCCTATGGAAGGAGTGATCCCGGTGCGTGACGGCAGGCCCCCGAGGCTGTCCGAGATTCCCGCGTTCACCGCGTACATGAACACCGGCTGGGGCACCCCCGACCGCACGCCGCGCGTGGTGCCCGGCGCGGCCGAGGCCGCCGCCGCCCACCGGGCGCGGCTGGCCGAGGCGCTGCCCGGCCGGAAGGTCGTGCTGGCCGCGGGGCAGGCCCCGATCCGCAGCAACGACATGGCCTACGACTTCCGCGCCGGCAGCGACTTCGTCTGGCTGACCGGCTGCCAGATCGAGAACGCCGTCGTCGTGCTGGAGGGCGCCGAGGCCACGCTCTACGTGCCGCCGCCCGCCCGCCCCGGCGACCCGGCGTTCTTCACCGACTCCAGGTACGGCGAGCTGTGGGTGGGCGCCGCCCCCGGCCTGGACGACTGGGCCAAGGCGCTGGGCGTCCCGGTCAAGCCGCTGGCCGAGCTGACCATCGAGGTGACGGACGACCAGGAGGCCGCCCGGGTCCTCGCCGAGCTGCGCATGTTCAAGGACGACTGGGAGCTCGGCCAGCTGCGCGAGGCGGTGGATCGCACCGTCGAGGGCTTCGCCGAGGTCGTCCGCGAGATCCCCGTCGCCGTGGCCGGGCGCGGCGAGCGATGGCTCCAGGGCACCTTCGACCGGTACGCCCGCGCCTACGGCAACGGCCCCGGCTACCCCTCCATCGTCGGCGGCGGCCCGCACGCGCCCACCCTGCACTGGGTGCGCTGCGACGGCCCGGTGACCCCCGGCGAGCTGCTCCTGCTCGACCTCGGCGTCGAGGCGGAGAGCTGCTACACCGCCGACGTCACCCGCACCTTCCCCGTCTCCGGCCGCTTCACCCCGGCCCAGCGGCAGGTGCACGACCTGGTCGAACGGGCCCACCGGGCCGCGCTCGCCGCCGTCGCGCCCGGCCGCCGCTTCAGCGACTTCCACCACGCCGCCATGGAGGTCGTCGCGCACGGCCTGGCCGGCTGGGGCCTGCTGCCGGTCTCGGTGGACGAGGCGCTGTCCGACGCCGGCCAGCACCACCGCCGCCACCTGGTCTGCGGCGTCGGCCACCACCTCGGCCTGGACGTTCACGACTGCGGCCGGGCGAGCCAGGAGTCCTACCAGGACGCCGTCATGGCCCCCGGCATGGCGCTCACCGTGGAGCCCGGCCTGTACTTCCACCCGCACGACCTCACCGTCCCGCCGGAGCTGCGCGGGATCGGCGTCCGGATCGAGGACGACCTGGTGGTCACCGAGCAGGGCGCCGACGTGTTGTCGGCCGCGCTGCCCCTGGACGCCGACGGCCTGGAGAAGTGGATGGCCGCCGGGTAGGTAGTCGCTGTGACATTGCACCGCATAATCTCTCGAATATCCCCATGTGAGGAGACCTCAGCATGACCACCTCCGCCACGCCGTGGCGCGGCATCCACGTCGCGACGGCCCTGCCCTTCGCCGACGACCTCTCCGTGGACTACGACGGGTTCGCCGAGCACGTGCGCTTCCTGGCCGAAGGCGGCTGTGACGGTGTGACGCCCAACGGCTCGCTGGGCGAGTACCAGACGCTCACGCCGCAGGAGCGGGCCCGCGTCGTCGAGACGGCCGTCCAGGCCGCGCCGCCCGGGTTCGGCGTCATGCCGGGCGTGGCCGCGTACGGCTCCATGGAGGCCCGCCGGTGGGCCGAGCAGGCCGCCGAGGCGGGGGCCACGTCCGTGCTGCTGCTGCCGCCGAACGCCTACCGGGCCCCGCGCGAGGCCGTCGTCGCCCACTACCGGGAGGTCGCCAAGGCCGGGCTGCCGGTCGTGGCCTACAACAACCCGTTCGACACCAAGGTCGACCTGACCCCCGCGCTGCTGGCCGAGCTGTACCACGAGGGCCTGATCGTCGGCGTCAAGGAGTTCACCGGGGACGTGCGCCGCGCGTACGAGATCGCCGAGCTGGCGCCTGAGCTCGACCTGCTCATCGGGGCCGACGACGTGCTGCTGGAGCTGGGCCTGGCCGGGGCCGTCGGCTGGATCGCCGGGTACCCGAACATGATCCCGCAGTCCACGACCCGCCTGTACCGGCTGGCCACCTCGGGCGACCCCGCCGACCTGCCCGAGGCGCTGCGCGTCTACCGCGACCTGCACCCGCTGCTGCGCTGGGACTCCAAGCCCGAGTTCGTGCAGTCGATCAAGCTGTCCATGGACCTGGCCGGGCGCAGGGGCGGCGCCTGCCGTCCGCCGCGCCTGCCGCTGGCGCCCGAGCTGGTCGCCCGCATCACCGCCGACACCGAGGCCGTCCTGGAAAAGGGCTACAAGTGAGATCACGCCGCACCTTCCACGCCGTCGACTCCCACACCGAGGGCATGCCCACCCGCGTGATCGTCGGCGGCGTCGGCGCCATCCCGGGGGCGACCATGGCCGAGCGCCGGCTGTGGTTCATGGAGAACAGCGACGACGTGCGCACGCTGCTCATGTACGAGCCGCGCGGCCACGCCGCGATGAGCGGGGCGATCCTCCAGCCGCCCACCCGGCCCGACGCCGACTACGGCGTGCTGTTCATCGAGGTCTCCGGGCTGCTGCCGATGTGCGGCCACGGCACGATCGGCGTGGCGACCGTCCTGGTGGAGACCGGGATGGTGCCCGTGGTCGAGCCGGTCACCACGATCCGGCTGGACACGCCGGCCGGGCTCGTGGTGGCGTCCGTGGCGGTCGAGGACGGCGCGGCGACCTCGGTGACCATCCAGAACGTGCCCTCCTTCGCGTACGCGCTGGACCGCAAGGTCGAGGTGCCCGGCTTCGGGGAGATCGGCTACGACCTGGCCTTCGGCGGCAACTTCTACGCCTTCGTCGAGCTGGCCGAGCTGGGGCTGCCCTTCGACCGGGCCCGCGCCGGCGACCTGCTGTCGGCCGGGCTGGCGATCATGGACGCCGTCAACGAGCACGACCGCCCGGTCCACCCCGAGCGGCCCGACATCAACGGCTGCCACCACGTCTACCTGGCCGCCCCCGGCTCGACGGCGCAGCTGTCCAGGCACGCCATGGCCATCCACCCCGGCTGGTTCGACCGCTCGCCGTGCGGCACCGGCACCAGTGCCCGCATGGCCCAGTTCCACGCCCGCGGCGAGCTGGCGCTCGGCGACGACTTCGTCAACGAGTCGTTCATCGGCACCCGCTTCACCGGACGGCTGCTCGGCGAGACCACGGTCGGCCCGCTGCCCGCCGTGCTGCCCTCGATCACCGGCCGCGCCTGGGTCACCGGCACCTCGCAGTTCCACCTCGACCCGACCGACCCCTTCCCGGCGGGGTTCCTGCTGTGAGCCGCCGGGCGGGCGGCGCGAAGGCCACGCCGTGAGCGCCGACCTCGTCGTGGTCGGCGCCGGCGTGGTGGGCGCGGCCGCCGCGTACTTCGCGGCGCTGGCCGGGCTGCGCGTGGTGGTCGTCGAGCGCGGCGCCATCGCCGGCGGCACGTCCAGCGCGGGCGAGGGCAATCTGCTCGTGTCCGACAAGGAGGCCGGGCCCGAGCTGGACCTCGCGCTCTACTCCCAGCGGGTGTGGCGCGAGGACCTGGCCGAGCACGCCGGGCTGTGGGAGTTCGAGGCCAAGGGCGGGCTGGTCGTCGCGGCGTCCGGGCCCGGCCTGGCCTCGCTGCGCGAGC
The DNA here is from genome assembly GCF_042892035.1 of Nonomuraea sp. NPDC001831. Classification (NCBI taxonomy): domain Bacteria; kingdom Bacillati; phylum Actinomycetota; class Actinomycetes; order Streptosporangiales; family Streptosporangiaceae; genus Nonomuraea; species Nonomuraea sp. NPDC001831. Next base: position 602,238 of record NZ_JBIATU010000003.1, on the reverse strand, counting down.
TGGGCGAGCACCAGCGCCGCCACGGCGTCGAGGTGCGCGACGTGGCGGCGCAGGAGCTGCGCGACTACGAGCCGCACCTCGCCCCCGGACTCGCCGGTGCCGCCTTCTACCCCCAGGACGCCCAGGTCCAGCCCATGCTGGTGGTCGCCCACCTGCTGCGGCTGGCCCGCGCGCACGGCGCCGAGGTGCGCACCCGCACCGGCGTCACCGGCTTCCTGCGCGACGGGAGCCGCGTGACCGGCGTGCGCACCACGGCCGGCGACCTGCCCGCCGGGGCGGTGCTCAACGCGACCGGCACGTGGGCCGGCGACGTCGCCGCCCTGGCCGGGGTGCACGTGCCCGTCCTGCCCAGGCGCGGGTTCGTGCTGGTCACCCAGCCCATGCCGCCCCGGACGATCCGCCACAAGGTCTACGCCGCCGAGTACGTCGGGGACGTGGCCAGCTCCGACGCCGCCCTGCAGACCTCGCCCGTCGTGGAGGGCACCGGCAGCGGCACGATCCTCATCGGCGCCTCCCGGGAGCGCGTCGGCTTCGACCGCACGTTCTCCCCGCGGGCGGCCGGCGCGCTGGCGGCCAAGGCGATCGCGCTGTTCCCGATGTTGCGGGACGTCCGGGCCATGCGCACGTACCTGGGCTTCCGGCCGTACTGCCCGGACCATCTGCCGGTGATCGGGCCCGATCCGCGCGCGCCCGGGTTGTGGCACGCCTGCGGGCACGAGGGCGCGGGCATCGGACTGTCCGCGGGCACCGGCAAGCTCGTCGCCCAGGCGCTCACCGGCCGCACCCCGGACCTCGACCTCAAGCCGTTCGCCCCCGACCGCTTCCCCGCCCCCGACCGTTCTTCCGGCACCGGGTTTCCCGGCGCCGGGTCCGCCGCGACCGAGGAGGGGCGCCGATGACCCACCAGATGACCTTCCGCGGCGCGAGCGTGCCCGCCGAGCCGGGCCAGAGCGTCGGGGCCGCCCTGGTCGCGGCCGGCATCCTCGACTGGCGCAGCACCCGCGGGGCGGGCCGGCCGCGTGGCCTGTTCTGCGGCATCGGCGTCTGCTTCGACTGCCTCATCACCGTCGACGGCGTCCCCGACCTGCGCGCCTGCCTGGTCCCGGCGCGCGACGGCATGCGCCTCGGCGACGACGCCCCGGCAGCCGGCGAGCAAGACGGCGAGCAGGACGGCGAGCAAGACGGCGAGCAGGGAGGCCCACATGCGTGAGGCGCACGACGTCGCCGTGGTCGGCGCGGGCCCGGCGGGGCTGGCCGCCGCCGTCGAGGCCGCCGCGGCCGGGCTGGACGTGGCCCTCGTGGACGGCGCCCGCCAGCCGGGCGGCCAGTTCTGGCGGCACTACGACGAACGCCACGCCCGCCCCGAGGACGCCGCCGGGCACCACGACTGGCCGGTCTTCACCCGGCTGCGCGACCGGCTGCGCGCCCTGACCGCCGCCGGACGGGTCCGCTACCTGCCCGGCCACCAGGTCTGGCTGGCGACCCGCGACAGCGCCGGCACGTTCACGCTGCGCACGACGCCCACCGTCCCCGAGGAGGGGGCGTCCGGCACGACGGTGACCGCCCGCGCGCTGATCCTGTGCCCCGGCGGCTACGACAGGCAGCTGCCCGTCCCCGGCTGGGACCTGCCCGGCGTGATGGCCGCCGGAGGGGTGCAGGCCCTGCTCAAGGGGCAGCGCACGCTCGCCGGCCGCCGCGCGGTCGTCGCCGGGACCGGGCCGTTCCTGCTGCCGGTCGCCACCGGCCTGGCCGCGGCCGGGGCGCGGGTGGCGGCGGTCGCCGAGGCCAACGCCACGCTCGGCTGGCTGCGCGACCCGCGCGGCGCCGCGTCCGTGCCGGTCAAGGGGCTGGAGGCGCTGCGGTACGCCGCGCTGATGGCCCGCCACCGCGTGCCGTACCGCACCGGGACCGTGGTCACCGAGATCCTGGGGGAGAACCGGGTCGAGGCCGTCCGGCTGGCCCGGCTCGGCCGCGACGGCCGCCCGGCCGGCCCGGCTGGCGAGATCCCCGCCGACCTCGTCGCGCTCGGCTGGGGGTTCACGCCGTCCCTCGAACTGCCGCTCATGCTCGGCGCCGGCACCAGGAAGGACGTCGACGGCTCGCTCGTCGTGACCGTGGACGCCTTCCAGCGCACCGGCGTCCCCGGCCTGTACGTCGCGGGCGAGGCGACCGGCGTCGGCGGCGCGGTCCTGGCCCGCCAGGAGGGCCGGCTGAGCGCCCTGGCCCTGGCCCGTACGCTGGGCCGCCGGGCCGACCCGGCGCTCATGGGCCGGTTGCGCCGGTCGATCGCCCGCGGGCGGCGCTTCGCCGCGGCCATGCACCGGACCTACCCCGTGCCGCGCGCCTGGACGTCCTGGCTGCGGGACGAGACGCTGGTCTGCCGCTGCGAGGAGGTCTCCTACGGCGACCTGCGCCGCGCCCACGACGACCTGGGCGCCGACGATCCGCGCACGCTGAAGATGCTGGCCAGGCCGGGCATGGGCTGGTGCCAGGGACGGGTGTGCGGGTTCGCGACCGCCGGCGTCGCGGCCTGCCTGAGCCGCCGCGAGAGCACGGCCGGCGACCTGCGCCCGCTGTCCACCCGGAGCCTGGCGGCCCCGGTGTCCCTGGGCGAGCTGGCCGCGCTCGCCGACGACAATCCTGACGGAGATCATGAAAGAGGACGAGACCGTGAGTGACGTGCTGAGCGTCGATCCGCGTACCGGACAGGTCCGCGAGCGCGTCGCGGCGGAGTCGACGCCGCAGGACGTGGACCGCGCCGTGCGCGCCGCTGCCGCCGCGGCCCCCGCGCTGGCCGACCGGTCCGTACGCGCCGACCTGCTGCGTACCGCCGCGGCGCTGCTGGAGGAGGGCGGCGAGGAGATCATCGCGACCGCCGACGCGGAGACCGCGCTCGGCCGGGTCCGCCTCACCGGCGAGCTGGCCCGCACCTGCTACCAGCTGCGGGCCTTCGCCGACGTGGCCGAGTCGGGCGCCTTCCTGGACGTGATCATCGACCACGCCGACCCGGCCGCCCGCCCGGCCCCCCGCCCCGACCTGCGACGCTACAAGGTGCCGCTGGGCGTGGTCGCGGTGTTCGCGGCGAGCAACTTCCCGCTGGCCTTCAGCGTGCCGGGCGGCGACACCGCCAGCGCGCTGGCCGCCGGCTGCCCGGTCGTCGTCAAGGCGCATCCGGACCATCCGGCGACCAGCGTCCTGACCGCCCGCGCGCTGCGCGCCGCCGCGGAGAAGGCCGGTCTGCCGGCCGACGTCGTGGGCCTGGTCCACGGCTTCGCGGCGGGCCCGGAGCTGGTCCGGCACCCGCTGACCGCCGCCGTCGGCTTCACCGGCTCGGTACGCGGCGGGCGGGCGCTGCACGACCTGGCCGCCGCGCGGCCGCGGCCGATCCCGTTCCACGGCGAGCTGGGCAGCCTCAACCCGGTCGTGGTGACCGAGCGGGCCGCCGCCACCAGGGCGGCCGAGATCGGCGCGGGCCTGGCCGCCTCCTACACCCAGGGCCTCGGCCAGTTCTGCGTCAAGCCGGGCCTGGTCCTGCTGCCCGCGGGCCCGGCGGGCGACGCGGTGCTCGACGCCGTGGTCACGGCCGCCGTGCCCGCCGGACCGCTGCTCGACCCGCGCATGCGCGCGGCCTTCCTGGACGGCGTGCGCTCCCGCGCCCAGCTGCCCGGCGTCACGCAGGCGCTGGCCGCCGGCGAGGACGACGCCGCGCCGCTGGCCGTCCGGCCGGGCGTGCTGACCGTGGCAGCCGGGCGGCTCGCGGACGGCGACGCCCACGCCGAGCTGCTGGAGGAGTGCTTCGGACCGGTCACCGTCGTGGCCCGGTACGGCTCGGAGTCCGAGCGGGACGCCGTGCTCGACGCGCTGCCCGGCAACCTCACCGCGACCGTGCACCTGGCGGCCGACGAGCGCGAGGGCGCGGCGGCCGGCCTGGTGGCCAGGCTCGCCGGGCTGGCCGGCCGGGTCGTCGTGGACGGCTGGCCCACGGGCGTGTCGGTCGCGCCCGCGATGCAGCACGGCGGGCCGTACCCCGCCTCCACCAGCACCTCGACCTCGGTCGGCGGCACCGCGATCGAGCGCTGGCTGCGCCCGGTGTGCTTCCAGGACACCCCCGACCCCCTCCTGCCGCCGGAGCTGCGCGAGGCCAACCCGCTCGGCGTCCCCCGGACGGTGGACGGAGTCGCCTGACGCTTTTATCTACACTTGTAGACGCTCTGGGGCTATATTGCTCGTGTGTCCACCACCGATGCCACGGTCGTGGCCGTCACCGGCGAGGTCCCAGCGGCCTCGCTGGGCGCGGTCCTGCCGCACGAGCACCTGCTGAGCGACTTCGCCCCGCCCGACGACACGCCCGAGTCCTGGGCGCGCACCGGCCGCACCCGCCCCACGGCGGCCGGCGCTCTGTGGCTCTACCGCGCGCCGCTGACGATGGACCTGCTCGGCGAGGTCGGCATGGGCGCCGTCAACCGGGACGACCTGCTGCTCGGCGACGCGGACCTGGCCGCCGCCGAGCTGGCCGCCTTCCGGCAGGCAGGCGGCGGCACGGTGGTGGACCTGACACCCGACGGGCTCGGCCGCGACCCGGCCGGGCTGCGCCGGCTCGCCGAGGAGACCGGCGTGACCGTCGTCATGGGCTGCGGCCGGCACCACCCCGCACGGACCGCCGCCCGGGACACCGCCGCCCTGACCGCCGCCCGGGACACCGCCGCCCCGACCTCCGCCCGGGACACCGCCGCCCCGACCTCCGCCCGGGGCGTCGCCGCGCCGGCCGAGGAGCTGGCCGAGGAGCTGATGCGCGACCTCACCGAGGGCGTGGGCGGCGTGCGGGCCGGCGTCATCGGCGAGCTGGCCGCGCTCGACCCCGGCGTGCCCGCCGAGCGCGCGCTCCTGGTCGCCGCGGCCCGCGCGGCGGCGGCCACCGGCGCCGCCGTCTCGCTGGCCCGCAACGAGGACCCGGCCGTCCAGCAGCGCGTCCTCGACCTGCTCGCCGAGGAGGGCGCGGACCTCACGCGGGTGGCCGTCGGGCACTGCGACGCGCTCTCCCCGCGGCCCGACGACCTCGAACCGCTGCTCGGACGCGGCGTCTTCGTGCAGTTCGACCAGCTCGGCAGGCTGCCCACCGCGCTCAGCGTCTCCGACGACCAGGACGTCGCCGCGGCCGTGCTCGAACTCGCCCGCCGGGGCCACGCCGGACGCCTCCTGCTGTCGCAGGGCGTACGGGCCAAGTCCCAGCTCCTGGCCTACGGCGGCGGCGGTTACGCGTTCGTCCTGCGGCAGTTCGTGCCGTACCTGAGGATGCTCGGAGCCGACGACGAGCTGATCGAGACCGTCACCGTGCGCAACCCGAGGCGGCTGCTCACGCTCCGGACCGAGGAGGCGGGCTCGTGAGCCGCTACCCCTTCCCCATCCCCGACCTGTCCGGGCAGGCGCTCACCGTCGCCGGCCCGGTGGACCCGGCGCTGCTCGGGCAGACGTCCATGCACGAGCACATCTTCATCGACCTGCGCAGGCCCGTCCGGTCCCGCCGGCCCGGCGAGGACGCGCCCGCGGCGGCCGAGCCGCTCACCCTGGCCAACCTCGCCCGCACCCGCCACGGCGGGCCGAACGCCGACAACGACCTGCTGGGCGACTTCGACGAGATGCTCGCCGAGACCCTCGCCTTCGCCCACAGCGGCGGCCGCACCATGGTCGAGGTCTCGCCCATCGGCCTCGGCCGCGACCCCGAGGCGCTGCTGCGGCTGTCCCGGGCCAGCGGGATGCACATCGTCATGGGCGGCGGCTGGTACACCCCGGCGTTCCATCCGGCCGACATGGACGAGCGAACCGTGGACGAGCTGGCCGACGTCATCGTGCGCGACGTCGTGCTCGGAGCCGACGGCACCGGCGTGCGCGCGGGCATCATCGGCGAGGTCGGCGCCGAGTCGGTGCCGCTGACCGGGGGCGAGCTCAAGAGCGTACGGGCCGCCGGTCGGGCCGCCCGCGTCACCGGCGCGCCGGTCACCTTCCACGTCGGCGGCGTCGGCGAGGAGAAGTTCCGGGTGCTCGACATCCTCCAGGAGGAGGGCGTCGCCCCCGGCAACGTCGTCCTGGGCCACTGCACGGACGTCCTGTCCGGCCCCGAGTTCGCCGAGCGGCTGCTGGCCCGCGGCGTCTTCGTCGAGTTCGACTTCCTGGCCGCGCCGGGCAGCCCGTGGGGGCACCTCGTCCTGGGCAGCGACCACAAGGTCCTGCGCGGCATCGCCGACCTGGTCGAACGGGGCTACGCGGGCCAGATCGTGCTCGGCCACGACGTGTGCCAGAAGATCCAGCTCAAGCGGTACGGCGGCAAGGGCTACGACTACATCCCGCGGCACTTCCTGCCCGCCCTGCGCCGCCTCGGCGTCAGCCCCGAGGCCATCCACATGATCATGGTCGAGAACCCGGCACGGGCACTCGCCTTCGCCGCACCACAGTGACCAGGAGAACCATGCCCCCCACCCCCGTGCCCCCCGACCCTGCGCCTTCCGCCCTCGGGCCCTCCACCTCCGTGCCTCCCGCCCCCGTCCCCGTGCCCTTCGACCCGGCGCTGGCCGCCGTCCTGGACGGCATGCCCCGGCCGGACGGTCCCGCCCCCACCCTGGACACCATCCCCCTGATGCGCGCCGCCGGGGCGGCCATGCCCATGCCGCCGGTCGCCGAGGTGATCGGCGACCGCGAGATCGACGCCGAGGAGCTGCTCGTCCCCGGCCCGGCCGGCGCGCCGGACCTGGAGGTCACGGTCCTGCGCCCGCGCCGCCTGCGGGCCCCGGTCCCCGGGCTGTACAACATCCACGGCGGCGGCATGATCACCGGCCACCGGGCCATGGACACGCCGCGCCTGGTCGCGCTCGTCGAGGAGCTGGGCGTCGTCGCCGTCAACGTCGAGTACCGCCTGGCCCCCGAGCACCCCCACCCGGCGCCCGTCGAGGACTGCTACGCCGGGCTGACCTGGATGTCGCGGCACGCCGCCGAGCTCGGCGTGGACCCCGGGCGCGTGGTGGTCATGGGCGGCAGCGCCGGCGGCGGCCTGGCGGCCGGGGTCGCCCTGCTGGCCCGCGACCGCGGCGGCCCCCGCCTGGCCGGCCAGCTCCTGCTGTGCCCGATGCTGGACGACCGCAACACCACCGTCTCCAGCCACCAGTACGACGGCCTCGGCACCTGGCCACGCGCCCTGAACCTGCTGGGCTGGCGGGCCCTGCTCGGCGAGCGGGCCGGCGACCCCGACGCCGACGTGCCCTGTCACGCGGCCCCGGCGCGGGCGGCCGACCTGTCGGGGCTGCCGCCCGCGTTCATCGAGGCGGGGGCGGCCGAGCTGTTCCGCGACGAGGACGTCGCGTACGCCACGCGGATCTGGGCGGCCGGCGGGCAGGCCGAGCTGCACATCTGGAACGGCGCCTTCCACGGGTTCGACATCTTCGCCCCGGACCACGAGATCACGCACGCCGCCCTCGCCACCCGCCTCTCCTGGCTCCACCGCACCCTCACCCCCTGACCCCGCACCGCCCCCGAATCCCCGGCCCGCCGCCCACCTCGTTGTGGGGAGGGGGTGGGGTCAGATGCCCAGGGTGCGTTGCAGCCAGGAGTGTTTGGTCTGCTGGGCGGCGCGGGAGACGCGGGCGGACGGGATGCTCGCGAAGCCGTGGTGGCCGCCGGCCCATACGTGCAGTTCCGCCTGGCCGCCGGTCGCCCAGATGCGCGTGGCGAACTCGACCGCCTCGTCCCGGAACACCTCGGCGGCCCCGACCTCGATGAAGACCGGCGGCAGCCCGGACAGGTCGGCCGCCCGCGCCGGGACCTCGTGCGGCAGCACGTCCGGGCCGCCCCGCCGGTCGCCGAGCAGGGCGGTCCAGGCGGTGTCGTTGTTGTTGCGGTCCCAGGCGCCGATGCCGTCGTACTGGAGGCTCGACACGGTCGAGTTCCGGTCGTCGATCATGGGTGCGCCGATGTAGAGCCCGGCGGCGGCCGGGCCGTTCCGGTCGCGGGCCATGATGCCGACGGACGCCGTGAGCCCCCCGCCCGCGCTGAAGCCGGACACGAGCAGCCGCCCCGGGTCGAACCCCAGCTCCTCGGCGTGTCCGGCGGTCCAGACGAAGCCCGCGTAGCAGTCCTCGGCCGCCGCCGGGGCCGGGTTCTCCGGGGCGAGCCGGTACTCGACCGTCACCCCGACCATGCCGTGCTCCAGGGCCGCCTGGATGAGGCCCTCGATGCCGAAGAAGCGGGTGCCCAGGATCATCCCGCCGCCGTGGATCTCGTACACGGCCGCCGCGCCGGGCGCGGGCCCGCCCTTGGGACGGACGACCGTGAGGGTGACGTCGGGGGCGCCCTCGGGGCCGGGCACGTCCACGTCCCACCACTCGACGGGACGGCCGGCGACGATCGCCTCCATGGGCGGGATGAGCCCGGCGAAGATCTCGCGGTTGCGCTGGATGGTGTCCGCGCGCAGCGGAATGCCCTCGACCGCCGCCAGGAACGCCGCGAGACCTTCCGCCAGCTCAGGGTCGTAGGGAACGGGGACGTAGCTCATCGTGCCGCCTCTCGGAGCCGAACGGACGGCTTAAAGTCTACGAGCGTAGAAGCGGTCTGTCCTGATATACACGGGTACGCGATCAGTCTGACCATGCCCCCAAGGAGAAGACCATGGTGAAGAGACTCCTCGAAGCAACTTCGTTACGCGCGGGGGTCGTCGCGGCCGTCGCGCTGACCGGCACGCTGCTGACCTCCGCCCCGGCCGGCGCCGCCACGACGGGCCTGCGGGCCGCCGCCGTCCAGACCTCCTCGGTCGTCCAGGAGGCCGCCTCCCGCCCGGCCAACGGCCGGATCGTCTACGACCGTCTCAGCGGCGGCCGGGGCGTACTCAAGATCAAGAACGGCACGTCGAAGGACGGCGTCGTCACCATCGTCAAGGGGCGCACCAAGGCGGTCAGCGTCTACGTGCGCGCGCGGTCCACCGCCCGCATCCGGGACGTCCGGGACGGCACGTACCGCATCTTCTTCACCACCGGCTACCGGTTCAGCGTGTCGAAGGGCCGCTTCACCAGGGGCGCGACGTACCAGAAGTTCAACGACCGGCTGCGCTTCCGCACGACCTCGACGCAGTACACCATCTGGACCCTGACCCTGAACCCGGTCAGGGGCGGCAACGCCCGCACCAGCCCCGTGAACCCGAAGGACTTCCCCTGATCGAGGCCTGAGCGGGCGCGCCTCCCGGTCAGTCCTTGCCGGAGCCGCCGAACCCGCCGAACCAGCTGAGGACGCGGTCGACCCGGGCGTACACGCGGGGCGGCATGTGCGGCAGCACCCGGGAGTGCCGCTGCCCGAGCAGCGCGATGAACTCCATCGGCGAGAGGTCGATGTAGCGCGTCAGGTTCTCGTACCACTGGGCGCTGAGGCGGGCCGACTTCTGGTGCGGCAGGATCGCCTTGCGGCGTTCGCGGTCGTAGCGGGCGAGGGCGGCCGGGAGCTCCGGCTCCTGGTTCAGCGCGTTGACCAGGAAGGCGGCGTCCCCGAAGGCCAGGGCGGTGCCCGCGCCGATGGAGTAGTGGGTGGTGTGCGCGGCGTCGCCGAGCAGCACGAGGTCGTCGCGGTACCACGTGCGGTTGGTCAGCGTGCGGAAGTTCAGCCAGTACGCGCTGCCGTCGGTGTGCGCCCTTCCCATGAGCGGATGGCCGTCCAGGACGTCGGCGAAGATCTTCTCCAGCAGCGCCAGGCCGTCGGCCGCGCTGGCCTGGTCGAGGCCGAGCCCCTTCCAGGTCTCGGGGGAGCACTCGACGACGCACGTGCTGTGGTCGCCGCTGTAGACGTAGCAGTAGCACCAGATCCAGCCGTGCGGGGTCTCGGAGAAGGCGAAGGTGAAGGCGTCGAAGACCTTCGTGGTGCCGAGCCAGATGTAGTGGTTGCGGCCGACTGCGATCTCGGTGCCGAAATGGTCGGCGTGCGGCGCGCGCAGCGTGCTGTTGATGCCGTCGCCGGCCACGACCAGGTCGGCGTCCAGTTCCTCGCGCGAGGCGATCTCGCGGCCGTGCTCGACGTGCACGCCCAGCGAACGGGCCCGGTCGGCGAGGATGTCGAGCAGGCGGTGGCGGCAGATGCCGAAGCCCTCGTCCGACTCGGTGAGCGTCACCGTCGCGCGGTCCTGGATGTGGGTGACCCAGCTGTCCCAGCGGATCGAGTTCTCCCGGATGACGTCCGCCGACTCCGGGTCGGCGGCGCGCATGTTGTTGAGCAGGTCGTCCCAGTAGGTCACGCCCCAGCCGTAGGTGGTCCCGGCCGGGTTGCGCTCGTAGACGGCGACCTCGTGGGACGGGTCGACCCGCTTCATCAGGATCGAGAAGTACAGGTTGGCGGGCCCACCGCCGACGCAGGCGACCTTCACACTAGCTCCCCTAGCGACAGAAAGTAATCAATTCAGCACAGAGAGTATCAGAGGGTCTGTGCCGGGGGAGAAGGCGCGCCCGCCGGACGGTCAGGCCATCGCCCGCGCCGTACCGCGCAGGCCGAGGGTGAGACTGCCGGCCAGCAGCACCACGCCGGACAGCACCCCGCTGACGACCGGCACCCACGCCACGGCGGGCGTGGCGGCCAGGACGAGCCCGCCGGCCCCGAGCAGCGTGAGCGCCGCGCCCGGCACGGCGATGCTCCAGTCCTTCCACACGGGCGCGAGCGCGACGAAGTGCACGCCCACCACGAACGCCACCCACGCCACGTTCCCCTCCTCCGGACGTCCGAGCGCGGCCAGCACCCGCAGCCCGCCGAACAGCAGGACCACCTCGGCCACCACCACGGCCACGTAGCCGCCCCCGAACATGCCCCGCCCGCCGGGCCTCCGCCGGCCCGCCCCTGCGCGAGGGCCGGCGGACTCCAGGCGTCGGGCGGGGCCGGCGGACTCCAGGCGTCGGGCGGGTTCGGCGGGCTCGGCGCGGGCGGTGCGCTCGGCGCGGGCGGCGCCGAACCACATCGCGAGCACGGCCGCCGCCGCCAGGCACGCGACGGCCCGCAGAACGCCGGCGGTCACGCCGTCGAGCGGGCCGCCCGCGTTGACGACGACGAACACCGCGCCGAACACCGCGCCGACCAGCAATCCAGTCATTCTCTGCATGACGTCCATCGAAGCGCCCGCCGCGGCCCGCCCGCACGGGTGCTGGGGCGAGGACGAGGTAGCCCTGGCCCTACCTCGCCACGCCGCGCAGGTAGGCCAGCACCGCCAGCACCCGCCGGTTGGCGTCGTCGGTCGCGGGCAGGTCGAGCTTGGCGAACACGGAGGCCACGTGCTTGCCGACGGCCGCCTCCGTGATCGACAGGGCGCGGGCCACGGCGCTGTTGGACCGGCCCTCGGCGATCAGCGCCAGCACCTCCCGCTCCCGGGGCGAGAGCCGATGGGCCGGCTCGGTGACCTCCCTGGCCCGCGCCCACGACAGCTCGAACAGGTCGATGAGGGTGGCGATCAGCCCCTGCTGCCTGATCATCAACGCGCCCGGCGTGTAGGCGATCGGGGTGATCCGGACGAACGCCACGGAGCGGTCGAAGATCAGCAGCTGCTGGATGGGCTCGTCGATGACCCGGTGCAGGTCGCCGGCGGCGTGCAGCTCCTTGATGCGGGCCGCCTTGCGCGGGTCGTCCAGCACGCTGGAATGGACGATCGTGCGCATCGACAGGCCCTCGCGCAGGGCGTCCAGCACGGTACGCCGGCTGCGCTGCTCCTCGCGGCCCTGCTCGCGCGAGCCCACCGGGTGCATGGCCCGCAGCTCGGCCGACGACCGGGTGGCGCGCAGGATCTGCCGGCGGACGAGCTCGGGGTCCTCCAGCCGCTCGACGTCGACGGGGATGCCGCGCAGCTCGCCGACCACCTCTTCCAGGCGGCGGGCGAGGTGGTCAAGCGACTGGCTCTCGGTCACGCTCCTCCTCCGCACGCGCACCCCATTCTCCCTGCTCCGCGAAGGCATGCCCAAATCAGCGGAATGACGCCCGAAACGGCGAAGGGGCGCCGTCCGGCTGGACGGCGCCCCGGGTCGCGGGACCGCTGGGCGGCGATGATCAGTCGCGCGGGTCCCAGCCGTCGGTGTCCACGTCCAGGTCCAGCTCGTCGGCGATGTCGCCCCAGTCGGCGAACTTGAAGTTGGTGTTCTCCCGGTCCGCCGTGGCCGGCGTGTTCACGCCGTCGTGGGCGATGAACATGCCCTCGTCGAACTCGCCCAGCGGCACATTGAGCACGGTCGAGCCGTCGCTCACCTCCGAGCCGTCGATGCCGTTCGCCTCGCCGATCCGGAACTGGCCGAGGTAGGAGTTGGAGCCCTCCCTGCGGTAGACGGCGAAGGTGTTGTCGCCCTGGCTGGAGGCCAGCAGGTAGCCCTTGCCGTCCTCGCGGTAGTAGATGGTCAGGCCCTCGGCGTCCGCGGTGAGGTGCTTGCCGCCGTAGCCGGGGTCGGCGCCGGGGGTGCACTCCTCGGTCGCGGGGTCGTAGGTGCCCGGGACGCCGTACTCGCGGACCTTGTCCACCAGGACGGGCGTGCCGGTGAGGTCGGCGCGCATCCGCCAGATGCCGACGTCCTCCTGGGCGGCGTAGAGCACGTCCCGCTCCTGGTCCACGACCATGCCCTCGACCTGCGCCTGCTCGTCCGGCTCAAGGCAGGGGGACCAGGTCTGGCCGTTCGGCAGGGTGAAGGAGTTGGGCAGGCTCAGCGTCCGCACGAGCTGGTAGCCGATCTTGCCGCCCGGCTTGGCGAGCAGCTTGACCAGGCCGACCGAGGTCTTGTGCCGGCGGCTGACCAGCGCGTACGTGCCGGTGGAGTCCTTCCAGGCGGCCAGGCCGTAGGCCGTCTCGGCGTCGTTGACCTGCTGCTGCGTCGTGTTGAACACGAACGGCGCGGCCGGGTCGGTCACGTCGGTGAGGTGGCCGTGCGAGATGGCGTAGATGCGCAGCGTGTCCCGGCCGCGGTCGGAGACGATCGCCAGGTCCCTGCCGCCGAAGCCGTAGGCGACGTCGACGTTGTTGAAGCGGCCCGCCTCGTCGTCCGGCCCGGGGGCGGCGGGCGCCGGCAGGTGCTGGAGCTGCTGCCCGTCGAGGTCGTAGACGTACAGGCCGCCCTTCTTGGCGGTGGCGATCACCACGCTGTCCTCGGAGTCGGACGGGTCGACCCAGATCGCGGGGTCGTCGCCGTTGGCGTCGCCGCCGGCCTCGTCGTCGTAGAGGGAAGGGGTCTCGACGTCGGGGTACACGGTCGCCACGCCGGCGCCGGACGCGGGTGCGGCGATCCCGCCCAACACGGTCAACATCAGGGCTGCCAGGGAGAGCCTGGACAGGGGACGCATTGCGCCTCCTCGTTCGGGGTGTTGATGTTGCCCCAAAACGTAACGACCAGTTTACAAGAAATCAATAGGTCGTCCTTATGTCAGGACATTAGGTGTTGCACGACTGCCAGGGCATGCCGACGCGCCCGGCCGGGGATCCTCCCGGCCGGGCTGTGCGACGGCCCGCGCTAGCTGCGGTTGACGCGCCAGAAGTCCGACATGGCCTGGCGGTTCTGCAGGTCGCCGAGCAGGCCCTTGGGGTCGGTGTGGAAGAGCTGGCCCTGCCAGTCCGACAGGCCGGGCGGGGTGACCATCGGCTTGACCGTGCTGTTGCCCGAGACGCCGCCCTCGCCGATCTCGTGCTTGACGCCCTCCTCGGTCATGATGAAGTGCACGAACAGCTTGGCCGCGTTGGGGTGCTTGCTCTTGGTGGCGATCGCCGCGTACTTGGGGTAGCTGAAGCCGGTGAAGGGGGTCATCCCCTCGCAGGCGGCCTGGTGGTAGCCCTTGTCCTCGTTGTTGCGGAACTTCGAGATCGACATGAAGCCGATCTTCTTGTCCGTGGCGGCCGGCGCGCCCACGGCGGCGGAGATGTCCTCGTCGGAGCCGGTCAGCACCGGCTTGTTGAGCGACAGGCGCTTGATCCACTCCTGCGCGGCGCTCTTCTCCTCGGTCTTCAGCGGCTTGCCGTACTTGGCCTGGTAGGCCTGTTCGAGCGCCTGGTTGCCGTACGCGTCGAGCTGGGTGAAGAACGACAGCACGGTGGGCTTGCCCAGCGGGTCCTGCATCACCAGCTTGCCGGACCACTCCGGATCGGTCAGGTCCCAGACGTTCTTCACCGGGCAGCCGCCGGGGGAGAGCTTGGTGTTGTAGCCGAAGACCGTCGCCTTGGAGAGCGCGAGCAGCGGGTTCTGGTTCTCGGCGGGGATCTGGTCCTTCAGGTCGCCGGGGATCCACGTCTGGGTGACGCCCTGCGGCGCGAGCTGGCCGACCAGGACGCCGCCGTCCTCGTACATGGCCGCGTCGATGGTGACGTTGTCGGCGGCGTGCTCCCTGGTCATCTTCTCGGCCGTCTGCGGGGTGTCGGACTTCACCCCCTCCATGGCGATGCCGTACTTCGCGGTGAACGCCTTGGCCACTTCCTCGATGTCGCCGCTGGAGTCGTAGACCAGGACGCTGCCTTCCTTCTTCGCCGCGGCGACCAGCGCCTCCAGGTCGAAGTTCGCATCGAGCGACGGGCCGGGCAGCGCCTTGGCCGTCGCCGCCGCCGACGGTCCTCCGCCTGCGGTGGAGGGCGCGCACGCCACGGCGGCGGACGCCAGCAACGCCATGGAGATGATCTTCCCGGTACGCCTCATGATGGCGTCACTCCTCTTGCCTCTCGGGTTCGCAAGGCGCCGCGCCAGCCCCGACCGGCGCCATTGTGTGCTCACGATGAACGTCACGTGAATAATTTGTCAAGACATTCTTACGTGCGAGCTGAGCCAGGACCTGGCCTCCCAGCTACGACAGTTCATCCTTATGTCAGGACAAAGTCTTGACTGTTCATCTCCTGTTCATCTAGAACTGGAGGCCCCCCTGGATGAGGAGCGATCATGCGTGTGGGTCTGCTGGGCCTTGGACGTATAGGCATGTTCCATGCCACCACCCTGTCCGCCTTGGTTGACGAGCTCGTCGTGTCCGACGTGGACACGGCGAGGGCGGAGGAGGTGGCCCGGCGGCTCGGCGCCCGTACCGGCGATCCCTTCGACGCGGACGCGGTGGTGCTCGCGACGCCGACCTCCGCCCACGCCGAGGGCCTGCTGAGGGCGTGCGAGCGGGGAGTGCCGGCGTTCTGCGAGAAACCGGCCGCGCCGACCGTCAAGGAGACGCTGCGGGTGGCCGAGGCCGTCGAACGGGCCGGGATCGGCGTGCACATCGGCTTCCAGCGCCGCTTCGACGCCGGCTACCGGGCCGCCCGCGAGGCGCTGCTGGCGGGCGAGCTCGGCGAGCTGCACCGCGTGCACATGCTGACCGGCGACCCGGCGCCGCCGCCCGCCGAGTACGTCGCCCAGTCCGGCGGCATCTTCCGCGACTGCCACATCCACGACTTCGACATCCTGCGCTGGGTCACCGGCCGCGAGGCGGACGTCGTGCAGGCGGTCGGCGCCAACCGCGGCGATCCGTACTTCGCCGCCGCCGAGGACGTCGACAACAGCGCCGCCCTGATCGTCATGGACGACGGCACGCTGGTCACCCTGCAGGGCTCCCGCTACAACGGCGCCGGTTACGACGTGCGCATGGAGCTGGCCGGCACGCTCGGCACCCGCGCCGTCGGGCTCGGCGACCGCACCCCGCTGCGCTCGGCCGAGGGCCTGAGCCCCGGCGGGCCGCCGTGGCCGGACTTCCAGACCAGGTTCGAGGACGCCTACGTCGCCGAGATGGGCGCGTTCCTGTCGATGGCCAGGGGCGAGAGCGAGAGCCCCTGCACCGTCCGCGACGCCCTGGCCGCCCTCTACCTGGCCGAGGCTGCCGACCTGGCGCGCCGCGAGGGCCGTCCGGTGCGTGTGCTGGAGGTGGCCAAGTGAGGATCGCCGCCGCACCCATCTCCTGGGGCGTGTGCGAGGTGCCCGGATGGGGACACCAGCTCACCGCCGACCGCGTGCTCGCCGAGATGGCCGAGCTCGGCCTGACCGCCACCGAGCTGGGCCCCGAGGGTTTCCTGCCCGCCGACCGCGACCTGCTCGGCCGGTACGGGCTGCGCGCCGTGGGCGGATTCGTCCCCGCGGTCCTGCACGACCCCGCCCACGACCCGCTGCCCGCCCTCCGCGCCACCTGGAACGCCTTCGACCCGGACGTGGTCGTCGTGCTGGCCGCCGCCACCGGCGCCGACGGCTACGACGCCCGTCCCGAGCTGGACGACACCGGCTGGCGCACCCTGCTCGGCAACCTCGACCGCGCCTTCCACGAGGCCAAGGGCGACGGCCGCGCGCTCACCCTGCACCCCCACGTCGGCACCATGGTCGAGACCGGCCAGGAGGTGGACCGGGTGCTCGGCGGCAGCGCCGTCCCGCTCTGCCTGGACACCGGGCACCTGCTCATCGGCGGCGGCGACCCGCTGGAGCTGGTCACCCGCGTCCCCGAGCGCATCGCCCACGTGCACCTGAAGGACGTCGACGCCGCGCTCGCCGCCCGCGTCCGGGCCGGTGAGCTGACCTACACCGACGCCGTCCGCGCCGGGATCTACCGCCGGCTCGGCCGCGGCGACGTGGACGTCCGCGGCATCGTCGAACGCCTGACCGCCGCCGGCTACGACGGCTGGTACGTCATGGAGCAGGACGTCGTCCTCGACGCCGAGCCCCCGGCGGGCGCCGGCCCGGCCGACGACGTGCGGGCGGGCGTGGCGTTCCTGCGGGGCCTGGCGTGAGCGCCCTCGACGTGCTGACGATGGGCCGGGTCGGCGTGGACGTCTACCCGCTCCAGACCGGCGTGTCGCTGCGGCACGTGGAGACGTTCGGCAAGTACCTGGGCGGCAGCCCCACCAACGTGGCCGTGGCCGCCGCCCGCCTGGGCCGCTCCAGCGCGGTGATCACGCGGACCGGCGACGACCCGTTCGGCGCGTTCGTCCGCGACGCGCTGCGTTCCTACGGGGTGGACGACCGCCTGGTCGGCGCCGTGCCCGGCCGGCCGACGCCGGTCACGTTCTGCGAGATCAGGCCGCCGGACGACTTCCCGCTCTACTTCTACCGCCAGGACGCGCCCGACCTGGAGATCGCGCCCGGCGACCTCGACCTGGCGGCCGTCACCGGGGCCCGGCTGTTCTGGGCCACCGTGACCGGCCTGTCGGCCGAGCCGTCCCACGCCGCCCACCTGGCCGCCTGGCAGGCCCGCGGGCGCGCCCGGCACACCGTGCTCGACCTGGACTACCGGCCCATGTTCTGGGCCGACGCGGCCACCGCCCGCGAGCGGGTGCGGGAGGCGCTGGCGCACGTCACCGTCGCGGCCGGCAACCTCGACGAGGTCGAGGTGGCCACCGGCACCCGCGACCCGCGCGCGGCCGGCGAGAGCCTGCTGGCGGCGGGCGTCGAGCTGGCCATCGTCAAACAGGGCGCGGACGGCGTGCTCGGCATGACCGCCACGGAGACCGTACGGGTGCCGCCCGTCCCGGTCGAGGTGGTCAACGGGCTCGGCGCCGGCGACGCCTTCGGCGGCGCGCTCTGCCACGGCCTGCTCGAAGGCTGGCCGCTGGAACGCACCCTGCGCTTCGCCAACGCCGCGGGCGCGATCGTCGCCGGGCGCCTGGCCTGCGCACCCGCGATGCCCACGGCGGACGAGGTCGAGGCCGTCCTGTCCGCCACCCTCTCGGAAGGAGCCGTCACGCATGCGTGAGCAGGACTACCGCCGGCTGCTCGACCAGCGCGCCTGGCAGCCGGAGCGCGTCGCCGAGGCGGCGGCCGCCCGCCGGCGCAGGCCCCTCAGGAACGGCAGGGAGCAGCTGCTCATCATCGCGGCCGACCATCCGGCCCGCGGCGCGCTCGGCGTGGCCGGCCACCCGATGGCCATGCGCAGCCGCGCCGACCTGCTCGACCGGCTCACGACCGCCCTGGCCAGGCCCGGCGTGGACGGCCTGCTGGCCACCCCCGACATCGTCGAGGACCTGCTGCTGCTCGGCGCGCTCGACGACAAGATCGTCATCGGCTCGATGAACCGCGGCGGCGTGCACGGCTCGGTGTTCGAGTTCGACGACCGCTTCACCGCCTACGACGCCCCCACCATCGCCGCGATGGGCCTGGACGGCGGCAAGATGTTGTGCCGGATCGCGCTGGAGGACAGCGCCACCGCCGCCACCCTGGCCAGCTGCGGCCAGGCCGTCACCGACCTGGCCAGGCACGGCCTGATGGCGATGGTCGAGCCGTTCTGGTCCAGGCGGCAGGACGGCGTGGTGCGGCACGACCTGTCGCCCGAGGCCGTGATCCACGCCATCAGCGTCGGCCAGGGCCTCGGCGCGACCTCCGCCCGCACCTGGCTGAAGATCCCGGTCGTGCCGGAGATGGAACGCGTCGTGGAGTCCACCACCTTGCCCGTGCTGCTGCTGGGCGGCGACTCCGGCCAGGACGCCGGCGAGATGTACGACTCCTGGCGCAAGGCGCTGCGCCTGCCGGGCGTGCGCGGCCTGGTGGTCGGCCGGGCGCTGCTCTACCCGCCCGACGGGGACGTGGGCGCCGCCGTGGACACCGCGCTCGGCCTGCTGGAGGGCGGCGTGCCCGATCTCGTGCAAGGAGGTGCCTCATGAGGCTGACCACGGCTCAGGCGCTGACCCGCTTCCTGGCCGCCCAGTGGTCGGAGCGCGACGGCGTCGAGCAGCGGCTGATCGCCGGCGTGCTCGGGATCTTCGGCCACGGCAACGTCGCGGGCGTCGGCCAGGCGCTGGCCGAGCAGGGCGCGGGCACGGGCGACGCGCTGCCGTACTACCTGGCCCGCAACGAGCAGGCCATGGTGCACACGGCCGTCGGCTACGCCCGCACCCGCGCGCGGCTGTCCACCTTCGCCTGCACGACGTCCATCGGGCCCGGCGCCACCAACCTGGTCACCGGCGCGGCGCTGGCCACCGTCAACCGGGTGCCGGTGCTGCTGCTGCCCGGCGACGTCTTCGCCACCCGCGCCCCCGGCACGGTGCTGCAGGAGCTGGAGGACCCCCGGTCCTACGACGTGTCGGTCAACGACTCGCTGCGCCCGGTGTCGCGCTTCTTCGACCGGATCAACCGGCCCGAGCAGCTTCCCGCCGCGCTGCTGGCGGCGATGCGGGTGCTCACCGACCCCGCCGAGACGGGCGCGGTCACGCTCGCGCTGCCCCAGGACGTGCAGGCCGAGGCGTACGACTGGCCCGAGGAGCTGTTCGCCCGGCGGGTCTGGCACGTTCCCCGCCCGGTCCCGGAGCCGGCCGCGCTGGCCAGGGCGAAGGAACTGCTGCGCGGCTCCCGCAGGCCGCTGATCGTGGCCGGCGGCGGCGTCAGGTACAGCGGGGCGTGGGCGGAGCTGACCCGCTTCGCCGAGAACCACGGCGTGCCGGTGGGCGAGACGCAGGCGGGCAAGGGCGCGCTGCCCTTCGACCACCCCTGCGCGGCCGGCGCGATCGGCCACACCGGCACCGACGCGGCCAACACCCTGGCCCGCGAGGCCGACCTGGTCATCGGCGTCGGCACCCGCTACACCGACTTCACCACCGCCTCCAGGACGCTGTTCGGGCAGGCCGCCTTCCTCAACGTCAACGTCACCGCCTTCGACGCGGCCAAGAACGCGGGCGCCACGCTCGTTGCCGACGCCCGCGAGGCCCTGCGCGCCCTCGACGACGTGGACTGGCGGGCCGACCCCGAGTGGACCCACCGGGCCGCCGCCCTGGCCGCCGCCTGGCAGTCGGAGATCGGCCACACCTACGCGGGCCCCGAGCTCACCCAGCCCGTCCTGCTCGGCATCCTCAACGAGGTCGCGGAAGGCGGCGTGGTGGTCAACGCGGCCGGCTCGATGCCGGGCGACCTGCACCGCCTCTGGCGGCCCGCCGACCCCGAGCAGTACCACGTCGAGTACGGCTACTCGTGCATGGGCTACGAGATCGCCGGCGGCCTCGGGGTGAAGCTGGCCGCGCCGGACCGCGAGGTCTTCGTGCTGGTCGGCGACGGGTCGTACCTGATGATGGCGCAGGAGATCGCGACCGCCGTGCAGGAGCGGATCAAGCTGGTGATCGTCCTGGTGGACAACCGGGGCTTCGCCTCCATCGGCAACCTCAGCGAGTCGGTGGGCGCCCGGCGGCTCGGCACCGCGTACCGCACCCGCGGGCCCGGCGGCGAGCTGGACGGCGAGCCCCTGCCGGTGGACCTCGCCGCCAACGCCGCCAGCCTGGGCGCCGACGTGCTGCGCGCCGACGGCCCCGAGTCGCTGCGGGCCGCCCTGGTCAAGGCCAGGGAGTCGGCCAGGACCACCGTCGTGTACGTCGAGCCCGTCCCCGGCGGCGGCCCCGGCGCGCAGGCCTGGTGGGACGTGCCCGTCGCGCAGGTGTCCGGCCTGCCCGAGGTCAGGGCCGCGCGCGAGCGCTACGACGAGGCCAAGCGCGACCAGCGGCTCTACCTCTGATGGGCTGGACGCTGGCCTTCGCCGCGGTGGCCGTCCTGTTCGTGCTGATCAGCGGGGCCAACGACGGCGCCACGCTGATCGGCCTCGGCCTGCGCTTCCCGCGCACGCCCGGCTGGCTGGCCGCCGCGCTGCTGGTGGCGGTCCTGTTCGCCGGGCCGTACGTGCTGGGCGTCGCGGTCGCGCGGACCTTCACCGAAGGGCTCGCGGGGCTCGACTCGGGCAGCGGCGCGGCCGTGTTCCTGGCCGGCGTGGTGATCGCCGTCGTGGTGGTGGCGGCGCTGACCGGCAAAGGGCTGCCCACCAGCCTGACGCTGGCGGTGATCGGCGGCATCGCGGGCGCCGGGCTCGGCGCCGGGCTGCCGGTGGCCTGGCCGAGCCTGGTCACCGTCCTGGCGATCGGGGCGTGCGCGCCGCTGGTCGGGCTGGTGCTCGGCTACCTGCTGGGCACCGCGTCGCGGCGGGTGCCGTCCTCGCGCCGGATGCCGGGGCTGGTGCTGGCCGCCCACCTGGTGGCGTACGCGGCCCAGTGCCTGGCCTACGCCGTCAACGACGGCCAGAAGATGATCGCCGTGGTGAGCGTCGCCGTGGACGTGGGCCGCAACGGGCTCGGCCGGGTCGGGCCCGTCCAGCTCGCGCCCGGGTGGATGGCGGTGCTGGTGGCGCTGTTCCTCGCCGGGGCGCTGACCACGCTGCCCCGGGTGGGCGGGCGGGTCGGCCGCGGCCTGGTCATCACCCGGCCGCTGCACGTGCTGTCGGCCGAGACGGCGGCCACCGGCGCCGTCCTCGGCAGCTCGGCCCTGGGCAGCCCGGTGAGCATGACCCAGTCCGTGACCGCCGGGGTCGTCGGCGTGGTGGCAAGCGAAGGAAGCAGGAGGGTGCGATGGCAAGGAGTGCTGAACATGGGTACGGCGTGGCTGGTCACGCTGCCGTCGTCCATGGCCCTGGGCGCCCTGGCCGGGCTCGGCCTGAGGCTGCTGTGAGCGGCGGACGGCCCCGCCGGCTCGCCCGCGCCTGGGACGAGCTGCGCGGCCGGTCCGGACGGCGGGTGATCGACCTGATCCGCGGCCAGGTCGCCGTGGCCAGGGAGGGCGCCGTGCTGGCCCGCTCGGCCGCCTCGGGCACGACCGGGCAGGCCGCCGCCCGCGCCCGCATGGCCGAGGTCGAGCACGAGGGCGACGCCGCCCGCGCCGAGCTCGTCCGGGCGCTGAGACGGGTGCTGGCCACCCCCATCGACCGGGAGGACCTGTTCCGGCTCTCCCGCTCGATCGACGACGTGCTGGACCAGTTACGCGACTTCGTCCGCGAGGCTGACCTGTTCGGGCCCGCCGACCTGACCTTCGCCGCCGAGCCGCTGGGCGCCGTCATCGACGGCCTGGACCAGCTCGAACAGGCCCTGCTGAAGATCACCGGCGATCCCGGCTCGGTCACCGTGGCCGTGCTCGCCACCCGCAAGTCCCGCAGCCGCGTCCGCCAGCTCCACCAGGCCCGGCTCACCGAGCTGTTCGCCGGCCCGCTGGACATGGACACCCTGCGCGAACGCGAACTGCTCTCCCGCCTGGACGCCGTGGGCCGCCGGCTCGGCGAGGCCGCCGACGCCCTCGCCGACGCCATGCTCAAACGAAGCCACTGAAAACCCCCCGAAGGAAGACCATGGCTGTTCTGACCAAGACGGAGCCGCCGCCTCGCCCGCCGAGACGGCGCCGACTCCGCTACCGCCTGCAGGTCCTGCGGCACGACCCGACCGCCGCGCTCGGCCTGATCCTCGTCGTCCTGCTCGCCTACCTCGTCGTCGCCCCGCTGATCGCGGTCCTGTCGGACGCCTTCCGCCTCCAGTTCGGCGACGAGCTGCACGCCGGCCAGCAGCCGGGCGAGTGGACCGGCTACTACCTGTGGCGGGTCTTCCGCTCCCAGATCAGCGGCCTGCTGTTCTGGGGCCCGCTGGTCAACACGCTGGTCGTCGCGGTCGGCACCGTGCTGTTCGCGCTGCTGCTCGGCGGCGGGATGGCCTGGCTGGTGACGCGGACCAACGTGCCCGGCCGCAAGTGGCTGGCCGGGGCGCTGGTGGTGCCGTACATGCTGCCGTCGTGGACGTTCTCGCTGGCCTGGCTGACGCTGTTCAAGAACGAGCGGGCCGGCGGGCAGGTGGGCTTCCTGGAGTCGGCCGGCGTGCGCACCCCCGACTGGCTGGCCTACGGCCCGCTGCCGATCATCGTCACGCTCGGGCTGCACTACTACCCGTTCGTGCTGCTGCTGGTCGGCAACGCGCTGCGCAGGATCGACGTCCAGCTCGAGGACTCGGCCCGGATCCTCGGGGCGCCGCGGCGGGTCGTCGTGCGGCGGATCGTGGTGCCGCTGATGCTGCCCGCGCTCTCCTCGGCCGTGCTGCTCGTGGTCGGGCGGGTGCTCGGCACGTTCGGCACCCCGTACGTGCTCGGCCTGCCCGCCGACTACCAGGTGCTGTCCACCGGCCTGTTCCAGTCGATCAGGGACCGCAGCACCGGCGTGGCCTCCGTGCTCGCCACCGTCATCGTGATCATCGGGGTGCTGATCGTCTTCACCGACATGCGGCTGATGCGCGAGCAGCGCAGGTTCGTCACCGTCGGCGGCAAGGGCGCGATGGACCGGCTGGGCGACCTGCGCGGCTGGCGCTGGCCCGCGTTCGCGCTCGGCGCGGTGGTCTTCGTGGTCAGCGTGCTGATCCCGGTGCTCACGCTGCTGCTGTCCACGCTCACCCGCACGCCGCTGGACCTGTCGACCCTGACGCTCGACTACTGGATCGCCGACCGGCTGCCCGGCGCGGTCGGGTTCCCGCACGGCATCCTGCGCGGCTCCGAGCTGTGGCAGGCCGCCTGGAACTCGCTGCGCATCGTCGGCCTGGCCTCGCTGATCTGCGCGGTCGCCGGCCTGCTCATCGGGTACGTCGTCGTCCGCGGCACCGCGCCGCGCATCGCCGGGTTCCTGCGCCAGGTGTCGTTCCTGCCGTACCTCATCCCCGGCATCGCCTTCGCCGCCGCCTCGCTGTCGCTGTTCGCCGTCGCCCGCGGGCCCGTCCCGGCGCTGTACGGGACGACGTTCCTGCTGATCCTGGTCATGGCGGTGACGCACCTGCCGTACAGCTCGCGCTCGGGCATCGCGGCGATGATGCAGCTCGGCCGGGAGCCGGAGGAGGCCGCGCAGATCGCCGGGGCGTCCTGGTGGCACCGGATGCGGCGGATCATCTTCCCGATCCAGAAGGGCGCCCTGGTCACCGGCATCGTGTTGCCGTTCATCTCGGGGCTGAAGGAGCTCAGCATCGTCGTGATGCTGACCACCACCGGCACCCAGCTTCTCACGACGCTCTCCATCGGCCTGGTCGACTACGGATACACGCAGCTCGCCAACGGCGTCGTCCTCATGATCGCTTTGCTCTCCTTCACCATGACTTCCCTGACCCAGCGGCTGACCAAGAGCAGCCTGGCGTCCGGCCTAGGAGGATAGATGCCGAACATCACCCTGAGCGCAGTCTCCAAGAGCTACGGCGGCGGCGACTACGCGGTGAAGAACCTCGACCTCGTGGTCCCCGACGGCGCCTTCATGTGCCTGCTCGGCCCCTCCGGCTGCGGCAAGACCACCACGTTGCGCATGATCGCCGGCCTCGAACAGCCCACCGCGGGCAGCATCGCCGTCGGCGACCGCGTCCTGGACTCCGTCGAGCAGGGGGTCTACGTCCCGCCCGAGAAACGGGCGATGGGGCTGGTGTTCCAGAACTACGCGCTGTGGCCGCACCTGTCCGTGCGCGACAACGTGGAGTTCGGGCTGCGCATGCGCAAGGTGCCCGCCCCCGAGCGGCGCTCGCGGGCCGAGGCCGCGCTGAAGATGGTGCACGTCGACGCCGCCATGGACCGCTACCCGTCCCAGCTGTCCGGCGGCCAGCAGCAGCGGGTCGCGCTGGCCAGGATGCTCGCGGTCAACCCGTCAGTGCTGCTGCTGGACGAGCCGCTGTCCAACCTCGACGCCCGGCTGCGGCTGGAGATGCGTGCCGAGCTCAAGCGCATCCACGAGGAGTCCGGCGCGACGATCGTCTTCGTCACCCACGACCAGCTCGAAGCCCTCACCATGGCCACCGACGTCGCCGTCATGAACGAGGGCGAGCTGCAGCAGCTCGCCGCGCCCATGGAGATGTACGAGCGGCCCGCCAACCGGTTCGTCGCCGAGTTCGTCGGCAGCCCGCCGATGGCCATCGTGGACGCCGGTCCGGCGCCCGGCGGGCTGGCCGGATCCCTGCTGCGGTTCGTCGAGGCGCGCGGCTCGGGGGTCACCCCGTCCGCCGTCGGCATCCGGCCAGAGGCGCTGCGGCTCGGCACGCCGCCCGCCGCCGCCTGGAGCGAGGAGGCGCTGGTCGAGGCCGTGCTGCCGGCCGGCTCCTCCTGGACGGTACGGCTGCGCGTCCTGGACACCGAGCTGTTCGCCCTGTCGTACACGCCGGTGCGGGCCGCGCCCGGCGACGTGCTGCCCTGCTGGACCGAGCAGCTCCACCTGTTCGGCGCGGACGGCGCCCGCATCTCCTCCTGGGACCGGGCGGAGGTGACCGCGTGATCCGCCCCAAGGCGCTGCTCCTGGACTTCGGCGGCGTGATCGTCGAGACCGCCAAACGCCCGTCCTGGGCGGCCGAGCTGGCCGCCGAGGTGCACGCCATGCTGGCCAGGACCGGGTTCGACGGCCTGACGGCCGAGGACGTCGAGAGCGACATCCGGGCCGGGGCGCGGGCCGACAAGTACTGGAAGGACTCCACGTCCCGGCAGTTCGCGCCCGAGGAGATGACCCACCGCCGGTTCTGGGCCGAGTTCGTCGCCACCGACTGGCCCGAGCAGGCCCGCACGCTGGTCACCGTCGAGGCGACGCCCCTGTGCAAGCGCATGGGCGAGCTGCGCAGCGACCGGAAGCTGCGCACCGGCATGGCCGAGCTGCTGAACGCCTGCCTGCGCAACGGCGTCGTCCCCGCCGTCGTCAGCAACGCGCTGTGCGGGGCCGTGCACCGCGACTACCTGGCCGGGACCGGGCTGGAGCACCTGTTCGCGGCGCAGGTCTACAGCGACGAGGTCGGCGTGCGCAAGCCGAACCCCGAGATGATCCTGCTCGCCTGCCGCGCCCTCGGCGTGGACCCGGCCGACGCCTGGTACGTCGGCGACAACTACGACCGGGACGTGATCTGCGGCGCCCGGGCCGGGGCGGGGGCGACCGTCCTGATGGTCTCCGCGAGCACCGACAAGATCCCGTACCGGGTGCGGCAGAGCCCTCAGGCCACGGTCGAGGACCCCCGCGCCCTGCTGACCCTCCTGGAGGAGACATGGACGTGAACACCTCTCGCGAACTGGCCGCCATCGCGGCCGAGGCGGCCAGGGCGGTCGGCGACCGGCTGCGCGGCGCCTTCCGCTCGCGTCCCGAGATCCAGACCAAGCGCGACTTCCACGACCCGGTGACCGAGCACGACAAGGCGGCCGAGGAGGGCATCCGCGAGGTGCTCGACCGGCTCTGCCCCGACAGCGTGGTGGTCGGCGAGGAGGGCGGCACCAGGGGACAGGGCGCCATCAGCTGGTACGTCGATCCCATCGACGGCACCGCCAACTTCGCCGTCGGCCTGCCGTTCTTCTGCACCTCGATCGCCGCCGCCGTGGACGGCGAGGTGGTGGCCGGGGTGATCTACGACCCGGTGCGCGCCGACGAGTTCACCGCCTGGCTCGGCGGGGCCGTCTGCAACGGCGAGCCGCTGCGCAGCGCGGGCGCCCGCACCGACCGCGAGGCGGTGCTGCTGTCCAGCTATCCCACGCCGCGCGACCTGGCCGAGGACGAGGAGGGCGCGCTGCGCCGCTTCTCCAGGATGACCCAGTCGTTCGCGACGATCCGCCGTCCGGGCAGCGCCGCGCTCAAGCTCGCCCACGTCGCCGCCGGCTGGTCCGACGTCGCGTACGGCACCCGCGTCAACGCCTGGGACGTCGCGGCCGGGTCCCTGCTGGTCAGGCAGGCCGGCGGCGTCTACCTCCCGCTGTCGGGCAGCATCTTCGAGCCGGGCGGCTACCTGGCCTGCGTCGGCGGGTTCGACCTGGCCTCCTCGGTGCTGGCCGACGTGGCCGCCGGGGCCGTCGGGGCCGTCGGGGCTGCCGGGGCCGCCGGGGCTGTCGGGGCCGTCGGCGTCGCCGGGGCGGGGAGCGCGACGTGATCCGCTGGATCGTGACCGACCTCGACGGCACGCTCGTCGGGCGCGACCTGGCCATGGTGCCCGCCGCCCGGGACGCGCTGCGCCGCTACCGGGCCGCGGGCGGCGAGGTCGTCATCGCGACCGGCCGCATGGAACGCTCGGCCCGCCCCTACTACGACGAGCTGGGCCTGGACGGCCCGGCCATCCTCTACAACGGCGCCCGCACCGTGAACCTGGCGACCGGCGAGGTGCTGCGCTCCCGCCACCTGCCCGCCACCGCCTGGAAGACGCTGCTCGGCCTGTTCGGCGAGCTGCCCGCGGGCGTGTACCCGGTGGCGTTCTCCGGCGGGGCGGCGCTGGCCGTGGACGACGTCCCGGGGCTGCGGGACTACGCCCGGCGCGACGGCATCACGCTGCGCGACCCCGGCGACTGGGCGGCGCTGCCCCCCGACGGGATCACCAAGTGCATGCTGATCGGCGACCGGCTGCCGGACCTGGACATCGCGGGCACGGTCACCGTCCGGTCGGAGGCGACGTACCTGGAGGTGCTGCCGGAGGGCGCGACCAAGGGCAGCGCCCTGCGCGAGCTGGCGCAGGCCCGGGGGGTGCCGCTGGAGCAGGTCGCCGCCATCGGCGACAACCCCAACGACATCGACATGATCCAGGCCGCCGGCCTGGGCATCGCGGTCGGCGACGGCCATCCCGACGTCCTGTCGGCCGCGGACGTGGTCTCGCGTCCCTGCGCCGAGGGCGCGCTCGTGGACGCGGTGGAACTGGCACTGGGAGAGGGAGAACGGTGAAGTCGGTCAAGCACTGGATCAACGGCGCCCTGGCGGACGGCGGCGACCGCACGGCGGAGATCTTCGACCCGGCCACGGGTGAGGTCAGCGGTCACGTGGCGCTGGCGTCGGCGGCCGACGTGGACGCGGCGGTCGCCGCCGCGGTGGCGGCCTTCCCGGCGTGGCGCGACGCCTCGCTGATCAAGCGCGGCCGGGTGCTGTTCCGGTTCCGTGAGCTGATGTACGCCCATCGTGACGAGCTGGCCGCGTTGATCTCGGCCGAGCACGGCAAGGTGCATGCGGACGCGCTGGGGGAGGTGGCGCGCGGGCTGGAGGTGGTGGAGTTCGCGTGCGGGATCCCGCATCTGCTCAAGGGTGGTTTCTCCGAGGGTGTCTCGACGCGGGTGGATTCGTACTCGATCCGGCAGCCGTTGGGGGTGGTGGCGGGGATCACGCCGTTCAACTTCCCGGCGATGGTGCCGATGTGGATGTTCCCGGTGGCGATCGCGTGTGGGAACGCGTTCGTGTTGAAGCCGTCGGAGCGGGATCCGTCGGCGTCGTTGCTGATGGCGCGGCTGTGGCAGGAGGCGGGGCTGCCTGAGGGGGTGTTCTCGGTGGTGCAGGGCGACAAGGTGGCGGTGGACCGGCTGCTGGAGCACCCGGACGTGGCGGCGGTGTCGTTCGTGGGTTCCACCCCGATCGCCCGGTACGTCTACGAGAGGGGCAGTGCGCACGGCAAGCGGGTGCAGGCGTTGGGCGGGGCCAAGAATCACATGCTGGTGCTGCCGGACGCGGATCTGGATCTGGTGGCTGATGCGGCGGTGTCGGCGGGGTTCGGGTCGGCGGGTGAGCGGTGCATGGCGATCTCGGTCGTGCTGGCCGTGGACCCGGTGGGTGATGAGCTGGTCGGCAAGATCGTGGAGCGGGTGGGCCGGCTGGTGGTGGGTCCGGGGGATGATCCGCGGTCGGAGATGGGGCCGCTGGTGACGGCGGCGCATCGGGACAAGGTGGCGTCCTATCTGGATCTGGGGGTTGCCGAGGGGGCCAAGCTGGTGGTGGACGGGCGGGAGTGCGAGGTGCTGGGCGGTCGGGGCGGCGGGTTCTGGCTGGGGCCGACGGTGCTGGATCAGGTGCCGGTGGGGTCGCGGACGCATACCGAGGAGATCTTCGGGCCGGTGTTGTCGGTGGTGCGGGTGTCCTCTTATGAGGAGGGCCTGCGGGTGATCAACGAGGGTGTGTACGGCAACGGCACGGCGATCTTCACCAACGACGGCGGTGCGGCGCGGCGGTTCCAGAACGAGGTCGAGGTGGGGATGGTGGGGATCAATGTGCCGATCCCGGTGCCGATGGCGTTCTACAGTTTCGGCGGCTGGAAGTCGTCGTTGTTCGGTGACACGCATGTGCACGGCACGGAGGGGGTGCATTTCTACACGCGGGGCAAGGTGGTGACCTCGCGCTGGCTGGACCCGTCCCACGGCGGCGTGAACCTCGGCTTCCCCACGAACGGGTGACTCCCGCGCCCGCCCTTCTCACAGGATCAACTCGAAGCCTGTGCGGCCGTTGCATGAGGGCGGGATGATCGGGTAGGCAGGGCGGCATGTCACTTTCCCACTGTGCGGGCTGGTTGCTGGCCGGACGCTACCGGCTGCTGTCCGAACTGGGCCGCGGTGGCATGGGCCGCGTCTGGCGGGCCCACGACGAGCTGCTCGACCGGCAGGTCGCGGTCAAGGAGGTCACCCTCGGGCACACGCTGGGGGCCGAGCGGGAGCGGCTGCTCGGCCGGACGATGCGGGAGGCGCGGCTGGCCGCCCGGCTGAGCCACCCGCACATCGCCGCCGTCTACGACGTGGTGGTGGCCGACGAACGGCCGTGGATCGTGCTCCAGCTCGTGCCCTCGCGCAGCCTCGCCGACGTGATCGCCGAGCGCGGGCCGCTGTCCCCGCCCGAGGCCGCGCGCCTCGGGCTGCAGGTGCTGGAGGCGCTGGGCGCGGCGCACGCCGACGGCATCGTGCACCGCGACGTCAAGCCCGGCAACATCCTGCTGAACGGCGACCGGCACGCCCTGCTCACCGACTTCGGCCTGGCCACCACCCTCGACGACCAGGCCAACATCACCCAGTCGGGCATGGTGGTGGGCACGCCCGCCTACATCGCCCCGGAACGCCTGCGCGGCGGCCAGGCGACCCCGCAGGCCGACCTGTGGTCCCTCGGCGCCACCCTGTACGCGGCCGTCGAGGGCCAGTCGCCCTTCCCGCACAGTGGCCACCTGGCCGCCCTGACCGCGGTGCTCACCTCCGAGCCCGCGCCGTTCCACCTGGCCGGGCCGCTCGCGCCGGTCATCGCCGGTCTCCTGGTCAAGGACCCCGCCCGCCGGATCGACGGCGAGGAGGCCCGGCGGCGCCTGACCCGGGTGGCCGCGCTGCGCGACGAGGAACCCCACGACACCGCCGCCATCCCCCTGGCCACCCCGCTGCCCAACACCGGCGACCTCCTGGCCCCCACCCTCTTCCCCCCGGGCCCCGCCCCGGAGGTCTCCCTCCCCACCCCGGAAACCGCTCCCGCCCCCGTCCCGGAGAGCGTCGCCGTCCCGGAGAGCGTCGCCGTCCCGGCGGGCGTCGCGGACGTGGGGGCCGTCGCCGGGGCGCGGCCGGACGCCAGGCGGCGGATCCCCGGGGGGGACCGCACGGGACGCAGGACCGGCGAGCGCAACCACGTGCTCCGCCGGACCATGCCCGGCGCCGCGCGAGGGCTTCGCGCGCACCGCGAGCTGCTGCCGTTCTCGGTGTCGATCCCGCATCCGGGCAGGCCGCAGCGCTGGCGGCAGCTCACCGCCCTGGCCGCGCTCGTCACCAGCGTGCTCCTCACGACGTCCTGGAACGGCGACGGCGGCCCGCCCGCCGCCACCCGCACGCCCTCCTACGCCGACCCGGCGCCGAACCAGGCCCCCGAGCAGGAGGGCATCATGCACGCCGTGGCCGTCGCGCGCGACCGCACCTCGCAGGAGGCCGCCGACCGCGCCGGCGAGCAGAGCGGCTCCCGCCGCCGTCCGTCCGCACAGCCCCTCGCCCAGCCGCCGGCCCAGCGGCCCACCGTAACCGGCGCGAGGACCGGCGCCAGGTCCGGCGCCACTTCTGCGGCCACTTCGGGCAAGGGGCGGAAGGTCGGCCATCAGGCTGCCAAGGCCAAGCACGGCAAGGGCCTGGCCCGCGGCCACGGCAAGCACTAGGAACCCCGCGGCCCCGCACCCGTCAGGCGAGGGGGAGGCGGAGGACGAAGCGGGCGCCCTTGGGGGAGTCCTCGATGGTCAGCGTGCCGTGGTGCGCGGTGGCGATCTCGCGGGCGATCGGCAGCCCGAGGCCGGTGCCGCCGGCGTCGCGGTTGCGGGAGTCGTCCAGGCGGGTGAAGCGCTGGAAGACGAGCTCGCGCTGGGCCGGTTCGATGCCTGCGCCGTCGTCCAGGACCTCCAGCACGGCCCGGCCGTCCTCCTCCAGGACCGTCACGGTGACCTGCGTCTCGGCGTGCCGCTCGGCGTTGTCCAGCAGGTTCGTCAGCAGCCGGGTGAGCTGCAGCCGGTCGCCCATGACGACCACGCCCTCGTCCGGGTGGGTGACCACGCGCTTGGCCCGCGGCCGGGCGGTCTCGGCGGTGACCAGGTCGCCCAGGTCCACCGGCTCGCGGTCGCTCGGGGCCCCGGCGTCCAGCTTGGTCAGCGTGAGCAGGTCGGTGACGATGGCCTGCAGCCGGTCGAGGCTGGCCAGCACCTGGGTGCTGGTCTCCCGCCAGTCGGTCTCCTCCGGATGCAGCATGGCCTCCTCGACCTGCGCGCGCATGGCGGTGATCGGGCTGCGCAGGTCGTGCGAGGCGTCGCCGGCGAACCTGCGCTGCTGCTCCATCGCGGCCTCCAGGCGGGCCCGCGCCGTCTCCAGCCGTTCCAGCGTCTGGTTGGCGGTCTCGGCCAGGGCTCTGATCTCGTCGTCGGTGTCCGGGACGGGCACCCGCAGGCCGCCGCCGTCCGCGGTGATCTCGGCGAGCCGCTTGGTGATGCTGCTGACGGGGGCGAGCGTCCTGGCCACGACCCGCGACACCCCGAAGAAGGTCAGCCCGACCAGCAGCGCCGACACCACGATCTGGAACAGCACGACCTGCGGGCTGACGAACCAGGGGACCGCGGGGTCGAAGGCGTAGATGATCCAGGTGCCCTCGGGCTGGAAGGCGCGCAGGGCGACCACGAGCTCGCACCGGCCGGGGAAGGCCGGCAGGTCGCAGCTCCTGCTGACGTAGTTGGCCTGGTCGCGGGGGATGTGGGCCGTCTGGCGGGGGGCGCCGGCCAGGTTGGGCGTCCAGGCGACGGCCCGTCCGGCCGGGTCGACGACCTGGATGCCGTCGAGGCCGAGGGGTTCCAGCACCTGGGGGAGCTGGTTGCGCTTGACCATGAGGAGGACGCGCAGGGCCCGCGCGGACACGTCGCTGGCGCGCACGTCGGCGACGTCGTCGTGGATGCCGAACATGACGAAGCCGCTGACGACGACGTTCAGCAGCAGCATGGCGATGCCGGCGAGCAGTGCCAGGCGCGTACGCAGCGACCGGCGCAACCGTGTTCTCACCCGTCTCCCCCCGGGATCAGCAGAACACGGTTGGTGCACCAGGCCCTAACTTAGGGAGATTCCTCGATAAATACGGTTACGCCGGGACGAGTCGCCTCGTTGCTACTCCTCCACCGCCTTCAGCACGGCGTCCGCGATCGACCGCGGATCGACCCCGAAGTGCCTGCGCACGGCCTCCCGGGTGTCGGAGAGCCCGAACCCGTCGGTGCCGAGCGACGTCCACGGCCGGTCGATCCACGGCCTGATCTGGTCGGGCACGGCCCGCATCCAGTCGCTGACCGCGATCACCGGCCCCTCGGTCCCGGCCAGCGCCTGCCGCAGGTACGGCACCCCGGTCGCCGACATGGCCTCGCGCCGCAGCTCGCTCCACGAGGTGACCGACCAGACGTCCACGCCCAGCCCGTACTCCTCGGCCAGCAGCCGCTGGGCCTCCAGCGCCCAGTGGATCGCGGTGCCGCTGGCCAGCAGGTGCGCGGCGCCGCCGCCGGCGGAGTAGCGGTAGATGCCCTTGACGATGCCCTCCTCGACGCCCTCGGGCATCGCCGGCTGGGGCAGCGGCTCGTTGTAGACGGTCAGGTAGTAGAACACGTCCTCGGCGGCCTCGCCGTACATGCGCCTGAGCCCGTCGCGGACGATGACGCCGACCTCGTAGGCGAAGGCCGGGTCGTAGGCCAGGCAGGCGGGGTTGGCGGAGGCCAGGAGCTGGGAGTGGCCGTCGGCGTGCTGCAGGCCCTCGCCCGTCATGGTGGTGCGGCCGGCGGTCGCGCCGACCAGGAAGCCGCGGCCGAGCTGGTCGGCCAGGGCCCACATCTGGTCGCCGGTCCGCTGCCAGCCGAACATCGAGTAGAAGATGTAGAACGGCACCATCGGCTCGCCGTGGGTGGCGTAGCTGGTGGCCGCCGCGGTGAAGGAGGCCATCGACCCGGCCTCGGTGATGCCCTCGATGAGGATCTGCCCGTCCACCGCCTCCTTGTACGCCAGCAGCAGCTCCCGGTCGACGGACTCGTACCGCTGGCCGAGCGGCGAGTAGATCTTCGCTGTGGGGAACAGCGACTCCATGCCGAACGTCCTGGCCTCGTCGGGCACGATCGGCACCCAGCGCCGCCCGGTCTCCGGCTCCTTCATCAGGTCCTTGACCAGCCGGACGAACGCCATCGTGGTGGCGATCGGCTGCGTCGAGCCCTTGGCCAGGGCCGCGAACGGCCGCTCGCCCGGCTGCGGCAGCGGCCGGGCGGCGACCGTGCGGCGGGGGACCGGGCCGCCCAGCTCCCGGCGGCGCTCGGCGACGTACTCGGCCTCGGCCGAGCCGGGCCCCGGGTGCAGGTACGGCGGCAGCTCCCCGGCCAGCGCCGAGTTGGGGACCGGCAGGCCGAGCCGGTCGCGCATGACCCGGAACTCGTCGAGGGTGAGCTTCTTCATCTGGTGGTTGGCGTTGCGCGCCTCGACGCCCGCGCCCAGCGTCCAGCCCTTGACCGTCTGGACGAGGACCACCGTGGGCGCGCCCCGGTTCTGCAGCGCCCGGTGGTAGGCGGCGTACACCTTGCGCGGCTCGTGCCCGGCCCGCGAGCCGCCGACGATGCGCCGCAGGTCGTCGTCGGAGTACGGCACGTCGAGCCCCTGGAACAGGTGCTGCCTGATGTAGGCGCCGTCGGCGGCGGCGAACGTCTGGAACTGGCCGTCCGGCACCTCGCCGAGCCGGGCCACGAGCTCGTCGGAGCCGAGCAGGCCGTCCCACTCGGCACCCCACAGCGCCTTGACGACGTGCCAGCCCGCGCCCCGGAAGACGCTCTCCAGCTCCTGCACGATCCGGGTGTTGCCGCGTACCGGGCCGTCGAGCCGCTGGAGGTTACAGTTGATCACGAAGGTGAGGTTGTCCAGCCCCTCCCTGGCGGCCAGCGTCAGCGCCGCGGTGGACTCCGGCTCGTCCATCTCGCCGTCACCCAGGAAGGCCCAGACATGGCTGTGCGAGGTGTCCTTGATGCCGCGGTTGTGCAGGTAGCGGTTGAAGCGCGCCTGGTAGACCGCGTTGAGCGGGCCGATGCCCATCGACACGGTCGGGAACTGCCAGAAGCCCGGCATCGCCCTTGGGTGCGGGTACGACGGCAGCCCGCCCTGCGTCTCGCGCCGGAACAGGTCGAGCTGCTCCTCGCTCAGGCGACCTTCGAGGAAGGCCCGCGCGTAGACGCCGGGGGAGGCGTGCCCCTGGAAGAAGACCTGGTCGTCCGTGCCGTGGAAGAAGTGGTTGAAGCCGACCTCGTACAGCCAGGCGGCCGAGGCGTAGGTGGCCAGGTGGCCGCCGAGGCCGAGCTTGCTGCCCCGGCTGACCATGACGGCGGCGTTCCACCGGTCGTAGGCCGCGACGCGTTCTTCGAGCTCCAGGTCGCCGGGGTAGGCGGGTTCCTCGGCGGTGGGCACCGTGTTGAGATAGCGCGTGCTCGTGGCGAGCCTGCGCAGCAGGTAATCGGCCCGATCGGGACCGGCCGCCCGCCGGACCGCCTCAAGCGATTCGAGCCATTCGGCGGTCTCCTGTGGATCCAGGTCTTTCTCCATGCTTCCATTAAACACCATATGATCGATCATCCGATGAAAGGATTATCTGTGGAGCCCGTGGTGCGGCCGCCGTTGCGCGAGGAGATCAGGAAAGTGCTGCTCGACGGCCTGATCAGCGGCCGCTGGGAGCCCGGCGAGCGCATCGTCGAGCGCCGCCTGGCCGCCGAGCTCCAGGTCAGCCAGGCCCCCGTCCGCGAGGCGCTGCGCGAGCTGGAGGCGCTGCGGCTGGTCGAGTCGGCGCCCAACCGCGGCGCCCGGGTGCGCGGCTTCACCCTCGACGACCTGCGCGAGGTCTACCAGGTCCGGGCCGGCCTGGAGGAGACCGCCACCCGTCTCGGCCGGCCGCCGGCGGCGGCGCTGCGCGTCCACGTGGCCCGCCTGCACGCCGCCGCGGCCGCCGGCTCCCTCGACGACCAGGTGCGCCACGGCGTCGCCTTCCACCGGGAGATCGTCGCGGCCTCCGGGAACGCGCTGCTGGTGTCGGTGTGGGAGTCGCTCGGCGTCGAGGTGTGGACGCACGTGTCGATCCGGCTGTTCAGGATGCGGCCGCACGAGAACGCGGCCGACCACGAGCCCCTGGTGGAGGCGTTCGAGCGGGACGACCCGCAGGCCGGACGCCTGCTCCACGACCACGTCCTGGCCTACGCCCCCGACTGACCCGGCAGGCCCGTCCCTTGAAGGCGTGCGCCGGTCAGGCGCGCTGCGCGGCGGGCTCGGCCCGCGGGGCGCGCAGGCCGGCGGCGGCGACGGCGACCAGTGCGCACAGCCCCAGCATCGTCAGCCACACCCCGTGGTAGGCCCCCACCGCCCCGAGCCGGTCGCCCGACAGCACCAGCACCAGCGCCGAGACGCCGATGACGGCCCCGACGGCCCGCGAGGTCACCGACAGGGCGGTGCCGGTGGCCAGCCGCGCGGGCGGGATCTCGGCCACCGCAGCGCCGCTCAGCGACGTGATCAGCACGGCCACCGCGACCCCCGACAGCACCACCGCGGGCAGCACCACCGCCAGGTACGCCGGCTCGCCCCCCGCCGCGAACGCCAGGTACGCCGTGGACAGGGCCAGCAGCGCCACCCCGCACAGGGCGAGCAGGCGGTGGCCGGTCCTGGCGGCCAGCCGCCCGGCCAGCGGCGCGGTCAGCACCTGGGCGAGCGCGCCCGGCGTGACGGCGAGCCCCGCGGCGGCCACGGAGTACCCCCAGATCCCGGTCAGGAACAGGATGTTGGCCAGCGGCAGCGCGAACATCACCAGCCCGACCAGGAACATCGCGAGGTTGGCCCGCTGCGTGCCGCGCGCCCGCAGCGCGCCCAGGTCCACGATCGGCGCGGGATGCGTGCGCGCCCGCCGGACGAACAGCACGGCCACGACGACGCCCGCGACCAGCGCCGCGATCGTGCCGGGGCTCCCCGGCCCCCACGCGTCGCTCTGCACGATCGCCAGCGAGGGCAGCCCGATGGCCCCCACCAGCAGCAGCAGCCCGGCGATGTCCGGCAGCCTGGACGTGGCCGCCTCGCCCGTCCCCCTGGGCACGATCCGCCAGGCGCCCGCCAGCACGGCCGCGCCGACCGGCAGGTGCAGGAAGAACACCGTCCGCCAGTCCCAGACGCCGACCAGCATGCCGCCCAGCGACGGCCCCGACGCCGTCGCCACCGACTGCGCCGCGCTCCACAGCCCGATCGCCGTGCCCCGGCGTTCCGGCGGGTAGTACGGCAGGATCAGCGCGAGCGTCAGCGGCGTGATCACCCCGCCGCCCACGCCCTGCACGACCCGGGCGGCGATCAGCGCGCCGGCCGACGGCGCGACCGCGCACAGGGCGGCGCCGACCACGAACACCGCGAGGCCGGTCAGGAACACCCGCCGCGCGCCGAACCGGTCGGCCAGGCCGCCCGCCGGCAGCAACGCCGCGGTGAACACGATCGCGTAGCCGTTGAACACCCACGACAGCTCGGGCAGGCTGCTGCCGGGGAAGCTGCGCAGGATGTCAGGGAAGGCGATGTTCGCGAGCTGCACGTCGATCGCGCCGAGGAAGGCGCTCCCGCACAGGACGGCGAGCGGGAGCGCCCGTGAACCGGCCACCTCAGTCCGACGCCGCGCCGAACCGCTCCCGCAGCTCGACCTTGCGGATCTTGCCGGTGACGGTCCGCGGCATCTCCTCGACGATCTCCAGCCGCTCGGGCCAGAACCAGTCGTTCACGCCGGCCTCCTTGAGGTAGGCGCGCAGCTCCTCCAGCGTGGGCGGCTCGCCCGACGGCGTGACGACGGCGCACACCTGCTCGACCAGCGCCGGGTCCGGGATGCCGATGAGGGCGATGTCGCGGATCGCCGGATGCCGGCCGAGCAGCGCCTCGATGTCGCTGACCGGCAGCTTGAGGCACATGTTGGCGATGATGACGTCCTTGGTCCTGCCGGAGATGCGCACGCCGCCGTAGCCGTCGTCGCGGGCCAGGTCGCCGGTGTCGAACCAGCCGTCCGGGGTGATCGACTTGGCGTAGATCTCGTCGCGCAGGTAGTAGCCGAGGCACTGGGCCGCGCCGCGTACCTGGAGCGCGCCGATCTCGCCCTTCTCGACCGGCTTGTTCTCCTCGTCGACGATGCGCACCTCCATGCCGGAGATGACCGTGCCGTCGCTCTCGCCGGCCCGCTCGGGCGGGTCCTGCGGCCTGGTCATGGTGACGCCGCCGTTCTCGGTCATGCCCCACAGCGCGTACACGCGCACGCCCAGCGTCTCGGTGACCCGTTCCACCAGGTGCGGCGGGACGGGGGCCGAGCCGGAGACGAAGACGCTCAGGCTGGGCAGCTCGCGCGGCCGGGCCGCCTGCTCCTCGCTGATCTCCCGGGCGAACGGCGGCGAGCCGTAGTACATGGTGACGTCGTGGTCGGCCATCAGGTCGAGGTAGACGCCGGGATCCCAGGCGTCGGCCGTGACCGCGGTGCCGCCCAGCGTCAGCGCCGTCAGGTACGCCATCACCAGCCCGACGTAGTGCATCGACGTCTGAGCCGTCATGATGACCAGGCTCTGGTCCAGCCCGAACGCCTCCCCGTAGCCCTTGATGTCGGCGTACAGGGTGTTCTGGCTGTGCAGGGCGCCCTTGGGCTCGCCGGTGGTGCCCGAGGTGAACAGGATGAGGAACGGGTCGTCGGGGCCCAGCTCGCGGCCGTCGATGTCGGCCGGGTCGCCCGGTTCGGGGTTGAGCAGCAGCTCGTCGAAGTCGAGCGAGCCGGGCGGGCCGTCGCCGCCGACGACGATCACGTGCTCCAGGCTCGGGATCTCCCGGGCCAGGGTCATCCCCGTCTCCGCCGTGTCCAGGTGGCCGATCCGGCTCGTGGTGACGAACAGCTTCGCCTCGGTCAGCCGGATCATGAAGTCCAGCTCGCGGTGCCGGTAGATGGGCATCTGCGGGGCGATGCGCGCGCCGACCTTCATGCACGCCAGCGCGAGGGGCAGCGTCTCCCTGCGGTTGGGCAGCTGGATGGCGACGAAGTCGCCCGGCCGCACACCCAGCCGGACCAGGCCGTGCGCGATGCGGTCGGTCATCGCGCCCAGCTCGGCGTACGTGACGACGTCGGTGACACCGTCGGCGACGCGCCGGCTGATCAGTGCCGCCTTGTCGGGGGACGCACCGATGTTGCGGCGTAAGTCGTCGAGGAAGGTCTCGTCGCGCCACCAACCATTGCGCCGGTATTCCTGGCTCGTGTCCGACACGGTCACCGCCTTTCGTCGTTCTCGTTCTACTCGATTGCTATGAAGTGGGAAATACGGTGTTTTCCCCGGCAGGGGTGACCAGGTAGAACAACCCCGGCAGATGCACCGCGACGCCCTCGTACACCTCCGCGCAGACGGCCACGCCCGGCCGGGCGAAGGTGCCGGGCGGCGGCTCGGCCACCCGGATCACCGAGCGGCGGGCGTCCAGCAGCCTGGCCGCCACGGAGATGTCGCCGACCAGGGCGTCCCCGGGCGCGACCCACCGGTTGCGGCTGACCTTCATGCCGTTGCCCTCGGCCAGCTCGGCCAGCAGCCCGCCATGGCCGATCAGCCGGTGGTAGTAGTCGCGCGGGTTGACGATCATCGCGTGCGGGGTCGCGCCCGACTGCTCGACCTCGTCGCAGGCCGACAACACGCCGTGGACGTAGTCGTCGTACGGCAGGCGGGCGATCTCCGGATGGCCGAGCAGGGCGGTGGTCAGGGCCAGGTTCTCGGCCGTGGCCAGCCGGACCAGCAGGCGGTAGTCGAGGAAGGTGGCCAGGGCGTCCGGGTCGGCGGCCAGGCCGTCGGGGATCTGCACCCAAGCCCGGATCGGATGCACCTTGGCCTCCGACATGCCGAACCGGAAGGCCGCCTCGCGGCGCACGTCCGCGTCGCGCACCGAGCGCCGCTCCTCCTCGCCGGGCGGCGACTCCGTCCAGAACCGGGCCCGGTCGCCCTCGACGGGGACGACCTTGAGCAGGTTGCGCACGGTCAGGCGGGGCCGGTCCTTGGTCGGCTCGTGCGCCTCGGTGATGGTGTAGTCGAAGGTCACTTCCGCGTGGCCGGGGTCCTCGGCGTAGGCCCGCGCGAACAGCCGGCCCGGTGACTCTGACATGGATACTCCCTATTCGTCCTGGACGAGGCGCTGGTAGAAGGGGAGGTGGTGGTCGTAGAAGGCCCGCAGGCCCGGATGGTTGTCCACGGTCGCGGCGTAGACGTTGCCGCGGTCCTCGAACCCGGCGCTGCCGCTCGCGTCCAGGTGCCAGCGGCGGGTCCGCCCCCACTCCGGGCGGTCGCCGGCGGCCCAGGTGAGCGAGCCGGGCAGGAAGGGCAGGCCGGTGTAGGCGCAGAACTCCTCGACGACCGCCGCCGGCTCGCGGATCAGCCGTTCGGTGCGGATCACCAGCGGCCGCCGGCCGGTGGCCTCCCGGACCAGCTCGTGCAGCAGGAACAGCCGCTCGTAGCCGATCTCGTCGCAGGTCACCGCCGGTTTGATCGCGTAGTGCGAGGCGATGGTCGGCCGCGGGTCGCGCACGATGAACGTGTGGACGATCCCCGCCAGGTCCTCCGGATGCTTGAACAGGTGCGGGTACTCGTAGTCGAGCACCTCCTTGACGAACACCGGCCGCACCCGCGCCAGCTCGGCCAGCCGCACCAGCAGCTCCTTCTCCGAGCGGGCCGTCACCTGGCCGCCGTCCGGCGAGGGCAGCGTCAGCGAGCCCTCCTCGGTCAGCGCCAGGAACGGCTCGTGCAGGACGGCCACGTCGCCCCGCTCGATCATCATGCGCAGGAACGCCGTCGAGGCCGAGCGCGAGTGCGCCCACATGGCGACCAGCGGCCCGCTCACCCCGACCACCACGCCGGCACCCGGTCCCAGCGGTGCCGCCGCAGCTCGCTCAGCAGGTCCGGGTCGAGCGGCCGCCCGTCGGAGACGCCGAGGTTGGCCCGCACGTGCGCCGGCCTGCGCATCCCAGGGATCACCGTGCTGACCGCCGGGTGGTGCAGCACGAACCGCAGCGCGACCTCCGGCAGCGAGAGCCCCTCCGGCATCGCCGCCTTGAGCCGTTCGGCCCGCTCGACGCTCGGCCCCAGGTTCTCCGGCCCGAAGTACGTGCTGCGCCAGTCCTCCGGCGGCCACGTGCTGTCCGCGGTCAGCGTGCCCGTGAGCGTGCCCTCGTCGAACGGCACCCGGGCGATGATGCCCACGCCCTCGCGCAGCGCCCGGTCGAACAGCTCGTCCTCGGGCGCCTGGTCGAAGATGTTGTAGATCACCTGGATGACGTCGATCAGGCCGGTGTCGAGCGCGGCGAAGCAGTTGGCCGGCTCCCACCGGTTGACGCTGATGCCGACCGCGTCGATCAGGCCCTCGCTCTTGAGGTCCCTGATCGCCTCCTGCCACCGCTCGTCCCGGGCCCAGCGGTCCTCCCAGGTGTGGAACTGCATGAGGTCGATGCGCGAGACGCCCAGGTTGTCCAGGCTGCGGTGGGTGTACTCGCGGATGTGCTCGGCGGGGTAGGCGTCGTCGAGGGCGTCGTCCGGTTTCGGCGGCCATTCGCGGTTCTTCGGCGGGATCTTCGTGGCCACGTACAGCCGGTGGCCGGAGTGGCGGCGCAGCAGCGCGCCGAGCAGCTGCTCGCTGACGCCGCGGCCGTAGACCCAGGCGGTGTCGAAGAAGGTGCAGCCCAGTTCGACGGCCTCGTCGAGGCATTGGGGTGCGACGTCGTAGTCCCAGCCGGTGAAGCCGCCGGGGCCGCCGCCGATGCCCCACATGCCGTAGCCGACCTCGCTGACCTCCCAGCCGAGGTTTCCCATCTTGCGGTAGCGCATTCCTGACCTTTCCTGATCAACCGGTGGGCACCCGCTGCCCGGCCGTGCCCGCCAGGCGGGCGTGGTAGGCGGCGATCGGGCCGTCGAGGGTGCCCTCGCCGAGCCGCCATCGCTGTTCGAGCCTGTGGCACTCGTCCTTGCGGAACAGCGCGGGATTGTCGGTGAGCAGCCCGCCGAACGCCCGGCGCAGCTCCTCCTCGTCCGCCGCGGCGGGCAGCAGGGAGGCGAGCGTGATCAGCTCGCGGTCCCCGCTCGCCCGGCCGGTCTCGCGGACGAGCCGCGCGAAGTCGCCGCACGGGATCGGCGTGACCGGCACGCCCGCCCGGGCCGGCACGTCGTCGATGCGGACGCTCTCGGCGCGGAAGACGTGCAGCGTACGGCCCCAGACCTCGGGATCGGCCACGGCCGCCCCGACCCGCGCGGCGACGTAGTCGACCGGGGTGTAGTCGGTGCGCGTGGCGACGTCCGGACGCACGCCGAGCCGCACGAAGGCCGACAGCAGCAGGTGGGTGAAGGCGACCGGGTTCGGGTAGCCGTTGTCGGCGCTCGGCATGATCTCGCCCAGCCGCAGCACGGTCACCAGCGCGCCCCGGCGCCGGGCCTCGGCCAGGTAGCGCTCGGCGATCCACTTCGACCGGCTGTACCCGCCGCCCGGCGCCCTGGCCAGCGCCGGGTCGCAGTCCTCCGGGACGCGCTCGCCCCTGTGGAGCGCCTCCGTCTGCAGCGCGCCCAGCGTCGAGACGTAGTGCAACGGCACCGGGTGGTGGGCCATCGCCAGCCGCACCAGCTCGATCGTGCCGCGCACGTTGGCCTGACGGTGGGCGCGGTAGTCGAACAGGAAGTTCACCATCGCGCCGTTGTGCAGCACCAGGTCGCAGGCTCGGGCCAGATGCTCCCAGGTGGAGCCGTCCAGCCCGAGGCCGGGTAAGGACAGGTCGCCCGCGTAGCCCTCCAGCCGGTCGGCGAAGCGCGGCTCCCACAACCCCCGCTCGGCGAGCGCCGCCACGACCCGGGCCGTGGCCGCCTCGTCGTCGGCCGCCCGCGCCAGGCAGCACACCCGCAGCCCGCCGCGGCTCAGCAGCTCGTGCACCAGGCGGCTGCCGACGAACCCGGTGGCCCCGGTGACCAGCACCGTACGCAGCCGCTCCGGCCTGGACGCCCGCCGGATGGGCTCCCCGTCGGGCACCACGGAGTCGCGCGCCATCAGCACCGACTCCTCCTCGATGGCCTCGTGGTCGTGCCGCCGCCGCTCGATCAGCCGGGCCAGCGCGCCGGCCGTCGGGTGGTCGTACAGGTCCTTGACGTCCACGCGCACGCCGGTCTCGGCGGTGATCATGTGGACCACCGACAGGGCCTGGATGGAGTCGCCGC
The DNA here is from genome assembly GCF_042892035.1 of Nonomuraea sp. NPDC001831. Classification (NCBI taxonomy): domain Bacteria; kingdom Bacillati; phylum Actinomycetota; class Actinomycetes; order Streptosporangiales; family Streptosporangiaceae; genus Nonomuraea; species Nonomuraea sp. NPDC001831. The sequence continues at coordinate 560,063 of NZ_JBIATU010000003.1, read as the reverse complement.
CCGACTCGGCGAAGTGCGTCTCGGCGGTCAGGCCCGGCCAGCCCAGCGCCGAGCGCATCGCCCGCAGCACCTGGTCGTCCAGGCACGCGGTCGGCGCGCTCTCGGCCAGCAGCGCGGTGTCCTCGGCCAGCCGGCCGTCGAGGATCTCCTGGAGGCGGCCGCGGTCCACCTTGCCGTTGTCGTGCAGCGGCATCTCGGCCAGCGGGAAGAAGTAGCGGGGGACGCTGGTCCGCGGCAGCGTGCGGCGCAGCTCGGCGGCCAGCGCGGCCTCGGTCACGCCCCTGCCGGAGGCGAACAGCGCCAGCGCCTTGACGCCCGCCTGCTCGGCCACCAGGACCTCGGCCTGCAGCACGCCGGGGCAGCGCTGGGCCGCCGCGGCGATCTCGCCCAGCTCGATGCGCACGCCGTGGATCTTGACCTGGAAGTCCTTGCGGCCGGCGAAGAACAGGCGGCCGTCGTCGTCCAGGTGGCCGAGGTCGCCCGTGAGGTAGAGGCGCTCGCCCGGGATCTCGGCCGGGAACGGGTTGCCGACGAACGCCCTGGCCGTCGCGGCCGGGTCGCCCAGGTAGCCCGCGCCCAGGCAGACGCCGCCGATCGCGATCTCGCCGGTCGTGCCGGGCGGGACCGGGCGCAGGTCGTCGTCCACCACGACCGCGTAGCAGTTGTCGATCGGGCGGCCCAGCGGGACCGCGTCGCCGTCGGCCGCCGACACCCGGTGGAAGACCATCCCGATCGACGCCTCGGTCGGGCCGTAGCCGTTGGTCAGGTCGAGGCCGGGCAGCAGGGCCATCAGGCGGTGCACCGCGCGCGGGCTGACCGCCTCGCTGCCGACGACGAGCCGGCGCAGCGACGACAGCGCGCGCAGGGCGGCGGCGTCGCCGTCCACGATGGCGACCAGGGCGTTGAAGACGCTGGAGACGAAGTCGGCGGTGGTGATGCCGTACCGGGCGATCAGGTCGATGGTGTGCCGGAGGTTGAGGAAGTCGCCCTGCACGGGCAGCACCGTGCGCCCGCCGGTGGTCAGCGGCCAGAACAGCTGCCACAGCGCGGAGTCGGAGGTGTGCCTGCTGTTCTGCAGCACGACGTCGTCGCCGGTCGCGGCGAAGTAGCGGGTCATGAAGCGCAGCCGGTTGGCCAGGCCGCCGTGCCGGTTCATCGCGCACTTGGGGGTGCCGGTGGTGCCGGAGGTGAAGTAGCCGTACGCCAGGTCGTCCGGGCCCAGCTCGACCGCCGGACGTTCGCAGGTCGGGACGATCGTGTCGATCCTGACGATCACCGCCCGATCGGCCGCGCCCGGCGGCAGCGGCTCGCCGCCCGCGCACAGGATCGGCCCGTCCGGCAGCACGTCCAGCGTGTCGCGCACGCGCTCGACCGGCCAGGACGGGTCGAGCGGCACGAACGCCGCGCCCAGCTTCATCAGCGCCAGGTACGCGACCGGCAGTTCCAGCGAGTTGACCAGCAGGGCCGCGACCACGTCGCCCTTGCCCACGCCGTGTCCGGCCAGCGTCGCCGCCAGGCCGTTGACCAGGTCGTCCAGTTGCCTGTAGGTGAGGGTCCTGCCGTCGAAGGTGACCGCCGGCCGCTCGGGGCACCGGTCGGTCTGCTCCTCGATCAACGCCGGGACGGGACGGAACGGGCCGAAGTCGACCGCCCGGCCGGTGAAGCCGCGGGTGTTGCCGGTCATCTCCACCTCTCTGTCAGGAATGTACGAACGGCGACCGGCCCCCTTGCCCCACACGCCCCCGTCGCCTTCCTCATAGGCGTTCCAAGTCGTTCCGGAGCCGGCCCGGCGCGTACGCCGGTTCTGCGGCCCCGTCCGTCGCCGCGGCGGCGGCGATCCGGCCCGCCTCGGGCGAGGTCTGGACCCCGTAGCCGCCCAGGGCGGCCAGCCAGACGAACCCCGGCGCGCCGGGGTCCGGCCCGATCACCGGCGTCCCGTCGGCCACCTCGCTGCGCAGCCCCGCCCAGGCGTGCCGGACGCTGCGGATCTCCAGCGTCGTGGCCTCCTGCACGCGCCGCACGCCCACGGCGACGTCCAGGTCGTCCGGACGGGCGTCGCAGGGCGGGACGGGCGTGGCGTCGGCGGGGGAGACCAGCAGCCGCCCGGACTCGGGCTTGAAGTAGAACGTGTCGGCCACGTCGGTGACCATCGGCCAGGACCGCGCGTCCGTCCCCTCGGGCAGGTCGACCAGGAACGCGGTCCTGCGCAGCGGGCGCAGGCCCACCGGCCGCACCCCGGCCAGCCCGGCGACCTCGTCGGCCCACGCCCCGGCCGCGTTGACCAGGATCGGCGCGGCGTGCTCGCCCGCGTCGGTGACCGCCCGCCAGACGCCGCCCGTGCGCGACAGCGCCCGGACCCGGGCGGAGGTGAGCACCTGGCCGCCGCGGGCCCTGATACCGCGCAGGAAGCCCTGGTGGAGGGCGTCGACGTCGATGTCCATCGCGCCGGGCTTGAGCATCGCCCTGCTGAACCGGCCCGGACGCAGGACCGGGCAGTGCGCCGGGGCCTCGGCGGGGTCGATCTCCACGGCCGGCGCCGGGGCCTGCCGTCCTTCGGCCAGCACCTCGTCGAACAGCTGCTCGCCGCCGTGCGGGCACAGCGCGAGCACGCCGCGCGGGCTCAGCAGCGGGACGTCGGCGAAACCCGGCGGGGGCGCGGCGAGGAAGTTCCTGCTCGCCGCGGTGAGAGCCCGGACGGCCCGGTTGCCGAAGTACTCGGAGAAGAGCGCCGCCGACCGTCCGGTCGAGTGGTGGCCGGTGACCTGCTCGGCTTCGAGCAGGGTCACGGTGCCTGACCTGGCGAGGAAGAACCCCGCACAGGCGCCCGCGACGCCGCCCCCGACAATGAGAAAATCTCTCACGTCCGTAAACTGATCACATTTCACCGGGTTTCGGCAAACAGTTTGTACGTCCTGACAGAAATGACTTGCCCGAAATAGGTGGTAAGTCAGGTCGCAAATGCTGTAATTCAAGCATTTATATAAACGATCTTGTGATTACCGGCCTGTCAGGGGCTCGGCGGCGGTGGCCGGGCGTCCCGGCGGCGTCAACCCCTATGTCAGAAACGGCGCAGACGTGCGCCCCGAGTGTCAGATCCGGTCGCTGAGTGCGCGCAGCAGACGCCCGAAACCCGGCGCCCCCAGGCTCGGCGGGACGACGGCCATCAGCCGCATCAGGGGCTCGCTCTGCATGAGCGTCCGCGGGCCCGACACCGCGAGCAGGTTCGCGGCGACCGCCGAGGCGCGGGCCGCCCGCCGCCTGCGCCGCGCCGAGTACGCGTCCACGACCGCCGCCGGGTCCGGCGCGGCCCGCAGGCAGGCGGTCAGCGCGGCCACGTCCTCAAGTGCCTGGTTCGTCCCGTGCGCGCCGACCGGCGGCATCGCGTGCGCCGCGTCGCCGAGCAGCACGCACCGGCCCGCGCCCCAGCGACGCGGGACCCGGTGCCGGGCGTGCGGGAACAGCTCGACGTCGCCGTCGGCCAGCGAGTCCAGCACCCGCGCGACCGGCGCGCCCCAGCCGGCGAACCGGCGGCGCAACATCGCCACCGGCTTGTCCGCCGGCGGGTCGCCCGGCGACCAGGACTGCTCGAAGAACCACTGCATGAGCCCGTCGCCCGCGCCCATGAAGCCGAAGTCGCCCTGCCGCCCGATCATCAGCGTCGTGGTCGGGCCGGGGTCGAAGGGGGCGGGGGTCAGGCCCTGCCAGATCGCCGCGCCCGTCGGGGTCGCCGGCGTGTCGCCCAGCACGTGCGCGCGGACCCGCGAGCGCACGCCGTCGGCGCCGACCAGGAGGTCCGCCTCGTGCTCCGTGCCCGCCGCGGTGCGCACGCGCACGCCGTCGAGGCCGGCCCGCACGTCCCGTACGCCCGCGCCGAACCGTACGGCGCCCGCGGGCAGGCCGGCGGCCAGCAGCCTGATCAGCGAGCCGCGCGGGACCACCCTGGGGGCCGAGCCGAAGCGGGCCGTCAGGGACTCCAGGTCCACCTCCATGATCCGGCGGCCCCGGGCCGTGCGCAGGGATAACGTGGACAGCCGCTGGCCCGTCGCGGCCAGGTCCACGCCGAGGTCGCCGAGGATCGCCGTCCCGTTGCACCACAGCGTGATCGCGCCGCCGCCGAGGCGCAGCCCGTCCGCCTCCTCCAGCACGACGACCTCGTGGCCGTCCGCGGCCAGGCCGCGCGCGACCGCCAGCCCGCTGATCCCCGCCCCCGCCACCAGCACCCGCATGCGACAGCCCCCTCTACAAGTCGTAGTACTACACGCTATAGAGAGAAACGCCGGGTGTGAAGCGGCCCATCGGTGGTAGCCGAGCCTCGGGAAGCCGACGACTTGGGGGGCAACATGGCCGAGCGCCTGACCGACGAGGACATCGACACCGCCCTGGCGGCGCTGGAGGGCTGGCGGCGGGACGGCGACGCCCTGGTCAAGGACGTGCCGATCACGCCGGACAGCTACGGCTGGCTGAGCGAGGCGGTGCACAACGAGGGCGCCACGCTGGGACACCAGGCCGAGATCGAGCGCACGGGGGAGGGCATCCGCTTCCGGCTCTCGACGCACGAGGCCGGCGGGGTCACCGAGCGCGACGTCGAGCTCGCCGCCCACATCGACCAGGTCCTCGACGGCGGCGCCCGCGACCGCGGCTGACCTTCCGGTGCGACGGCGCGCCTTCGCCGCGGCGGCCGATGTGCAGGGCGCACAGGTTGTGCAGGGGGCACATCCTGTGTAGGGTGCATTCGGACAATAGGGGGATTAATGGTGCATTCCGCGCCCAGCCCGCGCTCCGGCGGCGGGATCGTCAGCGTGCTCGCGGTCGCCGGCATCGTCGGCTCGCTCATGCAGACGCTGGTGGTGCCGCTCATCGGCCGGCTGCCGCGGCTGCTGCACGCCAGTGCCGCCGACGCGTCATGGGTGATCACCGTGACGCTGCTGGTCGGCGCGGTCGCCACCCCCGTGATCGGCAAGCTCGGCGACCTGTACGGCAAGCGCACCATGATGCTCGTCTGCTCGGTGCCGCTCATCGCCGGGTCGGTGGTGTGCGCGCTGTCCGGCTCCCTGATCCCCATGATCGCCGGGCGCGGCCTCCAGGGGCTCGGCGTCGGCATGATCCCGCTCGGCGTCAGCGCGCTGCGCGACCTGCTGCCGCCCCAGCGGGTCGGCCCGGCCATCGCGCTGATGAGCTCGTCCATGGGCATCGGCGGCGCGCTCGGGCTGCCGATCTCGGCCGCGGTCGCCGAGTACGCCGACTGGCGGGTGCTGTTCTGGGGCTCGGCCGCGCTCAGCGTGCTGGTCGCCGTGCTGATCTGGCTGCTGGTCCCGGCCACGCCCGCCGCCGCCGTCCGGGGCCGGCTCGACCTGGTCGGCGCGTTCGGCCTGGGCGCGGCGCTGGTCTGCCTGCTGCTCGGCGTGTCGAAGGGCGGCGACTGGGGCTGGTCGAGCGGCGCCACACTCGGGCTGCTCGGCGGCGCGGTGGCGCTCGCCCTGCTGTGGGGGCTGTGGGAGCTGCGCGTCCGCGACCCCCTCGTGGACCTGCGCACCACCGCCCGCCCGCAGGTGCTGCTCACGAACGTGGCCTCGGTCCTCGTCGGCTTCGCCATGTACGCCCAGTCGCTGGTCCTCATGCAGATCCTGCAGCTGCCCGCCGCGCTCGGCTACGGCCTGGGCCAGTCGATGCTGGCCGCCGGGCTCTGGATGGCGCCGTCCGGGCTGATGATGATGGCGGTCTCCTCGCTCGGCGCCCGGCTGTCGGCCGCCCGCGGGCCCAGGACCAGCCTGTTCGTCGGCGCGCTGGTCATCGCGGCCGGTTACGGCACCGCGCTCGGCCTCATGGGCTGGAGCTGGGGCCTGATGATCGCCGGTTGCGTCGGCAGCGCCGGGGTCGGCCTGGCCTACGGCGCGATGCCCGCCCTCATCATGGGCGCGGTGCCGAGGAGCGAGACCGCCTCCGCCAACAGCTTCAACACCCTGATGCGCTCCATCGGCACCTCGGTCTGCGCCGCCGTGATCGGCGTCGTCCTGGCCCAGCTCACCGTGACGGTCGGCGGCCACACGCTGCCCTCGGAGACCGGCTTCCGCACCGCCCTGCTGATCGGCTGCGGCGTCGCGGTGGTCGCCGCGCTGGTCACCCTCACGCTGCCGAGGACCAGGGCCGCCGCCGCGCCGGCCCCCGTCGTCGCCGCGCCCCCCGCCCCGGCCCCGGTGGCCGGGCCCGCTCCGGCCGCCGCCGACGTCCTCGGCCCCTGGGAGGACGCCTTCCGCACGCAGGACCCGGCCCCCGAGGGCCGCCACCACCCGCCGCCGGCCCAGCCGGAGGCCGGCGTGCTCTCCCTGGCGGAGCGGGACGAGCTGCTCTGGCTGCGCCGCGAGAACGCCGAACTCCGCCGCGAGCTGGACGTGCTCATGCGCGGCGCCGGCGTCTGGCTCAAGAACCTGGCCGAGGACAAGACGGGCTGACCTGCCGATCCACATGTCCGGCAAATAATGATTTGAACGAGCGAGTACTCACTCATTACGCTCGTCCGCATGACCAAGAGGCGACGGGTGCCCGCGATGGCGCCCGAAGACCGCCGTGCCGCCCTCATCGAGGCCACCGTCCCCCTGCTGCGCGCGCACGGCACCGCCGTCAGCACCCGCCAGATCGCCGAGGCCGCGGGCGTGGCCGAGGGCACGATCTTCGGCGTCTTCCCCGACAAGGCCACGCTGCTGCGCGCGGCCCTGATGAGCGCGTTCGACCCCCGTCCGGCCGAGGAGGCGCTCGCCGCCATCGGCGTCGCCGGCGGGCTGCGCGCCCGGCTGCGTGAGGCGGCGTCGCTGCTGCGGGCCGGCATGAAGGCCAACGTCAACCTCATCGCCGTGCCGCGCGAACACATGGCCGAGGACGCCGAGTTCCGCGAGCACATGATGGACAGCCGCGCCCGCATCACCGCCGCGCTCGCCGCCCTCGTCGAGCCCGACCGCGACCACCTGCGCCGCTCGCCCATGGCCACCGCGCAACTGCTGCTCATGCTCGTCTCGGTGAGCGTCCACCGCGGTTTCGGCCTGTCCGACGACTTCGGCGACATGGACGACGACGAGCTCGTCTCCGTGCTGCTCGACGGGCTGCTGCTGCCCTCCTACCGCGCCCCCATCACAGAAAGCGTCCGTTGATGCTGCTCCGCCTGCTGCGGGTCCAGCTCAGGCCGTACGGGAAGGAGATCACCCTCGTGGTCCTCTTCCAGTTCGTGCAGACACTGGCCACGCTCTATCTCCCGACACTCAACGCCGACATCATCGACCACGGCGTCATCACCGGCGACACCGGTTACATCATGCGCGTCGGGCTGGTGATGCTCGGCGTGACGTTCGTCCAGATCGTCTGCTCGATCGTGGCCGTCTACTACGGCGCCAGGACGTCGATGGCCCTCGGCCGCGACCTGCGCGCCGCGATCTTCCACCGCGTGCAGAGCTTCTCGGCGCAGGAGGTGAACAGGTTCGGGGCGCCGTCGCTGATCACCCGGACCACCAACGACGTGCAGCAGGTGCAGCTGCTCGTGCTGATGACGTTCACGATGATGGTGGCCGCGCCGATCATGTGCGTCGGCGGCATCGTGCTGGCGCTGCGCCAGGACACCGCGCTGTCGTCGCTGCTGCTCGTCGTGCTGCCGGTGATGATCGTCATCGTCGGCCTGGTCGTCTGGCGGATGCGGCCGCTGTTCCGCACCATGCAGGAGCGCATCGACCGGATCAACCAGGTGCTGCGCGAGCAGATCACCGGCATCCGGGTCATCCGGGCGTTCGTCCGCGACCGGCACGAGCGCGAGCGCTTCGGCGTGGCCAACGACCGGCTCACCGACGTCTCGCTGCGGGTCGGCCGGCTGATGGCGCTGATGTTCCCCTCGGTCATGCTGGTCGTGAACGTCTCCAGCGTCGCCGTCATCTGGTTCGGCGGCCACCGCATCGCCGACGGCGCCATGCAGGTCGGCGCGCTGACCGCGGTCATCTCCTACCTGATGCAGATCCTGATGTCGGTGATGATGGCCATGTTCATGTTCATGATGATCCCGCGCGCCGAGGTCTGCGCCGAGCGCATCGAGGACGTGCTCGGCACCGATTCGACCGTCGACCCGCCCGCGAACCCCGTCACCCCCGACGGCCACCGCGGCGAGCTGGAGCTGCGGTCGGTCGACTTCCGCTACCCGGGCGCGGCGGACCCGGTGTTGTGCGGGGTGAGCTTCGCCGCGCGGCCGGGCCGGACCACCGCGATCATCGGCAGCACCGGCAGCGGCAAGACCACGCTGCTCAACCTCGTCCCGCGGCTGTTCGACGCGACCGCCGGCGACGTGCTGGTGGACGGCGTCAACGTCCGCGACCTCGACCCGGCGGCGCTGTCCCGCGCGGTCGGCCTGGTCCCGCAGTCGCCCTACCTGTTCTCCGGCACCGTGGCCTCCAACCTGCGCTACGGCCGGCCCGGCGCCACCGACGAGGAGCTGTGGCGGGCCCTGGAGATCGCCCAGGCCCGCGAGTTCGTCGAGGCGATGCCCGGCGGCCTGGACGAGCCGATCTCCCAGGGCGGCACGAACGTCTCCGGCGGTCAGCGCCAGCGCCTGGCCATCGCCAGGACTCTCGTGCACCGGCCCGAGATCTACCTGTTCGACGACTCCTTCTCCGCCCTCGACTACGCCACCGACGCCCGCCTGCGGGCCGCCCTGGCCGAGGAGATCGCCGACGCCACGATCGTCATCGTCGCCCAGCGGGTGAACACGATCCGCGACGCCGACCTCATCCTCGTGCTCGACGAGGGACGGGTGGTGGGCAGCGGCGACCACGCCGAGCTCATGGAGACCTGCCCGACCTACCGCGAGATCGTGCTGTCCCAGCTCACCGAACAGGAGGCCGCGGCATGACCGCCCAGGCACCCGCGCGCCGCCCGCAGCCCGCCTTCGGGCCCGGCAGGATGATGGCCGGGCCGGCCGAGAAGGCGCTCGACTTCGGCGGCACGCTGCGCAGGATCCTGCGCCTGCTGCGGCCCGAACGCGCGATGCTCGGCGTCGTGCTGGCGCTCGGCACGGCCAGCGTCGCGCTCACCGTCACCGGGCCCAAGATCCTCGGCCACGCCACCGACCTGATCTTCTCCGGCATCATCGGCGCCCGGCTGACCCCCGGGCTCACCAAGGAGCAGGCCGTGGCGGGCCTGCGGGCCAAGGGCGAGGCCAACTTCGCCGACATGGTCGCCTCGATGAACGTCGTGCCCGGCCAGGGCATCGACTTCACCGCCCTGGCCCACGTCCTGGGCTGGGTGCTGGCGATCTACGTGGTGGCGGCGCTGCTCGGCATCGCGCAGTTCCGGCTCACGACGACCATCGTCCAGCGGGCGGCGTCCCGGCTGCGCGAGCGGATCGAGGCCAAGCTGGCGCGGCTGCCGCTCAGCTACTTCGACGGCCAGCCGCGCGGCGAGATCCTCAGCCGCGCCACCAACGACACCGACAACATCGCCCAGACCCTCCAGCAGACCATGAGCCAGCTCATCTCCTCGGTGCTGACCGTCGTGGGCGTGCTGGTGGTGATGTTCTGGATCTCGCCGATCCTGGCGCTCATCGCCCTGGTCACGGTGCCCGTCTCGGTCTACGTCACCGCCGTGGTCGGCAAGCGGTCGCAGCCGCAGTTCGTCAAGCAGTGGTCGTCCACCGGCAAGCTCAACGGCCACATCGAGGAGATGTACGGCGGCCACACCCTGGTCAAGGTCTTCGGCCGCCAGCAGGAGGCCGCCGCCACCTTCGAGGAGCACAACCAGGCCCTGTACGCCTCCAGCTTCCGCGCCCAGTTCATCTCCGGCGTCATCCAGCCGGCGATGATGTTCATCGGCAACGTCAACTACGTGCTGGTCGCCGTCGTCGGCGGGTTCAAGGTGGCGTCGGGGTCGATCTCGCTGGGCGACGTGCAGGCGTTCATCCAGTACTCCCGGCAGTTCAGCCAGCCGCTGACCCAGGTGGCCGGCATGGCGAACCTCGTCCAGTCGGGCGTCGCCTCGGCCGAGCGGGTCTTCGAGCTGCTGGAGGCGCCCGAGCAGTCGGCCGAGCCGGCCGAGCCGGCCCGTCCCGCCGAGCTGCGGGGGCGCGTGGCGTTCGAGAACGTCTCCTTCCGCTACGCCCCCGACCGGCCGCTGATCGAGAACCTGTCGCTGACCGTGGAGCCCGGCCAGACCGTGGCCATCGTCGGCCCCACGGGAGCGGGCAAGACGACGCTGGTCAACCTCATCATGCGCTTCTACGAGGTGACCGGCGGCCGCATCACCCTCGACGGCGTCGACACGGCCGAGATGTCCAGGGAGGAGCTGCGCGCCGACATCGGCATGGTGCTCCAGGACACCTGGCTGTTCGGCGGCACGATCGCCGAGAACATCGGCTACGGGGCCGAGGGCGCCGGCCGCGAGCGCATCGAGGCCGCCGCCCGCGCCGCCCACGTCGACCGCATCGCGCACACGCTGCCCGACGGCTACGACACGGTGATCGACGAGGAGGGCGCCACGGTCAGCGCGGGGGAGAAGCAGCTCATCACGATCGCCCGCGCGTTCCTGTCCGAGCCGGCGATCCTCATCCTGGACGAGGCCACCAGCTCGGTCGACACGCGTACCGAGGTGCTCATCCAGCGGGCGATGAGCTCGCTGCGCGAGGGCCGCACCAGCTTCGTGATCGCCCACCGCCTGTCCACGATCCGCGACGCCAGCCTCATTCTGGTCATGGAGGAGGGCCGAATCGTCGAGCAGGGCACCCACGAGGCCCTCCTGGCGGCGGGCGGCGCCTACGCCCGCCTCTACTCCGCCCAGTTCGCCCAGGCCGCCGTCGAGGTGGACTGACCGCCATTCTCCCGGGCCTTCGCTTTCGCCGTCGTTGACGGCCGGACTATCTCCTGGTCAGGAACGTTCTGACCAAAAGCGAAGTGCCCGGGAGGCCATTCCCGGGCACGTGCTCTCTTTCGCCCTCCGCGGTTCACAGTCCGCCACGGTGAAGGGCGGACGGCTCAGGACCGTTCCGGCTCGTAGTGCAGGCCCACCACACCGCAGTCGAACGCGCGCGCGCCGACCAGGCGCAGCCGGTGGTAACCCTCGCCCGCCGGGAACAGCGGCAGCCCGGCCCCGATCGCGACCGGGTTGACGAACAGGTGCAGCTCGTCGATCAGGCCCCGCGAGATCAGCTGCCTGCCGATCGAGGCGCCGCCGGCCACCATCACGTCGCCGCCGGGCTTCGCCTTCAGCTCGCCGACGGTCTCGGCCGGGTCGCCGCCCGCCACGACGGCGTTCTTCCAGGGCGACTCGGTGAGGCTGCGGGAGATGACGACCTTCGGAGTGTTGATCATCTTGTCGATGCCCTCCTCGGTCTCGCCCGCCGGCCGCGACTCCCAGGCCGGGATGAAGCCCTCGGCCAGCTTGCGGCCCAGCACGATCGTGTCGACCGGCTCCCAGATCGCCGCGACGTGCGCGTTGATGTCGTCGGTCCAGGGGAACGTCACCCAGTCCATCTCGCCGCCGGGTCCGCCCACGAAGCCGTCCGTGGTGATCTGGAGCTGCAGCTTGACCTTGCGCATGTGAGATGTCCTTTCCGGTTCCGCTCTGTGTGGTTCCCAGCGTGCCGGAGCATGCTTACGGTCCGCTTCCGCCGGGCTTAAGGTCGCCGGGCCGCCCTGCGCCTGGCCGACGACCAGGACGCCGCCCAGAGGACCACGCCGATCACCAGCAGGATCCCGGCGATCTCGTACTGGCCCGCCGGACGCCCGGAGGACCACGGCAGCACCAGGTAGAGGCAGGTTACCGTGCCCACCACGGGCAGCACGCGGCCCGCGTTGAAGTGCTCGGCGCCGGTGACGTCCCGGCGCAGGACGAGGACCGCCACGTTGACCGCCGCGAAGACGGCCAGCAGCAGCAGCGAGGTCGTGCCGCCCAGCAGCGCCACCACCGGGCTGTCAGGGACCAGCGAGACGAACGTGATGAGGCCGACGGCGATCACCGTGGTGAACAGGATCGCCGCGTGCGGCGTGCGCCGGGTGGCGTGGACCGCCGACAGGAACGGCGGCAGCACGCCCTGCTTGCTCATGCCGTACAGCAACCGGCTGGCCATCAGCATGTTGATCAGCGCCGAGTTCGCGACGGCGAACATCGAGATGAACGGCAGCAGCGAGGCGATCGGCACGCCCGGGGCCGCCGTCTGGACCACCGTGACCAGCGGCGTCTCGCTGGCGGCGAGCTGCCCGACCGGGACGACGGCGACCGCGCAGATCGACACGAGGACGTAGATCACCCCGGTGATGCCGATGCCCGCGAACATCATGCGCGGGAAGATCCGGGTCGGGTTCTTGGTCTCCTCGGCCATGTTGACGGAGTCCTCGAAGCCGACCATGGCGAAGAAGGCCAGCGACGTCGCGGCGCTGACGGCCAGGAACACGCCCTTGTCGGCGGGCGTCTCGAAGGCGACGACGCGGGAGAAGTCGGCGTGGCCGCCGGAGATGAAGTACCCGCTGAGCACGATGACCATCAGCAGCCCCGACAGCTCGACCGCGGTGAGCACGACGTTGAGCTTGACGCTCTCGCCGACGCCGCGCAGGTTGACGGCCAGGATCAGCAGCATGAACGCCACGGCGATCAGCAGGATGACGCCGTTGCCCGCGTCGAGGCCGAACCCGGTGGCGAGGTTGGCGGCGAAGGCCCGCGAGGCCGCCGACGCCGACGTGATGCCCGAGCACATCACCGCGAAGCACACCAGGAACGTCAGCGCGTGCTTGCCGAACGCCTTGTGCACGTAGAGGGCGGCGCCCGCGGCCTCCGGATACTTGGTGACCAGCTCCAGGTAGGAGCAGGCGGTGATCAGCGCGACGACGAAGGCGATCGTGAAGGGCAGCCAGGCCGCGCCGCCCACCTCGCCGGCGACCTGGCCGGTCAGGGCGTAGATGCCGGTGCCGAGGATGTCGCCGACGATGAACAGCAGCAACAGGCCGGGGCCCATCACGCGCTTCAGGCTGGGCTGGCCGCTGCCGGCCTCGGGCGGGCTGGGGGGACTGATCTGAGCCATGGGGGTGGTCCTTCTCGTCCGTGAGGATGACGGCTACGTCATGTGCGCGGGCGACGGCGAGCCCCGGCCGGTCGCCGCGCGCCGCCGCGACCACGTGATCTCGACCGTCATCCTGACACTGTACGATCTCCGCTTGTTATCCGTGAACAGCTCGTCACGCTGAGCAGCCGCCCCGGTACGCGGCCGGCGCGACGGCCGGCCGGCCGCCGCGCCGCCGGTGTGCGGGGGTAAGGGTTGCAAGTCGGGAGCAATCCCTGCGCAAGGGGCGGGTCCTAACGTCGGGGGCGTGTCCAGACGACTGCTTCTCGGCGGCGCCGCCCTCGCGGCGACCGCCACGCTGACGCTCGGCCTCCCGGCCGCTCCCGCGCTCGCCGCCGCGCCCGCGCCCGGCAAGGTGGCGGGCAAGCTGTTCCGCGCGTGGCTGGCCGGCGACCGCGCCGCCGCGGCCGGGGTCGCCACCCCCGCCGCGGTGCGCACGATCTTCGGCTACGCCTACCGCGCGCCCGACCGGTTCGACGGCTGCTCGCGCGGCGTGTGCCGGTACGTGCACACCAGCGTGCGCGTGCCCGGCGGCCTCAACGGCATCGCGATGACCGTGACCGGCTCCAAGGTCACCAAGGTCTACCTGTCCCGGCACGTCGTGCGGCCGTCCGACGCGGCCGGTCACCTGTTCGCCGCCTGGAAGCGCGGCGACCGGTACGCCGCCCTGGAGGTCGGCGCCGAGGGCGCGGTGCGGACGCTGTTCCGGGTCACATACGACCCGCGCGGCGTCACCCACCACTTCCAGGGCTGCGCCGAGGAGCCGAAGGGCTACGCGTGCGCCTGGTCCTACGAGGGCGGCGCGATGTTCATGCACGTCCGCGGCTCCGCGGCGAGGGGCTACGACGTCCGGTCGATCAGCTACACGGCCGACTGACGGTCAGCCGCCGGCCAGGTCGTTCGCGGCCACGTAGCCGAAGGTCATGGCCGGTCCGATGGTCGAGCCCGAGCCCGCGTAGCTGTGGCCCATGACGGCGCCGCTGGCGTTCCCGGCGGCGTACAGGCCGGGGATCACCGAGCCGTCGGCGCGCAGGACGCGGGCGCGGGCGTCGGTGCGCAGGCCGCCCTTGGTGCCCAGGTCGCCAGGGACGATCTTGAAGGCGTAGAACGGCGGCAGCCAGAGCGGCGCCAGGCACGGGTTCGGCCGGACGTACGGGTCGGCGTAGTAGTGGTCGTAGGCGCTGTCGCCGCGGTGGAAGTCGGCGTCCCGCCCGGCCAGGGCGAACCCGTTGAAGCGGGTGACCGTGGCGCGCAGGGCGGCCTCCGGCACCCCGATCCTGCGGGCGAGCTGCTCGATCGTCGGGGCCCTGAACACGGCGCCGCTGTCGTACCAGGAGTCGGGGAAGGGCAGCAGCGGCGCGATGTCCTTGAACAGGTACTTGTTGCGGTACTGCTGGTCGATGATCAGCCAGGCGGGGATGTGCGGGTCGGACGGGGTGTTGCGGTCGTACATGACGTGCACGACGTCGCTGTAGGGCGCGGCCTCGTTGACGAAGCGCCGGCCGGCGCCGTTGACGATCACGCAGCCCGGCAGGGTCCGCTCGGCCAGGCAGAAGTACGGCTCGCCGGGCAGCGGGATCACCGGCCCCCACCAGGCGTCGTCCATCAGGTCCAGCGCGCCGCCGGCCTGCTCGCCGGCCTCGATGCCGTCGCCGGTGTTCTCCTTGGCGCCGACCGTCCAGCTCGTCCCGATGGGCTGGCGCTGGAACTCGGCCCGCATCGCCGCGCTGTGCTCGAACCCGCCCGATGCGACGATCACCCCGCGCCTGGCCCTGACCACCCCGGCCGGGGTGACGACGCCGGCGGCCCGGCCGCTCTCGACGTGCAGGCCGAGCAGCGGGGTGTTCAGCCACACCGGCACCCCGGCGGCCAGCAGCCCGGCGCGCAGCCCGGCGGCCAGCGCCTGGCCCATGGTCAGCGGCTTCTCGCCGCGCAGCGCCGCCTGCGTGCCCCGCAGCAGGCACGCCGCCGACACCTCCGCGCCCTTCGGGTTGACCAGGGCGAGCGTCAGCCACTTGTAGTCGGCGCTGAAGACGACCATGCCCGCCGGGGTCGCCATGTACGGCGGGTTCAGCCGGGCCAGCTCCGGGCCGAGGAGGTTGCCGTCGAACTGGTCGGGCTCGATGGACCGGCCGTTCGGCATCCCGCCGGGGAACTCCGGGTAGTAGTCGGAGTACCCCTCCATGAACCGGAAGCGCAGCGGGCTGTTGCGCGTCACGAACGAGATCATCTGCGGTCCCGCGTCCAGGAACGCCTGCTGCCGCGCGGCCGGGACGGTGTCGCCCACCACCCGCGCCAGGTACGCCGCCGCCTTGGCGGGCGTGTCCGGCACCCCGGCGGCCAGGATCACCTCGTTGCACGGGATCCAGATGCCCGCCCCCGACCGCGCCGCCGACCCGCCGAACGTCGGCGCCTTCTCCAGCACGACGGTGCTCAGGCCGCGCTTGGCGGCGGTGAGGGCGGCGGTCATCCCGGCGGCCCCGGAGCCGACCACCACCACGTCGTAGTCGGCCTCGGCGTAGGCCGGGTCCTGGCCGAGCGCCGCGCCGGTGACCAGGATCCCGCCCGCGACGAGCAGGGTACGGCGGCTGCGGCCGCGGGGGGTGAGGTCGTCGGAGGCCGGTGAGGCTGGTCGCATCGGTGATCCCTTCGACAGGGGAGAGCCGGTCGGCCCCCTCGCCGAAACGAGCATGCGCTTGGTTGGTTACCCTGTCAACGGGCCCGCCGCACGGCCAGATCCTTGACGTGGCCCGACGTGCCGGTCGCCGTCAGGGCGGTGGCGAACAGGATGAGCTGGTTGAGCACCTTCAGGAACAGCAGCATGCCCGCCGCGCCCGCCACCACCCGGTAGGCGGGATTGGCCGCGGTGAGGTTGACGTAGACCTGGCCGATCGTCTTGAGGATCTCCAGCCCGGCGGTGATCACCAGCGCCGGGCCGATCACGCGGCGCAGCGGCACCCGCAGCCGGGGCGGCGCGGTCAGCAGCGCCATCGCCAGCAGCGTGTTCACGCCGAGGCCGAGCACGATCCCGGCCGCGGTGAGCACCCACTGGGCCGGAAGGGCCTCGACGCCCACGGTGAGCACGGCCAGCCAGGTCAGCAGCCGCTCGGCGGCGAAGGCGACGGCCAGCGACAGGGCGAGCAGCATGCCGAGCCCGGCCATCACGCCCAGGTCGATGAGCTGGCGCAGGAAGAACCGCCCCGGATACTCCTCCAGCCCCCACATCGCCCGGGTGGCCGAGCGCAGGGTGTCCATCCAGAACAGCCCGGTCATCGGCAGCGCGACGAAGGCCACCGCGCCGGCCGTGCCCCCGGCCTCCCGTAACGCCTGGACGTCGAGGCGCGGGAAGTTCTCGCTCAGGTAGTGCTGGACCGTGGCGAGGACCGTCGGGTCGTCCATGACGTGGCCGAGGATGCCGAACGCCAGCAGGGCCAGGGCGAAGGTGGCGAAGAAGGAGTAGTAGGTCAGGGCCGCCGACAACCGGCCGCCGTCGGCCTTGTCGTAGCGCAGCACGGCGCGGGACAGGTGGTCGAGCCACCCGTGCCGGTCGCGGGCCCGCCGCCAGGCCGCCGCCGGGCCCTTGTCCCGTCCGGTGGCGTTCATGGCGCGGGGTTCCCTTCGCTTTCCGTCCCGGTGGCCGTACGCCGCCGGGTGCTCACCGTACCGCCATGAGCACACCGGCAGGGGAACGGCCCGCGCACCGCCGTACGTACTGCCGGGAAGCGGGGAGGAGACCGCGGCCGCCCACCAGGCGGCCGCGGTCACCGGGGTCAGCGGAGGTTGAAGGCGCGCAGGGTGGTCTGCCTGAGGCGGTTGCCCGCCGCGTCCCACGCCTCCACCTTCAGGCTCACCGCGCCCTTGGTGGCGCGGTAGGCCGGGTACGTCGCGCCGGCGGTGTAGACACCGTCCCGGCCCCGCCGGAGGTCGGCGGGCTGCCAGGTGGCGCCGTCGTCGGTGCTGGTCCACAGCCGCACGCCCGCGATCGCCGGCATCTTCGCCGCCGACGGCCCGTGATAGGCCTCCAGCTCGAACGTGTGCCTGCGCCCGGCCGCGACGGTGTTGCCGGCCGACAGGGTGTCACCGAGGTCGTAGCTGACGTAGACCGCGGGGGTGGTGCGGCACTGCTCGACCAGCCCGTCGACGAACCAGGCGTAGCAGTTGGCGCCCGGCCTGAGCTGCTCCTTGGACGGCGGCGCGGTGAACGTCCACTCGATGTCCGACAGGGCGTTCCTGGCCGTCAGCCGGTAGGCGCCCGGCTCCTTGGGCAGCGGGTAGCGCGGCAGCGTGTCGAAGCCCGGCAGCGGGGCGTTCGGCAGCTCCTTGCCGTCGCGGTACAGGTGCAGCTCGTACTGGGGGATCAGGTCGCCGAACGCGACGCCGTCGTCACGCCGGTCCCCGACCCCGTTGACCATGGACGGCGTCACCCACAGGTTGCCGTCGTGCACGCAGATCGCGCACGGCACGCCGATCACGAGCTGCTTGAGCGGGGGCGCGTCCGCGGGGCCGCCGAGCGCGTACAGCTTGTCGGAGGCCGTCGAGGCGCCCGGCGTGCTCGGGGTGGCGAACCACTTCTGGACGGTGGTGCCCGGCCGGTCGAACACCTCGTGCCGGTAGCGGGACTCCTGGACCTCCTCGCCGGGCGCGGACGTGACCAGCGCGGACAGGCCGGCCTCGCTCACGAGCTCGGGGTCCAGCGGCCAGATCCACTGCGTCCTGCGCTCGGGCAGCGGGGCCGACCACTGGAGGATGTTGGTGTTGGTCGTGGTGTAGGAGATGTCGTCGGTCCGCCACGAGGCCCGCCAGTTCATGTACTTCGTGTACGGCCCGGCGTGCACGTCGAGGTCGACCTGGTGGAGCCGGCGCTCGGTCACCTCGTACCGCATCGAGTCGGGGACGCGCCCGTCCACGGTCGGGCGGAACACGTACGAGTACGGCGTGTTCGGCGTGCCCTCGACCCGGACGGTCACCGCGCCCCGGCCGGCCTCCTCGCGGATCTTGCGGCCCTCGGCGTTGGAGACGTAGGCGACGGGGATGTTGACCGGCTGGAACGGGCCGCTGAACGGCTTCTGCGAGATGGGCAGCGGGATCGGGCAGGTGGCGGCCTTCTCGTTGAAGGCCAGGACGCCGGCGGCGCCCGCGTCCCTGATCGGGCCCACCCGCTCGATCTGCAGGCCGCACGCCACCCCGAAGATGCCCTCGGCGGGCTCGGCGTCGATCAGCACGAGCGCGCCGCGCAGGTCCTTGCCCGCGAGGTCCTCGGGACGGCCCTTGCCGGCGTCCACCACCCGCAGGTCCTTGGCGCCCTCGAACGGCACGTAGCCCGGGTGGATCTCGCCGCCGTCGATCGTGTGGACGCGGGTGACCGGATGCAGGGTCGTGCGCTTCGGCGTGCGCATGGTCATGGTGACCTCGGGCACGCCCAGCTCCCACTGGCCGGCGAAGCGGAAGCTGCCCTTGGTGACCTTCTTGGTCGGCAGCGCCCACACTTTCTCCCAGGCGCCGAGCGGGCGGTTGGACAGCAGCGTGCCGCCGAAGACCTTGCCGTTGGGCAGGGTGCGCTGGAAGAAGACGTCGTAGGTGTTGTTCAGCGGCTGGGCGGTCTTCGGCGCGCGGAAGCTGACCTCGGTGGCCTTGCGGGCGTCGAGGGTGATCTCCATGTCGCCGGTGACGGTCAGCTCGGGCTCGAACAGCCAGGCCCGGTTGGCGCGGTCGTCGGCGTCCACCCAGTCGAGCACCTGCAGCAGGCTGACGGTGCCGGCCGGGACGCGGCTCACCACCAGGCCCACGTCGTCGATGCGGTTGGGGCCGAGCTCGCCCTTGTTGCCGTCGACGTCCAGGACGCTCATGGCCGACGGGGTGCGCGGCTTGCCGTCCCGGTCGATGGTGCGGATGGTCAGGTCGTACTTGGGGACGTCCCGCACCGCGCCGAGCGGCGTGCTGAGCCGGACGCCGTCCGCCTCGGCCGTCACGGCCCCGCTGTAGATGCCGACGGGCAGCTCGGCCGGGTCGAGGGTGACGGTGGTGGCGGCGGTGCCGCCGGCGGGGACGGTCAGCGTCGCGTCGGCGAGGACCGGCTTCGCGGCGCCCATCGCCGCCTTCAGCGTGAGCGTGACGGGCCGGTCGCCGAGGTTGCGGTAGGAGATCTCGCCGGTCTTCGTCGCGCTGCCGGTCTCCAGCAGGCCGAAGTCCACGCCGCCGCTCGTCGCGAACACCTGCTGCCGGGTCGCGCGGTCCAGGTCCACCCGGCCGGCGCCCTGCTCGTAGACGGTGAAGCCGTCGTCCGTGGAGGTGGACATCAGGGCGGCCTTGAGCTGCTGGGCCGTCCAGTCCGGGTGCCGCTGCGCCATGATCGCGACCGCGCCGGCCACGTGCGGCGTGGCCATGGAGGTGCCGGAGGCGCCGGTGTAGTGGTCGTCCGCCGGGGAGCCCATGGAGGTGCCGGCCGCCCGCGCGGCCACGATGTCCACGCCGGGCGCGGCGATGTCCGGCTTGAGCCCGCCGCCGGGACGCGGCCCGCGGCTGGAGAACGCGGCGAGCTTGTCGCTCTTGTCCACGGCGGCCACGGTCAGCGCGGCGTCGGCCGCGCCGGGCATGCTGATCGTCTCGGCCTCGTACAGGTTGCCCGCGGCGACCACGAACAGCGTGCCGGTCTCGGCGGTCAGGTCATTCACGGCCTGGCTGAGCGGGTCGGTGCCGTCGCTGGGCGGGCCGCCGAGGCTCATGCTGACGGCCTTGGCGCCGCTGCGCGCGGCCCACTCCATGCCCTCGATGATCCACGACTCCTGGCCGGAGCCGGTGTTGTCGAGAACCTTGCCGACGACGAGCTGCGCGCCCGGGGCGACGCCCTTGAACCTGCCGCCCGAGGCCGCGCCGGTGCCGGCGATGGTCGAGGCGACGTGGGTGCCGTGCCCGTGCCCGTCCTGGACGGGCTGGTCGGGGACGAACGACTTGCTGTCGGCGATCCGGCCGGCCAGGTCGGGGTGGCCGGTGTCGGCGCCGGTGTCCAGGACGGCGATCTTCACGCCGGTCCCGTCCTGACCGCGTTCCCACGCCTTGGGGGCGCCGATCTGCGGGACGCTGACGTCCAGGTCGGCCTTGACCTTGGCGTCCAGCCACAGCTTGGCGATGCCGCCGCGCAGCGCGCCGGGCGACTTGGCCAGGCCCTCGCCGGCGGGCCGTGCGCCGCGCACGGCCTCCCAGAACGCGCCCGCCTCGGCCTTGGTGACGTCGAGGGCGGAGGCGTGGATGCTCTCCAGCGTCCGGGTGGGCTCGCTGGCGGGGACGGCGGCGGCCGAGCGCCTGACCGCGGCCTCGGCCTGGTCGCCGGGGTACTGCACGATGACCGGCAGCCGCTTGGCCACCTCGTCGGAGTAGCCGTTCTCGGCCAGGTACTTGACGTCGAACAGCCGCCTGTCCACCAGCCCGGCCTGGACGGCGGAGACCGCGTCGTCCGGCAGCACGAAGACGCCGTCCGGGGTGAACTGGGTGAACAGGTTGATGCGGCGGCCGTCCTGGCGGGTGCCGGGGGCCGGCTCGACGCGGTAGCGGCCGGCGGCGTTCCGGGTGAGCTGGACCTTGTCACCCGTGATCAGCGTGACGACGACCTTCTGGGCGCGCACCCCGGACAGGGTGACGTCCTTGGCGGCCTGCGCGGGCGCTGCGGGCGCGGTGGGCGCTGTGGGGGCGGCGGGGGCGCCGGGGGCGGGGGTGTCCGGTGTCGCGGCGGTCGCCGGTCCGGCGGTCAGCACGCCGGCGAGCGCGGTGACCGCGGTCAGCAGGACGCCTGTCCGGCGCGCCAGCGGGGGGCGGGGCAGTGCCATGGTGGCCTTTCTGGCGGGGGAGGGGTTCGGACGGCCGCGGGCTCATGGCCCGGCAGGAGGAACCGTCCGCAAGGGTGCGGACGGGGTCATGGCCGTCCGGGAGGGGTCAGACGGGTTCGAAGCCGTCAGGAAGGGGCAGACGGGTGCGAAGCCGTCAGGAAGGGTCAGACGGGTTCGAAGCCGTCCGGCGGGCGGGGGGGCTCCGGGGTCTCCTCGTGCGGGGAGGGGACGTCGGGGGCCGGGTCGTCCGGGTCCGGCCGGTCGGGGTCGTGGATGGTGTGGGACATGCCGAAAGTGTCGTGGCAGACGTAGGGGGTGGGGTATGGGGTGCTCTATGGGGAAAAATCCCCATCTTGGGGGTTAGTCGCTGGGGAGGAGGTGGCGGGCCAGCTCCGTCCGCGACCGCGCCCCCACCTTGCGCATGGCCGCGCTGACGTGCTTGTCCACCGTCTTCGGCGACAGGAACAGCTCCCTGGCGATCTCCTGGTTGGTCAGCCCCTCGGCCGCCAGCCGGGCCACCTGCTCCTGCCGGGCCGACAGGGCGTGGTCGTTCCCCGCCTGCGCGGGCGCGCTCTGCGCCGCCGGGCGGACGCCCCACCTGCGGCCCAGCCCGGTCGCGCGGTCGAGGTCCCAGCGCGCCCCGAGGTCGGCGTACACCGCGACGGCCCGGCCGAGCCGGACGGCGGCCTCGGGGTCGTCGAGGGCGAACAGGCAGGCCGCGGCCTGCTCGCTCGCCTGCGCGGCCTCGTACCGCGCCGGGACCGTCTCGTAGGCGTCGGCGGCGGCCGTGAACTCGGCCGCGGCCCGCGCCCACTGCTCGTCGGCGGCTGCCAGCAGGCCGCGGGCCTGCGCGAGCGCGGGCCCGGCCAGCGGCGCGTCGCGCCCGGCCAGCCGGGCGGCGTGCCGCGCGACGACGTCGGCGGCCTCCCCGGGACGGCCCGCCACGAGCAGCGCCTCGGTCAGCGCGGGCAGCGCGCGGACCGCCACCGGCCACAACTCGCTCGCCTCCCAGTGACGGCCCGCCTCGACGGCCGCCTCGATCGCCGCCGCCGGCTCGCCCCGCGCCGCGCTCAGCCGCAGCGACATCGCCAGCGGCAGCACCAGGTCGTCGTACTGCCCCCGGGTACGGGCCTCGGCCGCGGCGTCGAGCAGCGACGGCAGCGCGGCCTCCTGGCGGCCCTGCACCACGGCCAGGCAGGCGGTCACGATGTCGACGAGGATGCGCTCGTGCGGCTCGTCGCCGAACTGGTCGCGCAGCTCCTGGAGCCTGGCCGGCAGGCCCTGCCAGGAGCCCTCGAAGTAGTCGGCCGCGGCCAGGTTCACCAGGCAGCGCAGTTCCAGCCGCTCGCGCAGGTCGGGCTCGGCGCCCTCCTCGACCGCCGCGGTCAGCAGGCGGCGGCCCCGCCGGTGGTGCCCGCTGAACAGGGCCGCGCCCCCGATGGAGCGGTAGGCGTTGACCTCGCGGCGCAGCAGCGGCCGTCCGCCGGTCTCCCGCAGCAGGTCGTCGGCGAGCACGGCCCAGCGCGGGTCGCCCATCACCACGAAGATCATCGCGATCTTGCCGAGCACCAGCATCCGCATGGCCGGGTCGGCGACCGCGGGCAGGGTCGCGAGCGCCCGCTCCAGCCACTGCCTGCTCTCCTCCGGCGGCAGGCCGCTGGGCGGGCGGCCGACCCCCGCCATGGCCCACGCCGCCAGGCCCGGCTCGCCGGCCAGGTCGTCGGCGGCCCGCGCGAACGCCTCGCCGATGCGGGCGCCGTCGGTGCGGGTGCGTTCCAGGTGCAGCGCGAGCAGCAGGCGCAGGTGGCCGCGCACCGGGGGCGGCACGTCCTGCTCCAGCGCGCCGGTGAGCAGGTCGGCGACCGGCGGCGGGCGCAGCAGCTCCAGCGCGGCCCAGCCCAGCTTCACCGTCAGCTCGGCCCGCCGGGCGGCGGGCAGGTCGGCGCCGCGCAGGACGTCCTCCAGCAGGCGGGCGGCCTCGGCGTCGTCGCCCAGCCGGGACGCCTGCTCGGCCGCCTCGATCGCGGCCGTCACCCACTGCCCGGCCCGGCCGGCCTGGCGCAGGTGGTGGGCCAGCCGGCCCAGCGGCACCGGGCGCAGCTCGCGTACGGTGTCGGCGGCGGCGGCGTGCAGGGCCTGCCGGCGGCCGAGCGGGATCGCCTCGTAGACCGCCTGCGCCGCCAGCACGTGGCGGAACCCGACCAGGCCGCCGGTGTCGGCGAACAGCCCGGAGCCGAGCACCTCGTCGATCGCCCCGACGTCGGGCCCCGACAGCAGGGCGACCGGCACCGGGAGCTGCAGCACGGCGGCCCGCTCGGCCACCTCCTTGGCGCCGGGGGAGAGCCGGGCCACCCGTTCCTGCACCGAGGCGCGCACGCCGCTCGGCACGTCCAGCTCCTCCAGCGCCCGCCGCGCCCAGCCGCCCTCCCACCGGATCAGCGTGCCGCGGTCGCGCAGCAGCGCCAGCAGCTCCTGCACGGCCAGCGGCAGGCCGGACGCCCGCCCGCACAGGTGCTCGGCGAACGCGGCCGTCACCTCCTCGGCCCCGAGGATCGCCGAGGCCATCACCCGGGTCTGGGCGGCGTCGAGCGGCGGCAGCACCAGGTGCTCGGCCGTGATCGTGTCGGGGGCGCGGGCCGTGATCGCCCGCACCGCCCCGGACGCCTCCTCGCTGCGGTACGTCAGCACCACCCGCAACGCGCCGGGCAGCACCGGCAGCACGGACATCAGGTACGTCAGGAACTCGACCGTCTGCCCGTCGGCCCAGTGCAGGTCCTCCACCGCCAGGACGGCGGGGCCGAGCGCGGTCAGCACCTCGGCGAGCCCGCGGAAGACGCGGTGGCGCTCGGCCGCCCGGTCGTCGAGCGGCGGCGGCGTCTCCGGCAGCACCCCGGCCAGCTCGGGCAGCAGCTCGCGCAGCGCCCCGGCGACCGGCGACAGCGCAGCGCCGGCCAGCTCGGCCGCCCGTCCGCGTAACGCCTCGACGACGGGACCCAGCGGGAACGGCTCCCTGATCTGCACGCAGGCCCCGCTCAGCACCCGCAGGCCCGCCACCGCGGGACCGCCGAGCAGCTCGGCCGTCAGCCTGGACTTGCCGATGCCGGCCTCGCCCTCGACGACGGCCACGGCGGGCGCCCCGGCGACCAGCGCGACGAGCCGGGCGAGCTCCTTCTCCCGCCCAACCAGAACAGGAGACACCACCCGCCCAGCACGCACCCGCTCATTCAACTGCACACGAAGTCACAGATCAACGTCACGACCCGGCGGAACGCGGCCGGGTCAGGCGGGGGCGATGCCGTCGTAGTCGATCAGGAGGTGGCGGGGGCCGCGCAGCACCGGGCTGGGGCGGTACGGCGGCGGGTCGGCGACCAGCCGCGGATTCCGCACCCGGCGCACCAGCTCGCCCAGCACGACCTGCGCCTCCAGCCGGGCCAGCGGCGCGCCGAAGCAGTAGTGGACGCCGCCCCCGAACCCCAGGTGCTCGTTCGGCCGGCGGCACGGGTCGAACCGGTCGGGCTCGCGCACGTGGGCCGGGTCGCGGCTGCCCGCCGCCAGCGCCAGCACGACGGGCGAGCCCGCCGGGATGGTCACGCCGCCGACGACCACGTCGTCGAGGGTGACCCGGGAGGAGACGAGCTGCACGGGCGGCTCGAAGCGCAGCAGCTCCTCGACCGTGGTGATGACGAGGTCGGGGTCGGCGCGCAGGCGTTCCAGCAGCATGGGGTCGCGCAGCACGGTGAGCATGCCGTTGGCGATGAGGTTGATCGTGGTCTCGTGCCCGGCGATGAGCAGCAGCAGGGACGTGGCGACGACCTCCTCCGGCGTCATGCGGCCGTCCGGGCCCTCGTAGGTGACGAACCCGGACAACATGTCGTCGCCCGGCTCCTGCCGCCGCGCCTCGGCCAGCCCGGCGAGGTAGCGTTCCAGGTTCTGCGACACCGCCTGGCGCTCGCGGGCCCGCTCGGCGCGGTTCTCCTCGCCCGGCCCGAGCGTCTCGACGATCTGGTCGGCCCAGGCGTGGAACTGCTGCTCGTCCTCGGCCGGCACGCCGAGCAGCCGGCAGATGACGGCGATCGGCAGCGGGTAGGCGACCTCGTCCACGACGTCGGCCCGGTTCTTGCCGGCCAGGGCGTCGATCAGCTCGGTGGTGGTGGCCAGCATCATCGGGCGCAGGCCGTCCACCACGCCCGGCGAGTGCGGCGGGCCGAAGTGGCGCATGGTCAGGCGGCGCAGCCGGTCGTGCTCGGGCGGGTCGAGCCTGATGAAGGCGGGCGCGTGCTCCGGCTCCTCCGGCGCGTCGGCCAGATTGCGCCGGTCGGAGCTGACCCGCGGGTCGTGCAGCAGCTCGACGATCTCCCGGTACGTGCTGACGACGTACGAGCCGTCCGCCAGCCGCGTCACCGGGTTGCGGCGCAGCTCCCCGAGGAACGGGTAGGGGTCGGCGCGGCCGGCCGGGTCGAGGATGCGCTGCATGGCGGCGTCCGAGGTCATCTCCTGCACTCCTGTCCTTGGTTCCTGCCGGGTCAGCTCTGCGGCGCGTGCAGCAGCGAGGCGCGCCGCTCGGCCGGGTCGTGGCCGGTCACCACGACCGTCGCCCCCTCGGCCGCGACCAGCCGCTCGGGCACCCGGGCCGGCACGGGCCGCGCCTCACCCCGCATGTCCACGTGCCGGAAGGCGGGCGGGAAGGGCGTCGCCCGCTCGATCAGCCGCTGGTAGAACTCCAGCCACATGCCCTGGTCGAAGGTGACCGCGGCGGTGATCCGGCCCTTGTAGCCGTAGACGGCGACGAAGCGGCGCTCGTCCGTCGAGCCCTGGGTGACGACGAGCTCGTCGGCGAAGGTGGGCACGCCCACCGACTTGATGTTGACCCCGAACTGGCTGGACCAGAACACCGGCACCGACAGGTGCGGCCAGCGGTGGGTCTGGTCGCTGACCATGTTGTGGGCCGCGATCTCGGCCTGGGTGACGGCGTTCCCCCAGTGCTCCAGCGTCATGAACTGGTACTGGTACAGCGGGTGCGGGAAGCGGGCGATGTCGCCGGCGACGAAGACGTCGTCGGTCACCAGGCCGTTGGTGTCCACGGCGCGGCAGCCGGCGTCGCAGGCCACGCCCCACACGCCGGCGGCCAGCCCCGAGTCGAGCAGCCACTCGACGTTGCGCACCGAGCCGAGCGCGACGACGGCGACCTCGGCCTCGATGGTGCTGCCGTCCGACAGATGGGCGGCGCGCAGCCGCCCCTGCCCGTCGCCCTCCAGCGAGGTGACCGTGGTGCCGCACCGCAGGTCCACGCCGTGCTCGCGGTGGAGCTGCGCGGCGACGTCGCCGATCACGCCGCCGAGGGCGTTGACGAGCGGGGCCGGGCCGCGTTCGACGACCGTCACGGGCAGGTCCAGCTCGCGGCAGACCGAGGCGATCTCGCTGCCGGTGAACCCGGCGCCCAGGATGAGCACCCGGTTGGGGCGGGCGGCCAGCGCCTCCCGCAGGCCGGCGGCGTCCCGCATCGAGCGCAGCGTGTGGACGCCCGCCAGCCGGGCCTCCTCCTCGTGCGGCCAGGGCCGGGCGCGGGTGCCGGTGGCCAGCAGCACCCGGTCGAAACCCACCTCGCGGCCGTCGGCCAGCAGGACGCGCTTGCCGGCCACGTCCAGGCCGGTCGCCCGGGTGCCCCACAACCAGTCGGCCTCGACCTCGCGCAGGTGGGGCAGCATGACGTGGTCGGGGGCCACCTGCCCCATGAGCACCTGCTTGGACAGCGGCGGCCGGTCGTACGGCTCGGCGGGCTCGTCGCCGATCACCGTCAGCGACCCGGTGAAGCCCTCCCGCCTGAGCACGCCGGCGGCCCGCGCCCCGGCCAGGGACGCGCCGACGATGACGATGCGGCCGTCGGTCATCCCGCGCGCCGGCGGGCCGGGCGGCTCGGGCGTGAGCCGGGTGGCCGTCCAGTCGAGGTGGATGGCCTGGACGGGGCAGGCCGCCGCCGCGCGCAGCACGTGCTCGCGCCGCTCGTCGGCGGGGTCGAGGTCGTACAGCAGGGACTCCTCGCGCATGGTGAAGACGTCGGGTGCGAGGAAGGCGCACTGGCCGTACCCCTGGCAACGCGTCAGATCGACGACGACTTTCACCGGCCATCCCCCCGTCGAGCGAGCCGCGCGTCCGCTCCCCGGTCGGCGCCCCCGGCCCGGAATGGCCTACCCCCGCCGCCCGCGCCCGTAGCCTGCGCGCGGCGATCCTGCCCTGCTCTTTAGGCGGTGCGGACGGTCCTTAGGCGGTAGGCACGCAAATCACCGCATCCCCGATCCCCGGGGAGACCCGGCGCCGTAACCGGGCCGTCGGGCAGTCGGGCCGTCGGGCAGTCGGGCAGTCGGTAGGCATTTGTCAGTGATCGCCGATAACGTTCCGCGCAACGTGGCGGCGGGAGATCCGCGCCGCGACACATCCCCATGGCCTGACGGCATGGCCGCATGCCATGGCGGCACGAGGAGAGGCGGCGGCAATTGGGTTGGCTGGCGGCGGGCGACGCGTACGAGGTCGCCCTGATAGAGGGCCGGGTCACGGCCAGGGCCACGTCCGGCCGCTCGGCCGGGCGGCAGCTGAAGACGCTGCCGAAGGCGGTGCGCGAGCACCCCGAGGCGGACCGGCTGCGCCGCTTCGCCGAATGGCTCGACCGGCACGCCGCGTCCTGCGTGGCGCAGGTGGACGCCTGGATGGTGTCCTCGCTGCCCGTCCCGACCGAGCTGATCGCCCGGGTGTGGCCGGACGAGGCGTGGCAGACGGCGCTGCGTGACGTGGCGGTCGTCGGCGACGACCCCGACGAGGTGGGCTTCCTGCGCGACGCGACCGCCTCCGGCGAGCTGCGCATGGTCAACCTCGACGGCGAGACCGTCAGGCTGGCCCCGCGCACGGTGACGCTGCCGCACCCGGTGCTCCTGCCCGACCTCGACGACCTGCGCGAGTTCGCCGCCGAGCTGGGCATCACGCAGAAGGTCGAGCAGATCCACCGGGCCATCTGGCGCAAGCCCGCCGACCAGGGCGAAGGGGTGCGCCAGGTGAAGGACTTCGCGGGCGGCACGTACGCCTCCAGGTTCGGCGTGGCGGCCCGCGCCACCCAGCTCGGCTACCGCGTCTCCGGCGGCTTCGCCACCTGCCAGGTGCGCGACGCCGGCCGGCTCACCGAGGCCGCCGTCTGGATCGGCGAGCCCTACTGGGACAGCGAGACGTCCACGGGCGATCTCACCTGGCGCGACCAGGACGGCAGGACGCTCACGCTGCGCGAGGTCGGTCCGGTCGCCTGGTCGGAAGGCATGAGGATGGCCGCCGCGCTGCACGCCGGCCGCCAGGTCGAAGAGGGGAAGGGCGCATGACCGGCATCTCGCGGAACGCCGAGGCACAGGAACTGCTCGACGCCGGCGCGGTGCTGCCGCCCGGCACCGAGGGCGCGGGGGAGCGGGCCGTGCCGCTGGTCGCCCGCGCCTACCGGCACCCCGGCCTCGACGACCGGGTGATCGTCCGCCTGGTCACCGAGGAGCTGAGCGCCGCCGAGGACGCGGTGGGCGGCTTCCTCGGCCTGGTCCCCGAGGGCGAGGCCGCGGTGGTCGGCCTGGGCCTGCGGCGCTCGCTCGGCTTCCCCGAATGGGTGCTGGTCCACCACCCGCAGGACGGGCACCACGCCCTGGCCGTCGTGCCGGAGCTGGAGCGCGTCGCCCGGCAGGCCAGGACCAAGCCCAAGATGGCGCTCGACGCCTACCAGCGCCTGGCCGGGCAGCTCGCCGCGGCCGTCCCGCACTTCCTGCCGACCTTCTACGAGCAGGCCGCCCGCGTGTTCGCCGCGGCCGACAACGCCCAGTACGCAGGGCAGCTGTTCTCCGCCGCCCGCCGGGCCGAGGCCCAGCACGGCCTCGCCGTGGACGACGACCGGCTCGACGCGGTGTTCCTGGAGTTCGCGCTGGCCGGGGCGCTGCCGGTCAAGGCGCTGTCCGGGTACGCCAAGGAGCTGACCGCCCGCCTGCCCGCCGAGGAGGCGCTGAACAGGTACGCGCGGCTGTGCGTGCGCAGGACCGCCGGCGGCCTCGCCCCCTCCGCGCAGATGGCCGCCGACATCCGCAGGCTCGCCAGAGCCGCCGGCGTGGACGCCGCGGCGGCCGAGCAGGACTACCTGGCCGAGGTGCTGGCGCTGCCGGCCGCCATGCAGGCCCCGACCGGCTGGTGGAAGTCCCACGCCCCGGCCGTCGCGGCGCTGGCCAGGCAGCGGCCCGAGCTGCGGGGCACGCTGCTGAACGTCATCCCCGACAGCCGCGACCGGGAGCTGCCGGGCATCTGGCTCGACATCCTGCAGAGCGCGGGCGCGACCGCCGGCCTGCACACCGACGTGCCCGAGCCGGAACGCTCGGCCGACGGCGCCGCCGGCTGGCTGCGCAGGTTCCTCGCCGCGCGGCAGCGGGCCTGGGGCGTCGCGCCGCACCTGCCCGCGCTGCACGCCCTGATCGAGCGCATGGCCGACCGGCTGCGCGCCGAGCTGACCGCGACCGGCGAGACGATCGCGGTCGACGACGACGCCGACCTGATCGACCTGCTGCTCGCCCTCGGCATCCCCCTGGCCGACCCCGGCCCCGGCGCCCGGCTCCGGCTGACGCACTGGGCGGAGCAGGACGACCGGCGCGACCTGCTCGCCCTGGCCGCCGACGGCCGCTTCCACACCGCCTTCCGGCACGGCGCCGACTACCTCGACGCCGACGACGCCGGCCGGGCCACCGTCCGCGCCCTGGCCGCCTCGCCGGGCGGGCGTCCGCTGCTGACCGAGTGGGTACGCCTGGTCGCCCGCCGTTCGGCCGCCGCCGGCCTGCCCAACCTGCCCGACGCCCTGCGCCGCCTGTCCTGGCTGCCCGGCGAGGCCCTGGCCCTGGCCGAGGACGAGGTGCGCCAGGCGGTGACCGACGCCGACGTGGCCGGGGTGCTGGCCCGCTCCCTGCGCTCCGGCGTCATCGACGAGCTGGGCTGGCCCGCCTTCGAGCAGGCCGCCACCGAGCTCGTGCCGGAGAAGGACATCGACGACCTCGTCGTCTGCGACGCCTGGCCCCATCTGGTCGTCGCGGGCACCGCGCAGGCCCGGGTGCTCTCGGCCGACGGCGTCCTGCTCACCCACGATCTGCGCGTCCCCAGGGACGACACCTGGAGCGATCCCGGCTTCCACTACGTGGACGGCGAGCTGCTCGTCTACTGGGACTCCCGCGACCGCGCCAACGGCCTGCGCGGCTACTGGCACACCTCCGCCGACCGGGTGCGCGACCTGGACGGGACGGACCGGAGCCGGGGCACGCGGCTGGACTACTACCAGGGCGACGACCCGGTCAGCCTGGCCGTCCCCGGCGGCGGCCGCACCACCGGGTACGGCGTGCTGCACGCCGGTGACACGGCCGTCCCCGACGAGCGGCACCTGCTCACCGACGGCACGTCGTTCTGGACGTGGATCTGGTCGGGGTCGGAGCACGACAGCGGCTGGTACGAGTTCGACCCCGCGGGCGGCGGCGTCGGCAGGAAGTCGCTGCCCGGCTTCCTCTCCGGCATCCCGGACGTCCGTCCCGGCGAGGGCTGGCTGCTGCCCGCGCCCTCCGACGAGCCCACCCCGGTCGGCGCCCCCGTGGCCGGCCTGTACGGCCTGCGCGTGGCCGAGCTGCCCGACGGTTCCCACCGCGCCGAGGACCTGTCCGGCATCTCGGTGACGCTGCCGCCGGGCGCCGGAGTGCCGGTGCGGGTGCTGACGTTCCCGGGCGCGGACCGGGCCTGCGCCGTCGTGCGCGGCAGCTACCGGATCAGCCTCGTGGGCGCCGACGGCGTCGTCCTGGCCGAGTACCGGACCGACGCCAAGCCGGGCGCCTTCGGCGCGGGCACGCCCATCCTGCCGCCCGAGCGCTACTGGTACTGCCTGCGCCCCCGCGACCTCGAAGGCTCGGCGGCGCTGCGCCGCGCGGATCGCGAGACCGCCGCGGCCCTGCTCGAAGCGGCCGCGTCCCAGGGCGCCGACCTGGCGGCGGCCGTCCGGGCGCTGCTGCCGGGCATCACCCACCAGGCGCTGGTCAAGGGCGTGGCCGGGATCGTCGGCTTCGCCGCCAACCAGCAGGACGCGGTGCGCACCGTCGTGGCCAACCTCAACCGCGCGCTGGCCGGCGACCCGGCCGCCGAGCGGGGGCCGTCCGGGCCTGCCGACCAGCTGCTGGACGAGGCGCTCAACGGCATCGGCGACGGCCGCGGCTACCACCGCCACAACGCCGACGCCGCCGTCCAGCAGATCCGCGCGGTCGGCCGGGCCGTCACCGCCGGGCAGGACCGCCCGCAGGTGGCCAACCACCTCCGCCTGCCCGGACTGCCCGCCTCCGGCCTGCGGTGGGAGCGCCTGCTCGACCACTGCGCCGCCGTGGCGTACCGGTGTGCGGCGCCGACCACCCCGGCCGAGCACCGGGACGCGCTGGGCGTGCTGCTGGACGAGCTGCGCGACGGCGGCCTGCCGGTCGCGGCCGGCGCGTCCCGCTGGCGCCGCATGACGGTGACGCTCAGGCACGAGCACCTGGTGGGCGCGGACGGCGCCCCGGCGGACGGCTCGCTCTCGGGCGTGCTGCCGCTGGGCGGCGGCGCGTTCGTCGCCTTCCTCGACCTGCGGGAGACCGACGTCGACGGCCTCGAATGGACGGCGCTGTGCCACGACCCCGCCGGGGCGTTCGAGGTGCCCGCGCCCTACACCGTCCGCGACACCTCGCCCGTCGGCGGGGACCGGGAGGCGAGTTGGCTCGCGGCGTTCCTCGCCGAGCTGGCCGCGCGCGGCCCGGCCCCCTGGCACGACGCCGCCGCCGAGGAGTTCGCCCGGCTCACCGGGGTCTCCCGGACCGCCGCGCGGCTGGTCGTGGCCGGGTTCCCGCAGGTGGACACCTACGAGCGGACCTTCCTCGACAAGGAGGCCCGCGCGACGATCGGTGTGAAGGTGGCCGAGGCCGCCGTCGCCAAGGACGAGCTGCGCGCCCTCGGCGCCGGCGTGCGGCGGGCCGTCACGGCGGCGCTGCTGCCCGCCGACCCGGCCCGCCTGTGGACCGACGGCCCCGACGCGGCCGCCGCCGCGCGGGTGTGGAACGAGCGCGTCGGGCGGCGGCTCGCCCTGCCCGAATGGCTGCTCGGCGAGGCCGCCCGCGCGCTGCGCACCGTCGGGGACGACCCGGCGCACGCCCTGCGCGCGGTGCTCGACCCCGCCGCCGCTCCCGAGCTGAGCGTGGACCTGGAGTGGGAGGTGCGCGGCGACCGCGTCCACCCCGTCGGCCAGGGCACCGGGTTCGGCGGGCGGTCGCTGGTCACGGCCGTCGCCACGGCCGCGTGGCTGGCCCACCGGCTGCCGGCCGGGGATCCGCTGCGCGCCGCGCTGCCCGCCGCCCTGTCGGCGGTCCGCGACCGGCTCGCCCACCCCGGGCTGCTGATCGACCTCGACGAGTACGTCGGCCTGCCCGCGTTCAAGAAGGTCGCGGGCACGCCGACCGAGGTCGGCGACGGCTACGAGCGGTACGGCGCGGTCGTCATGGCCACCTACGACAGCCAGCCCTCGCCCGCGCTCCGCCCCCACCTGCTCGACCCGGCCGGCGACGACCCCTACCTGCGGGCCCTGATCGGGCTCAACGGCTCCTTCCCCGCCGTGTCCGCGCTGCGCACCGCCCTCGACCCGCGCTTCGCGGCGCTGCTGGCCGACCCCGGCGACCCCGCCCAGGGCGCCCGGGACGCCGACGGCACCTGGTGGCCGCAGGACCCGACCCGCTCGGTGCCCGACCTGGTGGTGGACGTCGCCAAGGCGCACGGCCTCGGCGAGGACGCCGCCGCCGTCTACCTGATGCTGCTGGCCATGCCCGACCCCACCGACCGCAACACCGCCCGGTGGACCGGCTGGAAGCCGGCCAGGCTCAAGGCCGCGCGGGCCGAGCTGGCCCGCACCGACCTGGTCGTCCAGGCCGTGCGCGCCCGTGCCGGACGCTCGTTGTTCCTGACCGGCGGCTGGTCGGAGGAGCGCACGCCGCGGCTCCCGCTGGAGCAGTGGAAACTCCCGATGTTCAGCCCGGACGCGGGCCTCGGCGGCCTCATCGTGCCCGGCGAACCCGCGGCCGACCTGTACGCCAGGGCCTGGCGGCGCGTCCAGGACGGCGACGTGCCCCGGTTCGGGCAGCTCGACGTCAAACGCGGCCGCCGCCGCTGACCCCTGTCATCACCACACGAAGGACACGAAACCCCATGACCCTCACCGACGAGGCGACCCCCGCCACGCAGGTGGTCTCCGCCGAGCAGCGGTACGCCACCGAACTGGCCTTCCTCGCCGCCCACGACGACGGCCCGCGCCCGCCCGGCTGGCTGCTGACGCCGCGCGCCGTCGTGACCTTCATCTGCGGCAGCGGCGAGGAGACCCTCTCCCTGCCCGCCCGCGACGGCCTGCCGTCCAAGCTCAAGGTGGCGCCCAAGTTCGTCGGCGAACGCGCGCTGGTCGAGCGCTGCGTCGTGACGCTCGCCGGCGAGCGCGGCCTGCTGCTGGTCGGCGAGCCCGGCACGGCCAAGTCGATGTTGTCGGAGCTGCTGGCCGCGGCGGTCTGCGGCACCAGCGCGCTCACCGTCCAGGGCACCGCCGGCACCACCGAGGACGCCTTCCGCTACGGCTGGAACTACGCGCTGCTGCTGGCCCAGGGCCCCAGCCGGGGCGCGCTGGTGGACTCCCCGGTGCTGACCGCCATGCGGTCGGGGCGGGTGGCCAGGGTCGAGGAGATCACCCGCTGCCTGCCCGAGGTGCAGGACGCGCTGGTGTCCATCCTGTCCGACCGGCGGGTCAGCGTCCCCGAGCTGGCCGGCACCGACGATGCGCAGGTGGCCGCCGTCCCCGGGTTCACGGTGATCGCCACGGCCAACCTCCGCGACCGCGGCGTGTCGGAGATGTCGGCCGCGCTCAAGCGGCGCTTCAACTTCGAGACCGTCGATCCCATCTCCGACGCCGCGGCCGAGACGTCCCTGGTGCGGCGGCAGGCCACGGCGGTCGTCCAGCGCGCCGGCGCCGGGTTCGCCGTGGACGACGCGGTGCTGGAGGCGCTGGTCACGGTCTTCCGCGACCTGCGCACCGGACGGTCCGGCGAGGGCTGGGACGTCGAGCGGCCGGGCACCGTGATGTCCACCGCCGAGGCGGTGCAGGTGGCGGCCTCGCTCGGCGTCGCGGCCGCGTACCTGCCGGGCGGCGACGTCCTCGACCTGGTGCCCGGCCACCTGCTGGGCGTCGTGCGCAAGGACGACCCCGCCGACCACGGACGGCTGCTCGGCTACTGGGACGGGCCGGTGCGGCGGCGCGCCGAGGACGGCTCGGCCATGTGGCGCCGCCTCTGGGACCTGCGGGAGAACCTCCGTTGACACCCCACACCCCGGCCGACCCGCTCAACTCGACGGCCGCGGCCGGCCCGCTTGACCCGGCGGCCGCGGCCATCCCGGAGGCCCCGGCCACCCCGGATGCGCCGGCCCCGTCCCTCGATCCGGCGGCGCCGCTTGACCCGGCGGATCCGCGGGTGGTGGTGGCCGGGCTGGCCGCCGCGACCCGGCCGTACCTGGTGGGGGTGCGGCACCACAGCCCGGCCCTGGCCGTGGTGCTGCCCGAGCTGCTGGAGGCGGCCGACCCCGAGACGGTGTGCGTCGAGCTGCCCGCCGACTTCCAGCAGTGGCTGCCCCACCTGGCCGACCCGGCCACCGTCGCCCCGGTCGCCCTGGCCGGGAACGGCGCGGACGGGCTCGGCTTCTACCCGTTCGCCGACTTCTCCCCCGAGCTGGTGGCGATCCGGTGGGCGGTCAAGCGCGGCGTGGAGGTGCTGTGCTGCGACCTCCCGCTGTCGGACCCGAGCCGACAGGCCGCCGGACCAGCGTCCGAGCCCGGACCAGCGCCCGAGCCCGGGCCAACGCCCGAGCCCGGGCCAACGCCCGAGCCCGGACCAGCGTCCGAGCCCGGGCCAACGCCCGAGCCCGGGCCAGTGCCCGGGCCCCAGGCTGAGGCCGACGGCGGGCCCCGCTTCGCCGACGCGCTGGCCGCTTCGGGCACCGGGCGGGCGGGTGACGACATGTGGGACCGGGCCGTCGAGGTCCTGGCGCCGGGCTGCGAGCCGGAGGCCGTCCGCCGGGCCGCGCTCGGCGTCGGCTGGGCGCTGCGGCGCGACGCGGCGGCGGGCGGCGGCGTCCCGGCCAGGGACCTGGCGCGGGAGGCGCACATGCGGCGCGTGGTGTCCGCCGCCGCGGCCGGTGGACGCCGGGTCGCCGCGGTCGTGGGCGCCTTCCACGCCCCCGCCCTGCTCACCACCGACGAGACCCCCGCCCCCGCCCCCTCTGCCTCCGACTCCGCGCCCTCCGGGTCTGCGTCCGTCGGGGCGCGGGCCGTCACTTCGCTGGTGCCGTACGCCTTCGACCTGCTCGACTCCCGGTCCGGCTACCCGGCCGGGATCCGCGACCCGCGCTGGCAGCAGGCGGTGTTCGAGGCGGACGGCG
This sequence comes from Nonomuraea sp. NPDC001831, assembly GCF_042892035.1. Classification (NCBI taxonomy): domain Bacteria; kingdom Bacillati; phylum Actinomycetota; class Actinomycetes; order Streptosporangiales; family Streptosporangiaceae; genus Nonomuraea; species Nonomuraea sp. NPDC001831. The sequence goes on along the minus strand of NZ_JBIATU010000003.1, from coordinate 524,654 downwards.
TACCGGACCGGGTCAGGGACGGCGCCGCCCGCGCGATCACCGACCTGTGCAGGGAGCTGCGGGCCGCCGGGCACACGGCGGGCACCGGCGAGGCCGTCGAGACGCTGCGCCTGGCGTGCGACCTCGCCCGCCTGCGCGGCCTGCCCGCCCCCGGCCGCGGCGAGCTGCTGGAGGCGGTGACGACCGTCCTCGGCCAGGGCGAACCCCTGGGCCGCGGACGCGCGCTGGCCAAGGCGCTCGACACGGTGCTCGTCGGGACGGCCAGGGGCCGCACCGCCCCCGGCACCCCCCGCTCGGGGCTCGGCCCCGCCGTCGAGGAGGAGCTGGCCGCGCTCAGGCTGCCCTGCCCGGACGACCCCGAGCCGCGCGAGGTACGTCTCGACCCGCTCCGCTCCGACCTGGACGCGCGCCGGGAGGTGCTGCTGCGGCGGCTGCACGTGTGCGGCGTCGGCTACGGCGAGCCGATCCAGGTCGCGGGCACCGGCGACGCCACCGCGCTTACCACCAAGTGGCGCCTGTCCTGGACGCCCGCCGTCCCCGCGCTGCTCGACCTGGCCGGCGTCCGGGGCGTGACCGCGGCCCAGGCGGCGGCGGGCACGCTGCGCGAGACCTACCGCCGCGAGTCCGCGGACGGCGGGCCCACCTGCCGCACCATCCTCGACGGGCTGCGCGCCGCCGCCCGCTGCGACCTGCCGGAGCTGGTCGGGCAGCGGCTGGCCGACGCCGCCGGCACGCTGCCCGCCACGGCCACCCTCCCCGAGCTGCTCGACGCCCTCGACCTGCTGGAGGCGCTGCGCCGCGAGCACCTTCCCGGCACCACGCCGGAGGGCCGCGAGCAGGCGGGCGAGCTGGCCGTCACGCTGCTGGAGGCCGCGGTCCGGTCGCTGCCCGGACTCGCCGGCAGCGACCGGCCCGAGGACGCGGTCGCGCTGGTCGCGCTCGCCACGCGGGCCGGGGACGAGCGGCTGGGCCTGCGGCTGGACGACGCGCTGGGCGCGCTCGCGCGTACCGGGGCGCCGCTCGTCCAGGGGGCCGCGCTGGCCGCCCGCGTGCTGCTCGACCTGGACGGCCCCGAGCTCCTGGGCACGCGGGCGGCCGGCTGGATCGACACCGCCACCGCCCCGGACGGCCGCCGCCGGCTGAGCCTGCTGCTGACCGGCGTGCTCACGGCCGCCGGACCGCTGCTCCAGGCGGCGCCCGCCGCGCTCGGCCCGCTGATGGACCGGGTGGACGAGCTGGCGGACAAGGAGTTCCTCGACCGGCTGCCCGCCCTGCGCGGCGGGTTCGACACGCTCGCCCCGGCGGCGCGCGGCCGTCTGCTGGCGGCGGTGTCCGAACGGCTCGGGGACCGTCCGGACCTTACGCTGGACGCGCCGCCCGACCTGCTGGCCGCCTGGACCGCCGCCGACCTGGCCGGCCTGACGGCCCTGCGCACCCTCGGCCTCCTCACCCCCCACGACGACCCGGCCCCGCAGGACGACCCGGCCCAGCACGGTGACCCGGTCCCGCAGGACGATCTGCCCGCACAAGCTGGTCCGGCCCCCGGTCCGGCCCCGCATGACGGTCCGGCGCCGTCGGTGTCCACGCGCCGGGCGGAGGGCGGGACGCGGATCGGCCCCGCCGACCGGTGGCGGCTGCTGCTCGGCCGGGAGCGCGAACGGCTGCCCGCCGGCGCCCGCCCGTACGCCCGCGCCCTGGACGAGCTCTACGGCGCCGGCCGCGGCGAGGGCGCCGACGACTTCGGGCAGCAGGGCGACACCGGAGGCCAGGGCGACCCGTTCCCCACGGCCCGCGAATGGGCCGAGGAGCTGGAGTCCCTGTTCGGCGGCGACGTACGCGAGGAAGTGCTGGCCAGGGCCGCCGACGCCGGACGGCACGACGTGCTCGCCGAGCTGGACCCCGCCGCCGTGCGGCCGTCGGTCGAGCTGCTGACGTCCGTGCTGTCGCTGGCCGGCGGGCTGCCCGAGCAGCAGGTCGCCAAGCTCAGGCCGCTCGTCCGCCGCCTGGTCGCCGAGCTGACCCGTGAGCTGGCGACCCGGCTGAGACCCGCGCTGACCGGCCTGGCGAACCCGCGTCCGACCAGAAGGCCCGGCGGACGGCTCGACCTGCCGCGCACGCTGCGCGCCAACCTGGCCCACACCCGCCGTCTCGACGACGGGCGGCTCGTGGTGGTGCCGGAACGCCCGGTGTTCAGCACGCGGTCCAGGAAGGAGGCCGACTGGCGGCTGATCCTCGTGGTCGACGTGTCGGGCTCGATGGAGGCCTCGGTCGTGTGGTCCGCGCTGACGGCCGCCGTCCTCGCGGGCGTGCCGACGCTCTCGACGCACTTCCTGACGTTCTCCACCCAGGTGATCGACCTGACCGACCGGGTGGAGGACCCGCTGTCCCTGCTGCTCGAAGTGCGGGTCGGCGGCGGCACGCACATCGCCGCCGGGCTCGCGCACGCCCGGACGCTGGTCACCGTGCCGAGCCGTACGCTCGTGGTCGTCGTCAGCGACTTCGAGGAGGGCTACCCGGTGGGCGGCCTGCTCGCGGAGGTGCGCTCGCTGGCCGGGTCCGGCGTCCACCTGCTGGGCTGCGCGGCGCTCGACGACCAGGGCGTGCCCCGTTACTCGCTGCCCATCGCCCAGCAGCTCGTCGCGGCCGGCATGCCGGTCGCCGCGCTCAGCCCGCTCGCCCTCGCCCGCTGGGTGGGGGACCGCCTCCGGGGAGAAGTCCGGTGAACACCTCTGCAACGCTCCCGCCCGCCGCGCCGCACGTGGTGGCCGCCGCCGTCGACGGCCTGACCAGCAGGTTGCGCAAGAAGCTGGACGCGGCCGTCGACCAGTACGCCGCCCTCGACCGGGTGGCCGACGGCACCGACGTGGTGGTCACGTGCGGCGAGGACGCGGTGGTCACGCTGTCGCCGGGGCCGTCGGGGGTGATCGCGGAGGAGGGACAGGCCCGCTGCTCCTGCCTCCTCGCCCCCCGGTGCCTCCACCGCGCCGCCCTCCTCACCGCCTGCCCCCTTGCCGACACCCCGCCCTTGGACGTCGAGACGGCCACACCCCCGTCACCTTCCGGGCAACCGGACCCGCCCTCCGCCGACGGACGTCCCGCCCAACCGGCCACAGAACCCACCCGACGCCCGGACACCGGCCAGGCGGGCACGGAGTCGGGACCTGATACAGGAGCCGGCCAGGCGGGTGCCGCGGCCGGGTCAGGGTCAGGGCAGGCGGGCGCCGGGTCCGGAGCGGGCTCGGGAGCCGGACACGCGGGCGTCGGAGCTGGGCGGGGCTCGGGGGAGGTGAGTGTTCCGGCTGCGGTGGTGCCCGGGGCGGCGCAGGTGGCGGCGGCCGCGGGGTTGTGGCGGGCGGCGGCCGCCGTGCTGTCGGCGGGCGTGCCGGGCGCGGGCGCGGTGCCGCAGGCTGAGCTGCTCAGAGCCGCCCACACCGCCCGCCTGGCCGGGCTGCCCAGGGCCGAGGCCGCCACGCTGCGGGTGGTGCGCGGGCTGCGCGCCGCCCGTGCCCGCTACGACAGCCACCGCCTCGCCGACCTGGTCTCCGCCCTGCGGGAGCTGCTGCTCACCGTGGGCCGGCTGGCCGCGTCCGATCCCGACCCGGCGCTGGTCGGCACCGTACGGCGCGGCTACCGTCCGAACGGCGGCCTGAAGGTGTACGGCGTCTTCCGCGAGCCCGTGATCAGCAGCACCGGCTACGGCGGGGTGGTCACCCACCTCGTCACCGACGACGGACGCTGGTTCTCGGTGGCCGACGTCAAGCCCGGCGGCCCGGCTCGTGCCCGTGGCGCGGCGACCGCGACCGTCGCCATCGGGGCGGCCATGATGAGCCACGCGCAACTGGCCCGCGGCGGACTGCTGATCGCCGGGGCCACCGTCTCCCCGGACGGCCGCCTCGGCGCGGGCAAGGGCGTACGGGCCACCCCGGTCGCCGGCCTGGCCTGGACGGACGGGCCGCTCGGCGCGCTGTTCACCCGGCCGCTGCCCGAAGCGGTGGGGGACCGGCTGTCGGCGGGGGCGTGGAGCGAGGAGGAGTCGGCCGAGCAGGTACGGGAGCCGGTCGGCTGCGACCTGGTGATCGTCGGCGCGGCGGGCGACCACGTCCTGGCCCGCCACCTCCCACCCACCGGCCCCGGTGGTGCGGGGCCGGTGGTCCGGCTGGTTCCGGCGAACCGTCATCCCGACCTCGCGTACGTCGAGAACCTGCGGCGGCTCGCCTCCCGGCCCGGCCTGCGGGTGCGCGTGGTGGCCAGGGTCGAGCCCGGCCGGGCGGCGACGCTCGTCCCGCTCGCCGTGGGGCCGGTCGGGGGCGAGGAGGCGACGCTCAGGCTGCCCGCCGAGTGGGAGGGCCGGGCCGACCTCGGCTACGACCGCCTCCAGGGCTCGCACCTGCCGCCCGCCGACGCCTGCCCCCCACCCGCCGACGCCTGCCTCTCACCCGGCCAGGACGCGTTCGCCGAGGTGGACCCGCTGGACGGCGCGCCGCTCTGGCGGGTGCGCCGGCTGGTCGAGCTGGCCGTCTCCGGCGGACGCAGGGCGGTCGCCGAGTCCGCGCGCGGCGGCGACGCCCGCGAGCAGGCCGCGTCCCTGCGCCGCGCCGGGTTCCGCACGGCCGCCGACCTGGCCGTCGCGCTCGCCGACGAGGCCGACCGGCGTGACCGCGACGTGTTCGGCAGGCCGGCCGAGGCCGACCCGGACGGGTACGCACGGGCCTGGCTCGCGGCGGCCACCCACCTGGCCGCCACCGAACGCGCCCTCGTCCGCACCTCCTGGCAGGCCGCCCCCTGACGAACCGGCGACCGGGCCGCTCCCTCAGGGTGCGGGCCGGTCGGTCAGCCGGGGTGGCGGGTCACCGGGAGGGGGATGCCGGTCGCCGCCTCCCGGGCCGTGACGGTGAAGGTCAGGCCGGCGTCCACGCCGAACGTCACCTCGATCCGCGGCTCCCCGCGCCGGGCGGCGGGGATGCCGCCCACCATGTACGTCCCCAGCACCGCGTTGAGCGCGGCCGTGGCCTGCTCGCCCTCGTAGACCTCGACCCGCAGGGCCGACTGGTCGTCGGCGGTCGTGGTGAACGTGACCGTCCGCTCGACCGGGACCGGGCTGTCGCGCTCGATGACCTTCCGCAGCACACCGCCCTTGCCCCGCAGGCCGAGCGTCACCGGGGTCAGGTCGGCCTTGAGCACGTTCGCCTGCCGCGCCGCGCCGATGGAGGCGACCTCGTCGGGGCTCAGCCCCATGAGCGGGGGCGTGCCGCCGGACAGCTCGGTGACCAGCGCCGTCACGGCGGGCATCTGGCTCGCACCGCCGGCCAGCACCACGTGCGCGAGGTCAGTCACCTTGAGGCCGGAGTCCTGGAGCGCGCCCCGGAACGGCCCGCGCAGCAGGGCGAGCAGGTCGGCGGTCAGGCTCTGGAACTCCCGCCGGGTCAGCGTCGTGTCCAGATGGAGCGGGCCCTGCCGGCCCGAGGTGAGGTAGGGCAGGTTGACGTGCGCCTGCTGCGCGGCCGTCAGCTCGATCTTCACCCGCTCCGCCGCCTCGCGCAGCCGCTGCAGCGCCATCGTGTCGCCGGTCAGGTCGACGCCGTGGGTCTCCCTGAACCGTCTGGCCAGCTCGTCCACGATCCGCTGGTCCCAGTCGTCGCCGCCGAGCCGGTTGTCACCGTGGGTGGCAAGAACCTCGACGTAGCCGTCCCCGATGTGCAGCACGGACACGTCAAAGGTGCGGCCGCCGAGGTCGAAGACCAGGATCGAGCGGTTCTCCGCCGCGTCGAACCCGTACGCCAGCGCCGCCGCGGTCGGCTCGTTGATCAGGCGCAGCACGTTGAGCCCGGCCAGCGTGCCGGCCTCGGTGACGGCCTGGCGCCGGGCGTCGTCGAAGTAGGCCGGGACGGTGATCACCGCGTCGGTGACCCGCTCGCCCAGGTACGCCTCGGCGTCCTGCTTCAGCCGGCCCAGGACGAGCGCGCCGACCCGGGGCGCGGAGTATCTTGAGCCGTCGACGGCCATCGACCAGTCGGTGCCCAGTTCCAGGACGATCGAGCGCACGGTCCTGTCCGGGTTGGTGAGGGTCTGCCGCTTGGCGGCCTGCCCGATGACGACGTCGCCGTCCTTGGCGAAGGCCACCACGGACGGCGTGGCCCGCGCGCCCTCGGAACCGGGGATGACGACGGGCTCGCCACCCTCGACGACGGTGACGAAGGAGTTGGCCGCGCCGAAGCAGATGCCGACCGCCCGGCCCGTCCGGCGGGCGGCCCCGGCCAGGCGGATCCCCGGCGGCGGGGCGGGCGCGGCCCGGGGCGGCGTCCGGGGCGGCTCTCGTCTGTTCCGCACGAGCGGCAGCTCGTCCGCCGCGCCGGCCTGGCTGTACTCGGGCAGCGGCAGCCGCCGGTCGAGCAGCCGGTAGCGCAGCGCGCGGGTGACGTCCCCGATGGACAGGTCGGCGGGCCCGGCGGGGACGCCGTCCTGGAGGATCTTGAGCAGCTCGCCGGTGAAGGCGGTGTGGCGCTCGCCGGGCGGCGCGAGCGACAGGGTGTCCCTGGCCGAGGAGGTCAGGACGTACGCGCTGGTCGTGTCGATCAGCCCGCGCAGGGCGGGCCCGCTCATCCCGTGGGCCATGCCGCTGTAGCAGCAGTCGAGCACGACCACGGCGCGGGGCGCGCGGCGCTCGCGGATGATCTCCCGGATGACCGAGAACCGCACGCCGCCGATCCGCAGCCGGTCGGGCCTGGTGGTGGCGATCGGCAGTAGCAGGTCGTTCTCGGTCTTCTCGCCGTGGCCGGAGTAGTAGATGAAGACGGTGTCGGCGGCCTCGGTCGCCGCGTCGTGGATGAGGTCGAGGACGTGGTCGGAGCTGGCCGGATCGATGAGCTGCGCGCAGTGGTCGCTCCGCAGGCCCCACGAGCGCGGGCCGGTGAGCACCTCGGCCAGGTCCGTGACGTTGGCCCGCACCGCAGGCAGGGCCGGCCACATGACCTGGTCGGTGTACGTCGTCGTGCCGACGAGGACGGCCCGGCAGCGGGCCGGGTCGGGCCAGGGGCTCATGGGGCGGGAGGCTCCAGCATCTCGGCCAGCCGCCGGGCCGCCTCCATCACCTTCGCCGGGTCCTTGGCCGCCTCCACGCTCAGCTCCAGCGTGCGCTCGCCATGGCTGATCTTGATCGTGAAGCTGTGGCGCCGCGTCCTGAGCCACCCGGCCAGCGCCTGGACGATCGAGACGCCCAGCCCGCCGGACGCGGCCGAGACCGCCAGCATGAGGGCGTCGGCGGCGCCGTTCATCGCCCCGGGCTCGGGCGGGCCGGGCAGCGGCCGGATCTCCATGCCCCGGAAGGCGCTGTCGCCGCGGAGCTGGCGCTCCAGGGAGGAGAGGGCGGGGGCGGTCGGCGTCTCGCCGTCGAGGCGCACGATTACCTGCATGCCAGAAGTGTGGCCCGCCCCCCGGCCCGGCACAACCGTCCAGCCCAACCGTCCGGCCGCCGGTCCGCCTGAGCCTGAGGGCGGCCTACTCGGGGACGTGGGCGGCGAAGCGGGGGCGCAGGCGGTTCTCGTACAGGGTCAGGGCGGCGGCGATGGCCATGTGCATGTCGAGGTACTGGTAGGTGCCCAGGCGCCCGCCGAACCAGACGTCCCGCTCGCCCTTGGCCAGGTCGCGGTACCGGCGCAGCCGGGCACGGTCCTGCGGCGTGTTGATCGGGTAGTACGGCTCGTCGGCCCGGCCGGCGAAGCGCGAGTACTCCCGCATGATCACCGTGGCGTCGGACGGGTACCAGGTGCGTTCGGGATGCAGGTGGCGGAACTCATGGACGCGCGTCCACGGCAGGTCCTCGTCGGCGTAGTTGATCACCGACGTGCCCTGGAAGTCGCCGGTGGGCAGCACGGACGTCTCGAAGTCGAGCGTCCGCCAGCCCAGCTCGCCCTCGGCGTGGCCGAAGTAGCGGTCCAGTGGCCCGGTGTAGACGACGGGCACCGCACCGGCCAGGCTCTCCCGCAGGTCGAAGAAGTCGGCGCCGAGCCGGATCTCGATGTTGGGATGGTCGGCCATGCGTTCCAGCCAGGCGGCGTACCCGTCGGTGGGCAGGCCCTGGTAGAGGTCGTCGAAGTAGCGCCCGTCGAAGGTGTAGCGCACCGGCAGCCGGCCGATGATCTCGGCGGGCAGCTCGGCCGGGGCCGTCTGCCACTGCTTGGCGGTGTAGCCCCGGATGAACGCCTCGTACAGCGGCCGGCCGATCAGCGAGATCGCCTTCTCCTCCAGGTTGCCGGCGCTGGTCACCTCGGCGGCCTGCCGGGCGACCAGGTCGCGGGCCTCGTCGGGGCTGAGGTGGCGGCCGAAGAAGGCGCAGATCGTGCCCAGGTTGATGGGCATCGGGTAGACCTGGCCCTTGTGCACCGAATAGACCCGGTGTTCGTACGGCGTGAACGACGTGAACCTCTGGGCGTACTCCCACACGCGCGCGTTGGACGTGTGGAACAGGTGCGACCCGTACCGGTGGACCTCGATGCCGGTCTGCGGCTCGCGCTCGCTGTAGGAGTTGCCGCCGACGTGGTCCCTGCGCTCCAGCACCAGCACCCGCATCCCCAGCTCGGACGCGCACCGCTCGGCCACGGTCAGCCCGAACAGACCGGAGCCGACGACGACTAAGTCGGCGTTCATGCGGCTGCGGGGACGAGCCGGTCCAGCCACCGCCGCACGGGCAGCGCCAGCACGACCCCGGCCAGGACGAGGTGGACGAGAAGGAAGATCACTGCCACGGCGACGCTCGGCGGCCCGCCGACGAACACCGCGATGTGCGAGGCCCACGTCAGCGTGCCGGGCCGGCCCTGCGGCCAGTCGCCGAGCAGCCACATCGACAGGTCGTTCAGCCCGGAGATCACGACCAGGACGCTGGCGAGCCCGACCTTCAGCACGCGGTCGGAGCGCGCCCCGCCCAGCCGGTAGGCGAACAGCACGGCCAGCACGGTGAAGGAGTTCATGAAGAGCATGAACTGGTAGAGCTCGGGGAAGGCGGCCTTCTGGTCGGCGGACTCGGCGTACGAGAAGATGTGCAGCACGTTGACCGTGTCGAGCACGCCCATGTAGCCGACGACCAGCGCGCACATCAGCGCCATGCCCAGCCCCGGCCGCCGGGGGAACCCGGCCACGGCCAGCACCGCGAACACCAGCGGGCTGACCTTCCACAGCGCTTCGAGCGGGTTGTCCAGAGTGCGGTCGGGCGGCAGGATCACCATGATCAGGGTGGCCGCCGCGGCGCCCAGAACGGCGGGCGCCAGCCACAACCAACGCCTCAACGAACGTCCTTCTCGGTGAAGAACGGTCCCAGGGCCAGGGCGTCCATGTCGGTCTTGAGGTAGCAGCGCACGGCGTCCTCGGGGGTGCAGACGATGGGCTCCTCGTTGTCGTTGAACGAGGTGTTGACCACCATGGGCACGCCGGTCAGCTCCGCGAAGCGGGAGATCATCGCGTGGTAGCGCGGGTTGTCGGCCGCCGAGACCGTCTGGACGCGGGCGGTGCCGTCCTCGTGGGTGATCGCCGGCACCTTGTCCCGCTGGTGCTCCAGCACGTCGAACACGAGCAGCATGACGGGCGAGGGGTAGCCGCTGGCGAAGTACTCGCCGGCGTGCTCGGCCAGGCAGGAGGGCGCGAACGGGCGGAACGGCTCGCGGTGCTTGACCTTCTCGTTCAGCCGGTCCTTGGCGTCGGCGCGGCGCGGGTCGGCCAGGATCGAGCGGTTGCCGAGCGCGCGCGGCCCGCACTCCATGCGGCCCTGGAACCAGCCGACGATCTTGCCGTCGGCCAGCGCCCGCGCCGTCGTGTCGTTGATGTCGTCGGTGCGCCGGTAGTCGAGGCCGGCGTCCTGGAGCGCCCGCTCCATCTCCTCCTCGCCGAACTGCGGGCCGAGGAAGATGTACTCCTCGTCGCGCGGGCGGCGCATGCCGTACTTCTCCACGCCCAGCAGCAGCGCCGCGCCCAGGGCCGAGCCGTCGTCGGCGGCGGCGGGCTGGGCGAAGAAGTCCTCGAACGGCGTCTCCAGCAGGATGCGGCCGTTCATGACGCTGTTCAGCGCGACGCCGCCGGCGGTGACCAGGCGGGTCTGCCCGGTCTTGGCCTGCAGCCAGCGCGCCACGTGCAGGCCGGTGCGCTCCAGCGTGGCCTGCAGCGCGTACGCGACGTCGGCGTAGTGCTGGTTGGGAACGGCGCGCTCGCGCGGCCTGGCCGGGCCGAAGCGCTCCAGGAACTTGGCCGACATCTGGTGCTTGCCGGTGGCGTGGTGCCGGAACCAGCTCAGGTCCAGCTCGAAGTAGCCGTCGGGGCCCAGGCGGACCAGGTCGGCGAAGTCGTCCACGTAGCGGTCGGTGCCGTACGCGGCCAGGCCCATGACCTTGCCCTCGTCCCGGGTCGGGTTGAAGCCGAGGTAGCCGGTGACGCCGGCGTACATGGCGCCCAGCGAGTGCGGGAACTTGACGCGGCGGATGTCGTGGATCCGGCCGCCCTTGCCCAGCCCGAGGTAGGTGGAGGTGCCGTCGCTGCCGATGCCGTCCCAGGTGATGATCGCCGACTCCTGGTACGGCGAGATGAAGAAGGCGCTGGCGGCGTGGGCGCGGTGGTGGTCCATCAGGTGGACCTTGAACTTCGTCCGGCCCCGGAAGTTCTGCGACTCGCGCAGGATCTTCTCCAGCGTGAACCCGCGCCGCAGGTGCAGCAGCAGCGCGCCGCCGACGTTGTAGTCGTCCGGGTGGGCCTGGCCCTTCTGGTCGGACAGCGTCTCCAGCAGGCCGCTGGCCTTGTCGCCGTAGTCGCCGGCGTCGTTGCGGAAGACGGCCAGCGTGTGGGGCAGGTGCCGGGCGAAGTGGCCGAGCGCGTGCAACGTCTCGCGGGGCGCCTGCCAGTAGTAGGCGACGTGGTCGACGTCGGCCAGCGTGATGCCGGCCTCCTCCAGGCAGTAGCGCACGGCCTGCGCGGGAAACCGGCCGTCGTGCTTGACCCTGGTGAACCGCTCCTCCTCGGCGAAGGCCACGATCTTCCCGTCGGCCACCAGGGCCGCCGCCGAGTCGTGGACCTGGCTGATGCCGAGCACATACATGAATGCCCCCTGACAATGCGCATGACCCAGCGGCCCCGCGTCGGAGATCTTCCTAACAAACCGTCCGGAAAGAAATCAATACCTATCTTTTGTCTGACGCGTATGGATATATTCCGCAACCGGGGTCGAGCCGGGTGGGAATGCCCGGGCCCTGTCACAGGGTGAACCGGGGTTGATACACGTGGTGAAGACCGTTCCATGAATGAGCATCCGCTTCCGGTTCCGCCGGACGGCCTGGCACTCACCGTGGTCGTTCCGTGCCTGAACGAGGCCGACAACATCCCTGACACCTATCGCGAAATCGCTGACGCGCTCGGTGACCAGGCCGAACTCGAAATACTCTTCGTCGACGACGGCAGTACCGACGACACGCTCGCGCGCATTCGCACGATCGCCGAGAGTGACAATCGGGTGTCTTTCATATCGTTGTCCAAGAATTTCGGCGTGGAGGCCGCCTTCTCGGCCGGTTATCGGTACGCCCGGAACCCCTGGGTGCTGCACCTGGACGCCGACCTGCAGTTCCCGCCCACCGAGGCCAAGCGCCTGATCGAGCGGGCGGCCGACGGGTACGACGCGGTGTTCGGCATCCGGGTGGACCGCAAGGACCCCTGGCCGCGGCGGACCGCGTCGATCGTGCACGACTGGCTGGCGCGGCGGCTGCTGGGCATCGAGATCCCGCCGCGCGCCACGACGTTCCGCCTGGTCCGCACGGAGATCGCACGCCGGATCGTGGACCTGCGGCTCGGCACGCCGTACTTCCTGGCCACGCTGCCGCGCCTGACGCGCGCCTGGACGACCGTGCCGACCGCGCACCGGCCGCGGGTGCACGGCTCGTCCAAGGTGACCGTGCGCGGGCTGGCCAGGCACTCGCTGGACCTGTTCTTCGGCTTCTCGTCGCGGCCCATCTCGGCCGCGGTGTGGGCGGGCCTGATCGGCCTGCCCGTGGCGCTGCTGGCCGGGATCACCGGCAGCGCGCTGCTGTTCGGGCTGGCGCTGGCCGCCGCCCTGTTCGGGCTGGCCATGATGGCCCGCACGCTTCTGCACATCTCTCGCGGTCAGGCCCGTCCGCCGCTGTTCCTCGTACGGGAGGCCAACGTGCCGGTCGATTCCGCTGACCTGCTCGCCGGGAGGCTCACGTGACCGGCGCCCGCCGCACCATCGCGGTCCTCGGCGGCGCGGACGGCGCCATCAGCACCATCCGCGCCGCGGCCCGCCTCGGCGTGCGCACGATCTGCGTGGACATGCGGGCCGACGCCCCCGGCGTCGCGCACGCCGACGAGTTCCTCGACCTCAGCACCCGCGACGTGCCGCGGGTCGCGCGGGCGCTGGCCGAGCGCGACGACCTGGCCGGCGTGGTCTCCCCGGCCAGCGACGTCAACCTGCCCTCGCAGCTCGCCCTGGCCGCCCGGCTGGGCCTGCCGTGCGGGCTGTCGGAGGGCGCGGTGCGCGGCTCGGTCGACAAGGGCTGGTTCCGCGCGATGTGCGCCCGGCTCGGCCTGCCCGGCCCCCGCCACGTGAGCGGCACCGCGGAGGAGGTGCTGCGCGACGCCCCTGACCTGGGCTTCCCGCTCATGGTCAAGCCGGTGGACTCCTCCGGCAGCCGCGGCGTGTCGCTGTGCCGCGCGGCGGACGAGCTGCCCGAGGCCGTGCGGCTGGCCAGGGAGTGGTCGCTGTCCGGCCGCGTCGTGGCCGAGGAGTTCCTGGAGGGGGCCCACTACACGGCCGAGGCGTTCGTGATCGGCGGCAAGGTGGCGCTGATCGGCCTGGCCGAACGCGAGCTGACCCCGCCGCCGCTGTTCATCACCGTCCAGCACACCATGCCGGGCCCCGGCCACGTCACCGACGCCGTGCGCCCGATGCTCGACGCGATCTGCGCCGAGACCGGGCTGCGCGAAGGGCCGCTCAGCGCCGACGTGCTGGTCACCGGGACGGGCGAGGTCGTGCTCGTCGAGATGGGCGCCCGCCTGGGCGGCAACGGCCTGGCCGAGCTGCTGGGCCTGGTCCACGGCGTGGACGTGGTCGAGCAGTACGTGTTGTCGGCCATGGGCGAGACGCCGTCCCTGACCCCGGCGGCGACCCGGTACGGCGCGGTCCGCGTGCTCAACGCGGAACGCGACGGGAAGCTGGTCAGGGTGGACGGCGAGGAGCAGGTCAGGGCGCTGCCCGGCGTCGTCGACCTGGTGCTGGCCGCCGCCCCCGGCGACCACGTGGAGCGCTATACGCGGGCGGGCGCCAAGCTCGGCTACCTGACCGCCGCCGCCTCCGGCCGGGACGCCCTGGCCGGCGTGCTGGCCGAGGCCGCCGGGCTGCTCCGCTTCGAGATCGGGGACGGCCTGTGAGCCATGGACTGGGCGTCGCCGTGCGGGAGGTGCGGCACGTCGTGGACGCCTTCCGCGCCATCCGCCGCCCGCGCGCCGAGACCGACCGGCTCACCCTCGACGGCCTGCGCGACCTGCTGGCCTTCGCCCGCGCGCACGTGCCGCACTACGCCGACCCGCGCTACGACGTGCCCCTGCACAGCCTGGCCGACCTGGCGAAGCTGCCGATCCTGGACAAGGCCACCGTGCTGGACGGCGACCTGTCCCGCTTCCACACGCCCGGCCTGAGCACCAAGGACTACCGGCTGGACCGGACGAGCGGGACCACGGGCCGCGTCCTGGAGGTGCGGCACGACGTGGCCGCCTACGGCTACCACGGCGCGACCATCTTCCGCCGCTTCCTGCTGTCGGGTTACCGGCCGTGGTGGCGGATCGCGCACATCAAGCCGTTCCCCCGCCCGCTGCGCTGGTTCCAGCGGCTCGGCCTGTTCCCGCGCACGGTCATCGGCGCCGGGCAGGGCGACGCGAAGATCCTGGCCGACGTGCTGAAGGTGCGCCCGCACCTGATCATGGGCTACCCGGTGGTGCTGCGCGGGCTGCTGCGCGCCGCCTCACCCGCCGACGTGGCCCGGCTGCGGCGCACGCTGCGCATGGTCATGACCGACTCCGAACTGCTCACCGACGAGGTGCGCGAGCTGCTGCAGAACGGCTTCGGCGTCCCGGTGTTCGACGAGTACTCGGCCTACGAGGTGCTGACCGTCTCCACCCAGTGCGACCGGGGCGCGATGCACGTGGACGAGGACCGCGTCCGTCTGGAGATCGTGGACGACGACGGCGGGCCCGTGCCCGACGGCCAGGACGGCGCGGTCGTGGTGACCCACTTCAGGGAACGGGCGATGCCGCTGATCCGCTACCGCCTGGGCGACCGCGGCATGATCGTGCCGGGGGAGTGCGGCTGCGGCAACCGGTTCATGCGCATGCGGGTGACCGGCGGCCGGTCCGACGACTACATCACCTTCCCCGGCGGCCACCGCGTCTACACGGCCACGTTCCTGTCACTGGCCATGTGGACGCCGGGCGTGGCCGAGAGCATGGTCCGCCAGGACGCCGAGGGCAACGTCACCGTCCACCTGGTCCCCGAGGCGGGCCGGGACTTCGACGAGGTGGCCGCGGCCTACCGGAACGGGCTGGCCAAGCAGGTGGGCGGGCCGGTCGAGGTGCGCTTCGAGCAGGCCGAACGGGTCACGCTCACCCCCGGCGGCAAGGGCAGGTTCGTCGAGTCGGCACAGGCCGGCCCGTGACCGTGAGCCTGCGCCGCAGGCCACCGCCACGCCTCGTGGCGGTGACGGCGGCCCTGTTCGCCGGGCGCGGCGCGTTCCGCGCCGCCCTGTGGACCGCCAACCTGGTGCTGCTCGGCCTCTGGGGCGCCGAGGAGTTCGCCCTGTACGCCACCGCCAACGGCGTGTCCGGCTGGCTGCTGGCGCTGACGTCCAGCGGCATCGAGAAGGCGGCGCTCGCGCTGGTGCCGCGGCGCGGCGGCCAGACGCTGCGGCCGCTGTTCATGCTGCTGGCGGCCACGCCGTTCGCGGTGGCCGTGCCCGTGTGGCTGGCCCTGGCGGCGGCCGACCCCGGCGGCGCGCCCGCCCGGTACGCGGCCGCCGCCGCCTACGCCTGCGGGCTGGGCTGCTGCGCGGTGATGGCCGCGCTGAACCGGCTGCGCGGGCGGGCGCGGGCCGACGTGTTCGCCTACCTGACGCTCGCCGTCGCGCAGGCGTCCGGCGTGGGGCTGGTGGCCCTGACCGGGATGCGCGCCAACGCGCTGCTGGCCCTGCACGTCGGCGTGCTGGCGGTGCTGAACGCCGTGCTGGCGGCCGGGCTGATCCGCGGGCGCGCCGGCAGGGCGGACAAGGGCTCCTACCGGCCGGCCGTACGCGCGGCGGCGCTGCTCAGCGTCGGCGAGGTGACCGCCGTCGCGGCCACCTCGGTGACGTTCGCGTACTTCGCGCACCTGGACGACGCGCAGCAGACCAGCGTCTTCTACGTGTGGTCGGTGGCGCTGTCGGTGGTCGTGATGGGCGTGTCGTACCTGCTGCGCATCCTCCAGCCGCGGGTGGCGGTCTGGATCGAGGGCACGGGCGAGGCCGGCGCCCGCCGGATGGCGCGGCGCATCCTCGCGCCCGCCGTGCCGGCCGGCGCCCTGGCGGTGGTCGTGCTCGGGGTGGTGCTGGCGGGCGGCCAGCGGGGCATGGCGGCGACCGGCGCGGCGCTGCTGGCCGAGGCGGCGCTGACGGCGGCCGTGCTGCCCGCGTTCCTGCTGGTGGAGAACACCGACGACCGGGGCCGGCGGCTGGCCGCGGTGGCCGCGTGCCTGCAGTTCGCGGTGGTCGCCGCCGCCGGCTGGTTCCTGGTGCCCGCCGCGGCGGCGTTCGGCGCGCTGCTGGCGTACTGCGCGGGCGAGGTGGTCAAGGGCGGCGTCATGCTGGCCACGCTGAAGAAGGAGACCTCATGAAGGGCTTGCCCAGCACGATCCCGGTGGTGCCGGTGCTGCGGAACCTGTACCTGGCTCGCTCGCGGGACCGGATGGACCCGGCCCGGCTCCAGGTCGTGCAGGACCGGCTGCTGACGGGGCTCGTCCGCCACGCGCACGCCAACGTGCCGTACTACCGCCGCGTGTTCCCGGCCGACGCCGTGGCGGCGCTGTCCACCGCCGCCGACCTGGCCGCCCTGCCGATGCTGAACCGGACGACGCTGCGGGACCTGCCGCCCGCCGAGCTGATGGCCACCGGGTTCACCCCCGACAACACCCGCGAGGCGCCCACCAGCGGGTCGTCCGGCGTGCCCATCCGCCCCTTCTACTCCGAGGGCGACCTCGGCTACCTGCGCGCCACCTACCTCCAGGACCTGCTGGCCTCGGGCCTGCGTCCCTGGGACCGGATCGGCTACTTCCGGGTGGGCGGGTTCCGGCCGCACCGGCTGCAGCGGCTCGGCCTGGCCCGTACGGTCCACGTCAACACCAGCCGGAGCCTGGACGAGCAGGTCGAGGCGTTCCTGCGCGGCCGGCCGACGTTCCTGTGGGGCTTCCCCGGCTGCATCGTCACCCTCGTGGACGAGCTGCGCCGCAGGAAGATCGCCTACCGTGGCGTGCACACCGTCATCTTCGCCGGCGAGACGCTCACCCCCGAGGCCCGCGAGCACGTGCTGAGCTACTTCGGGGCGCGCGGCCACGAGGTGTACGCCTCGGTGGAGGCGTACACGATCGGCCGCACCTGCCCCGAGGGCGCGATGCACCTGCGCTCGGCCGACGTGGTGGTGGAGGTGCTGCACGACGACGGCAGCGTGTCGCCGGCCGACGGCGAGGGCGAGGTGCTGGTGACCCGGCTGCACGCCGAGGCGATGCCGCTGATCCGCTACCGGCTCGGCGACCGCGTGCTCATCGAGCCGGACGACTGCCCGTGCCGCGCCTTCCACACCCCGATCATCCGCCGGATCCAGGGACGGACCGAGGACCGCGTCGTGGCCGCCGACGGGCGCACGGTGCACGCCAACTTCCTCACCAACCCGGCCGTGATGCCGACGGCGGGGGTGCGCGGCGTGCAGGTGCTCCAGTACCGGCCGGGCGCGGTGGAGATCCTGCTGGTGCCCTCGCCGTCGGCCCCCGCCGACCTGGCCGGGCGGGTCCGCGACGCCGTGGCCGCCGTCGCCACGGACTTCGAGGTGACCGCGCGCACGGTGGACAGCATCACCCCGGAGCCCAACGGCAAGGTGCGGATGGTCAAGATCATGCACAACACCCCCACCTCCTGACGCCCGCCGCGGCCCGGGCCGTTCGCCGCAGGCCCGCCCGCCGTCAGCTCGGGCCGAGCCATTCGCGCAGGTCAGGGAGGTGGCCGAGCTCGGACTCGACGCGCCGCCTGTCCTCGGCGGTGAGCTCGGTGCCGCGCAGGCCGGCCAGCCACGGCTCGGCGGGCTCGCCGAGCGCCGTGGCGAGATCGGCGAGGTGGCACAGGGCGATGGCCCGCTCGGCGGCCGGAGCCTGCGGGCCGTGCCTGCGCACGGCCGACTTGAGCGCCCGGTAGGCCTGCAGGTCGTCGTTCTTGAACTCGCGCAGGATCCGGGCGTTGTCCAGCGCCTTGGCCAGGCCCGTCAGCTTCTTGGAGCCGCCGTACTCCAGCTCGGCCGGCTCGTCCCGCTGGATGAACATGATCGAGTTCCCGGACGGGTCCAT
The DNA here is from genome assembly GCF_042892035.1 of Nonomuraea sp. NPDC001831. Lineage (NCBI taxonomy): Bacteria > Bacillati > Actinomycetota > Actinomycetes > Streptosporangiales > Streptosporangiaceae > Nonomuraea > Nonomuraea sp. NPDC001831. The sequence goes on along the minus strand of NZ_JBIATU010000003.1, from coordinate 507,040 downwards.
CAGCGTGAACCTGGACGCGCCGGGCCGGTAGCGGGTGATCCGCGGCAGGCCCGAGCTCAGCACCTTGCCGTAGGCCCGGCGCATGGCCGCGACGAGCGCGGCGTGGTACGGCGCCACGGCGTCGACCAGGACCAGGCACGCCCCGGTCGCCTCCCGGGCGGGGTCGAAGTCCTTCGGCGCGGGGCCGAAATGCAGCTCGAATCCGCTCCAGCGCATCGCCAGATAGACGTAGGGCCGGGTCTGCCGGTGGGTGACGGTGAACCCGAGCGCCTCGAAGAACTCCAGGGTCTGCTCGGGGGAAGGGCAGGGCAGCACCGGAACCGTCGTCTCGTTGGGACGGATCGCGGGCTCGCTCATGGATTCCACCTCTCGCGTCATCCGACGATGCTGGCATCTCCGGCGGCCTCTCGCATATGGATCGTTCCATGAGGATTCCGCGGCTCCGTTCGCTGAATTCCGGGACGCGATCAATCAGACAATGCGCTTTTCCCGATCTCTTCGAATAGCGGGCGGACGGCGGCGAATTTCCGGCGATCCGCCCGCACTGAATTCGCCGGGGAATTGTTCTCCAATGAATCGCGCACGGGACGAAGAATGCAGGGGAAAAGAGCGCCGATCACGTTTCGGTGACTCCGGCGGGTGGAGGCGCGCATCGGGGCTGGTGGCGTCCTGTTCGCGCGGGTCCCGGCCAATCGCCGCCGAGGTGAGGGGCGCGGGCCTTCCTTGACAGCGCCTCCGACGGGCTGCTCCGCCAGGAGGCCGCTTTATCGGCCGGCCGAAATTCCGGCCGGCCGCATCCTTGAAGATCGAAAAGGTGGTCGCCTGATCGGGGCCGCGCCCGCGACCGGCCGGTCAGGCGGGCAGGGCCGGGTAGTCGGTGTAGCCCGCGGCGTCGCCGCCGTAGAAGGTGGCCGGGTCCGGGGTGTTGAGCGGCGCGCCGGTCGCCAGCCGTCGGGGCAGATCAGGGTTGGCGAGGAAGAGCCGGCCGAAGGCGATCAGGTCCGCGGTGCCGTCCTCGATCAGCGCGAGGTCCTCCGGGCCGGTCGGGCGGTCGCCGGTGTGCGGGTTCAGGACGAGCGGGCCGGGGAAGAGCCGCCGCAGGGCGTGCGTCAGCTCCCGGTCGGCGGCCTCCATGATGTGCAGGTACGCCAGCCCCAGCCCGGACGTCCGGCCCAGCAGCTCCTCGTAGACCGGCCGCGGGTCGGGCTCGTGCATGTCGTTGTCCGGCCTCCCGGGGGAGATCCGCAACGCGGTGCGGTCGCCGCCGATCGCGCCGGCCACGGCGGAGACGACCGCCACGGCGAACCGGGCGTGCCCGGCCGCCGAGCCGCCCCAGCCGTCGGTGCGCCGGTTGCTGCCGGGGGCGAGGAACTGGTGGATCAGGTAGCCGTTGGCGCCGTGCAGCTCCACGCCGTCGAAACCGGCCTCGACGGCGTTGCGGGCGGCGTTCGCGAAGTCGGCGACGGTCCGCTCGATCTCGGGCTCCGTCAGCTCGCGCGGGGTGACGAACTCCTTGACGCCGTCGGGGGTGAACAGCTGCCCGCGCGCGGCCACCGGCGACGGCGCGACCGGGACCGCCCCCTCGGGCAGCAGCACCGGATGGCCGATCCGGCCGGTGTGCAGGAGCTGGGCGAAGATCTTCCCGCCCGCGGCGTGCACCGCGCCGGTGACCTCGCGCCAGGCGGCGACCTGCGCGGCGCTGTGCAGGCCGGGCGTGAAGGGGTAGCCCTGGCCGATCACCGACGGCTGGACGCCCTCCGTGACGATCAGCCCGGCGGAGGCGCGCTGGGCGTAGTACTGCGCCGTCAGGCTCGTCACCAGCCCGCCGCGGGCACGGCTGCGGGTCATCGGGGCCATGACGACCCGGTTGGCCAGTTTCGTACCGCCCACGGCGATCGGTTCGAAGGCGATGGACATGAAGGACTCCTTGCTGGAAGGGGGTTGGGTCAGGCGCGGCGCGGCAGCAGGAAGCCGCCCGCCGCGAGGGCCAGGCCGAGCCCGGCCGCGATGAGGAAGACCAGGCCGTAGCCGTCGGCGAGGGCTTCGGGGGAACCGGCGGCGCCGGCGGCCGTCGCGAGCACCGCCAGGCCGATCGACGAGCCCACCTGGCTGGTGGTGTTGGCCAGGCCCCCGACGACGCCCGCCGCGCCTTCGGGCGCCTCGGCGGTCGCCGCGGCCATCAGGGTGGGGAAGGTGAGCCCGATGCCGGCCGCGACGAGCAGCGTGGGCCCGAGGACGCCGGCGAGATAGCCGCTGCCGGCCTGCGCCAGGGACAGCCAGCCGAACCCGGCCACGAAGAGCGCGCCCCCGCCGAGCGCCAGCGCACGCGCCCCGGCCCGCGGCAGCAGGGCCGCGGTTCCCCGGGCGACCAGCATGAACGTCACCGCCGCCGGCGTCTGCCCGAGCCCCGCCGACAGCGCGCTGAAGCCCAGGACGTTCTGCAGGAACAACGACGTGAAGTACCACATCGCGATGGTGATCCCGCCGAACAGCAGCAGCATGCCGTTCCCGACGGCCACCCCCCGGATCCGGAGCAGCCGCAGGGGCAGCATGGGCCGCCCGGCGAAGCGCGCCTCGACCACGACGAAGACGGCGAGCAGCAGCAGGCCGGCGAGCACGGGCACGAGCACCCGTCCGGACGACCAGGCGTGGTCGGCGCTCTGCATGACCCCGTAGACCAGCGCCGCCAGGCCGGCGGTGCCGGTGACCGCGCCGGCCAGGTCGAGCGGCTCGCGCCGCGCGCCGCGCACGGTGACCAGGGCCGCGAGGGCCACGGCGATCAGCAGCGCGCCGACCGGCACGTTGATCAGGAAGACCCAGCGCCACGACAGGCCGGTGGTGATGGCGCCGCCGGCCACCGCGCCGATCATCCCGCCGACGCCGCCCGCGGCCGACCAGGCGCCGAACGCCCTGGCACGCGGGCCGGGCTCGGTGAAGGACGTGTTGATCACGGCCAGCGTGGCGGGGGCCATCAGGGCGGCTCCGGCGCCCTGTGCCACGCGCGCCGCGACCAGGACCTCCGCCGCGGTGGCCAGGCCGGCGGCCAGACTGGCGGCGGAGAACAGCAGCAGCCCGGCGACCAGCGTCCGGCGCGGACCGAACAGGTCGGCGGCCCGGCCGCCCAGCAGCATGAAGCCGGCGAAGGCGAGCAGGTAGCCGTTCACCACCCAGGAGAGCCCGGTGGGGGTGAAGCCGAGCTCCGCGCGGATCGCGGGGAGGGCGACGTTCACGATGGAGGCGTCCAGGATGACCATGAACTGGCCGGCGCAGGCCAGCGCCAGGATCAGCCAGGACGGGATGGTTCGTGGGGTGGCCCGCCTGGTGGCGGCGCCGATGCTCGTCATGAGTTCTTCCGTTCTCGGCCGCCGTGGACGCCGGCGTGCGTGCGCCGCGTCAGGACGATCCGGGCTCGTGCGGACCGAGCCCCGGCCGTGTAGGATTTGGTTACGCGGATAACTATTATGCAGATAACTAATTTCCGTCAAGGAGCGATCATGGACTTCGCGCAAGCCGACGCCGTCAACCAGGCGATCCGCCTGCTGAGCCTGCGCCACCGCGCCAGGGCCGCCGCCCTCCTGGCCCCGCTGGGCCTGCATCCCGGGCAAGAGGCGCTGCTGCTCGAACTCGCGCGCACCGGGCCGAGGATCCAGGCGCAGCTCAGCGAGGCACTCGGGTGCGAGCCGCCCAGCGTGACGCTCATGAGCCGCAAGCTGGAGGCGTCCGGCCACATCCGCCGCACGCCGGCGCCGTCCGACAAACGGGCCAGCGTGGTCGAGCTCACCGACAGCGGCCGCGCGCTGGCCGAGCAGGTGAAGCGGCTCTGGTGCGACCTGGCCGAGGAGACCGTGGCCGGCCTGCCGGCCGAGACGGTGGCCGGGCTGCCCGCCCTGATCAACACCCTCACCGACAACGTGGACAAGCGCCCCGGCCGGCGGCACGCCCCGGCGGAGGCGGCGCGGCGGGCCGGGCAGGGGCCGACCGGCGAGTACGAGCCCAGCGCGTCGGACTGGGTCCGCGAGCACGTCGAGCAGATCATGCACACCGGCACGACCGACGGCGTCACGATCAAGGACCGACCCGTCGTGCTGATGACCTACCGGGGCGCGAAGACCGGCAGACTGCGCAGGACGCCGGTCATGCGGGTCGAGCACGAGGGACGCTACGCGGCCGTCGCGTCCCTGGGCGGCGCGCCGGTCAACCCCCAGTGGTACGCCAGTGTGCTCGCCGAGCCCGTCGTCGAGCTCCAGGACGGCACCGCGACCGGCGTCTACCGGGCGCGCGAGGTGTCGGGGGAGGAGAAGGACGTCTGGTGGCGCCGGGCGGTGGCGGCCTACCCCGACTACGCCGACTACCAGGCCAGGACCGAGCGCCGGATCCCCGTCCTCGTCCTCGAACCGCTCGCCGCGGAGCGGTGACGACGGCGGCCTGTGGGTAGACGGAGGGGCACCCGCCGGCCCAGGAGGAGGGACCCTCGATGATCGAGACGATCGTCCCGGACAACGTCGCCGTCTCCACCGCCTACGGCGACCCGCCCGGCGTGCGGCTCTTCCCCGAGGAGCGGCACGCCGTCAGGAAGGCGGTCGCCAAACGCCGGCGCGAGTTCGCCACCGTCCGCCACTGCGCCCGCGAGGCGCTGGCGGCCCTCGGCATCCCGCCCGCGCCCATCGTCCCCGGCCGGCGCGGCGCGCCGCGCTGGCCGGCGGGCGCGGTGGGCAGCATGACGCACTGCGCCGGGTTCCGCGCCGCGGCCGTGGCCGACGCCGGCGACGTGCGCAGCATCGGCATCGACGCCGAACCCCACGAACCGCTCCCCGAAGGCGTCTTCCGCATGGTCGCCCGGCCGGAGGAGGCCGCGATGGTCCGCCAGCTGCGCGACCTGCGCCCCGGCACCTGCTGGGACCGGCTGCTGTTCAGCGCCAAGGAGTCGGTCTACAAGGCGTGGTTCCCGCTGACCGGCGAGTGGCTGGGCTTCCACGACGGCTCCCTCGCCTTCTCCCTCGACGGCCGCTTCCGCGCCAGGCTGCTGCCGCCGGACGCGCCCCTGGCGGAGTTCGCGGGCCGCTGGACGGCCGCCCCCGGGCTGCTGGCCACGGCCATCGTCGTCCCCCGATAGGGGTCAGCCGCGCCGGCCCGGCTCGACCAGCTGCTCGTGCTCGGCCCGGCGCAGGCGTTCCTCGGCGGTCAGCTCGACGCGTCTCATCGCGACGCGCAGGATCGGCGGCGCCATGAGCGAGGTGACGATCGCCACGACGATCACGATCGTGTACATCGCCGTGTCGATGATGCCGATGCGCAGGCCGACCATCGCCACGATCACCTCGATGACGCCGCGCGCGTTCATGCCGGCCCCCAGCGCGAACGCCTCCCAGGCGCTCAACCGGCTCAGCAGCGCCCCCAGGTACGCGCCCAGGAACTTGCCGACGATCGCCACCCCCAGCACGACCCCGGCCGCCGCCAGCACGTCCGGCCTGGCCAGCAGCGTGAGGTCCATGCGCAGGCCGGCCGTCGCGAAGAACAGCGGAGCGAGCACGCTGAGGACGATCGTGCGCAGCGGGGCCAGCCACGCGGCGTCGGCGTGGCCGGACCGCCCGATGAGCGCGCCGCAGACGAACGCGCCCAGGATGGCCTCCAGGCCGAGCGCGTGCGTGCCGGCGGCGGCCAGCAGCACCAGCACCACGGCGGCGGCCACGGCCGGGCCCGGCTCGTCCGACCGGGTGGCCGCCCGCATCGTCCAGCGGACCAGCGGCCGGCCCACCCACAGCGCGAACGGCACCAGCGCGGCCAGGTAGACCAGCGACAACACGATCTGCCCGGTGCGCACGCCGGTGGTCGCCATGGCCGAGACGACCGAGAGCATGAACCAGCCGAACGCGTCGTCCACCATCCCCGCGGTCAGGCAGAGCTGGCCGACGTCGCGGTGCAGCAGCTTCATGTCCGTCAGCGTCTTGGCGATCACCGGGATGGCGCTGACGCACGTCGCCACGCCCAGGAACAGCGCGAAGACGGTCACGCTGGTGCCCTCGACGAGCAGCGAGGCGGGCAGCAGGAACCCGGCGGCCACGCCGAGCCCCAGCGGCACGACCAGACCGGAGACGCTCACCTTGACCGCCGTCGCGCCGCGCCGGCGGACCATTCCGAAGTCGAGCTGCACGCCGGTGATGGCGACCAGCAGCAGGACGCCGACCTGGCCCACCGCGTCCAGCAGGTGGAGCTGGCTGAACTTCAGGGCGGACGCGAGGTGGTTCAGCAGCGACGGGCCGAGCAGCACGCCCACGGTCAGCTCGCCGACGATGGCGGGCATGCGCAGGCGCACGGCCAGCCGGCCCAGCAGGACGGCGAGACCGAGGAGCAGGCCCAGCTGCAGCATGAAGACCAGCAGTTCGTGGGCTCCCAGAGGCATGTCAGGCACAGGAGAGGCTAGGCCGATCGGGCCGCCGTCCTGCTGCTCAATATTGAGCCCGCCCGCGACGGACACCGGGGGCCTGCTCAATATTGAGCGGAGCTTCCCGCGCCCGTGGGCGACATTCGGGGCATGACGAAGCCGGCGCAGTATCAGACCACCCTGCCCCCCGACCAGTTGCTGCACTCGGGCAACGCGGGCCTGATCATCCACCGTGTGGGGATGCTGGAGTACGGCATGGCCCGCGAGGGCCGCGACTTCAGCGTGGACCTGCTCGACTACATGAACCGCGCCCAGGCCGGCGTCGCCACGACCTTCTGCTACGAGGAGGTCTTCGGCGTACGCGAGCGGCTGCACTGGTTCGTGCACATGAAGTCCCCCGAGAAGTACAGCAAGCTCATCGAGATGGTGGACCACGACGAGGCGTTCCAGCAGATCTCGCTCAAGGACCGGCTGCCCAAGAAGGGCGGCGGCAACTGGGAGAAGATGTTCGTCCACGGCAGTCTCCAGGAGACCGTCATGTGCCCGCAGCACGGGTTCACCGACGACGTGCACGACGTGCCCGGCACGTTCGTGCCGCCCGCGACGTACCAGACCACGCAGCAGCAGCAGCTGAACTCGGCGACCGCCGGGGCGATCGTGCTGCGCACCGCCGACGCCCGCTACGAGCTGCGCGAGGAGGGACGGCAGTTCCTCTACGACTGGTCCCGCTACCTCAACGCCAACCTCGAAGGCCGCGCCACCGCCTTCATCTACGAGCAGACGTGGGGCCGGCAGGACCGCCTGCACGCCCTCATCCACCTGCGCGAGCTGGACGACTACCAGGCCGTGCAGGAGGTGGACCGCGGCGAGGGCATGCGCAAGGAGGTCTACGACGTGGAACGGGTCCCGGAACGGCACGGCGGCGGGCAGTGGGACCGGCTGTTCGTGCCGACCAGCATCCACGACGTCCTGATGGTGCCCTAGGCCATGGCTCTCGGGATCGAGGCGATCAACGCGTACGTCGGCAGGGCGTACACGGACGTCCGCGCGCTGTTCGACGCGCGCGGCCTGGACGTGAACCGCTTCGGCAACCTGATGATGGAGCAGCGCTCGGTCAACCTGCCCTGCGAGGACCCGGTCACCAACGCGGTCAACGCCGCCAAGCCGCTGCTGGACGCGCTCACCCAGGAGGAGAAGGACCGGATCGAGCTGCTGGTCGTGGGCACCGAGTCGGGGCTCGACTTCGGCAAGCCGATCAGCACCTACATCCACCACCACCTCGGGCTGAACCCGGCGTGCCGCTCGTTCGAGGTCAAACACGCCTGCTACGGCGGGACCGCCGCGCTGCAGTGCGCCGCCGCCGTCGTCGGCGCCAGCCCGATCCCCGGCGTCAAGGCGCTGGCCATCGCCACGGACGCGGCCAGCGGCACCGCCAAGTCCACCTACTGGGAGCCCTCCGAGGGCGCCGGCGCGGTGGCGATGCTGGTCGGCGAGGACGCCCGGGTGCTGCGGCTCGACCCCGGCGCCAGCGGCTACCACACCTTCGAGGTGATGGACACGGCCCGGCCGCGCCACGACACCGACGCGGTCGACCCCGACCTGTCGCTGCTGGCGTACATGCGCTGCGCCGAGGAGTGCTTCGCGGCCTACGGGCGGCGGGTGGCCGGGGCCGACATCGTGGACACCTTCGCCTACCTGGCGCTGCACACGCCGTTCGCCGGGATGGTGAAGGGCGCGCACCGGATGTTGCTGCGCAAGCTCAAGGGCATGGGGCCGCGGGAGATCGAGGCCGACTTCACGGCCCGGGTCGCGCCGTCCCTGGCCTACGGCGTGCGGGTGGGCAACACCTACTCGGCCGCGCTCTACCTGGCGCTGTGCTCGCTCATCGACCACGGCGCGTTCGACGCGCCCAGGCGCGTGGGGCTGTTCTCGTACGGGTCGGGTTGCGCGTCGGAGTTCTACAGCGGCGTGATCCCGGCCCAGGGGCGTAGCGGCATCGGCCGGGCGCTGGACGAGCGGCGCGAGATCGGCGTCGAGGAGCTGGACGCGCTGACCGAGCTGAGCGCCGACCGCGCCTTCGGGGTGCGGGACGCGGTGCTCGATCCCAAACCGTACGCCGACCTGTACGAGGACGCCTTCGGCGGTCGCGGCCTGCTGGTGCTGGACCGCATCGCGGACTTCCACCGGGAGTACAGATGGAGCTGACCTCGGCGACCCTGCGGCACCGGCTGCGCAGCCGCACGATCGACGACCGCGCCATCGACGAGCTGGGCGCCGCCCTGGACGAGGCCGAGCGCGCGCCCGGCTGCCGCATCCTGCTGCTGGAGGGCGGTGACGGCGTCTTCTGCACCGGCATGGACCTGGAGGAGGCGGCCGGCAGCGACGTCGCCGACGGCGGCCGGGCGTTCTACGGCCTGCTGCGCCGCTTCACCGAGACGCCCGTGACGGTGGTGGCCCGGGTGGACGGCCGGGTGGCCGGCGGCGGCGTCGGCCTGGCCGCGGCCAGCGACTTCGTCTTCGCCAGCGAGCGCAGCACCTTCAGCCTCCCCGAGGCGCTGTGGGGGCTGCTGCCGTGCTGCGTGCTGCCGTTCCTGATCCGGCGCACGGGCTTTCAGAAGGCGTACGCGATGACGCTGAGCACCCAGCCGGTGAGCGCCGCCGAGGCCGCCGCCTTCCACCTGGTGGACGAGGTGTCGGACGACCCGGAGGCGCTCGTGCGGCGGCTGGCCTACCGGCTGACCAAGCTGGACCGGTCGATCGTCACGGACATGAAGCGCTACTTCCGCGAGCTGTGGATCCTGTCGGAGGAGACCGAGCAGGTGGCGGTCAAGGAGTTCGGCCGGCTCATGTCCAGCCCCGAGGTGCGCCGCAGGCTCGTCGACTACGCGACCGAGAAGAGATTCCCCTGGGAACGCTAGAGCCCCTGGGAACGCTAGAGAGGAACGCGCCTGATGTCCGTCGTGTGGGTTTTCCCCGGGCAGGGGTCGCAGCGCAAGGGCATGGGCGCGGGCGTCCTGGAGCGGTACCCCGACCTGTGCGCCCGCGCCGACGAGATCCTCGGCTACTCCGTCGCCGAGCTGTGCGACGACCCCAAACGGCTGCGGGAGACCCGCTACGTGCAGCCCGCCCTGTTCACGGTCAACGCGCTGAGTTTCCTCGCCCGGCAGGAGGAGGGCGGCCGGCCCGACTACCTGGCCGGGCACAGCCTGGGCGAGTACGCGGCGCTGTTCGCGGCCGGCTGCTTCGACTTCGAGACCGCGCTCGGCCTGGTCAAGCGGCGCGGCGAGCTGATGTCCGCGGCGGGCGGCGGCGCCATGGCGGCGGTGCTCGGCGCCGACCGCGAACGGCTGGAGGAGCTGGTGGCGGGCACCGGCGTCGACATCGCCAACTACAACTCGCCGGAACAGGTCGTCCTGGCCGGGCCCAAGGACGAACTGGACGCGCTCAGCCGCGGCGGCCCCGGCAAGTGGGTGCCGCTGAGCGTGAGCGTGCCCTCGCACTCGCGCTACATGGAACCGGCCGCCGACGCCTTCGCCGAGGCGCTGGACGGCGTCCGCATCGAGGAGCCGCGGGTGCCCGTCATCGCCAACGTGACCGGACGCCCGTACCGGGCCGGCGAGGCGGCCGAGCTGCTGCGCCGCCAGATCTGCAGCCCGGTGCGGTGGGTGGACGGCCTGCGCTACCTGATGGACCAGGGCGTGTCCGAGCAGGTGGAGATCGGCCCCGGCGACGTGCTCACCAAACTGTGGACGGTCACCCGCCGCCACCCGCCCGAGCCCTCTGCCGAGCAGGAGCCGGTCGAGAAGCCCCCTGCCCGGGAGCCGGTCGAGGCGCCCGCCGTCCGGGAGCGCGTCGCGACGCCCGCCGCCCCGGAGCCGGGGATCGCGCTCGGTTCGGCCGAGTTCCGCGCCGACTACCGCGTCCGCCACGCCTACCTGGCCGGGTCGATGTTCAAGGGCATCGCCTCGGCCGAGCTCGTGATCAGGATGGGCCGGGCCGGGCTGATGGGCTTCCTCGGCGCGGGCGGCCTCACCCTGGACCAGATCTCCGACGCGCTCGACACCGTCCAGTCCGCCCTCGGCCCGGACGGCCCCTACGGCGTCAACCTGCTCCACGGCTTCGACGAGGACGGCCTGGAGCGCGAGACGGTGGACCTGCTGCTCCGCCGCGACGTGCGGTACGTCGAGGCCGCCGCCTACCCGCACGTCACCGCGCCCCTCGTGCGCTACCGCTACAGCGGCGCGCACCGCGACCCGGCCGGGCGGCCGGTCGCCGTCCGGCACGTGGTGGCCAAGGTCTCCAGGCCCGAGGTCGCCGCCGCGTTCATGCGGCCCGCCCCGCAGGCCGTCCTGGACCGGCTCGTCCGGGAGGGGGCGCTGAGCGCGGCCGAGGCGGAGGTCGCCGCCGAACTGCCGGTCAGCGGGGACGTCTGCGTCGAGGCCGACTCGGCCGGGCACACCGACGGGCGCTCGCCGTACGCGCTGATGCCGGCGATCCTGCGGCTGCGCGACGAGGAGATGGCCGCCCACGGCTACGCCCGGCGCATCAGGGTCGGGGCGTCCGGCGGGATCGGCGCACCGGAGGCGGCCGCCGCGGCGTTCGTGCTCGGCGCCGACTTCATCGTCACCGGCAGCGTCAACCAGTGCACCCCGCAGGCCGGGACGTCCGACGCCGTCAAGGACCTGCTGGCCGGGCTCGACGTGCAGGACACCGCCTACGCCCCGGCCGGCGACATGTTCGAGATGGGCGCGCAGGTGCAGGTCGCCAGGAAGGGCACGCTGTTCCCGGCCCGCGCCAACAAGCTCTACCAGCTCTACCGCCAGTACGGCTCGCTGGAGGAGATCGACGAGCGGACCAGGCGGACGATCCAGGACAAGTTCTTCCGCCGCTCCTTCGAGGAGGTGTGGGAGGAGACCCGCGCGTTCCTGGCCGCGCGCCGGCCGGCCGAGCTGGCCCGCGCCGAGCGCGACCCCAAGCACCGGATGGCGCTCGTCTTCCGCTGGTACTTCGTGCACACGATCAGGCTGGCGCTGCGCGGCGAGGCCGGGCGGCAGGTGGACTACCAGGTCCACTGCGGGCCGGCGATGGGCGCGTTCAACCGGTGGGTGGCCGGCACGGAGCTGGCCGACTGGCGGGCCAGGCACGTGGACGTCATCGCCGACCGGCTGATGGAGGCCGCCGCCGGGCTGCTCGAAGCCCGGCTGCGCGACCTGTCCAAGGACGGTTAGAAGCTGGGGACGGTCAGACGTTGAGCAGATGGCGGTTCAGGTCCTCCTGGACCGCCGTCAGCACCTCGGGCCGCGGGCCCTTGAGGTAGAAGTGGTCGCCGCCGAACACGCGCAACGTGAAACCGCCGCTGGTGGCCTCGGCCCAGGCGCTGATCTCGTCCGGGTCGACCTCCGGGTCGGCGTCGCCGGTCAGCGCCGAGATCGGGCAGTCCGGACGCGGGCCGGGCAGCGGCGTGTACGACTCGTTCAGCTCGAAGTCGGCGCGCAGGCCCGGCAGGAACACCTCCAGCAGGCTGCGCTGGTCCATCACCTCCGACGGCGTGCCGTTCAGCTTGCCCATCTCGCTCAGCATCTCCTCCTCCGACAGGTCGCTGAAGCGGCGCCGGCGGGTCGGCAGCTGCGGCGCGCGGCGTCCGGACACGAACAGCACCGCGGGCGGGAAACGGCGGGCCGTCTCCCAGGCCACCACGGCCCCCATGCTGTGCCCGAACAGCGCGAACGGCCGGTCGGTGTACGGCTCGATGGCCTCCCACAGCGGCCCCGCGAGCTGCTCCATGCGGTTGTAGGGCCGCTCGCGCAGGCGTGACTCGCGCCCCGGCAGCACCACCGGGCAGACGTCGACGTCCGGCGACAGATGGTCGTCCCATTTGCGGAACAGCGTCGACCCGCCTCCCGCGTGCGCGAAGCAGAACAGTCTGATGCGGGCGTCGGCTCGGGGCCCGCCGCCCGCTATCCAGGAACCAGGCATGGTCAGAAACCTACGGCCGATCGCCTTGCGCCGCCTGCTCAGTCTTGAGCAGGCAGCGCGCGCCGTCCTCACTAGCGTCGCAGTGAGGGAGGAGGCCCATGAAGCACGACGAGCGCGTGACGGAGACGGTCATCCGCCTGCTGGCCGAGGTGCTGCCCGGCGGCGCGGAGCTGACCCCCGACGCATCACTCAAGGACAGCGGACTCGACTCGATCTCCGCGGTACGGGTGTGGTTCGAGATCCAGCGGGAGTTCTCGCTGGACTTCCCCGTCGAGCGGCTGGGCGGCTGCGCGACGCCGGCCGAGCTGGCCGCGCGGATCGCCGAGCTGGCCGGGACGGCCGAGCACGACGCCCCCGTGACCGTGGCCGAGATCAGCCCGGCCCCCGGCGACCGGCACGAGCCGTTCCCCCTGACGCCCCTGCAGCAGGCGTACGTCATGGGCGCGGACGAGGACGCCACCCCCGACCCGGTCGGCTGCCAGGTCTACCGCGAGTTCGAGGTGCCCGGCGTGGACCCCGACCGCCTGCGCGCGGCCTGGCAACGCGTCGTCGACCACCACGACGCCCTGCGCCTGCAACTGGGCGAGGACGGCACCCAGCGGATCCTGGACCGGGCCCCCTCCTGGGACCTGCCGGTGGACCAGCCCGGCGCCCGCGAACGCCTCGCGCACCGGCGGTACGAGCCCGGCGTCTGGCCGCCGTTCGCCGTCGAGGTCACCACGCCCGGGACCGTGCACTTCGGCATCGACGCGAGCGTGACCGACGGCCGCGGGCTCGACGTGCTGCTGCGCGACTGGTGGCGCTGCTACCGCGACCCCGGTCACACGCTGGAGGAGAGCGGCCTGTCCGTCCGCGACTGCCTGCTGGCGCTGGACGCCCAGCGGCGCGGCCCCCGCCACCAGGAGGACCTGGACTACTGGCGGGAACGCCTGGCCGACCTGCCGCCCGGCCCCGCCGCCGGCGTGCCGGACGGGTCGCCGCGCTCCGCGCTGACCGGCTCGCTGACCGCCGCCCAGTGGGGCGCCCTGCGCGCCAGGGCCGCCGAGCTGGACGTCTCGCCGACCGCCCTGGTGCTGACCCTGTTCGCCGAGACGGTCGGCAGGGGGGAGGACTGCTCCCTGGCCGTGACCACGACCGGCCGGGCCTGGCTGCCGCGCGAGGTGGACGAGGTGGTCGGGCCGTTCACCGGCACCGCCGTGTTCGCCGCCGAGAGCACGCTCGGCGAGCCGCTCCCCGAGGCGGTCCAGGAGGTGCACCGGCGGCTGTGGCGCGACCTCGGCCACGCGGGCGTCCCCGGCGTGACCGTCATGCGGGAGCTGCGCGAGCGCACGGCGCTGCCCGTCGTCTTCACCAGCCTGCTGGACGCCCGGCCCGACGAGGCCGTGCCGCCGGTGACGTACGCGCTGAGCCAGACCTCCGGCGTCGCCCTCGACCACCAGATGTGGGAGCACGACGGCGAGCTGCGGGTGCGCTGGGACCTGGTGCCCGGGTGCTTCGCGCCCGGCGAGCCGGAGACCCTGTTCGCCCGCTTCACCAACGCGCTGCGCGCCCTGGCCGCCGACACCGGCGAGGAGGAGATCCGGCCGCTCAACGAGCTGCAGAAGGCGTACTACGTGGCCCGCGCGGGCGGCTCCCACCCCTACGACGGCTGCCAGGTCCACCACAGCTTCCACGTCCGCGACCTGGACCGGGACCGGCTCGAACGGGCCTGGCTGCGCCTGGTGGCCGCGCACGACGCGCTGCGCTCCGAGGTCACCCACGACGGGACGCTGCGGGTCAGGCCGCACGCGCCGGAGAACTGGAGCATCCCCGACATCCCCGGCGCCGACACGGGAGAGACGGCGGGGGAGACGGCCGCGGAGATGGCCGGGCGGGCGTTCCCGCTGGGCCGCTGGCCGCACTGGGAGCTGCGGGTCAGCGGCGAGACGGTGCACGCGGCCGTCGACCTCGCCGTCCTGGACGGCCGGAGCATCCACATCGTGCTGCGCGAGCTGTTCAGGCTGTACGCCGACCCGTCCGCCGAGCCCCGGCCGCCCGCCGAGGCGCCGGGCACCCTGGAACGCCCGCACGAAGGGGGCTACTGGGCCGAGCGGTTCCGCGACCTGCCGCCGGGGCCCGAGGTGGCCACCACGCCCGCGCGCCGCGTCCGGCTGAGCGGCAGCGTCGCCGCGGTGTCCGACGAGACCGTCTTCGCCGCCCTGGCGGGCGCGCTGCGCGCCCGCTTCGCCGATCCGTTCAGCGTGTCCGTGGTGCGCTGGACCGCCGAGTCCGAGCCGCGACGTCCCGGCGAGCACACCGCCCTGAGCTGGGTCACCGACGCGGAGTCCTACCCGGACCGGATCGCCGCCGACGCCGCGAACGGCGCCCTGACCGGCCTGGCCACGCTGCGCGGCCACGTCATGAAGGAGCGCCGCCGCCGCGCCTACGCCTTCCCCGTCGTCTACACCAGCACCCTCGACCTGACCGACCATCCCCTGCCGGACGGCGTCGAGGCCGGGCCCTGGATGACCTACACCCCGGACGTCGCGCTCGACTGCATCGTCATCAGGGAGGGCGACCGGCTGCACTACCACTGGGACGCCCTGGAGCCGGAGTTCCCCGACCTCGCCGAGCTGTTCGCGGCCTTCGAGGACCGGCTGCGCCCCGCGCACCGGCTGTTCGAGCGGCAGGCCGCCGCCCGTCCCGACGCGGTCGCGCTGCGGCACGCCGGCGGCACCATGACGTACGGGGAGCTGAACCGGCGCGCCAACGCCGTCGCCTGGCGGCTGAAGGAGCTGGACGTGGGGCCGGGGACGGTGGTCGCCGTGCGCCTGTGCCGCGGGCCCGACATGGTGGCCGCCGTCCTCGGGATACACAAGGCGGGCGGCGCCTACCTGCCGGTGGAGCCGTCCCTGCCCGACGAGCGGGCCGCCGTCATGCTGGACGACGCCGCCGCTGGGATCGTGCTCACCTGCGCGCAGACGCCCGGCTGGGCCGTGCCCGAGGGCGTGCGCGCCGTCGAGCTGGACGCCGGCGGCGACGACCGCGGCGACCCGCCCCTCGCCGGCACCGTGGACGACCTCGCGTACGTGATCTTCACCTCGGGCAGCACCGGCAAGCCCAAGGGCGTCGAGGTCAGCCACCGGCCGCTGCTCAACCTGCTCGACTGGTGCTACCGCACCTTCGACTTCGACGCCTCCGACGTCGGCCTCTGCGTCACCTCGCTCGGCTTCGACCTGTCGGTGTTCGACATCTTCGGCCTGCTCGGCCGGGGCGCCTCGCTCTACATCGCCGACGAGGGCCAGCAGCGCGACCCCGAACTGCTGCTGGACGTGCTCATCGACGAGCCGATCACGTTCTGGAACTCCGCGCCCACCACGCTCAACCAGCTCGCCCCGCTGCTGGCCGAGCGGCAGGGCGAGGAGGGCACCGGCGACCTGCGGCTGGTCTTCCTCAGCGGCGACTACACGCCGCTGCCGCTGCCGGACGCCGTGCGCGCGACCTTCCCGCGGGCGCGGGTGGTCAGCCTGGGCGGCGCCACCGAGGCCACCGTCTGGTCGAACTGGTTCGAGGTGGGCGAGGTCGACCCGTCGTGGCGGAGCATCCCGTACGGGCGGCCGATCGACGACGCCCTCTACTACATCCTCGACGAGGACCGGCGGCCCTGCCCCGAAGGCGTGGAGGGCGACCTGTTCATCGGCGGCAGGTGCCTGAGCCTCGGCTACCGCAACCAGCCCGAGCTGACCGCCGAGCGGTTCGTGCCGGACCCGTTCGCGGGCGGGCGTATGTACCTGACCGGCGACCGGGCCGCGCTGCTGCCCGACGGGAACATCACGTTCCTCGGGCGGGCCGACAACCAGGTGAAGATCCGCGGGTTCCGGGTCGAGCTGGGCGAGATCGAGCACCGGCTGCGGCAACATCCGGGCGTGCGGGACGTCGTCGTCCTGGCCCGCGACGACCGGTCGGGGGAGCGGAAGCTGGTCGCGTACGTGATGGCCGAGGGCGCGGAGCCGGACGTCGGGGAGCTGCGGGCGCACGCGGCCGGGACGCTGCCGGCGTACATGGTGCCCAACCACGTGGCGTTCGTCAGCACGTTCCCGGCCACCGCCAACGGCAAGCTGGACCGGGACGCGCTCCCGTGGCCGCTCACCGACCGCGCCCCCGAGCCGGAACCCGAGCCGGAACCCGAGCCGGAGCCGGAGCCCGAGGTGGCGGGGCGGGCGGTGACGGAGATCGCCGAGCTGTTCGCCGAGCTGATCGGGGTCGAGGAGGTCGATCCCGGCCAGGACCTGTGGGACCAGGGCGTCACCTCCTTCACCATGGTCCAGGTCTCCAAGGCGCTGCGGAAGCGGTACGGCAGGCGGGTGCCGGTGGCGCTGCTGCTGGAGAACCCGACCGTCACCGGCATCGCCGCCGTCGTCGGCGCCCCCGCCGACACGCCCGCGCCGAAGAAGCCCGCCGCGGAGAAGCCCTCCACTGCGAAGCCCGCTGCGGAACAGCCCGTCGAGACGCCCGCCGAACATCCCGTCGAGGCCGGTGTCGAGGCGGACGGGCCGGGGGAGGTCGACTTCTTCTCGCCCGAGGACCGGGAGGCGTTCAAGGCGGGCCAGTGGAACCTGCGCCCGCTGGAGCCGGACGCCAGCCTCATCCGCCTCGACCGCCTGGACGTGCCCGAGGAGCACTTCGCCTGGCGGGCCAGCGTGCGCGACTTCGCGCCCGGCCCACTGCCGTACCGGTCGTTGTGCCGGCTGCTCGGGCTGCTGCGCGAACGGCGGCTCGGCGACCGCGCGCGCCACCTGTACCCGTCGGCCGGGGACACCTACGCCGTGCAGGCGTACCTGCACGTCACCAAGGGCGCGATCAGCGGCGTCGCCGAGGGGATCTACTACTACAACCCGGTCGAGCACGCCCTCCACCTCGTGAACGGCCGCCCCGAGCTCGACCGTACGGCCCACTTCGTCTACAACCGCGACCTGTACGACCGCGCCGCCTTCAGCCTCTACCTCATCGGCCAGACCAAGGGCATCGAGCCCCTGTACGGCGAGCAGAGCCTGCGCTACCTGACCCTGGAGGCGGGCTACCTGGGCCAGCTCCTGATGACCGGCCAGGCGGCCTGCGGCATCGGGCTCTGTCCCATCGGCGAGGTCGCCTTCGACCAGGTGCGCGACCAGTTCGACCTGGACGACGGCCACCGCTTCCTCCAGGCGTTCCTGGGCGGCCCCGCCGAGTACGCGACCGGCGACGCCGTCCCCGTGTTCGCGACTCCTGTGCTCTCCACCCCGCAGACGGAACCGGCCCTCCGCGCCCAGCCCGCCCTCCGCGCCGAGCCGGCGCCCGAGGAACGGCCGGCCGGGCTCGCCGTGATCGGCATGGCCGGCCGCTACCCCGGCGCCGACGACCTGGACGGCTTCTGGCGCAACCTCAGCACCGGCGCCCGCAGCCTGGGCCCGAGCCCCAGGGGCGAGCGTCCCGGCGGCTACCTGGAGCACATCGACCGCTTCGACAGCCTGCTCTTCCACGTCTCGCCGAAGGAGGCCGCGACGCTCGACCCGCAGCTGCGGCTGCTGCTGCACAGCGTGTGGGAGTGCCTGGAGCACGCCGGTCACACCCCCGACTCGCTGCACGCGACCGCCCCCAGGGTGGGCGTCTTCGTCGGCTCGATGTGGCACGACTACCAGCACGCCGGGGCCGCCGCCTGGCGCGCGGGCGGCCCGGCCGTGGTCTCGGCGACCGCGTCCGACATGGTCAACCGCGTCTCGTACTTCTTCGGCTTCACCGGGCCGAGCATCGCCGTGGACACGTCGTGCTCGTCCACGCTGACCGCCCTGCACCTGGCCGCCCAGGCCATCCGTACGGGCGACTGCGACGCGGCCGTGGTCGCGGGCGTCAACCTGCTCGCCGACCCCTACCACGCCGGGCTGCTGGCCGGGCTCGGCCTGCTGGCCGAGGAGGCCGGCGCCGCCGCCTTCGACCCCGACCGGCCCGGCTGGACGGTCGGCGAGGGCGTCGGCTCCTTCCTGCTGCGGCCCGTCGCGGACGCCGTCCGGGCGGGGGACGCCGTCCACGGCGTGGTCGAGGCCACCTGGGTCGCGCACACCGGGCGTACCGGGCGGTTCACCGCGCCGAGCGCCGACGCCATGGCGGCGTCCATGCGCCGCGCCCTGGAGCGGGCCGGTGCCGGGCCCGGCGACGTCTCCTACGTCGAGTGCGCGGCGGCCGGCGCGGCGCTGGCCGACGCGGCCGAGGCCGAGGCGCTGGCCGAGGTCTTCGGCGAGCGGTCCGAGCCCGTCGCGGCGGGCACGCTCAAGCCGAACATCGGCCATCTCGAAGCCGCGTCCGGCGCCTCCCAGCTCGCCAAGGTGCTGCTGCAGCTGCGGCACGGACGCCTGGCGCCCACGCTGCTCGCCGAGCCGCCCACCGACGCGGTCACCGTGCCGGAGCAGCCGCGGCCGTGGACCGGCGAGCGGCGGGCGCTGATCAACGCCTTCGGGGCGACCGGCACGCACGCCCACGCCGTCGTCCGCGCGCCCCTTCCCGAGGAGACCCCGGACAGCGCGGCCGAGGACGGGCAGGAGCACGCCGTCCTGGTGTCCGCCGCGACCGAGGAGCGGCTGGTGACCGCCGCGCGCCGCCTGGCCGGGGCCGGGGAGCGGGACGTGCGCCGGATCGCCTACACCACCCAGACCGGGCGCGCCGCCCTCGCGCACCGGCTCGCCGTCGTCTGCCGCGACGCGGCCGGGCTGCGGGAGGGGCTGGAGGCGTTCGCGGCGGGCAGGACGCACCCGTCCGTGCTCACCGGACGGGCCGGCGGGCGTCCGACCGGCGCGGAAGCCGAGGCAGCGGCCGCCTGGGTGGCCGGTCAGGACGTCGACTGGGCCCGGTTCTGGCCGGAGCCGCCCGGACGGGTCGCGCTGCCCTCCTACCCGTTCGAGGCCGAGCCGTACTGGATCGAACGGGCGGAGCCGGTCGTGGCGGAGGCCGCCGCCGGCGACATGGAGGACTACCTCAAGGGCGTCTACGCCGAGGTCTCGGGCATCGACGCGGACCGGCTGGGGACGCGGGTGCCGCTGGAGCAGTACGGGCTGACGTCGTCCCAGATCGTCGAGCTCAACGCGCGGCTGGAGCGGGACCTCGGCGAGCGGTCGCGCACGCTCTTCTTCGAGCACAAGGACCTGGCCGGGGTCGCCGCCGCGCTGTCCGCCAGAACCTCCGCCCCGCCCCCCGCGGACCGGCCGGACCGGACCGGACCGCGCTCCGCCGGGAGCGCCTATCCCGCCGACGACGGCGCGATCGACGTCGTCGGGAACGCCGACGCCGCCGACGACGGCGCGATCGCCGTCATCGGGATCGCCGGGCGCTACCCCGACGCCCCCGACCTGGGCACGTTCTGGGAGAACCTGGCCGCCGGGCGGCACTCGCTCTCCCGCGTCCCCGCCGACAGGACCCGCGACGGCTGGCCCGTGGACCTCATGTGGGGCGGCTTCCTCGACGGCGTCACCGACTTCGACCCGCTGCTGTTCGGCATCACCCCGCGCGACGCCGCCCTCATGGACCCGCAGGAGCGCGTCTTCCTGGAGGTCACCTGGGAGGCCCTGGAGGACGCGGGCTACCCGCGCACCCGCCTGCGCGACCGGCACGGTTCGAACGTCGCCGTCTACGCGGGCGTGATGTACAACGAGTACCCCTTCTTCGGCGTCGAGCAGAGCCTGCGCGGCACGCCGCAGGACACCGGCGCGACGCTCGGCGGCGTGGCCAACCGCGTCTCCTACCACCTGGACCTCAAGGGGCCCAGCATGTCGGTCGACACGATGTGCTCGTCGTCGCTGGCCGCGCTGCACCTCGCGGTCCGGTCGCTGCGCCAGGGGGAGTGCGAGCTGGCGATCGCCGGCGGCGTCAACCTCAACCTGCACCCGAACAAGTTCGTCCAGCACGCCCGCATGCGGCTCACCGCCGGCGACCGGCGCTGCCACAGCTTCGGGGCCGGCGGCGACGGCTTCGTGCCCGCCGAGGGCGCCGGGGTCGTCCTGCTCAAGCCGCTGTCCAGGGCCAAGGCGGACGGCGACCGCATCCACGCGGTGATCAGGGGCACCGCCGTCGTGCACTCGGGCCGGACGAACGGCTGGGTGGTGCCGAGCCCCGTCGAGGAGGGCGAGCTCGTCGCCCGCGCGCTCGCCGACGCGGGCGTGGACCCCGCCGGCATCGGCTACCTGGAATGCCACGGCGCGGGCACCGCGCTCGGCGACCCCATCGAGATCAACGCCCTCATGCGGGTGTTCGGGCAGACGGGGGCCGCGCCGGGCAGCATCCCGATCGGCTCGGTCAAGTCCAACCTCGGGCACGTCGAGTCGGGCGCCGGCATCGCCGGGCTCACCAAGATCGTGCTCCAGCTCCGGCACCGGCGGCTCGTGCCCTCCCTGCACGCCGACGAGCTCAACCCGGACATCACCTGGGACGAGATCCCCTTCCGCGTGCAGCGGGAGGCGGCCGACTGGCCCGAGGGGCCCGGCGGCGCGCCCCGGCGGGCGGGCCTCAGCTCGTTCGGCGCCGGTGGGACGATCGCGCACGCGGTGATCGAGGAGGCCCCGCCCACCGCGCCCGCCGCGGCCACCGCGCCCGCCGCGACCGGCATGCCCGCCGCGACCGGCGCGTCCGACGCCGGGCCGCAGCTGATCGTGCTGTCGGCGCACGACGAGCGGCGGCTGCGGGCCATGGCGGGCCGGCTGGCCGGTCACCTGCGCGCGACGCCCGAGAGCCTCGCCGACGTCGCCCACACCCTCCGCATCGGACGGGAACCGCTGCGCGAACGGCTCGCCCTGGTCGTCTCGGACGTGGCGGAGCTGTGCGAACGGCTGGAGCGGTTCGCCCGGTCGGAGCCCGCCGACGTGCTGCGCGGCCGGACACGCCCCGGCGTCCCGCCGTCCGGGTGGTCCGGCGACCAGCTGTCCGGACGTCCCGGCGACCTGCTGGAGCTGGGACGGCACTGGGTGGACGGCGGCCACGTGGACTGGACGCCGCCGCCGGGGGCGCGGCTGGTGGGGCTGCCGTCGTACCCGTTCGACCGGATGCGCTGCTGGCCCTTCGAACCCGCCTCCGGCGACCCGGAACTCGCGGCCGGCGACCCGGAACCGGCCGCCGCCGGCCGGGAAGCCTTCGGGGGCCGGGAACCGGCCGCTGCCGAGATACCGCTGTTCGAACGCACCTGGGCGCCGGCCGGGCAGCCCGCCCACGACCCCGGGACGCTCGGCGACGGGACCGTGGTGTGCCTGTTCGGCGACGCCTCTGAGGAACTGGCGCGCTCGCTCGGCGACCACGTCGTGCCGGTGGGCCCGGGAGACCCCGTCCCGGAGGAGTTCACCGGCTGGATCGACCTGCGCGACCTGGGCGAGGCCGACCCGGAGGGCGAGCTGGACCGGCTCGCCGTCCTGCGGGACGCCCTCGCCCGGCGCCGCCCGCTCAGGATCCTGCACGTCACCAGCGGCCTGCTGGACCTCGGCGGCCCGTCGCCGAGCCTGGCGGGGGCGCGGATGGCGGGGTTCGTGCGCATGCTCGCCGCCGAGTACCCGGCGGTCACGGCCACGGTGCTGGACAGCGACCGGCCCACGGCCGCGCAGATCCGCGCCGAATGGGCGGCCGCCGAGCCGTACGGGGAGGTGTGTTACCGCGATGGCGAGCGGTTCCGTCCTGATCTGCGGGAGTTGTCCGCGCCGTACGCCGAGCCGCAGCTCGATCCCGCGGCCGTCTATGTCGTGAGCGGCGGCACCAGGGGGCTGGGCGCGCTGGTGGCCCGCCACCTGGCCGAGCGCGGCGCGCGCCGGCTCGCCCTGCTCGGCGTGCGTCCGCTGCCGCCGCGCGACCAGTGGGACGGCTCCGGCGAGGAGGCCGTCGCCACCGTCCTCGACCTGGAACGCGCGGGCGCCCGGGTGGTCGTCCACACCGGGCCGCCGTCCGGGGTGCCCGCCTTCCTGGACGGCGTGCGGCGCGAGCTGGGCCCGATCGGCGGCGTCGTCCACTGCGCGGGACGCTCCAGCCAGGGACGTCCGTCGCTGGCCCACAAGTCGCAGGACGACCTGCGGGCCGTGCTCGTCCCCAAGGCCGACCTCCTGGAGGCGCTGGACGAGGCGTGCGCCGGGGACCGTCCGGCCTTCTTCGTCACCTTCTCCTCCGTGTGCGCCGCCGTGCCCGCGCTGGCCGCCGGGGTGGCCGACTACGCCGCCGCCAACGCCTTCCTCGACTACTGCACCGGGGTCAGGCGGCGGTCCGGGCGGACCGAGTTCCGGTCGGTCGACTGGCCGCAGTGGCGGGAGTCCGGCGGGGCGCGCGGGAAGCCGAACGTCGGCGAGGCCGTCGGGCTCGCGTCCCTCACCGACCGGGACGGGCTGCGGGTGCTGGACCGGGTGATCGGGCTGCCGCGCGGCGCGACCGTGCTGCCGTGCCCGCCGTCCGGCGCGTCCGTGGACGTCCCGGCGCTGATCCGGCTGCCCCAGCGGGCGGACCGCCGCCCGGCCCCCGCCCACCCGGCTCCCGCCCACCCGGCTCCCGAGCCGGCGCGGGCCGCTGAGGGGCCCGACTGGCTGGCCGTGCTGTTCTCCGAGACGATCGGCATCCCCGTGGACGCGCTGGACCCGACGGCGGAGTTCGGGGACCTCGGCGTCGAGTCGGTGATGCTGGCCGAGCTGGTGCAGCGCATCGAGGAACGGCTCGGAGAGAGCCTGGAACCGTCGCTGCTGCTCGACTACCCGACGCTGGAGCAACTCCGCGACCGCCTGGGCGTCCCGGAGCCGGCCGCCGACCGCGCGCACGTCCCCGAGCCGGCCGCCGACCGTCCGGACGTCCCCGAACCGACCGCCGACCGTCCGGCCGCCCCTGCCTCTGCCCTTCCCGGTGTCGCCGAGGATCGCAGGATCGCGATCATCGGCATGGCCTGCCGGTTCCCCGGCGCGCCGGACGTGGCCGCGTTCTGGCGGAACCTCACCGAGGGCCGGTGCGACGTGCGCGAGGTGCCCCTCTCCCGCTGGGACCACCGCGAGCTGTACTCGCCCGAACCCGCCCTCGGCCGCAGCATCAGCAAGTGGGGCGGCTTCGTCGACGGCATCGAGGACTTCGACAACGACTACTTCGACCTCGGCGAGGACGAGGCCCGCGCCCTCGACCCGGCCATCCGCATGTTCCTGGAGTGCTGCGCGGCCTGCCTGGCCGACGCCGGTTACGACCCCGCCGAGCTGCGCGGACGCCGGGCCGGCGTGTTCGCCGGAGCCCGCATGTCCGACTACGGGCGCCGGGTCGGCGTCCGGCCGGGCGGGCTGGCCTCGGACCAGAACTTCATCGCGGCCAGGGTCGCCCACCACTTCGACCTGCGCGGCCCCAACCTCGTCGTGGACAGCGCCTGCTCCTCCTCGCTGGTCGGCGTGCAGCTCGCCGCGCAGAGCCTGCTCGCCGGGGAGGCCGAGGTGGCCCTGGCGGGCGGGGTGGAGGTGCTCCTGGACGAGAACGACTACCTCCAGCTCAGCGCGGCCAAGGCGCTGTCGCCCACCGGCCGGTGTCACACCTTCGACGAGCGCGCCGACGGGTTCGTGCCGGGGGAGGGGTGCGGGGTCGTCCTGCTCAAGCCGCTGCGCGCGGCGCTGGCCGACGGCGACCGGGTGCACGCGGTCATCGAGGCGGTCGCGGTGAACAACGACGGCCGCACGATGGGCGTCACCACGCCCAACCCCGAGGCCCAGGCCGACGTGGTCCGCCGGGCCCTGGCGGCGGCCGGCCGCACGCCGCGCGAGATCGGCCTGATCGAGGCGCACGGCACCGGCACGCTCATCGGCGACCCCATCGAGCTGCGCGCCCTGACGCGGGTGTTCGCCGAGGGCGGCGGGGACCCGGGAACGTGCGCGATCGGCAGCGTGAAGAGCAACATCGGCCACACGCTCAGCGCGGCCGGGATCGCCGGGCTGATCAAGGCGGCGCTGGCCGTCGAGCACGGACTGATCCCGCCGACGTTGTCCTGCGAGCGGCCCAACCCGCGCTTCGACTTCGCCGCCTCGCCCTTCGAGCCCGTCACCGAGCCGCGGGACTGGCCCTCGCCCAGGGTCGCGGGCGTGAGCTCGTTCGGGCTCGGCGGCACCAACGCGCACCTCGTGCTGAGCGAGCCGCCCCCGCGGTCGGGCGCGCGGCCCGAACGCGAGCCCGCCCCCGCGCCGGTCTTCCGGCGCAGGCGCCTGTGGCTGGACCGCGACCCGGCCCCGGCCCACGAGCCGGCCCGTGACCCGGCCCGCGACCCGGTTCCGGCCGGCGCCGCCGGTCCCGGCCACGGTCCCGATCCCGGCCCGCCGGACGACGCCAGCTCGCTGCTCGACCTGAACATCACCACGGGGAGGCGCTGACTCCATGCCCGCGATCGAGTGTCACACCACGCTGAAGCACAACGACTTCATCATGCGGAACCACCGGGTGCACGACGTGTCCGTCATGCCCGGGGTGACGTTCCTCGATCTGGTGTTCCGCACGCTGATGGCGACCGGACGCGACCCCGGGGAGATCGTCCTGCGCGAGGTGCTGTTCACCGAGGCGATCGTCACCAAGCCGGAGGCCGACCGGGAGATCCGCGTCACCGTAGACGGCGCCGACGTGCGGGCGGAGAGCCGCTGGAGCAGGGACGGGACGCCGCTGTCCGGCTGGCGGCGGAACTTCACCGGTAAGGTGGGCGCGCCGAGCGGCCCCGAGCCCGGCCCGATCGACCTGGACGCCCTGCGCCGGGGCGCCCGGCGGCACGGCGACATGGAGGACCTGTACGCCCGCGCCAGGGCCGAGGACATCAGCCACGGCGCCCCGATGAAATGCGCCGGACGGCTGCACCACGGCGACGGCTACCTGCTCGCCGAGCTGCGTCAGGACTCGCCCGCCCCCGGCCACGAGGGCTTCCACCTGCACCCCGCCCGGCTGGACGCGGCCACCCTGGCCGGGCTGGGCCAGACCCAGGCGTCCGGGCGGGAGCCGTTCATCCCGGTCTACATCGCCGAGTTCCGCGCGCCCCGGCGGCTCGGCGCGGCCTTCCACGTGTACGCGCCGCGCCCGGAGAGCATCGCGCCGTCCGGCGACGTGATCACCAACGACTTCGGCCTCTACGACGAGCGGGGGCGCTTCGTCGCCGGGTTCGGCGGGCTGTCGTGCAAGCGCATCAGGTCGCCGCGACTGATCGAGCGGCTGCTCGACGACCCGGCACGTCCGGAGCAGCCGTCCGCCACCGGCCACAACGGCTCCGGCGACCTGGTCGGCCGGCTGCGCGAGCTCGTCGCCGGGCCGCTCGGCCGCCCGCCCGGCGAGGTGCCCACCGGGACCGGCTTCTACGACCTCGGCCTGGACTCGGTCACGCTCGTGGACATCAGCGAGCGGCTGGAGAAGATCGTCGGGCGGCGGCTCTACCCGACCCTGCTGTTCGAGTACGGCGACATCGACAGCCTCGCCGCCCACCTCTCCTCCGCCTACGACCTCACCCCGGGACAGCCGGAGCCCGAGCCGGGCGAGACGCGCTGCTTCCGCGACGTGTGGGTGCCGCACCCCCAGGACGGCGACGACCCCGGCGAGTACCGCGAGATCACCCCCGGCGCCCGGTACGACGGCTCCCGGCACCTGGTGATCCGGGCCACGCCGGGTGAGCCCGCCGACCCGTGCCTGGCCGTCTGGGAGACCGCGAAGGCCGTCCTCGCCGCGAAGCCGGAGCGGCCGGTCACCCTCACCTACGCCCACACCGGCGACGACCCCGCCCACGAGGCCGTCGGCGCGCTGGCCAGGACGATCACCGCCGAGACCCCGCTGATCCGCTGCCGCAGCATCCGCCTGGCCCCCGCCTCCTCCGCCCCCGCCTCCTCCTCCGCCCCCACCTCCTCCGCCGACGCCTCTGCCGACCCGCTGCGGGACGCCTCCGACGAGCCCGAGATCCGCTACGAGCGCGGCGAACGCCTGGTGCGCCGCTGGCTCCCGGTGGAGCCGGCCGAGCAGCCCGAGCAGCCCGAGCAGCCCGAGCCCGGTGAGCGCGGCGGGCCCGTCCCGATCAGGAAGGGCGGCGTGTACGTGATCGCCGGGGGGACGGGCGGCATCGGCCGCCTCCTCGCCGAGCACCTGGAACGCCGCCACCAGGCCACGGCCGTGCCGGTCAGCAGGAACGCCGAGATCTCCGCCGACCTGACCGACCCGGACCAGGTCGAGCGCGCCCTCGCCACGGTCCGGCAGCGCCACGGCCGCATCGACGGCGTCGTCCACTGCGCGGGCGTCAACCGCGACGGGCTCTACCCGGGCAAACGGGCCGCCGACATCGAGGCCGTGGTGGCGGCCAAGGCCCTGAGCGTGCGCCACCTGGACGCCGCGACCAGGGACGACGACCTGGACTGTTTCGTGGTGTTCTCGTCGGTGTCGGCGTCGCTGGCCAACCCGGGGCAGGCCGACTACGCCTTCGCGAACGCGTACCTGGAGGAGTTCGCCCGGCGGCGGGCGGCGCGGCGGGACCGGCCGGGCCGGACCCTGGCGGTCGCGTGGCCGTACTGGGCCGAGGGCGGGATGCGGGTCGGGCCGGAGACGGTCGAGCGCGCCCGCACGGCCACCGGGATGGTCCCGCTGCCCACCGAGGCCGCCCTCGACGTCTTCGACCGAGCCCTGAGCGGGACCGAGGACGTCCTGACGGTGTTGCACGGCGACGCGGACCGCATCCCCGCGCTGCTGCCGCCCGCCCCACCGGACCCTGCGCCCCGCCCGGTCGCCCCGCCCGCGGCCGCCACGCCGAGCCCGGCCGCCCGGCCCGCGGCGGCCATGCCGCGCGCGGAGGCGCGGACGGAGGCGCGGACGGAGGCGCGGACGGAGGCGCGGACGGAGGTGCGGGCGGCGGGTGGCGGTGAGCCCGGCGGGGTGCAGGTCGACGAGCCCATCGCGGTCGTCGGGCTGGCCGGGCGATACCCGCAGGCCCCCGACCTGCGCGCCTTCTGGCGCAACCTGACGGAGGGACGCGACTGCATCGAGGAGATCCCGGACGGCCGCTGGAACCACGACGAGATCTACGACCCCGAGAAGGGCGCCCCGGGCAGGACGTACGGCAAGTGGGGCGGCTTCCTCCACGGCGTCGACCGCTTCGACCCCGCCTTCTTCGGCATCTCCCGCCGCGACGCCGAACGCATGGACCCGCAGGAACGGCTGTTCCTCCAGACCTGCTGGCACGCGCTGGAGGACGCCGGCCACCCGCCGGAGTCGTTGTCGGCGCAGAACGTCGGCGTGTTCGCGGGCGTCATGTGGAACCACTACCAGCTCGTCGAGGGCGGGGAGGGCGGCGTCGCCCCCACGGCCATGCACGCCTCCATCGCCAACCGCGTCTCCTACACCCTCGACCTGCACGGCCCGAGCATCGCGCTGGACACCGCCTGCTCCTCCTCGCTGACCGCCGTGCACCTGGCCGTCGAGAGCCTGCGGCGCGGCGAGTGCGACCTCGCCCTGGCCGGCGGCGTGAACGCGACCGTCCACCCGCAGAAGTACCTGCAACTCGCCCAGGGACACTGGCTGTCGGAGGACGGCCGGTGCCGCGCCTTCGGCGCCGGCGGCAGCGGGTACGTGCCCGGCGAGGGCGTCGGCGCCGTGCTGCTCAGGCCGCTCTCGCGGGCCAGGGCGGACGGCGACCACATCTACGGCGTCATCGCCGCCACCGCCGTCAACCACACCGGCCGGACCAGCGGCGCCACCGTCCCGAGCCCGCGTTCGCAGGCCCAGCTCATCGGCACGGCGATCCGCAGGTCCGGCTGGGACCCGGCGAGCATCGGCTACATCGAGGCGCACGGCACCGGCACCTCGCTCGGCGACCCGATCGAGGTCGAGGGCATGCGCCAGGCACTGCCGGAGGGCGCGGACTGCGCGATCGGCTCGGTCAAGTCCAACATCGGGCACCTGGAGGGCGCGGCCGGTATCGCCGGGCTGACCAAGGTGCTGCTCCAGCTCCAGCACGGGCAGCTGGTGCCGTCCCTGCACGCCGACGAGCTCAACCCGAAGATCGACTTCGCCGCCACGCCCTTCCACGTGCAGCGCGTGCTCGAACCCTGGACCCGCGCGGACGGCACACCCCGGCGGGCCGGGGTCAGCGCGTTCGGCGCGGGCGGGACGAACGCGCACGTCCTGGTCGAGGAGGCCCCGGAGCCCGCTCCCCGGCCGGGCGCGGACGGGCCCTGCCTGGTCGTGCTCTCCGCCCGTACGCCCAAGGCGCTGCGCGACTACGCCCGCGCCTGGATCCGCTTCCTGGCCGAGACCGCCACGGCGGACGGCTCCCGCCCGAGCTCCCGGGACGGCGTCGAACGGGTGGCCGCGCTGCTCGGCATCCCCGCCGACCAGCTCGACCCGGCCGACTCGCTGGGCGACCTCGGCCTCGACCCGGCCGCGCTGATGCAGCTCGGACAGGGCCTGTCGCTGGACGACACCGTCGCCGACCTGGCCGGCCCCGGCACGGCTCTGGCCGACCTCGCCTACACCTCGCAGGTCGGACGGACCGGCATGGCGGAGCGGCTGGCGCTCGTCGTGAACGACGTGGCCGAGCTCCGGGACGGGCTGGAGGCGTACGCGGCGGGCGCGAACCCCGGCCCCGGCGTCTTCACCGGCTCCGGCGGCGAGGACGGCACGCCGTCGGCGGCGGACTGCGTCCGGCTGTTCCGGGCTGGACGGCTGGAAGAGGTGGCGGCCGCCTGGGCCGCAGGAGCCGAGGTGCCGTGGCGCGAGTGCCACGACGGCGGACGGCTGGTGTCGCTGCCGGTCTACCCGTTCCAGGAGGAGAGCTGCTGGCTGGGCCGGTGGCAGCGCGTCACCACGGCCGCCCAGCCCCCCGCCGAGCCGCCCGTCGAGCCGCTCGCCGTGGAGAGGCCGGCGGAGCAGGACGTGGAGCTCGTGCCGGACGGGGAAGGGCTGCGGTTCGAGGTGCTGCCCGAAGGGGTGGCGCTGGTGGTGATGGGGTCCGGGGCGTCCATGTTCACCAGGGAGCTGATCGACGACCTCCAGGCCGCGTTCGCCGAGATCGCCGGGCGCGAGGACGTCAAGGCGGTCGTGCTCACCGGCAGCGGCAACGTCTTCAGCATGGGCGCCACCCCGGAGGCCCTGCGCACGCTCGCGGGCGGCCAGGGACGCTTCACGGACGTGCCCTTCCTGTACGAGGGGCTGCTGCGGTGCGACCGGCCGGTCATCGCCGCCGTCCAGGGGCACGCGTCGGGCGGCGGGCTGGCCTTCGGGCTGTTCGCCGACCTCGTCATCATGGCGGCCGAAGGGGTCTACAGCGCCAACTTCATGAAGTTCGGCTTCACGCCCGGGATGGGCGCGACCTACATCCTGGAAGAGCGGCTCGGCCGGTCGGCGGCGCACGAGATGCTCTACACCGGCCGGTCCGTCACGGGTGAGGAGCTGGCCAGGCGGGGGGCCGGGGTGACCGTCCTGCCGCAGGACGCCGTGCTGAAGGCGGCGCTCAGGCACGCCCGCTCGATCGCCGCGCTGCCGCTGCCCGCCCTGCGGGCGCTCAAGTCCGAGCTGGCCGGACGGGTGCTCGACCGGCTGACCGGCGTCATCGCGGGCGAGTCGGGGATGCACGAGCGCGTGCTGGGGGAGGAGTCGCTGGCCCGCGTCGACGACTACTTCGCCAAGGTGGACACCTTCAGAGGCGACTCCCCGAAGGCGGACGCCTTCAGAGGCGGCTCCCCGAAGGTGGACACCGGCAGAGGCGGCTCCCCGAAGGCCGGGGCCTCCGAAGTAGGGGGCTCCGAAGGAGGGGGCTCCGAGGGGAAGGCCGCCGAGCCGGAGATCGCCGAGCCGGGGACCGCCGGGGGCGGGGTCTCCGGCGGTGAGGGCAGCGGGGCGCGGCCCGAGGGCGGTCGTCCCCGGGGGCGTGCGGAGGAGCCCGCCGCGGCGGCCGGGCCCGAGCCGGGGGAGGTGCGGCGGGTCATCGAGGGCACGCTCATGAGCCACCTCTACCTGCAGGCCCACGAGGTGGACGACTCGCTGAGCTTCAGCGAGATGGGCCTGGACTCGATCGGGGCCGTGGAGATCGTCCGGGACCTGAACCGGAGCTTCGGGCTCGACCTGGACTCCGTCGCCGTCTATGACCATCCGACCGTCCCGGCGCTGGTGGAGGCCGTACGGGAGGCCGTGGCGGCCGACGGGCTGAGCGTGCCGGCGCCGCGTCCCGCCCCCGAGCAGCCGGTCCGGGAGGAGCGACCTTCCGTACCGAGACAACCCACCCCCGCCGAGCGGGACGAGACGCCCGAACCGGGCGATCCGGAGGAGCGGGCGGGCCGGATCCGGCTGCCCTCGCTCGACGGCGACCGCGCCGAGCCGGACACCACGACCGCCGAGCCCCCCACGAACCCCGGCACGGTCACCCTGGAGCCGGTAAGGCCCACCGAAGAGCCCTCCGCCCGTGCGGAGCCCGCCCGTGCGGAGCCCGCCCGTGCGGAGCCGCCCGCGCGAGAGGAGACGCCTGCGCGGGAGGGGGACATCGCCGTCATCGGCATGGCCGGGCGGTTCCCGGACGCGCCCGACCTCGAGACGTTCTGGCGGAACCTGGCCGGCGGCCGGTGCAGCATCCGCGAGGTGCCGCCCGAGCGGTTCGACGTGTCCCGGGTGTACGACGCCGACCGCATGGCGCCGGGCCGGACGTACAGCAAGTGGGCCGCGATGCTCACCGACGTCGACGCCTTCGACGCGGCCTTCTTCAACATCTCGCCCCTGGAGGCCGAGACGATGGACCCGCAGCAGCGGCTGTTCCTCCAGGAGGCGTGGCACGCCCTGGAGGACGCCGGCTACGCCGCCAGGTCCGGCCGCAGGCCGTGGGGGTGCTTCGTCGGCTGCGGCGCGGGCGACTACGCCGGCCTGCTCGCGGCGGCCGGACGCGACGACACCGGGCACGCCTTCCTCGGCAACGCCTCCTCGGTGCTGCCCGCGCGGATCGCGTACCTGCTGGACTTCGGCGGGCCGACCATGGCCGTGGACACCGCGTGCTCGTCCTCGCTGGTGGCCGTGCACCTGGCCTGCGAGAGCATCCGGCGGGGCGAGTGCGAGGCGGCGGTCGCGGGTGGGGTGGCGGTGATGAACACCCCGAGGATGCACATCTGGTGCAGCAAGGCCGGGATGCTCTCGCCCACCGGCACCTGCGCGCCCTTCGACGAGTCGGCCGACGGCATCGTGCTGGGCGAGGGCGTCGGCGTGGTCGTGCTGAAGCGGCTGGACCGCGCCCTCGCGGACGGCGACCACGTCCACGGCGTCATCCGGGCCAGCGGCGTCAACGGCGACGGCGCGAGCAACGGCATCACCGCGCCCAGCGCCTCCTCCCAGGCGGAACTGCTGACCGAGGTGCACCGGCGGGCCGGGATCCGTCCCGGCGCGGTGGACTACGTCGAGACGCACGGCACCGGGACCGAGCTGGGCGACCCGATCGAGGTCAAGGCGCTGGCGAAGGTGTTCGGCGCGGACCGTGAGCGCCCGTGCCGCATCGGCTCGCTCAAGGCGAACGTCGGCCACACCACCATGGCGGCCGGGATCGGCGGGCTGCTCAAGACGCTGCTGGCGTTGCGGCATCGGCAGTTGCCGCCGTCGCCGGGGTTCGTCCGGGCCAACCCGAAGATCGACTTCGCGGACGGCGCGCTCGAAGTGGTCACGGAGCTGTCGCCCTGGACGCCCGGCCCCTCTGGCGAGCGGGTCGCGGCGGTGAGCAGCTTCGGCTTCAGCGGCACGAACTGCCACGTCGTGGTCGCCGAGCCGCCCTCCCGCGAGCCGCGGCCCGGCGGGCGCGAGGACGTCGTCGTGCCCTTGTCGGCCTCGGACGAGCAGGCCCTGGCCCGGCTGCGCACCGCCCTGGCCGGTCACCTCGACGCTCACCCGGAGCTGGACGTGCGCGACGTCGCCCGCACGCTCGCCGTCGGCAGGCCGCACTTGGCCGGGGCCCGGTGCGCGTACGTGGCCGGGGACCTCGCCGACCTGCGCGGCCAGCTGCGCGACGGCGTCCGTCCGGCCCGCGGCGAGGCGGGACGCCTGGCCGAGCGGTACACCAGCGGGGACGACCTCCCCTGGGACGACCTGACGGCGGGCGGGCGGCGGGTGCCGCTGCCGGGATACCCGTTCGCGGACGACCGGCGCCACTGGATCGGCGGCGCCGCTCACCTCGCCGGGCCCGCCCCCGGCACGTGGATCCGCCCCGACGACCGGCTGGTCGCCGACCACCGGATCGGCGGCACCCCCGTGCTGCCCGGCGTGGCCCTCCTGACGATCGCCGCCGAGCGCGGCGGGCTGTCCGGTCCGGTGCGCTTCGAGCGGGTACGGTGGCTGCGCCCGTACGAGGTGCGCGAGGCCCGCGCCCTGGACGTGGTCGTGCGCGACGACGGCGGCTTCGAGCTGGACGGGCACGCCCGCGGCACCCTGCGGACCGGCGACGGCGCACTGCGGCGGCTGGACGTCGCCCAGGTCGCGGCCCGTTGCGCGGACAGCCGTCCGGGCGACGACCTCTACCGCGCCTTCGACCGCGCCGGGCTGCACTACGGGCCCGGGTTCCGGGTGCTGCGCGAGGTCCGCGTCGGCGACGGCGAGGCGCTGGGCGTCCTGCGCGAGGGCGCGCGCTGGGAGGCGCTGCTGGACGGTGCGCTCCAGACCGTCGCGGCGCTGCGTCCCGAGGGCGGTGAGCCGGCGATGCCGTTCAGCGTGGAGTCGGCCGAGCTGGACGGCCCGATCACCGGCCCCGCCCACGCCCACGTGACCGACGAGGGCCGGGACGGGTACACGATCCGCCTCGCCGACGCCGCAGGGCGGGTCAGGGCGGAGTTCCGGGGGGTCGTCCTGCGGGCCCGGCCGGCCCGCCCGGCGGACGGCATGATCTTCGCCCCCGTCTGGCGTCGCGCCGAGCCCGCCACCGGGTCGGCCACCGGGTCGGCCACCGAGCCCGGCACTGGGGCCGGCACTGGGGCCGCCGTCGAGCCCGCCGTCGGGTCCGGTGCGGGCGGTGGGCGGGCGCTCGTGCTGCACACCCCGGCCGCCGAGCCGCTGGCCCGCGCCCTCCTGGACACCCACGAGGACGGCCGCCCGGCGCCGCTGGCCTCGCCGGTCCCGGAGGAACGGTACGACACCGTGTACGTCCTCGCCCTGCCCGACCGGACCGGCCCGCCGGCCGGCGATCCCACCACCCGCGACGTGTTTCGCCTGGTCAAGCGGCTCTCCGAGCAGGGCCGCGGCCGGCGGCTCACGGTGAAGGTGGTCGTCGCCGGAGCCGTGCGGGTCGGGGACGAGGAGATCGTCCCGCACGCGGCCGGCGTGATCGGCCTGACCAGGGCGGTGGCCGCCGAGCACCCGCACTGGACCGTCGCCGTCATCGACGTCGGCGCCGCGCCGCAGCCGCCCGCCGACCTCGCCCGCCTGGTACGCGCCGAGACCTGCGCCGACGAGCTGGTCGCCCTCCGCGACGGCCACCGCCACCTCCGCACCCTGGAACCCCTGCCCCTGACCGCCGGCCGCAGCCCGTACCGGGACGGCGGGGCCTACCTGATCGTGGGCGGGACCGGCGGCCTCGGACGCACCCTGAGCAGGCATCTGGCCGCCACCGCAGGAGCGCGGCTGGCCCTGGTCGGGCGGCGGGAGATCGGCCCCGAGATCCGCGAGCAGCTCGCCGAGATCGAGTCGCTCGGCGGCCAGGCCGTTTACCTGCGGGCCGACGTGGCCGACCGGGCCGCGTTCGGCAGGGCCGTCGAGGCGGCCCGGCAGCGGTTCGGCGAGCTCCACGGCGCCTTCCACGCCGCTCTGGTGCTGCGCGACATGACGCTCGCCAACATGGACGACGACGCGTTCGCCCAGGTGCTCGCGCCCAAGGTCACCGGTGCCGCCGTCTTCGCCGAGGCGCTGGCGGGCCTGCCGCTCGACTTCCTGGCCTACTTCTCCTCGGCGGCCTCGTTCGTCGAGGTGGGCGGCCAGGCGAACTACGCGGCCGCCAGCACGTTCGAGGACGCCTACGCGCTGAGCCTGCCCGACCGGCCGGTCAGCGTGATCAACTGGGGCTACTGGGGCAGCGTCGGCGCGGTCTCCGGCGGCGGCTACGACAGCCGGTTCGCCGAGCTGGGCATCGGCTCGATCGAGCCCGAGGAGGGCATGGCGGCGCTGGCGTCCGTCCTGGGGTCGGGCGCGCGGCAGGCGCTCGTCGTCAAGGCGGAGCCGAAGGGCCTGGCCCACATCGGCGTCCGCACCCCGGACGCCGCCACCGAGCCCGGCCGGGACGGCGAGCTCGGCGAGCTGGAACGGGCACGGACGGCGTTCGGCGCGCTGGACGACCTGGCCCGCGCGCTGCTGCACCGGTCGGCCGACCGGGTGCGGGCCGTCGGGAACGTGCGCCCGGACCGCGGACGGCTGCGCGCCGCCGTGCTCGACCTGCTGGACGGGCCCGCGCCGGAGACGTCGCCGGCGGACGTGCTGGCCCGCTTCCCCGACCTGGAGCCGCATGTCAAGCTGCTGACCGCGTGCGTCGAGGCGCTGCCCGGCGTGCTGGCGGGCGAGTGCGATCCCATGGAGGTGCTGTTCCCCGGCGGCTCGATGAGCCTGGTCGAGCAGGTCTACAAGGGGCAGGCGGTCTCGGACCACTTCAACCGGCTGCTGGCCGGGGAGGTCGCCCGCGGCGGCCCCCGCCGCGTCCTGGAGATCGGCGCCGGTACGGGCGCGAGCACCGGCTTCGTGCTGGACGCCCTCGAAGGC
The DNA here is from genome assembly GCF_042892035.1 of Nonomuraea sp. NPDC001831. Lineage (NCBI taxonomy): Bacteria > Bacillati > Actinomycetota > Actinomycetes > Streptosporangiales > Streptosporangiaceae > Nonomuraea > Nonomuraea sp. NPDC001831. Next base: position 471,990 of record NZ_JBIATU010000003.1, on the reverse strand, counting down.
CAGGACGTCGAGTACACCTACACCGACGTCTCGCCCGGGTTCCTGCGCCACGGCGAGCAGGAGTTCGGCGCCCGCCGCCCGGACCTCGTCCTCGCCCTCTTCGACGTGGAACGTGACCCGGCCGAGCAGGGCTTCGAACCTGGGACCTACGACGTCGTGCTGGCCACGAACGTCCTGCACGCCACCGCCGACGTCGGCCGGACGCTGCGCAACGCCGCCGCGCTGTTGCGTCCCGGCGGCCGGCTGCTGGTCAACGAGGTGACCAGGGCGGCCGACTTCCTGACCCTCACGTTCGGGCTGACCCCGGGCTGGTGGCGCTTCACCGACGAGGAGCTGCGCCTGCCGCACAGCCCGCTGCTCGGCGCGCCGCAATGGCAGCGGGCGTTCCGGGACGCCGGTCTCACCCCCGCCCGCACCCTGGGCATCCCCGGCACGCCCGTCGCGGAGCTCGACCAGTGCGTCCTGGTGGGCGAGACGGCGCCCGCCACAGCTGACGGCACAGCCACCGGCGCCGCCGCCCGCGGCTACGTCAAGCGGGTGTTCGCCGAGGTGCTCAAGTACGGGACGACCGACCTGGACGAGCGCGCCACGTTCGAGACGTTCGGCATCGACTCGCTGGTGAGCCAGAACGTCATCCACCGGTTCGAGCAGGACCTGGGGCCGCTGCCGTCCACCCTGCTGTTCGAGAACCTGACGATCGAGGAGCTGGCCGCGTACCTGGAGGACGAGCACGGCGAGCGCCTGCGTGCGGCCCTGCGGCCGGCCGGCCAGGAACCCGCGCCGGAGCAGCCGGCGCGGCCCGCGCCGCGCCGCGAGCCCGCCGCGCAGGCCCTCGACATCGCCGTGGTCGCGGTGACCGGCCGCTACCCGGCCTCCCCCGACCTGGACGCCTTCTGGAGCAACCTGGCGAAGGGCGCGAACTGCATCACCGAGGTGAACCGCTTCGACCTGGACGCCCTGTACGACCCCAAACGCGGACGCAAGCAGCGCACCTACAGCAAGTGGGGCGGCTTCATCGAGGGCGTGGAGCAGTTCGACGCGCCGTTCTTCGGCATCCTGCCGCGTGACGCCGAGATCACCGACCCGCAGGAACGCCTGTTCCTGGAGACCGCCTGGACCCTGCTCGAAGACGCCGGCTACCTGAGCGAGCACACCAGGCAGCCGAGCACCGGCGTCTTCGTCGGCACCATGTACGGCTCCTACGGGCGCATGGCGGCGGCCGAGGGCTGGCCGGAGGGCAGGTTCGCGGGGGCGCACTCGGCGTACTGGTCGATCGCCAACCGGGTGTCGTACTTCTTCGACCTGCGCGGGCCGAGCCTCGCCGTCGACTCGGCCTGCTCGTCGTCGCTGACCGCGGTGCAGCTCGCCTGCGAGAGCCTGCGGCGCGGCGAGTGCGCGCAGGCCATCGCGGGCGGCGTGAACCTGATCCTGCACCCCGCCCACTTCGTGGCGCTCTGCTCGCTGAACATGCTCGCCGCCGACGGCGCCTGCAAGGTGTTCGACGAGGCGGCGGACGGGTTCGTGCCGGGGGAGGGCGTCGGGGCGGTGCTGCTCAAGCCCCTGGCCGACGCCGAGCGGGACGGCGACCGCATCTACGGCGTCATCAAGGGCGCCTTCGCCAACGCCGGGGGGAAGACGGCGGGGTACACCGTGCCCAATCCGAGCGCCCAGGCCGACCTGGTCGCCGAGGCGGTCCGGCGGGCCGGGCTGGACCCGCGGACCATCTCGTACGTCGAGGCCCACGGCACCGGCACCGCACTCGGCGACCCCATCGAGATCGCCAGCCTGACCCGGGCCTTCACCTCCCAGGGCGTCGCGGACGCCGACCGCGTGGACCGGATGGTCGGCTCCGTCAAGGCCAACATCGGGCACCTGGAAGGGGCGGCGGGCATCGCCGGGCTGACCAAGGTGCTGCTGCAGTTCCAGCACGGCCAGGTGGCTCCCTGCGCGAACCTGGAGACGCCCAACTCGAAGATCGACTTCACCGCGTCCCCCTTCCGGCCGCCGGACCGGCTGACCGACTGGCAACGGCCCTTCCTGGACGGCGAGACGTTCCCGCGCCGGGCCGGGGTCAGCTCGTTCGGCGCCGGCGGGGCCAACGTGCACGTCGTCCTGGAGGAGTACGTGCCCACCGCCGGTGCGCCGCCGGAGCCCGCCGACGCGGGGGAGCAGGTGATCCTGCTCTCGGCGCGTACCCGCGACCAGCTGCGCGCCATGGCGGGCCAGGTCGCCGACGTCGCGGCGAGCGGGCGCGCGGGGTTGACGGAGCTCGCCTACACCACCCAGGTGGGCCGCGCCGAGCTGCCCGACCGGCTCGCCGTCCGGGCGGCCTCCCTGGACGAGCTGGCCGCCCGGCTGCGTACGTTCGCGGGCGACGGCGAGGCCGAGGGCGTCCTCGTGGGGACGGCGGAGCCCGGCGCCGGCCAGGCTCCGCCGGAGGACGGGGCGGAGGGGCTCGGGGCCGGATGGGTCGCGGGCGCCCGGGTGGACTGGGCCGCCAACTGGCCCACCCCCCACCCGCGCCGCGTGACCCTCCCGCCCTACCCCTTCGACCGCCGCCCCTACTGGCTCCCCACACACTCCACCGCCCAGACCGTCCCCCATCCCACCGCCCAGACCAGCGGCGACTCCGCCGGCGAGCCCGCCGACGCGGCCGCTCCTCAGGCGGGCTCCGAGCTCGACGCCGGGCCGGCCGCCGACCAGGGAGCCGGGGAGGCCGCCGACGGGCGTTGCACCTACCTGCGGCCCCGCTGGACGCCCGCCGCACTCCCCGAAGGTCCCCGGGAACCGGAAGCCCTCCTGGTGATCACCGACGACGACCGGCTGGCCGGAGCGCTCGGCGGCGCCCAACTCCGCCCCAGTGACGCCCTCCCGCCAGACGAGACCCCCGACCAGGCCGACCGGCAGTTCGGCGGCCTGGGTCGGACCCCGGACGCCATCGTGATCGCCCCCTCGGACCCGTTCCCCGGGACCGCCGCCTTCGACGCCCTGCTGCGCACGGCCACCGCCGTCCTGCGCGACGGGGGCCCGCTCAGGGTCGTGGTGTCCGCCGCGAGCGGCGAGCCGCACCACACCGCCCTGGCCGCCGCCCTGCGGACGCTGGCCCTGGAGCACACGGCGTTCAGCGGCGTGTGCGTCACCGGCGCCACCCCGGCGCAGGTCGCGGCCGAGCTGCGGGCGCCCGCCGCCGGAACCGCTCCCGAGCAGCGGGTCTCCGAGGTCGCCTACCGCGACGGGGCCCGCCTGCTGAAGGGCATGGAGCCGTACGAGCCGCCGCCACCCCGGCTGGACGTCCGGCAGGACGGCACGTACCTGATCACCGGCGGCGCCGGGGCCATCGGGCTGGCGTTCGCCCGCTTCCTAGCCGGGCGCGGAGCGGCGAAGCTGGTCCTGACCGGACGCTCCGAGCCCGGCGACGACATCGAGCGCCGGATCGCCGGGCTGCCCGCCGTCTACGTGCGCGCCGACGTGTGCTCGGCCGCCGACCTGCGTGACCTGCGCGACCGGTACGGCCCCTTCCACGGCGTCATCCACGCCGCCGGGATCCACCGGGACGCGCGGGCCGTGCGCAAACGTCCCGAGGACACGCGGGCCGTGCTGGAGCCCAAGGTTCTGGGCACCGTCCTGCTGGACGAGGCCCTGCGCGGGCAGCCGCTGGACTTCCTGGCGCTGTTCTCGTCGGTGGCGGCCGAGACCGGCAACATCGGGCAGATCGACTACGCCTACGCCAACGCCTTCCTCAACCACTTCGCCGAGCGGCGCCAGCGGCTCGGGCACGGCAGGACGCTCGCCGTCGGCTGGCCGCTGTGGGAGGAGGGCGGCATGAAGGTGGACGACGCCACCCGCCGGCTGTTCGAACGCCGCTGGGGCAGCGTCCCGATGAGCACCGCCGCCGGGCTCGCCGCCTTCGCCCGAGGGCTGGCCGGAGCCGAGACGAGCTTCGCCGTGGTCGAAGGCCCCGCCCAGCGCGCCCCCGAACGGTCCCAGCCGCCCGCGAACCCCGAATTCGAGGTTATGGAGATGAGTGAGCCCATGTCCGCGACGGAGACGACCGGGTCCGACGACCATCTGATCGAGGCGGTGCGGGCCGAGCTGCGTCGCGCGGCGGCCGGATTCCTGCTGGTGGGCGAGGAGCACGTGGACCTCGACGCCGAGCTGATGGACATGGGGTTCGACTCGATCTCCATGGCCGAGCTGGTGGACCAGGTCAACGAGCGGTACAACCTGGACCTGCTGCCGACCGTGCTCTTCGAGGCCACCGACCTGAGCACCTTCTGCGACCACCTGCTCGCCCAGCACCCGGCCGAGATCGCCGCCGCCCACACCCCACCCACCCCCGCCGCAGAACCTCTCGCCGCCCCCGCCGGGCGGCAGGAGGACGCCGCCGAGCCAGGCCCGGCGCCGGAGACCGTGACCTCGCCCCCACGGCCCGGCGCCGGGACCTCCCCGGCTCCACCGGACACCCCGGCGACCGACGCGACGGCCGCGCCCGCAACGGGCAGTCCCGTGACGGGCACTCCCGCGACGGGCACCCCCGCAACAGATGGCATCGCGATCGTCGGCATGGCCGGCATGCTGCCCGGCTCCGCCGACCTGGACGACTTCTGGCGTCACCTGGCCGAAGGCCACGACCTGACCCGCCCGGTCCCCGAGGACCGGCGCGAGCTGCGCGAGAACCCCGAGACGGCGAACGTCCGCGCCGGCTTCCTCGACGACGTGCGCTCCTTCGACGCCGCGCTGTTCGGCATCTCGCCCAAGGAGGCGGCGATGATGGACCCGCAGCAGCGGCTGTTCCTGCAGACCGTCTGGAGGGCCGTCGAGGACGCCGGTTACCGCCCCGCCGACCTGGCCGGCACCAGGACGGGCCTGTTCGCGGGCGTGTCCGCGTGCGACTACGACGACCTGCTGCGCGAGCACGGCGTGCCGGTCGAGGCCCACACGGCCAGCGGCGTGGCCGACTGCATCCTGGCCAACCGCGTCTCCCACCTGCTGGACCTGCGCGGCCCCAGCGAGGCGGTCGACACCGCCTGCTCCAGCTCCCTCGTCGCCCTGCACCACGCGGTACGCGCCATCGAGGACGGCGAGTGCGACGCGGCCATCGCCGGCGGCGTCAACCTGACGCTCAGCCCTGGGCTCTACATCGCCTTCGCCAAGTCCGGCATGATCAGCGAGGACGGCGTCTGCAAGACGTTCGACGAGCGCGCCGACGGCTACGGCCGGGGCGAGGGCTGCGGAGCCGTCCTGCTCAAGCCGCTGCGGACGGCGCTGGCGGACGGCGACCAGATCCTCGCCGTGATCAGGGGCAGCGCGGTCAACCACGGCGGCCGGGCCAGTTCGCTCACCGCGCCCAACCCCGAGGCGCAGGCGCGCGTGCTGGTCGACGCCTACCGCAAGGCGGACGTCGACCCCGCCCGCGTCACCTACATCGAGGCGCACGGCACCGGCACCAGACTCGGCGACCCGATCGAGATCGAGGGCATGAAGAAGGCGTTCGCCCGGCTGTACGCCGACCGTGGGCGGCCCGCGCCGGACGTCCCGCACGTCGCGCTGGCCACCGTGAAGACCAACATCGGCCATCTGGAGGCGGCGGCCGGCATCGCCGGGCTGCTCAAGGTGCTGCTCTGCATGCGCCACGGGGCCCTGCCGCCGACGATCCACTACGAGCGCCCCAACCCGTACGTGCGGCTGGAGGGCAGCCCGTTCACCATCAACACGCGGCTCACGCCGTGGGACGGGCCGGACCGGGTCGCCGGGGTCAGCTCGTTCGGCTTCGGCGGCACGAACGCGCACGTGGTGCTGGAGGCGTACCGGCAGCAGGTCCCGCCGGAGAAGGCGGGCGAACCGCGGGTGCTGGTGCTCTCGGCGGCCCGCCGGGAAGCGCTGGAGGAGTACGCGCAGAACGTCGCCCGGTACATCCGGGAACATCCGGAGATCGGCCTCGACCGCATCGCCTGGACCCTCCAGAACGGACGCCGTCACCTGTCCGAACGGCTCGCCGTGGTGGTCAGCGATCGCGACCAGGCGGTACGGGCGCTGAGCGGCGATCCGGCGGGCGTGCACAGGGGCACCGCCCGCAGGGACGCCCCGGCGCCGTGGGGCACCGGGCCGGAGGACCTCGCCGAGGCGTGGGTGTCCGGCAGCGAGGTGGACTGGCAGGGGTTGTGGGAGGGGCCGCACCCGGTGCGGGTCTCGCTGCCCGGCCCGCCCTTCGCCCGCGTCGAGCACTGGTTCACCGCGCCCGAGCCGTCCCGCGCCGCCACCCCGTCCGGCGCCCCGTCCGGCGTGTCGTCCGGCGTGCCGTCGGACGGCGGGGTCGTGCGGCGGACCAGCGACGGGAAGGTGCGCCTGCGCGCCGCCAAGGGCGGCCGGACGCCGGACGCGCCCGCCTCCGCTCCCGCCCCCGCCGAGCGGGCGGAGGCCGCACGGCTGGACGAGACGCCGGTCGCACCCGCCGGAAGCGCCGGCGGGCCCGCCGGGGTGGAGGAGATGCTGCGCGAACGGCTCTCCACGATCCTGGACGCCGACCCCGCCGGCGTGGACGTGGACACCCCCTTCGAGGAGCTGGGCCTCGACTCCATCTTCCGGATGGAACTGGTCAAGGCGATCAACACCGCCTTCTCCCTCGACCTCCAGGCAGCCGAGCTGTACGAGTACGACACGGTGGACCGGCTCGCCCGCGCCGTCGAATCAGCCATCACCGACTCCGCCCCCACCCCAAAACCGAAAAAGCCCACCCAGCAGCAAACCCCAGAACCGGCCCCCAAGCCCGCACAGAAGACCCCCGAACCAGCCCCGAAACCGAAGGCCGCTGAACCGCCCCCCAAGCGCACCCGCACACCCGAGCGGGCCCAAGCGCCCAGCCCCGCGCGAGCCAAGGCCCCCAAGCCGGCGCAAGGAAAGGCCGGCGCCCTGGAGGACCAGCTCGCGGACCTGGTCGGCGCGATCATCGAGCGCCCGCTCGACCCCGCCCGCAGCTTCGCCGACAACGGCCTGACCTCCTTCGAGATGCTGCGCGTGGTGAGCGTCCTGGAGAAGCAGGTCGGCGCGCTGCGCAAGACCCTCCTGTTCGACCACCCCACGCTCGCCGACCTGGCCGCGCACCTGCGCGACGAGCGCGGCGCGGAGTCCGTACGGCCCCCGGAGCAGCCGGACGGACCGGCCCCGTTCGAGACGAGGACCCACGACGGCGAGCCGGCCGTGCTGCTGAAGCGGGACCTGCACCGGCACCCGGAGCTGCGGGACCTGGTCGCCGACATCGACCGCCGCCACGCCAAGGAGGGCGGCCTGGCCGGACGCGACATCGCGCCGCTGGCCTTCATCGGCTCGGCGCGCGAGGGCTACCTGCACGTCTCCGAGAACGGTGGCAACCTGCTGGCCTGGAGCTACGCCGGGTCCGAGGAGTACTTCCAGGAGCTGGTCGAGGAGTACACCGCCTATGCGAGGGCGCGCGGTCTGCGGCCCAACTTCCTGTCCCTCCTGCCGGTGCGCGAGGTGGCCGGGGAGCCGTACAGCGCGACGCCGTTCGGGGCCGTGCAGCGGCTCGACGACCTGGGCTCCTTCACGCTGAAGGGCGGCCGGATGGAACGTCTGCGCTACATGGTGCGGCGTTTCTGCAAGGCGGGCGAGTGCCGGACGGTCGAGTACCGCTCGGGCGAGGACCCCGAGATGGACCGCAGGCTGGCCGGGCTGGTGGACGAGTGGGCCGGCCGCAAGCAGATGGTCAACCCGTACGTGTCGGTCGTCCGGCGGGAGATCGAGGAGGGCCGCCTGGACGGCAGGCACCGCGTCTTCGTCACCTACCTGGACGACGAGGTGGCCAACGCCGTCGTCATCACGAAGATCCCGTCGGAGAACGGCTACCTGCTGGACGTGGAGTTCTACCCGAAGGGCATGCCGCTCGGCGGGCTGGAGTTCGCGATCGTGCAGATCATCGAGCAGCTCGTGGCCGAGGGCTGCACGATGTTCAGCTTCGGCGCCAGCTTCGGCGTGGAGACGGAGGAGTCGGCCAACGCCGCCCCGGACGTGCGCCAGGCGCTGGACGAGCTGCGTTCGGCGGGCATCTTCGGCGAGGGGAACTTCCAGTTCAAGAACAAGTTCCGGCCGGTGAACGTGCCCATCTACCTGTGCCAGCCGGAGGGGGAGGACCGCACGCCGGTCTCGGAGATCATCCTCATGATCGCCGACCCGGACCTGCGCCCCGCCACCACCGAGGAGCCCACGACCGATGAACCGGCCGAGGACAGGCCGGGCGCGGAGGAGCTGCTGAACCGGTACGGCGGCGAGCCGGCCCGGGTCCCCGCCCACCACGTCACCACCGACCTGATCACCGACTCCTGGGCCGAGCTGGACGCCCCCTGGATCGCCGAGCGGCTGCGACGGCTGACGGAACGGTCGGCCGCCCGCCCGGACACGGAGATCGAGGGCCTGCCGTTCCCGTTCGTCGTCCCGACGGGCTCCGGCCGGGCGGCCGAGGCGCTGCTGTGCCGGTCGTGGCCGGGCCGGCGCGGGCGGGTGCTGCACAACGGGCTGTTCCCGACCTGGTTCCTGAGCCTGGCCGACAACGGCTTCAAGCCGGTCGAGCTGCCCGGCGGCCCGGAGATCGACGTCGAGGCGCTGGAGGCGGAGCTGGCCGGGGACGAGCCGGTGTCGTTCGTCTGCGTGGAGGTGGCCAACAACGCGGCCGGCGGCGTGCCGACCTCACTGGCGAGCCTGCGCGCGGTCAAGCAGGCCGCGGCCCGGCACGGCGTCCCGCTGGTGATCGACGGCGCCCGCGTGGTGGACAACGCGGTGGCGGTCGCGGACGGCCGGGACGTGTGGGAGGTCGTCGGCGAGCTGTTCGACCTGGCCGACAGCGCCACGATCAGCCTGTCCAAGGACTTCGGGGTGCCGTTCGGCGGCCTGCTCGCCACCCGCGACGACGCCCTGCGCGAGCGGGTCGCCGAGCGGCTGGAGACCTGGGGCAGGGACGTCGGCCTGGCCAACCGCCGCATCATCGCGGCCGCCCTGGAGGACCGCGAGACGGTGGTCGAGCAGGTGCGCGCCCGGACGGAGGCGGTGGCGGCGCTCCGGCAGGGCCTGTCGGAGGCGGGCGTCGCGCTGGAGGGCCCGCCCGGCGGTCACTGCGTGCTGCTGAAGGACGCCGACCACGTGCGCATCTTCCGCGAGACGGGCATCAGGGGCGCTCCGCACTTCGGCCGCGAGGGCGTGGTGCGCCTGGCGGTGCCGGTCGGCCTGAGCGTCGAGGAGGCCAAGGACGCCGCCGCCCGCCTGGGCGCCCTCCTCGGCGCCGACGCCCCGCAAGCCGCCCGCCCCGACCGCAGGAAGAACACGACCCGGAGGAACCCCGACAACCCCAACCTGGCGATCCTGCGCGAACACCAGCCCGACGTCGAGCACGAGATCGTCACCACCCCGGACGGCGACGTCGAGCTGTTCAGCGCCGGCTCCGGGCCGTCCCTGCTGCTCATGCACCCGTTCAACATCGGCGCCGGCGTCTACGCCCGCCAGTTCGAGGGGCTGGCCCACCGCTACCGGGTGACGAGCGTGCACCATCCGGGCGTCGGCGCGACCACGGCCGCCGCCGACCTGTCGCTCAGCGGCCTGGCCCGGCTCTGCCACGACGTGGCGGGCGGCCCGGCGCACGTGGCCGGGGCGTCGTTCGGCGGGCTGGTCGCCCTGGCGTACGCGCTCGACCACCCCGGCGACACCGAGTCGCTGATCCTGATCGGCAGCTCCTGCCGCATCGGCAACCGGGTCGGCGACATCGACAAGCTGGAGGTGGTGGCCACCCAGGACTTCGACCGGGTCATCGAGGGCAGCGGGTCCAAGCGGCTGCGCAAGCGGCGGGAGGCCCTGATGCGGCTGCTGCTGCGCGCCGAGAGCATGGCCCCGCAGGTCGGCCTGCGCTACCTGGACGTGTTCGCCGAACGCCCGGACCTGGGCGACCGGCTGCCGGAGGTCCGGGCGCGCACGCTGATCGTCCAGGGCCGGTACGACACCGTCATCCCGGCCAAGACCGCGCACCTGCTGCACGCGCTGATCCCCGACTCCCGGTACGAGGAGATCCCCGACGCGGGTCACTTCCCGCAGCTCACCAGCCCCGACCACGTCAACCGGCTGATCTGCGAGTTCCATGATGAACAGAATTGACGACAGCACCGTGACCAGGACCGAGCTGGTCAAGCCAGGGATGTGCGGGCCCAGCTCGCTGTTCATGGGCGAGGTCGGCGACTGGACCTGGGACACGGTCAGCGCGCTGTGCGGCACGAACGCCTTCGACGCGCGCAACGCCGCCGGCGACCCGACGTACCTGTCCTTCTACTACTTCCACGTCAGGGGCAGCCGCGACCTGCACGTCAACGCCCTGACGTTCGGCGACGAGCTGGAGGTCACCTCCCGGCTGTTCGGCTTCGGCAGCGAGTCGGTGCTGGCCCTGCACCGGATCGGCCGCGGCGGCGGCCGGACGGGCGAGCTCGACCCCGACCGCTTCTACGCCTTCGACGATCCCGGCTGCATCTACGTCGAGACCTTCAACCGCTGGATCTCGCGCAGCGCGCCCGGCAGCAACGAGGGGCTGGTCAAGTCGTCGCCGGTGGACTTCAGGCACGAGCACCTGCCGAGGCTGCCCGGCGCGTACTCGCCGCGGAAGGTCTACGGCCACGCGAGGAGCACCGGCACGTTCCTGGCCCGCAAACCGGACGACCCGGTCACGTTCACCGCCGACTACCCGGTGGAGCCGTCCAGGGACCTGAACGGCGTGGGCCTGCTCTACTTCGCCTCCTACTTCGCGATCGTCGACTGGGTGCTGCTGCGCTTCTGGCGCAGCCGGGGGATCGGCGTCGCCGACTTCCTCCGGCGGGTCGTGCTCGACCAGCGGCTGTGCTACCTGGGCAACGCGAACGCCGACTCGGTGCTGCGGGTGAGCCTGGAGTGCTGGCCGGCGCCGGAGGACGAGAACGAGGAGATCGTCAACCTCGTCATGGAGGACCGGGGCCGCACGATCGCGGTCAGCACCCTGCGCGTTCTCAGGAGGGGAGACACCGATGACGACGCGTGAACACGTCGAGGGCGTCGTGCACAAGACGATCGACGAGATCCTGCCCGGCGTCGAGATCGACGGCCGGGCGCACCTGAAGGACCTGGGCGCGGACTCCGTGGACCGGGTCGAGATCATCCTGGCCGTGCTCGACCGGCTCGGCGTGCGCGAGCCGCTGTCCTCCTTCGGCGGCGTGCCCAGCATCGACGCCCTGGTCGACTTCCTGTGGGAGCGTGTGAGGTGAACGTCGGAATCGAGGCACTCAACGTCTACTGCGGCCTGGCCCAGATCCCGGTGCCGGAGCTGTTCGAGGGGCGCGGGCTCGACGCCGAGCGCCTGGGCAACCTGATGATGCGCAACCGCTCGGTCGGCCTGCCCTTCGAGGACCCGGTGACCAACGCCGTCAACGCGGCCCGGCCGATCGCCGGCGACGACCGGATCGAGATCCTGATCACCTCCACCGAGTCCGGCCTCGACTACAGCAAGTCGGTGGCCTCCTACGTGCACGAATACCTGGGGCTGCCCAGGAGCTGCCGGGTCGTGGAGGTCAAGCAGGCCTGCTACGCGGCCACGGCGGCCGTCCAGCTCGCCGCCGCGTACGTCGCCTCGGGCGTGTCGCCCGGCGCGAAGGCGCTGGTGATCGCGACGGACGTGTCCCTGGTGGACGAGCGCGCCGCCTACGCCGAGCCCGCCATGGGCGCCGGGGCGGCGGCCGTGCTGATCAGCGACCGGCCGAAGATCCTGGACCTGGATCTGGGGGCGTTCGGCAACCACAGCTACGAGACGATGGACTCGGCGCGGCCGGGGCCGACGTTCGACATCGCCGACTCCGACCGCTCGCTGTTCGCCTACCTCGACTGCCTGACCAGCTGCCTGGCCGGCTACCGGTCCAGGGTCGAGGACGCCGACTTCGCCACCACCTTCGACTATCTGGCCATGCACACCCCGTTCGCCGGGATGGTCAAGGCCGCGCACCGCAAGCTGATGCGCGAGTCGGGCGGCGGCACGGCGTCGGTCGAGGAGGACTTCGAGCGGCGGGTGCTGCCCTCGCTCGGCTACCCCAGACGGGTGGGCAACCTCTGCTCCGGCTCGGTCTACCTGGCCCTGGCCAGCCTGATCGACCACGCCGCCCTGGCCGGCCCGGCCCGGGTCGGCCTCTACTCCTACGGCTCGGGCTGCTCCTCGGAGTTCTTCAGCGGCCTGGTCGACGAGGAGTCGGCGAGCACGCTGGCCGCGATGCGGATCGGCGAGCACCTGGACGGCCGCTGCGAACTCGGCTTCGAGGAGTACGCGGCGCTGCTGCCCGAGACCCTGACCTGCCTCGTGCCGGAGCGGGACAGGCAGGTCGACGTGGGCGCGTACGAGCACCTGCTCAGCCGTGCCCGCTTCGACCGTGACCTCCTGGTGAACACCGGGACGAAGGACTACCACCGAACCTACGAATGGCTGGCACCATGACCAACGCGGAGATATTCGAGACCGTCAAGCAGAACGTCCTGAAGGTGCTGCCGGACCTGCGGCCCGGCGACGTGACGACCGAGGGCACCCTGACCGACCTGGGCGCGAACAGCGTCGACCGGGCCGACGTGGTCACCATGAGCATGGAGGACCTCGGGCTGACCGTGCCGGTGTCGGAGTTCCAGGAGGTGCACGACATCCGGTCCCTGGTGGACCTGCTGGCGAGGCATTCATGAAGGTCGTCGTCACCGGCATGGGCATCGTCTGCTCGATCGCCTCCACCGTCCCGTCGTTCACCAGGGCGCTGCGGGCCGGACGGTGCGGGATCGGGCCGGTGCCCGACCCCGGCGACGGCGGGCCGCGCCTGGCCGCCCTGGTCAAGGGCTTCCGCTTCCGGGAGGCGGTGGCGGCCCGCCGCCGTCTGCCCGAGGAGATCGTGCGCAGCGCGCTGCGGGCGGCCAACCGCTCGCCGCAGCCGCTGCAGATGGACCTGGTCGCCGCCATGCAGGCGTACGAGCAGGCGGGGCTGCACGAGGCGCGGGCCGACCCCGAGCGGATGGGCCTGGTCGTGGCCGGGCACAACCTCAGCTCCGGCTACGCCCACGACCTGCACCCCAAGTACGAGGACAACCCCGCCCACCTGCCGGCCAGGTTCGCGCTGCACTTCATGGACACCGACCGGGTGGGCACGCTCAGCCAGGTGTTCGGCATCAGGGGCGAGGGCTACACCGTGGGCGGCGCCTCGGCCAGCGGCAACGTCGGCATCATCAACGCCAGCCGGCTGGTGGAGTCGGGGGCGGTGGACGTCTGCCTGGTGGTGGGCGCCATGACCGACCTGTCGCCGATGGAGAAGCGCGGCCTGGCCACGCTCGGCGCGGTCGCCGGCGTGGAGGAGCCGCAGGAGGCCAGGTGCCGGCCGTTCGACGAGGAGCACGAGGGGTTCGTGCCCGGCCAGGGCGCCGGCTGCGTCGTGCTGGAGAGCGCCCGCTCGGCCGCCGCCCGCGGCGCGACGGCGCTGGCCGAGCTGTGCGGCTACGACCTGAAGCTGGACGCCAACAGCCTGCCCGACCCGCGTGAGGAGGGCGAGGCCAAGGTGATGATCAACGCCATGGCCAACGCGGGCGTCGGGCCGCGCGACATCGACTACGTCAACGCCCACGCCACGGCGACGCCCAGCGGCGACGTGGCCGAGCTGGCCGCGCTGCGCAGGGCGCTGGGCGACAGCTTCGGCCGGCCGTGGATCAACTCCACCAAGGGGCTGATCGGCCACTGCATGTGCGCGGCCGGCGTGGTGGAGGCGATCGCGACCGTGGTGCAGATGCGCCGCGGCTTCGTCCATCCGAACCTGAACCTGCGCCATCCGATCAACCGCGACTGCCGGCTCGTACCCGGCAGGCTGCGGGCCGCCGACATCCGTTACGCGCTGTCCAACAGCTTCGGGTTCGGCGGCTTCAACACCTGCATCGTCCTCGGACGCGAGCGTTGACCGAAGGCCGACGCATAGCGCCCAGGGTCAGGGGTAGCGAAAAAGAGAGCAAAAAAGGGAGCTGACATGACTACCCAAGGTAAGGGCTCGTACCAGATCACCGGTTGGGACGAGAAGCCCTACGAGGAGAAGAAGGGCCAGCCCAAGCTCACTCAGGCCCACGTCACCAACGCCTGGACCGGCGACATCGAAGGCGAGGGGCAGGCCGAGTACCTGATGGCCTACGCCAGCGACACCGAGGCCAGCTTCGTCGGCCTGCAGAAGGTCGTCGGGAGCGTCCGCGGCAAGAAGGGCTCCTTCGTGCTGCAGGCGACCGGCACCTTCGACGGCGGCGTGGCCAAGGCCGACTGGTCCGTCGTGCCGAACTCCGGCACGGAGGAGCTGAAGGGGCTGAGCGGCAAGGGAGGGTACGTCTCCAAGACCGACGGCTCGGCGGAGGTCACCCTCAACTTCAACCTCAAGTAGGCGCTGCACGCAGTCGAGTACGCGGGGCCGTCGGCCCCGCGTACTCGCATGTCAGGAACTGCTCAGTGTTGAGCAGACCGCCTCGCGCCCGCGCGCGACGATGGCCGCATGGACACTGAAGTGATCGTCGTCGGTGGCGGCCAGAGCGGGCTCGTCGCGGGCTACTACCTGAAACAGGCCGGCATCCCCTTCGTCATCCTCGACGAGGAACCCCGGCTCGGCGAGGCGTGGCGGCAGCGCTGGGACTCCCTGGAGCTGTTCACGATCGCCGAGTACTGTGCCCTGCCCGGCCTGCGCTTCCCCGGCCGGAAGAACCGCTTCCCCACCAAGGAGGAGATGGCCGACTACGTCGAGGCGTACGGCGAGGAGTTCGACCTGCCGGTCAGGCTCGGCACCCGCGTCACCTCCCTGGAGCCGATCGAGGGCGGCTACCGGCTGGAGACCACGAAGGGCACGTACGAGGCGCCGCAGGTGATCATCGCGACCGGCGCCTACCGGGTGCCGAAGGTGCCGGAGCTCGCGGGCAGGCTGGACCCCGAGGTCTACCAGGTGCACACCGGCCGTTACCGCAACCCGTCCCAGGTGCCGGGCGGGACCGTCGTCGTGGTCGGCGCGGCGAACTCCGGCGCCCAGATCGCGCCCGAGCTGGCCGCCGGCCGCCGCGTGCTGCTGTCGCAGGGCTCGCCGCTGCCGCACTTCGGCCGCCGGTTCCTGGGCAAGGGCCTGCACTGGTGGGGCGACAAGTTCGGGCTGATCGCCAAGCCGCTGATGGGCGAGCGCGACCGGCTGCACAAGAAGACGATCCTGGTCGGGCCGAGCCTGAAGAAGCTGGCCAAGCGGCACCGCTTCGAGCTCGTGGGCCGTACGGTCGACGCCGAGGGCCGCACGATGCGCTTCGAGGACGGCCGCTCGGCCGACGTCGACGCCGTCGTCTGGGCGACCGGCTTCCGCTACGACTACTCCTGGGTGCACGCGCCCATCCATGACGACGGCGGCGGCATCACGCAGGACCGCGGCGTGACCGCGGCCCCCGGCCTCTACGTCCTCGGCATGCAGTGCCAGCACTCCTACGGTTCGGCGCTCATCTGGTGGGTAAAGGACGACGCGGCTTATCTGGTCGAGCGCATCAGGCAGTTCCGTCCCCAGGCGGTGGCGGGCAGAAGGGGTTGAGCGACATGTCCAGGCAGGTGGCGCTGCTGCGCGGGGTGAACGTCGGCGGCCGGAACATGGTGAGCATGGCCGAGCTCCGCAAGCTGCTGGAGGGCCTCGGCTTCGAGGACGTCAAGACGCACCTGCAGAGCGGCAACGTCGTCTACACCAGCGGGAAGAGCCCCGACAAGGCGGCGGCCGAGATCCAGGCCGCGCTCGCCCGCGACCTGGGCGTCTCGGTGCCCGTCCTGGCCAGGACGGGCACCGAGCTGGGCGAGATCCTCAAGGCCAACCCGCTCGGGGACGTCGCCGACGACGACGCCCTGCACCTCGTCACGTTCCTGTCGGACCAGCCCGACGCCGGGCCGATCAAGGCGCTCGACCCCGAGGCCTTCAAGCCCGACGTGTTCCGGCACGTCGGCAAGGAGATCTACGTCTGGTGCCCCGACGGGGTGCGCAACACCAAGCTGTCCTACTCCTTCTGGGAGAAGAAGCTCGGCGTCACCGCCACCGCCCGCAACTGGAAGACCGTCTCCAAGCTGCACGAGCTGGCCACCGCGGGTTAGCCCGCCAGCTCGCGCTTGAGCGTCTTGCCGATCGGCCCGCGCGGCAGCGACTTCACGACCACGTACCGCGCCGGCCGCTCGGCCGGGTCCAGCCGGTCGGCGGCGAAGGCGCGCAGCTCGTCCTCGGGCACGGGCGAGCGCAGCACGACGGCCGCCGTGACGCCCTGCGGCCCCTGGACCGCGGCCGCCTCGACCACCTCGGGATGCCAGTGCAGGGCGTGCTCGACCCGCAGCGAGGAGATCCGGCGCCCGCCGGCGGTGATGACGTCGGCGGCCCGGTCGAAGAAGCGCAGCCGGCCCTCCCCGTCCAGTTCGCCCAGGTCGCCCATGTGGGTCCAGCCGTCGCGGAAGGTGCGCTCGTCGGCGGCGGCGTCGGTCAGGTAGCGGCGGCGGGGGGCGGCCGAGCGCAGGCAGATCTCGCCCGCGTCGGTGACCTTCACCTCGGTGCCCGCGCTCGGCAGGCCCAGCAGGCCCTCGTCGGCCTCCGTGGGCGGCGTCTCCACCGGGCGGTGCACGAAGGCGGGAGCCGACTCCGTCGAGCCGTAGCCGATGACGATCCGCACGCCCGGCAGGGCCTCCATGAGCCGGGCCACCGTGGCCATCGGCACCGGCGCCGAGCCCAGCATGAGCGCCCGCAGGCCGGACAGGTCGTACCGCTCGTGCCAGCCGTGCGCCACCATCCGGGTCGCGGTGGACGGCGGGACGATCGCCATCGGCACCCGCAGCTTCTCCAGCATGCGGGCCACGTTCTCCGGCCCGAGGTCGGTCAGCACGTGCGTGGTCGCCGGGGCGGTCATCGCCGTCATCAGCGCGCTGTGCCCGGCGTTCGTGCCCAGCGGGACGGCGGCCAGCACCCCGTCCACGCCGGTGAACAGCTTCCCGCGGCCCTCGTGGCCGTAGGTGAGGTTCGCGACGGGGACGGCCACGGCCTTGGGGCGGCCGGTCGTGCCCGAGGTGTAGAGGATCTCGGCGACGTCGTCGTCCCGCGTGCCCGCCGCGTCACCGAGGGGGCCGGGCAGCACCTGGCCCACCCCGCACTCGGCCAGGCGGGCGCGGGCCTCGTCCTCCGGCAGCGCGGGCGGCAGCCCGAGCACGGTGCCGCCGGCCAGGTGCACGGCGACGGCGGCGACGGCGTGCCCGATCCAGTCGTCGTGCCGCAGCGCCGTCCTGACGGGGGCCAGCCGGGCGGCCAGCTCCTCCGACCGGGCGGTCCAGTCGGCCACCCGCAGCTCGCGCTCGCCGTCCACGACGAGTGCCACATGATCGCCCGGACGGGCGCTGACCAGTTCTGCCGGGTTCGTCGTCATGCGGCCGATGGTAGGAAGCCGGGCGCTCCCCGGATGCTCAGTGTTGAGCAGACCCGGGAGGCGCTTTCGTGTGGGCTGGAGTCGGCATGGGTCCGCGAAGAAGTGGGACGGCTGCCAAGAACAAGGGAGGCGATGACATGAACCAAACCGGTTCGAGTACGCGCGGCCAGCTGTTCGCCACCATCGGCGCACTCCTGGCCCTGGCGCTGGCGTCGATCGACGTCTCGGTGGTGGGGGCGGCGATGCCCCGGATCGCCGCCGACCTGCACGGCCTGTCGCTGTACGCGTGGGTGGGGGTCTCCTACGCCGTCGCGGCCGCCGTCGTCGTGCCGATCGCCGGGAAGCTCGGCGACATGTTCGGCCGCAAACCGGTGCTGCTCGTCGGCCTGGCGGGCTTCCTGGTGGCGTCGTGGCTGTGCGGCGCGGCCCAGACGATGCCCCAGCTCGTCGGCGCGCGAGGGCTGGCGGGGCTGTTCGGCGGCGTGCTGATGGCCAACGTCTTCACGCTGCTCGCCGACGTCTACACGCCCGAGCGCCGCACCCAGATGCAGGGCGTCTTCTTCGGCTTCTCCGGCCTCAGCATGGTGATCGGGCCGCCGCTCGGCGGGTTCATCACCGACAACTGGAGCTGGCGCTGGGTCTTCTACGTCAACGTGCCCATCGGGCTGCTCGCGATCGCCGCCGTGCTCATCGGCGTCCCGTTCGTGCGCACCGGCGCGAGCTGGCGCGACATCGACTTCGCCGGCGTCGTCACGCTGGTGGCCGGGCTCGTCCCGATCCTGATCGGGCTCACGCTCACCGGCGACCGGCACGCCTGGACCTCGCCCGAGGTGCTGGCGCTGCTGATCGGCGGCGCCGTGCTGCTGGTGGCGTTCTACTTCGTCGAGACGCGGGTGGCCAAGAACCCGCTGGTGCCGTTCGCGCTGTTCCGCAGCAACCAGGTGTCGGTCATGGCCGTGGTGGCCTTCTTCTCCGCGTTCGCCATGATGGGCACGGCCTTCTACGTGCCGCTGCTCTACCAGGGCGTGCTCGGCGTGAGCGCGACCCACTCCGGCACGCTGCTGATCCCGATGATGCTCGGCCTGATGCTCATGGCCCCGATCGCCGGCAAGGCGATGACGGCCATGCCGCGCTACCGGCTGCTCGGCGTCTTCGCCATGGCCGCCATCGTCGCCGGGCTGCTGATCCTGTCGGCCGTCGGGCCGGACAGCGGCCAGGGCCTGCCGATCGTCGCCATGGTGCTCATCGGCGTCGGCATCGGCATCGCGTTCCCCATGGCCACGGCCGTCACGCAGAGCGCGATCCCGATGGAGCAGGTGGGCGTCGGCACCAGCCAGATCCAGTTCTGGCGGATGATCGCCGGGCCGGTCTCGCTGGCGATCCTCGGCTCGATCATGTCGTCCCGGCTCGGCGTCGCCGGCCAGGGCGGCGAGGGCGTCGCGCCGGCGGTGCTCGCCGACGCGCTGGGCGACCTGTTCCTCGCCTGCGCGATCGCGGTCGGCATCGGCCTGGTGGCCAGCCTCTTCCTGAAGGAGGTCCCGCTGCGCGACATGTCCATGGGCCGGTCGAAGGCGGGCAAGGCGGACCAGAAGACCGCGCCCAACCAGGGACGCGCCGCCAGGGCGTGACCCCGGCGCACCGGGTGGCGGGGCCGTGCGCGGCCCCGCCATCGCCATGTCCGCACGGGCCTGCTCACAGTTGAGCAGACGTACGCGGCCACCGAGGCGAGGCTGCTGCCATGGACTCCTACCCCATCCCCAGGACGTGCCCGCTGGATCCGCCGTCCGAATACCGGGACCTGCAGGCGGGGCGGCCCATCACGCGCGTCCGGCTGGACTTCGACGGGAGCGAGGTCTGGCTGGTGACGCGGTACGAGGACGCCCGCGCCGTGCTCGGCGACGCCCGGTTCAGCTCCGACTTCGCCACCCCCGGCTTCCCGGCCCGGCTCACCTCGCAGCCCCCGGGGCCGGGCACCTTCATCAGGATGGACCCGCCCGACCACTCGCGGCTGCGCCGCCTGCTGCTGCCGGAGTTCAACCGCAGGCGGGTGGAGGCGCTGCGCCCGGCCATCCGGCGCATCACCGAGGCGCTCGTCGGCGAGATGGCCGCCCAGGGCCCGCCGGCCGACCTGGTCCAGACGCTGGCCCTGCCGCTGCCCTCCCAGGTCATCACCGAGCTGCTCGGCGTGCCGTACGAGGACCGCGACTACTTCCACGAGACCACCAAGGTCATCGGCGACCGCAACGTGGAGCCCGAGCAGCGCATGAAGGTCCGCGAGGACCTGCGCCACTACCTGGAGCGGCTGGTCGCCGAGCGCGAGCAGCGGCCCGCCGACGACCTGCTCAGCCGGCTCGGCGCCCACCGCGAGGCGGCCAAGGTCAGCCGGGAGGAGGTCGTCGGCATCGCCACGCTGCTGATGGTGGCCGGCTACGAGACCATCGCCAACCAGATCGGCGTGGGCACCGTGGCGCTGCTGGAGAACCCCGATCGCCTGGCGGAGCTGCGCGAACGCCCCGAGGCGCTGCCCGCCGCCATCGAGGAGATCATCCGCCACCAGACCGTCATCGACTACGGCGCCCGCCGCGCGGCCACCGCCGACGTCGAGGTCGGCGGCAGGCTGATCAGGAAGGGCGAGGGCGTGGTCGTCGTGCTGGCCGCGGCCAACCGCGACGAGGAGGTGTGGGCCGACCCGGACCGGCTGGACTTCGGCCGCTTCGGCGACCTCGCCGACCGGCAGGAGCACCTGTCCTTCGGCTTCGGCATCCACCAGTGCATGGGCCAGCTGCTGGCCCGCGCGCAACTGGAGATCGCCTGGTCCACGCTGTTCGCCCGGCTCCCGGGGCTGCGCCTCGCGGTGCCGCTGGAGGAGGTGCCCTTCCGCTCCGACATGTTCGTGTACGGCGTGCACGCCCTCCCGGTGACCTGGGGATGAACCGCGACCCGCGGGACCGGGTCCGCGCGCTCTTCGACCCCGGGACCCTCCGGCCGCTGCCCGGCGACGATGACGGCGACGACGGCTGCGGCGTGCTCGCCGCCCGCGGCGGCATCGGCGGCGTGCCGGCCGTCGCCTACGCCACCGACCCCGGCCGGATGGGCGGCGCGATGGGCGCCGAGGGCTGCGCCCGCATCGTGCGGGCCATCGACCTCGGCGTCCGGGAGCGAGCGCCCGTCGTCGGCCTCTGGCACTCCGGCGGCGCCCGGCTGGGCGAGGGCGTCACCGCGCTCGACGGCGTCGGCCAGGTGTTCGCCGCGATGGTCCGGGCCTCCGGCGCCGTCCCGCAGATCTCCGTCGTGCTCGGCCCGGCCGCCGGCGGCGCGGCCTACGGCCCGGCGCTCACCGACGTGGTGATCATGAGCGAGAGCGGGCGCGTCTTCGTCACCGGCCCGGACGTCGTCCGCAAGGTCACCGGCGAGGACGTCGACATGGAACGGCTCGGCGGCCCCGACCCGCACAGCAGGCGCAGCGGCCTGGCCCACCTCACCGCCCCGGACGACGAGGGCGCCGTCGCCGCCGCCCGCCGGATCACCACCCTGCTCGGCGGCCAGGGCGAGCTGCGCCCCTGGGAGGCCCGCGACGACCCCGAGCTCGGCGGCCTGCTGCCCGAACGCGCCAGGCGCGCCTACGACGTGCACCCGATCGTCGCCCGGCTGCTCGACGGCCCCGGCGAGGAGCTGCACCCTAAGTGGGCGCCCAACCTCGTCACCGCGCTCGGCCGGCTGACCGGCAGGACCGTCGGCGTCATCGCCAACAACCCGCTGCGCAAGGGGGGCTGCCTCGACGCGGCGGCGGCCGAGAAGGCCGCGCGGTTCGTCCGCATGTGCGACTCGCTCGGCGTGCCGCTCGTCGTGCTCGTGGACGTGCCCGGCTACCTGCCCGGCGTCCGGCAGGAGTGGGACGGCGTGGTCCGGCGCGGCGCCAAGCTGCTGCACGCCTTCGCCGAGGCCGTCGTGCCCCGGGTGACGCTCGTGCTGCGCAAGTCCTACGGCGGCGCGTACGTCGCCATGAACTCCCGCGCCCTGGGCGCCTCCGCGGTCTACGCCTGGCCCACCGCCGAGGTGGCCGTCATGGGCGCCGAGGCGGCCGTGGACATCCTGCACCGCAGGAAGCTGCGCGACGGCCCGCGGGACGGGCGCGAGGAGCTGCGCCGCCGGCTCGTCGCCGAGCACGAACGCGAGGCCGGCGGCGTCGGCAAGGCCGTGGAGATCGGCGTCGTGGACGAGGTGATCGAGCCCGCCGGCACCCGGCGGCGGCTCGCCGAGGCCCTGCTCAAGGCCGTGCCGCTGCGCGGCGACCACACCAACATCCCGCTGTGAAGCCCCTGCTCACTATTGAGCAGGCAGCACGGCGGGCCCTCATTAGCGTGACGAACAAGCCGACAGACGGAGTGGAACGATGACCAACCCGAATCCCGTCATCCCGCCGGCCGAGCAGCAGACCTCGGTGCCCGCGGCGGATCTGATCAACTCGGCCACGGCCGGCGTGATCGTCGAGCGGACCGCCCAGGTCAGGAACGGCTCCCACGCCAAGGGGCGCAAGTTCGCCCGCATGATGGCCGAGATGGTGACCGCCAAGCAGGTGGGAGTCGCCAGCGTCTTCCTGTACGAGGAGACGTTCGGGACCAAGGACCGCCTGCACTGGCTGATCCACCTCAGCTCGCTGCACGCCTACGAGCAGATGGTGCACATGGGCACCTCCGACGACGAGTACCGCGACAACACCGCCGAGAGCGGCTGGGACGAGATCTTCGTCGACGGCAGCATGACCGAGACCGTGCTGCTGCCGCAGTTCTGGGGCATGTACGGGACCGCGGTCGACGGCGAGCGCGAGAAGCAGTCCACGGTCTACCTGCAGCAGGGCGAGATCACCGGGCTGCCCGGCGCCCGCGAGCAGGTGCCGCAGCCCTACGAGCAGCTCGTCCACTCGGGCAACTGCGGCCTGCTGCTGCACCGGACCGCCCAGCTCGACTACGACTTCCGGTCCGAGGGCCGCACGTTCGCCCGCGAGGCCGCCGAGTCCATCAACGAGAACCTGCCCGGCGAGGCCACCGTCTTCGTCTACGAGGAGGCCTTCGGCGCGGCCGACCGCATCCACTGGCTGATCCACATGAAGTCGCTGAGCACCTACTACAAGGTCCTGGCGCTGCACGTGAAGGACGAGAAGGTGCGGGACCTGTACTTCCAGCAGCGCATCGCGCCCGAGCGCGGCGGCGGCACCTGGGCCAGGATGTTCGTGCCCGGCAGCATGCACGACACCGGCCTCACCCCGCACCACTGGGGGATGTACGCGACATGATCGGCCGCTGCCTGCACGAGATCTTCGCCGAGCGCGCCGCGAAGGCCCCCGACCGGATCGCCGTCACCTGCGGCGCCGAGGAGATCACCTACGGAGACCTGGACGCCCGGGCCGACCGGCTGGCCTGCCTGCTGCAGGCCGCGGGGACCGGCCCCGGCGTGCTGGTGGGGCTGTGCGCGGACCGTGGCATCGACCTGGTGGCCGGGCTGCTCGCGATACTCAAGGCGGGCGGCGCGTACGTGCCGATCGACCCCGGCTACCCGGCGGGGCGGATCGCGTACCTGCTGGAGGACAGCGGGGTCCGCACGGTCGTCACGACGTCCGGGGTGGCCGGCCGGCTCGGCGGCGTCCTGCCCGGCGAGGTCGTGCTCGCCGACGCCGAGCCGCCCGATGGACGCCCCGCGGCCACGGCCCGCGACGAGGACCTGGCCTACGTCATCTACACCTCGGGCTCGACCGGCGCGCCCAAGGGGGTGCTGGTCGAGCACCGCAACGTCGTGCGCCTGCTGGAGCGGACCGAGCAGTGGTTCGGCTTCGGCGACGACGACGTCTGGACGCTCTTCCACTCCGTCAGCTTCGACTTCTCGGTGTGGGAGCTCTGGGGCGCGCTGCTGTACGGCGGCCGGCTGGTGATCGTCCCGGCCGAGGTGGCCAGGTCGCCCGAGTCGCTGCGCCGGCTGCTGGTGGCCGAGGGCGTCACCGTGCTGAACCAGACGCCCTCCGCGTTCCGGCACCTGGTGGCGGCCGACGCCCGGCAGGAGGAGCCGTCGCCGTACCGGCTGCGCCGGATCGTCTTCGGCGGCGAGCGGCTGGACGTCGAGCTGCTGGCCCCGTGGATCGAGCGCTACGGCGACGAGCACCCGCAGCTCGTCAACATGTACGGCATCACCGAGACCACCGTCCACGTGACCTACCGCCGCGTCCGCGCGGCCGACCTCGACCACCCGGAGCTGAGCCCGATCGGCGTGCCCATCCCGGACCTGCGCCTCGACGTGCTCGACGAGCACGGCCGCCCGGCGACCACGGGGAACCTGCACGTCTCCGGCCCCGGGCTCGCCCGCGGCTACCTGGACCGGCCCGAGCTGACCGCCGAGCGGTTCAGGGTCACGCCGGACGGCGGGCGCCGCTACGACTCAGGCGACGTCGTCACCCGCCTGCCCGGCGGCGAGTACGCCTACCTCGGGCGGTCCGACGACCAGATCAAGGTCCGCGGGTTCCGCCTGGAGCCCAGGGAGATCGAGCTGTGCCTGCTCGGCCATCCGGGGGTCGCCCACGCGGTGGTGGCCCACCGCGACTACGGCGAGGGCGACGTCCGGCTGCTGGCCTTCGTCGTGCCGGACGGCGATCCGGGGCCGGACCTGATCGACCAGCTCACCGAGCGGGCCGCGAGCCGGCTGCCGGCGCACGCCCGCCCGTCCACCTACCACATCGTGTCGGAGATCCCCATGACGCCGCAGGGAAAGGCGGACCGCGCCGCTCTGGCCAGGTCCGCGCAGGCATCGTCGGCCGCCAAGGTCGTGCAGCGCATCGCCGAGGACGTGCTCGAACGCGACGAGGTGCCACCTCGGGTGGACCTGTTCGACCTGGGCGCGACCTCGCTGGCGATGACCCGCATCATCGCCCAGGTGAACGAGCGCTTCGGGCTGGAGCTGACGGGACGCGAACTGGAGGAGGAGGCGTCGGTCGCCGCCCTGGCCTCCTGCGTCGAGGAACGACTGACCGTGAGGGGATAGACCCATGCACGAGACCACCGTCCGGGGCGAGTACTCGATGACCCCGGAGGAGCTGAAGAGCTTCCACACCCAGGGCTACTTCGGCCCGTTCAAGGTCTACGAGATCGACGAGATGCGCCAGAACTGGCGGCGCGAGCGCATGCGTCTCATGGACCGCAGTAACGCCGTCTACCGCGACGACGCCGCCTCGGGCAACACCAACATCTCCAACTACGACCGGCACCTGGACTCGCCCTTCCTGGCCGACCACATCAGCCGGCCGCAGATCGTGGACCGCGTGGTCAGCGTGCTCGGCCCGGACGTGCTCTGCTGGCGCACCGAGTTCTTCCCCAAGTACCCCGGGGACGAGGGCACCGACTGGCACCAGGCCGACACCTTCGCCAACGCCTCCGGCAAGCCGCAGATCGTCTGGCCGCAGGCGGAGGAGTTCGGCGGCACCATCACCGTCTGGACCGCCTTCACCGAGGCGAACGAGGACACCGGGTGCCTGCAGTTCATCCCCGGCACCCACGAGACGATGTTCTACGACGAGACCAAGCGCATGCACTACGACCCCAACAAGATCAACAAGGAGGACAAGGACGGCGTCCGGCGCGGCTTCTTCGGCTACGACTACCGCGACCTGCAGATCGACCCCGACTGGAAGCCCGACGAGTCGCAGGCCGTCTCCATGGTGATGAGGCCGGGAGAGGCCATCCTGTTCTGGTCGACGCTCATGCACGCCTCGCTGCCGCACAAGGGCCTGACCGACGAGATGCGCCTGGGGTTCGCCGCCCGGTACGTCCCCACCAAGGTGGACGTCTACCCGGACACCGACGAGATCGAGGAGTACGGCGGCCGGGTCAGCCTGGACCGGTACGGCGCCGTCCTGGTCGCCGGGCAGAACACCAACCCGAACAACCGGATCGCCACGGCCACCACCACCGGCCACCCCTTCACCACCCGATGAGGCCCGCCGTGACCTCCCGAAGCCCACAGCGCACGGCGACCCGCGCGCCCTCCGGCCACCCGACCTCTGCCCGCCCACGGCACGCGGCGACCCGCGCGCCTTCTGACAACCCACGGAATGCGGTGATCATCTCGTGGCCGCCGAACTGAGACGTCTGACCCGGGCCGTGCAGGACGCGCGGCCGCTGGTGGACGTCCTGCGGCATCCGGTGCGCCTGGCCGGCCCGCCCGGCCTCGCCTCCCTCCTGGGCCGTGTGACCCGACGGCTGGGCGCACCGGACTTCGCCCTGGCCGACCAGGACTCGCTCGACACCTTCGAACGCCTGGTCAGCGACCATCTCGCGCTGCGCGACGGCATGGGCGAGGACCTGCCGCCGGCCACCGTCGACGAGGTCGTGGACGGCGCGGCGCGGGACGGCTTCGAGGGGTTGTGCACGCGCGAGGAGGTCGCGCGGGCGGACGGGGGCCCGCCGCTGCCCGCCTACGCGGCCGGCGACCCGCAGGCCCCGGCCGTCGTGATCGTGGCCGCCTGCGGCATGCCGGCCCGGCTGTGCGAGCAGTGGATGCGGTTCCTGTCCCGCACCCATCACGTCCTCACCTGGGAGACCCGCGAGTTGTTCGGGCCGGTTTCCGCGGCGGAGCCGCCGGACGTGGGGGTGACGGCGCAGGCCGGCGACCTTTTCGCGGTCATGGATCATTTCGGCGTCCGGCGCGCGCATCTGATGTGCCTGTGCGGCGGAGCCGTCATCGGCCTGGCCGCCGCGCACCTCGATCCCGCCCGCGTCGGCTCGCTCAGCCTGTGGCACGGCGACTTCGCCGCCGTGAAGGGCGCCGACCGGACCCACCACCAGCAGAACCTGGTGGCGCTCATGGAGATGGCCGCGGCCGGCCCCGACCGGGCCGCCGCCATCCATCCCGTGCTCTGCCAGACGATGCTCTCCTCGGTGCCGCCCGACCTGGCGCACCTGGTGGTGTACCCGTACGCGACGCCCGAGCTGCTGCACCGCTACTGCCGACTGAACGGCGAGATCATGACGACGGACGTGAGCCCGTGGCTGGCCGGGATCGACCGGCCCGTCCTGGTGGTCTCCAGTCACGACGACGAGACCGCCCACCCGGCGGGGTCGAAGGCGGTGGCGGCGGCGCTGCCGGACGCCGTCCTGCATCTGCGGGCGCACGGCGACCACATATCGCTGTTCAAAGGTGACCCGGAGTTGCTGGATATGGCCCGGGACTTTATTGACGCCGCCGCGGTCCGATAACAGCCGAAATCCGCTTCCAGGCAATTCTCCGGACATATCAGAGAATTATGGGGCAGCTTGTTAATCAGTCGATTGATGGGTAGGGGCAACGACGCCATGAAATGAATTGCGAGGGGCGGGGTAAATGAAGCCATCCGACGCTGCGCGACTGAGAGCCGGGCTCCGCTCCTTCATCTCCCAGGAAACATCGGGCGCCTGCTCGATCCGGGTGCCGAGACGCGCCAACATCTACAACTGCGGCCAGCGCGACAGCAACATCTACGTGATCGAAAGCGGCCAGGTAAAGACCCAGATGTACGCGCGCTGCGGCAAGGAATGCCTGCTCTCGATCTTCACCGCCGGCGACATCTTCGGCGAATCCTCCCTGCTCGGGGCCGAGCGCAGCGAGACGGCCACCGCCATGCGGACCACCTGGGTGCGTCGTATCCCGGCCGCCCGCTTCCGCGCCGCCATGGCCGAGAACGAACTCATGGACGGGTTCATCGACTATCTCGCACTACGCCTGCGGGAACAGCAGGAAGTGATCGCGACAATGGTCACGATGGACAGCGAGCAGCGCCTGGCCTCCGTTCTCCTGCGCTTATCCAGAAAGATCGGTAAGCGCCGTGCCCCGAATGTGCGGGCCATCGAGGAGCGCATCACCCAGGAAGAACTCTCCGGCATGGTCGGCACCACCCGGTCGCGTGTCGGATTCTTCCTCAAACGATTCAAGGACGCCGGCCTGGTCCTGCCCACCTCCGACCCGTTCCTGGTCGTGGACGAGGAACGCCTGGCCGAGTACGTCGACGAGGTCAACTGACGGAGCCGCCCCCGGCCCGGTCCGCGCGCGGCGGGCCGGGCCGGGCCGCGTTCAGCAGGAGATCAGCTCGAACGGCACCGCGGGACGGCCGCCGAACCGCTGACCCGCGGCGTTCACGAACCCCTCCAGCGGCACCCGGGCCCCGCCCGGCGGCACCCCCAGCGCCGACAGGTACGCCGCGTGCGCCTCGACCGAGGCCAGCGCCGCGTCCAGGTACCCGGTCACGTCCACCGCGTGCGTCGGCCGGACGGAACCGGCGATCGCCACGTACTTGACGCCGCCCCACGGCTCGGCCCCGGCGTCGGGCAGGATCCAGCGGTTGCCCGCGTCGAGGACCGCGTCCAGCACGGCCCGGCCGGTGACGCGGTGGTCGGGGCTGTTCCACTTGCCGGTGAAGGTGAAGTCGTGGTGGTTGAAGGTGATCACCAGCTCGGGCCGGTGCCGGCGCAGCGCCGCCACCAGGTCGTGCCGGAGCCGGGGGGAGTGCTCGATCCCGCCGTCGGGATGGTCGAGGAACTCCACCGACGAGACGCCGACGATGGCGGCGCTCGCCCGCTGCTCCTCCTCCCGCACCTTGCGCGCCTGGTCCGGCGGCATCGAGTCGATGCCCGCCTCGCCGCGGGTGAGCAGGAGGTAGCCGACCTGCTTGCCGGCGCCGGTCCAGGCGGCCACGGCGCCGGCGCTGCCGAACTCCATGTCGTCAGGGTGGGCCACGACGGCCAGTGCTCTCGTCCAGTCATCGGGCATGGGCTGTAAGTCGTCCGTCATGTCATTCCCCCTGACATGACGGAAGATCGCTAAACCTGATCGTCCGGCCCGTAACGGCGGGCGATCTCCTGGGAGGAGGGCCAGCGGCTGTAGGCCGGCGAGCGCGGCCAGCCGTCGGGGGAGTCCTGCCACTCCTCCTGCCGCCCGTACGGCAGCAGGTCGATCAGCGCGAAGGTGTGCGTGAGCTGCTCGGTGCCCCGGCCGTCGGTGTGCCACGTGCGGTACACGGCCTCGCCGTCGCGCAGGAACACGTTCACGGCGAAGCCCGCGCCGGGCGGCGCGCCGACGTCGGCCCCGAACGGGCTGCCGGCCGTCGAGTACCAGGGCATCCGGTTGCCGACCCGCCGCCGGTAGGCCAGGGCCTCGTCGATCGGGCCCTGGGTGACGACGACGAAGCGGGCGTCGTAGTCGTCCAGGAACTCCAGGCGGGTGAACTGCGCGGTGAACCCGGTGCATCCCGGGCACTGCCACTCCTTGCCCGGGAACCACATGTGGTTGTAGACGATCAGCTGCCGCCTGCCCGCGAAGACGTCCGCCAGCCGGACCGGCCCGTCCTCGCCCTCCAGGACGTAGTCGGGCATCCGCACCATCGGCAGGCGACGGCGCTGGGCGGCGATGGCGTCGAGCTCACGGGTGGCGGCCTTCTCCCTGGCCCGCAGCTCGTCGAGCCGGAGCCGCCAGGTCTCGGCGTCGACGACGGGCGGTAGTGCGTTGGCGCTCATGGTCCCTCACTGATCGGTCGCGGTTTCTCGAGGCACAGGGACAGACCGGCCGCGCCCGCGAAACTCATCGGCGGGCCCGCCCGTACGGACTCCCGAGCACGTCCTGGCGACAGCCTTCTCCTTCGGGCAGAACCCGGGAGGGGGCGCGGATGCAGCTCGGCAATCTCGAACGGTCGATCATGGAAGCCCTGTGGCGGCATCCTCAGGGCATGTTCGCCCACGACCTCGCGGCCGGCCTGCCCTCCCGGCCCGCCGTCACGACGGTGCTGACCGTGCTGATGCGCCTGGCGAACAAGGGCATGGTCGTCCGCGAGCGCGTCGGCCGGGCCCACCTCTACAAGGCCACCGCGGGCAAGGACGCCTTCGTCGCCGAAGCCATGCGCGCGGCCCTGGCGGAGGCGGGCGACGTGGTGGCGGCCGTGCAGCGGTTCGTCGGCACGGTGACGCCCGAGGTGGCCGCGGCGCTGCGCGAGGCGCTGGAGGAGCAGGACGGACCGGCGCAGTGATCGCCTGGTTCGTCGCCGCCGGAGTGGCGCTGCTGCCGGTGACGCCGGGCGGCCGCGTTCGGTGTCGGCGGCGGCCTGCTCGGCGGCCGTCCTGCATATCCTGGGCGGGCAGCCCGGAAAGAGGTGTCTCTGTGTACGAGATCGTGGCCGCTCTCGCGCCCCCCGTCGTGGTCGGCGGAGCCTTCATCGTCGGCGTCGTCCACCTGGTGCGCGCCGAGGCGCGGGCCAAGGCCGCCGAAGGCCGGGCCGCGCGGGAGCCGGCGGCCCGGCCCGGCCCGGACCAGCAGCCGGAGCCGCGGGCCGACGGCTGACCCCGCGCCGCTACCGGCCGGGCTCGTCGCGACCGGGCCGCAGGCGCCCGGTCTGCTCGGCGCCCGCCTTGTCCGCGTAGCGGAGCAGGTGGCGGGCGGACGCCTCCAGGTCGGCGGCGGCGGTCACGCACGCCGCCAGATGGGCGGTCACCGCCGCGCGCAACCAGGCAGGCGTCCCGTCGCCCGCCTTCAGACCTGCCTCGACGGCACGCAGCCGCTCGGCGCAGGCGGCCAGGGCGCGGGCGTCGGCGCGCAGGACTTCGGCGTGCGCGACGATCGCGGCGATCCGGGCGGGCATGGCTCCTCCGTCAGGCCGTCGGCACCGGGACGGCGGCGTCCCGGAGCGTCCGGCGGGTGGTGGCCGACAGGCACAGCAGCGGGCGGGCGCCGTCGAGGCCCAGCTCGCGCAGCCGGCCGGCCAGCGGGTGGGCCGACCCCGGCTCGACGGCCAGCCGCAGTGACGGCGCCGCGTGCAACCGGGCCCGCCCGCGGGCGCGGACGCAGGACCGCAGCACCGCGCCGGCCTCGCGGGCGTAGCCGACCAGGCCGGGATCGTTCAGCGGCAGGCCGGGACCGAGCCGGCCGCGCAGGATCAGGACCCCGTCGGCGGCGAGGTGCGCGGACCGCGGGCCGAGCCGCAGCTCCACAGCCGTCAGGTACGTCTCGCCGCCCCACAGCCGCGCGCCCAGGGCCTGGACGATCGCGCTGTCGGCCGCCGAGCCGACGAGGAAGGCGCCGCAGCGGCGCACGTCCGCGCCCCGCAGCAGGTCGCGAAGACGGGACCCCCACCATGGCGACCGGAACGGCCCCGGCACCACGACGCCGACCTGCAACTCCGCGTAGTCGCCCACGCCGGTGCGCCGGTTCCGGGCGGCGTGCACGACGACCAGCGCCCGCCCCGCCACCCGTACGACGGGACCGAGCCCCGTGCCCTCCAGCAGCCCGGCCACCGCCGCCGGGCTGACGGCGAAGCAGGCCGTGAGCGCCTCGCCGTCGCGGCACCTGATCGGCAGCTCGACGCCCCCCTCGGACCCGTGGACCGGCACGGCCCGCAAGGGCGACGGCTCCGGACCGGGCGGACGGTCGAACAGCAGGTACGCCTGGGAGCGCACGACCCGCCCCCGGTACGGGGCGAGCCGCTGCTCGATGACGTCGCGGGCCTCGGGCAGGTCGTCGGTGAGGTTGGCGAGGTAGCGCTCGATGCTGTGGCACTGCGGGAACATGTGGGTGGAATCGCTGTAGTCCACCACGTACCAGTCGGGGTGCAGGTCGAAGCAGGTGCCGGCGCCCTGCCCGTCGAGGGTGGGGATGATGTCGTGCTGGTTGGTGACGCTGGCGACCCAGGTGCGCGGGTCGGCGGGGCGTTTGAAGTCGACGGGCGAGCCGACGGCGACGGCGTGCGTGACCGTGTGCCGGGCGCAGAAGGCGGGGTCCTGGGCCAGGTTCATGATCGCCGCTCCGCCCGCGCTGTGCCCGACGAGCGCCAGTTCGGCGCCCCGCGGCAACCCGTAGTCGGCGACGGCCCGTGCCAGGGCGCGGCTGTAGGGGCTGGCGGCCAGGACGGCGCTGCTGAACGCGCCGAGCAGGTCCTGGGGCGACTCGCCGTCGGGACGCCCGAGGCGCATGCCGGGCGCGTGCAGGACGTGGCGGATCACGCCGTCCGGCCCCTCGACGCTCTGGAGGAGGGCCCGCCCGGTGGTGCCGATCGTGCAGATGTTGGACAGGAAGCCGAGCAGCGACCCGCGCGCGCACAGCCGGGCCGACTCGGCCGCGCTCAGCTCGACCCGGCGCGCGGCGCCCTCCCCGACGTCGAGGACGGCGATCGCCCTGTTGCTCAGGCCGAGGAGCGGATCGGCGGTGGCGAAGCCCGTCCCCGTGGCGATGAGCCAGGCGGCGGCGTCGTTGAGCGGGTTCTCGTCCAGCAGCGCGCGCAGCGCCAGGACCTCGCCGAAGACCGGCGCGAGCTGGCTGAGCGCGCGCACCGCGCCCCGGTCCTTGAGCAGGGCGCGCAATGCCCGCACGGCCTCCACGTCGCGGTCGGCGGCGGCCGCCTCGATGAGCCGGGCGAGCAAGGGATCCCCGGTCAGCTCGGGATGGGCGAGCGCCACCGCCGCCACCCGCAGCCGCAACGACGTGGCCAGCACCCGCACGGCCAGGCTCTCGGCCCCCAGCATGGCGCCGGCCTTGGCGGCCGCGGTGGCCGGCCGGCCCCCGGCGAAGGACCAGCCGAGGCCGCGGCCGTTCGTCGTGGCCCGCAGCAGCGCGCGGTAGGCGGGTGCGGCCGCCGAGGGGGTGCGCGGCACGGCCCGCAGCAGCGCCTCGTCGGTCAGCGCGGCCGTGGCGTGCGACGCCGCGGCGTGGATCGTGACCGCGACGTCCACCAGTTCCCGGGCCAGGGCGCGCAGGTGCCCGGCGGCCGGATCGTCGTCGCCGGTCATGGGCGGGCCCGCCGGGACATGCTGACGAAGCGGGGGGCCGGGTCCTCGGGCGTGTTGCGGCGCAGCACGTCCGACAGCGTGCGCGTGGCCGCGATGATCCGCAGGCCCTGGGGGGAGAACGTGGCGGCGTTGAAGATCCGCGGCGCCAGCAGCGGGTTGGTGAGCGCCTGGGAGAAGGCGTCGATGGCGATGATCTTGGTGAGCAGCGGCGGCAGGATCGCGTCGGGGGAGCCGGGCTCCTCGGCGAACAGCCCGACGTACAGGTCGACGTCGTCGACGTCGCGGTAGAGGTCGCGCAGCGCGCCGCTGACCCGCCGGTCGCCGGTGATCTGCTCGAAGGCGCGCACCCGGGGGAAACGGCAGTGCTCGCGGTAGCGGTTGTACGGGGCCAGGCCCAGCACCCGGGAGTCGGCGAGGCTGGCCACGTCGATCTCGCGCAGCACCGGGTCGGTGTTGAACAGGCCGATGCGGCCGGCGCGCTGGCGGGAGGCGTCCTCGAACAGCCGCCCGAGGCCGGGGCCGGGGATCAGCGAGCCGGCGAAGAAGGTCTCGGCCATCGGCAGCTCCCGCCCGGCCACCGACAGCCGGGACGGGACCAGGCTGTGCCAGCGGTAGACGAGGTTGAACTCGACGGAGGCCCAGTTCTGCCGGTGCCAGGCCGCGCGGTCGAGTCGCTCGGACAGCCACGGGTCGAGGGCGAACCGGAAGTGGTAGGGGGTGATGTGGTTGATGTACTCCTCGACGACCAGCTTGATCAGCAGCACGATGAGGATGTTGCGGGCGGTCTGGAACAGCCGTTCGTCGTCCCAGCGGGGATTCTCCCTGGCCAGCAGCCGTGCCACCCTGTTGTGCTCGCGCAGGAACAGCACCGTGAGCATGGTGAAGCCGATCTGGCCGTTGCCCCGGTCGCTGCCGGTGGCGAACAGCGTGTCGCGCTGTGCGTCGGAGAGCTGGTCGAAGCGGATGACGCGCAGCGGGGCGAACTCCGGCTTGATCTTGCCGTTCTCGCACAGGTAGGGCGGGAACTCGCCGCCGCCGACCGACTGGCTCTTGAGCAGCCCGCCGTCGAAGGCGCGCAGCGCGGCCGTGGCCGCCTCGTCGAGGCCGTACACCTGGTTGAGGTCGATGTGGTGGTTGGAGCTGTTCTTGCGCGGGTCGCGCGGGACGTTGACGTCGCCGCGCAGGAAGCCGTCGGTGAACCACTGGGCGAAGTACGCGAAGAGCACCGTGGAGCGCGGGCACGGGATCATGGACTCGCCGCGGGCGAACAGGTCGGCGGCTCTCTCGGGCGTGGGCAGCCGCCCCTCGGGGACGGCGACCGGAGGCAGGTGCCTGCCGCTGTAGGTGCGGTCGGTCAGCGAGGCCCACGAGGTGTAGCCGGCCATGGTGCTCAGCGGCTCGGGGCGCGGCGGCATCTCGCGGATGGCGTGGTCGATCAGCGAGGCGTTGATCCGGCGCCGCACCGGGCGGCTGCTCTGCAGCAGGTCCCAGAGGGGCCGGCCGTGGGTCAGGGCCAGGAACCTGAGCCGGTTGGACAGGCCGTCCGTGGCGATGCTGCGTGCTCGGCTCGCCGCCATCGTCAGCCTTCCCGCACGTCGGCGCCGAGCCCGAGCGCGAAGGCGTCGGGAAAGATGCCGAGTGACCGCTCCACCCGTCCCTCCGGCGGCGGCAGCATCCGTACGCCCGGACGCAGCAGCAGCCGGCGCACGGTCTCGGCGATCACCACCGCGGCCACGTGCACGCCGAGGCAGGCGTGATGGCCCGAGCCGAAGAACAGCCGATGGTGCGGGGGACGGTCGAGGCGGAACTCCTCGGGCTCCGGCACCACGTCCGCGTCGAACATGGCCGAGGCCGGCGCCGCGAGCACGAACGTGCCCGCCGGGATCACCGTGCTGCGCGGCGTGCCGGCCGCCAGCACGTGGTCGCGCTCGCACAGCCGGGGAAGCAGCTTGAAGAACGGGCTGAACCGCAGCGCCTCCCAGACGTACGGGTCGAACCGCTCGGGATCGCCGGCGACGGCCGTCGCCTCGGCCAGCACCCGCGGGCGCAGCAGGAGCTGCTCGACCGCCTCGGCCATGGCCCCCGGCGCGCTCTCCACGAAGCCCAGCGGCAGCCCGGCCATGTTGATCACGATGCGGTCGTCGGGGACGCCGGGCGGGGACGTGCGGACCAGCCGGGCGAAGACGTCGTCGGGCAGCTCCCGGCCGGCCCGCAGCGTGGCCCGGTGCTCGGCGAGCAGGTCGCGCAGGTACCCGACCAGCTCGGCGCCCGCCTTGACGGACGCCGCCCGGAGCTGCGGGTCGCCCAGGAAGTTGGCGAAGCCGTCGGCGACGACGGCCCGCGTCCAGCGGCCCAGGGTCCGCGGGTCGGGGCCGGGGACGCCGAGATACCGCGCGCACACGCCGAGGGCGACCGGGCGGAACAGCCCCTCGACCGCCTCCAGCCGCCCGCCCGGCCCGGCGGCGTCGAGCAGCTCGTCGGCCAGGCGGCCGGTCAGCTCGCGCACGCCGGCCGCGTCCTCCGGGGCGAGCATGAGCTGCATCAGGCCCTTCTCCCGCCAGTTCATCGGCGTGGCGTCCCGGCCCAGCATGAACGGGGCGCCCAGCGCGGCGTCGAGGCGGGGAGCGAAGGCGCGTACGGAGAAGACCTGCTCGTGGGCGAGCACCTCGGTCACGTCGGCGAAGCGGGTCACCACCGTGAAGGCGGGGGTGACGAAGACCGGACGTCGCTCGCGCAGCTCGGCGAACAGGCTCCGCCAGTCGGTCCGCATCCACTCCCGGACCAGGCCGAACGCCGATATCGGGTCTTTGGCCAGCGCCTGGTCGTACCTGTCCAGATAGCCGCCCGTGGTCGCCTGATCGACAGCACCCATTCGTGGACCTTCCGCCTGATATCGGAGCGCACTGGGATGATCACGTTGCGCAATCACAATCTAGGGAGGCTTCACACCCTTTCTTCATGACAACCGAGTGCATTGTTTTGGTGCCTCACGGTAATTACTCCGTCACTGTCAGGGCATTGCCGCAGTCCATGAGCCTGGTCATTGAATAAGGAGCCTGATCGACCCCGTACCGCTCATGGGAGGTAACGTGACGTCACCCCTGCCGCAGCCGGGCACGGCGGAGACGGTGACGGTCACCACCGGCCGCCGCACCGCCTATCTGGTCGTCCTGGTCGTCCTGCCCGTGCTGCTGCTGGCCCTGGCGGTGCCGGCGGCCTGGGGCTGGGGCATCGGCCCGCGCGACCTGGCCATCGCGGTCGTGATGTACCTGGTGAGCATCTTCGGCATCGCCATCGGCTACCACCGCCTGTTCACCCACCGCGCCTTCAGGGCCAATCGGGCGCTGCGGATCGCGCTCATGCTGGCCGGCGGCATGGCCGTCGAGGGCCCCCTCACCCTGTGGGCCGCCGAGCACCGCCGCCACCACAAGTACGCCGACCGCGAGGGCGACCCGCACTCGCCGTGGCGCTACGGCGACAGCGGCCCGGCCCTGCTGCGCGGCATGCTGCACGCCCACATCGGCTGGTTCTACACGGCCCGTCAGCGCTCCAGCCGCCGGCACTGGGTGCCCGACCTGCTGGCCGATGCGGACGTCCGCCGTTTCGACGCCGCCTACCCGGCGGTCGTGCTGCTGTCGTTCGCGCTTCCGGCCGCCGCCGGCGGGCTCTGGTCGATGTCGTGGGCGGGCGCGTGGAGCGGGCTGCTGTGGGGCGGCCTGGTCCGCTACGCCGTCGTGCACCACGTCACCTGGTCGGTGAACTCGATCGCGCACACCTTCGGCGACCGCCCGTTCCGCACCAGGGACCGGTCGTCCAACGTGTGGTGGGTGGCGATGCTGACGCTCGGCGAAGGCTGGCACAACTGGCACCACGTCGACCCCACCTGCGCCCGGCACGGCGTGCTCAAGGGCCAGCTCGACCCCAGCGCGCGGCTGATCCGCTGGTTCGAGCGGGCGGGCTGGGCCCACGCCGTGCGCTGGCCGGCCCCCGACCGCCTGACGTCCCGCCGCGCCGGGCGCGTCCCCGGCCGCGTCCCCGACTGAGCGCCGGGCGGGCGCGGCTCACCGGCCCAGGTCGTCCCACTCCTGGAGCAGGTGGGACGTGGCGGCGGCGGGAGCCGTGAACGACCAGCGGCCCGGCGGCAGGTCGAGGGCGCAGCCGCCGTCGGCCAGCCTGGTGGTCGGCAGCTGCTCGCCGAGGCCCATGAGGAAGGTGCCGTTGACGGTCATCCCGTCCCAGGCGCCGCGTACGGGCAGCACCGCGCGGGCGCTCACGCCCTGCGGGACGGCGAAGGTGAACTGCACCCCGTCGGGCCCGGCCCGCCAGCCCGACTCGACGGCCCCCGACGCGCTCGCGTAGCGGGCGTGCGCCTGCCGCAGCAGCGGCACGGGCCCCGGACGCAGCAGCAGCTCGCCGAACCCGCCGCCCGTCCCGCGCGGGTCGTCGCCCAGGCCGGCCACGTGCCGGAACAACCAGTCGCCCACGCAGCCGTAGGCGTAGTGGTTGAAGGAGTTCATGGCCGGCGTCTGCAGGCCGTACCGGTGGTGCCAGGCGTCCCAGCGTTCCCACATGGTCGTCGCCCCGGCGCGGAGCTGGTAGCGCCACGACGGGTAGCCCTCCTGGTTGAAGATCCGGCACGCCAGGTCGTGGTGGCCGGTCTCCGACAACACGGGCAGCAGCAGGGGGGTGCCGACGAAGCCGGTCATGAGCCGGTGCCCGTCGGCGCGGACCAGGTCGGCCAGCGCCCGCGCCGCCGCGGCGCGGTCCTGCGGCCGGACGAGATCCCACGCCAGGGCGACGGCGTAGCCGGTCTGCGTCTCGGTGCGCAGCCGCGGGCCGTCGAGGAAGGCCCGCCGGAAGGCGTCCGACACGCGGGCGGCGGCCTCGTCGTACTCGGGGGCGTGCGGCTCGCCGAGCACGGTGGCCGCGTGCGCGATCAGACGGAGGCTGCGGGCCAGCGCGGCGGTGGCGATGAGGCTCCTGGGCGTCTCCACCGTGCCGGGGGCCAGCCAGTCGCCCAGCGCCCGGCCCGGCCGGAGGCCGTCGTCGGACTGCGCCAGGCAGTAGGCGGCCCACCGCCGCATCGGGTCGTACGCGCGGCGCAACGTGCGGTCGTCGCCGTAGCGCCGCCACAGCAGCCACGGCACCTCGACCAGCGCGTCGGACCAGACGGGGGAGTCGTAGCCGTACTCGGGCAGCACCGGCGCGACGTGCGGGACGGCGCCGTCGGCCCGCTGCCCGTCGATCAGCGTCGTCACCCAGCCGGACAGGAACGCCTGCGTGTGCCGCAGGAAGCTGAGCGTCGAGCCGAACACCGAGATGTCGGCCGTCCAGCCGGTCCGCTCGTCGCGCTGGGGGCAGTCGGTCGGCACGCTCACCAGGTTGCCGTCCGCCGACGCGCCGATGTTGGCGACGAGCTGCCGTACGGCGGGATCGCTCACGGTCAGCGAGCCGGTGACGGCGAGCGCGGACGACAGCAGCACCGCCTCCAGGTCGTCCGGCGTCAGCGCGCCCGGCCAGCCGGTGACCTCCGCGTAGCGGAACCCGTGCAGGGTGAAGGCGGGCTCGACGACGTGTGATCCGGCGTCGAGGACGAACTCGTCACGCTGGTCCGCGGTGCGCAGGTTGTCGGTGTAGAGCCGCCCGGTCGCGGTCAGCTCCTCCCCGTGCCGGACGACGATCCGCACGGGCCCCGGCGCGTCCACGCGCAGCCGGACGCGCCCGACGACGTTCCGCCCGAAGTCGGCCACCTGCACGCCCGGCGCGGGCTCGGTCACCGACACGGCGGGCACCGTGCCGATCACCCGGACCGGGGGAGCGGGGTCGGCCTCCACCAGGATCTCCGGCGCGGCGGTCGTCCCGGCCGGCCCGGTGCCCTCGGCGGGCGCCCGGACGGTCTCGCCCATCACCAGGTCGGCGCGCGGGCGGCCGAGGTCCCGCCGGGTCCAGGCGGCGTCCGTGGCGAACACGCGGCGCGGGCCGTCGTCGTCCCGCACGAGCACCTGGGCGCTGACGGCGGGCCGGTCACCGTAGCGGCGCGGGCCGCCGCCGGCGACGTGGCCGGCGTACCAGCCGGGAGCCAGCCACAGCTCCAGCTCGTTCTCGCCGGGCGCCAGCAGGTCGGTGAGCTCCAGCAGCCGGTAGCGGGTGCGGTGGCCGTAGTCGGTCCAGCCGGGGGCCAGCTCCTCCTCGCCCAGCCGCGCGCCGTTGAGCAGCGCCCGGTAGACGCCGAGCGCGGTGGCGGCCAGCCAGGCGCGTCCCGGTGCGGGACGCCAGGTGAACGTCCCGCGCAGGCTCACCGCCGCCTCGGGATCGCCCGGCAGCCAGGGCGCCTCCCATGCGCCGCGCGCCCGCAGGCCCGTGGTGAACGCGCCCGCCGCCAGCCCCTCGACCTCCCACGTGTACGGCGTCAGCGGCGTCAGCAGCTCGTCCGGCACGTCCACGCCGTGCGAGCCGGCGGGCACGGCGGACCGCCACACCTCGCGCCCGTCCGCGGACAGCGCCACGGTGGCCGCCGCGGTCGTCCGGGCGTCCCACGACAGGCGGGGCGACGGCTCGTCCACGCCCACCGGATCCGCCAGGCCGCACGTCAGGCCCGCCCGCGCACCGGGCGGGGCCGGCCGGATGTAGGGCGTCTGCGCGCCCGAGACCTGCACGTCGAGCACCCCCGAGTCCCGGTTCACGCATCGAGCCCGGTGGTGAAGGCGTTGTGCAGGCCGTCGACGTCGACGCCGGACAGGCTCGGCGCCATCACGTTGATCAGCAGCACGAAGCACGCGTCCTGCTCCGGGTACATCCACCACTGGCAGCCCGAGGCGCCGCCGTGCCCGTACAGCCGCCGGTCCAGCAGCCCGGGGGCCGAGTGGCGCAGGTTCCAGGTGAGCCCCCAGTCCTGCCCGGCGTTGACCGGGTCGGGCTGCAGCTTGACCAGGCCCGTCGTCTGCGGGGTCGTCATGGCGGCCAGGGTGGTCGGGTGGATGAGCGCGCGGTCGCCGCGCAGCAGCGCCCCGCCCAGCGCCAGCAGGTCCTCGGCGCGGGAGAACAGCGCGCCCGCCGGGTGACGGAGCCGGACGAACGCGTCGAAGTCGAAGCCGGGCCCGAGCAGTTCGAGGCCGTGCACCTCGGCCGCCTCGCACGCCGGGTCGAAGGTGATCCGCCCGCCGCCCGGCACCAGCGTGTTCAGGTCGGAGTCGACCAGCTCGGCCACGTCGCGGCCGGTGACGTCGCGGACCATCTCCGCGATCCCGGCGAAGGCCAGGTTGGAGTAGTGGCTGAGGGTGCCCGCCTCGAACAGCGACGGCGCGGTGAGCAGGTGCTCCACCAGGTCGTCGGGGGTCAGCGTCTGCTCGGCGATGCCGCTGGTGTGGGTCAGCAGGTGCCAGAGCGTGACGTCGGGCCGGGCGAAGGCCGGCAGCACGTCCCGCAGCGGGCGGCGCAGCGACAGCAGCCCGCGCTCGACCTGCCGCAGGGCCAGCAGGCCCATCAGCGGCTTGGTCACCGAGAACAGCGCGAAGTGGTCGTCGGTCCTGGTCCCGCGGCCGTCGTGGGCGCCGAACGCCTCCAGCACCTGGATCCCGTCGGAGGTCGCGGCGCCGAACACCGCGCACGGCAGCCGCCCCTCCTTGATCTCGCGCCTGACCCAGTCGAGCGCGATGTCGTGCGTGGTCATCCCTTCAGTGCACCTTCCGTGAGGCCGGCCAGGACGCGCTTCTGCGCGACGGCGTACACCGCCACCAGGGGCAGCGTGGTGAGCAGGACGTGGGCGAAGACGAGGTTCCAGTTCAGGCTCTGCAGGGTGCCGGAGGCGAACTGGAACAGGCTCAGCGGCAGCGTGGCGTTCGCGCTGCCCTGGAGCAGGAAGAGGGCGAAGAAGAAGTCGTTCCAGACGTTGATGATCAGGATCACGCCGCCGACGAACAGCACCGGCCGCAGCAGCGGCAGCAGGATGCGCACGAACACCTGCGGACGGGAGGCGCCGTCGATGGCGGCGGCCTGCTCCAGGTCCGGCGGGAACGCCCGGACGAACCCGGTGGCCAGGAAGATCACAACGCCCAGGCGGCAGCCGGTCATCGTCAGCACGTAGCCGAGCGAGCCGCCGTCCAGCGACAGGGCGCGCAGCAGGTAGACGGTCGGGATGATGGACGGCGGCAGCAGGATCGACAGCCCCATCACGAAGTAGGCCGCCTGCAGCCACCGCGACCGGCTGCGCCCGAACGCCCACGCCGCCGCCGCGCCGAGCAGCACCACCGCGATGACGATCGGCACGGTGACCTTGAGGCTGTTGAGCAGCCCGGTCAGGTAGCCGCCCCGGTCGAGCACGATGCCGTAGTTCTCGGCGATCGCCCACGTCCTGGGCAGGCCGAGGCCCAGCTCGGCGGCCTCGCCCGCGGGCTTGAAGGAGTTGACGACCACGAGCCAGACGGGCACGAGCACCCACGGGACCGCGAAGACCGTCAGCGCCGCGTACTTGAGCGCCGCTCTCATCCCGTCACCTCCCTGCGCCGCAGCCACCACACCAGGGGCACGGCGGTCGCGATCACCAGCAGCGTCACGGTGAACCCCAGCGCGCTGGCCGAGCCGAAGAAGCCCTGTCCCCATTGCTGGCGCATCACCACGTTCAGGGCCCGCGTGTGGTCGCCGGGGCCGCCGCCGGTGGTGGCGGCGATCACGTCGTACGCGCTGAGCGCGCCCACCAGCGTGACCGCCACGTTGAAGGTCAGCGCGGGGGCGAGCATCGGGAACACCACCCGCCGCAGCCGGGTCCACGGGCCGGCGCCGTCCACGGTCGCCGACTCCAGCAGCGACTTCGGGATGGAGTTGAGGCCCGCGATGTAGACGAGGGTGATCAGCCCGCTCCACTTCCACGCGTCGATGAACGCCACCACCACCAGCGCGGTGGACGGTTCGCCCAGCCAGGCCCACTCGATGCCGAGGAAGGAGTTGATCGCCCCGTCGGGGGCCAGCAGCCCGCGCCAGATGTACCCGGCGGCCAGCGGCGAGATGAGCGTCGGCAGGAAGAACGCCGAGCGGAAGACGGTGTTGATCCGGCTGGTCCGCTGGAGGGCCAGGGCCAGCGAGAGGCTGACCGTGTTCTGGATCGCCATGCACAGGATCGCGTACAGCACGGTCACGGTGACCGCGTTGGCCAGCAGGTCCTGGTCGATCAGCGTGCGGACGTTCTCCAGCCCGTTCCAGGTGATCTCGGCCCGGAAGCTCGTCCAGGAGGAGAACGCGAACCGCACGTTGAGCAGGAACGGGGCGACGAAGAAGACCGTGACCAGCACGATCGCGGGCAGCGCCCACGGCAGCCAGGCCGCCCTGTTCCGCATCACCATCCGGGCAGCCCTGCCGCCTTGGCCGCCTGCTCGACCTGGCCCTGGAGCTGGGTCGCCGCCTTCTGCGGGTCCTTCTGCCCGGCGATCAGCTCGGACATGAGCTGGGCCAGGCCGCCCATGCCGGGGATGTCGGAGTTGAAGGCGATGACGGCGCCGGTGTCGTAGGCCTTCTTGACGTCCTGCAGCACGGACGAGACGCCCTGCGGGCCGGGCACGTCCTTGAGCACCGGGAAGGTCTTGGACGCGGCGATGTACTCGGCGTAGGCCGGGCCGGTCATGAAGCGCACGAAGTCGAGCGCGGCCTTCTCGCGCGCCGAGTCGCCGGTCTTCGGCAGGTAGAACGTGCCGATCGGGCCGGGCGCGTAGGTCACCAGCGGCTTGTCGCTGGACAGGCCGACGAAGCCGACGGACTCGTCCACGGTCTTCTGGTCGCCGCCGGCGGCCGCGAGCAGGGCCGGGAGCATGTCGGAGTGCTGGGCGACCATGGCGGCCTCGCCGGTCACCAGGGCCTTCATCGAGTCCTCGAACTTGGCGGTGACGATGTCCTTGTTGAAGCAGCCGTCGGCCTTCAGCTTGGCGTAGGCGGTCAGGCCGGCGACGAAGGGCGAGCCGGGGTCGGCCAGCGTGCTGCTGTGGCCGGCGATGGCCTTGCCGTAGGCGTTGGCCTGGTTGGCGCCGGCCAGGTAGAGGATGGGCAGGATCTGCACGGGCCAGATCGAGCCGCCCGACTCGAAGACCGGCGTGACGCCGGCGGCCTTGAGCTTGGGGCAGGAGGCGGCCAGCTCGGCGAAGTTCGCCGGCGGGGTCAGCCCGGCCTTGGTGAAGACCTTCTTGTTGTAGTAGAGGCCGAAGACCTGGGGGAAGCCGGTGATGGCGGCGTAGACCTTGCCGCCCACGGCCCCGGCGGCCTGGTAGAGGTCGCCGGACCTGGCGATGTACGCCTCGCCGGTCAGGTCGCGCAGGTTCTGGGCGGGGTTGAGGGCCAGCAGGCCGCTCACCGTCGCGTGGTACTCCAGGATGTCCGGGCGCTCGCCGGTGGCCCACTTGGTCTGGGTGGTGTCCTCGAAACCGTCGGACGGGATGGACACGAGCTCGATCTTGTGGCCGGACTGCTTCTCGAACTTCTTGTACATCTCCAGCAGCGGCGCCGGATCCGCGCTGTTGTGCCAGAGGGTCAGCTTCACCTGACCGGTCCCCTCCGGGGCGGAGGATCCGCAGCCGGCGAGGGACAGGGCGAGGACGGCGCCTATCGCCGCGCCGAGCGGACGAGTTGGTGCTCTCACGCTCGTGCTCCTGTTCATGTGGGGGAGAATGTGTAGAACGTTCTACGGCAAGATCGAAACCTCCGTCAAGGGGTGGACCTGAGGAGCGGCAGCGGGCTAGCCTCTGCTGTCAGCAAAGTATGTAGTTCGTTCTACGAGAACCCAAAAGGATGGCGTGTGACGAGCGGACGGGTGACGATCGCCGATGTGGCCAGGCGGGCCGGGGTCTCCACGGCCGCCGTGTCGAAGGTGGTGCGCGGCGCGTACGGCGTGAGCGCGGAGATGCAGGCCAAGGTGCGGCAGGCCATCGACGAGCTGGGCTACCGCCCGCACGCCGCGGCCCGCGCCCTGCGCGGACGCACCTACACCCTCGGCGTGATGCTCTCCGACACCCGCAACCCGTTCTTCCCCGACATCATCGAGGGCATCACCGGCCGGCTCGGCGACACCGAGTACCAGGTGCTGCTCGGGCCCGGCGGCATCGAGCCCAAGACGCAGGCCAGGATGACCGACGCCATGATCGACCGGAGCATGGACGGGCTCATCCTGATCTCGCCGGTCATGACGGACGCCGAACTCGCCGCCATCGCGGCGGCCGTCCCGGTCGTCGTGGTGGGCAGGCACGGCGGCGCGGCGGACCACGACGCGGTCGTCGACGACGACGTGATGGGGGCCCGGCTCGTGGTCGACCACCTGGTCGGGCTCGGGCACACCCGCATCGCGCACATCACCCACCTGGAGCGGGCCCGCGCCCAGGGACTGCCGCACATGGTGCGCGCCGAAGGCTACCGCCAGGCGATGCGCGCCCACGGGCTGGCCGACGACGTGCTGGCCACCTCCTTCACCGAGGAGGGCGGCTACGAGGGTGCGCGGGAACTGCTCGCCCGCGCCGACCGGCCCACCGCGATCTTCGCCGGGGCCGACATCGCGGCGCTCGGCGTCCTGCGCGCCGCCGACGAGGCCGGCCTGTCGGTGCCGGAGGACCTGTCCGTCGCCGGTTACGACAACATCGGCATCGCCTCGCTCAAGCGCATCTCGCTCACCAGCGTCGACCAGGACGGACGGGTGATCGGGGCGACCGCCGCGCGCCTGCTCGTCGAGCGCATCGAAGGACGCACGCGCTCGGTGGCCTCGTCGGTGTCGCCCACGCTGATCGTCCGCGGAACCACCGGACCGCCCCGCCGCTGAGAACTCGGCCGCGCCTCGGGGGACGGTCGCGGGCTGTGCATTAAAACGATTCGATGGAAGGACCCCCCACGTGAGACGACTCGCTCTCCTCGCCCTTCTCCTCCCGCTGGTCGCGCCCGCGCAACCGGCCCTGGCCCAGGCGTCCGCCACGGTCTGCCCGGTCAGGGTGGACCCGGCCGCGTTCGCCTCCGAGGCCCGCCTGAGCGCCCTGGCCACCCGGCAGGGAACGTTCGGACCCAGGCCGACCGGCTCGGCCGCGCACGCCGGCTACGTCGACTGGCTGGAGGAGGAGATGGCGGCCATCCCCGGCCTCCAGCTCTCCTCCCTGCCCTACGCCATCGACCGCTGGGACAACCTGGGCACCGGGCTGACCGTCGGCGGCACGTCCGTGCAGGTCGCGGCGCCCGTGCCGTTCTCCTCCTCCACCGGCGCGGGCGGCGTCTCGGCGCCGCTCGTGCACCTGGCCGCGGGGACGAACATCACCGCCGCCAACGCCGCCGGGAAGATCGTCGTCCGGGACCTGCCCTGGACCAGCGTGCCCAACCTGCTGTTCTATCCGCCCACCCTCGGCTACTCCATGTACGACCCGGGCATGACGATCAACCTGCTCGGCTCG
The DNA here is from genome assembly GCF_042892035.1 of Nonomuraea sp. NPDC001831. Classification (NCBI taxonomy): domain Bacteria; kingdom Bacillati; phylum Actinomycetota; class Actinomycetes; order Streptosporangiales; family Streptosporangiaceae; genus Nonomuraea; species Nonomuraea sp. NPDC001831. The sequence continues at coordinate 427,343 of NZ_JBIATU010000003.1, read as the reverse complement.
GAGTCGATGGAGGCCCCGGCCGCGGCCGACGCCGACCTCAAGGCGGCCGCCGCCGCGGGCGCGCTGGGCGTGATCGAGGTCAGCCAGCTCCCGCACGCCCAGATCAAGGACATGTACGCGCCCTACGAGGGCCTGCCGTACGGCGTGCCCGGCGCGTACGTCGGCGCCGACCAGGGCAAGCAGATCAAGGACGCGCTGGCCGCCGGGCAGCCGGTCCAGGCGTCGCTGACGGTGAACGCCGCCTGGACGCCGACGACGACCCGCACCCTGCTCGCCACGCTGCCCGGCGGGAGCGCCCAGAAGATCGTCGTGGAGAGCCACACCGACGGCATGAGCCCGGTGTGGGACAACGGCCCGCTCACCATGATCGAGATGGCCCGTTACCTGTCGTCGCTGCCGGTGGAGTGCCGTCCGCGGACCGTGCAGTTCGCGTTCGTGACCGGCCACCTCTACCAGCACCTGACCGGCCCCGACGTCCGCGAGGGCGGCGCCGGTCAGCTCGCCGCCCAGCTCGACGCCGAGTACGACCAGGGCAAGGTCTCCTCCGTCGTCGTGCTCGAACACCTCGGCGCCAAGCGCTACGACGCGGTCGCCAGGCCGAACGGCCTGCCGGGCAAGCAGCTCGTCGCCAGCCCCAACCTCACCGAGCTGCTGTGGGTCCCCGTCAGCGAGAGCACGCCGCTGCGCGAGCTGGTCAAGGGCCACATCGAGTACTGGGACGTGCGGCGCACCGCGATCCTCAAGGGCCTGTCGGCCGCCGACCTCGCCACCGTGCCGCACCACTGCAGCTTCGGCGGCGAGGGCACGCCGTACAACCAGCACCTGCTGCCCGTCATCGCGCCCATCGCCGCGCCCAAGACGCTGTTCTCGCCGCAGTTCGGCGCCGAGGCGATCGACCTGCCGGTGATGCGCAAGGCGTCGCTCGCCTTCACCGACGTCGTGCTCGACCTCGGCCCGATGGCCCAGTCGGCCGTCGCGGGCGACGTGACGACCATGCGCCAGCAGCGCGCCGCCGGCACGCCGGGGTGTGCGTGAGCATAGACCGAAGGGCGCTCGTGCGCCGGCACAACATCGCCGGCGCCGGGTGCCCGCTCACCGTCGGCAACGGCGAGTTCGCCTTCACCGCCGACGCCACCGGGCTCCAGACGTTCGCGCCGCTCGGCACGCAGGCGCAGTGGGGCTGGCACACGATGCCCAACCCCAAGGGCCACGTGCTGGAGGACGCGCTCACCGACTACGACGGCGTCAGCTATCCCGACCTGTACCCGGCCACCGAGGCGGGCGGCTGGCTGCACGTCAACCCGCACCGCCTGCATCTCGGCCGGATCGGCCTCGACGTGGGCGAGGACGTCCCGCTGGGCCGGTCGGCGCAGACGCTCGACCTGTGGACCGGCACGCTGTCCAGCTCCTTCGAGCTGGGCGGCCGGCCGCACGAGGTGGAGACGGTCTGCCATCCCGAGCGCGACCTGCTGGCCGTACGCGTCACCGGCGGCACGGGCGTCAGGATCGCCTTCCCCTACGCCAGCGACGGCTGGCACACCACCGCCGACTGGGACAGCCCCGACCGGCACACCACCACGTGCACGCGGCGCGGCTCGCGCTGCGACTTCACCCGCGTCCTGGACCAGGACGGCTACCACGTGGCCGCCGAGTGGACGGGGGCGGCCCGGTTCACCTCGCCCGCCCCCCACGTGTACCTGATCCAGGGCGAGGAGCTGGAGCTCGTCGTCGAGTTCGCCCGGCACCCCGTCGGCGCCGGCCTGCCGTCCTTCTCCCAGGTCCGCGCGGCCGCCGCCGCCCACTGGGAGCGGTTCTGGACGCGCGGCGGCGCGGTCAGCTTCGAGGGCAGCGCCGACCCCCGGGCGCCCGAGCTCGAACGCCGGGTCGTGCTCTCGCAGTACCTCACCGCGGTCAACTGCGCGGGCACCACCCCGCCGCAGGAGACCGGGCTGGCCGTCAACTCCTGGAGCGGCAAGTTCCACCTGGAGATGCACTGGTGGCACGCCGCCCACTTCGCCCTGTGGAACCGGCCGGAGCTGCTGGAGCGGAGCCTGCCGTGGTACCGCTCGATCCTGCCGCGGGCCAGGGCCACGGCGGCGCGGCAGGGGTTCCGCGGCGCCCGCTGGCCCAAGCAGGTGGGGCCGGAGGGCAGGGAGAGCCCGAGCGAGATCGGCGCCTTCATCGTCTGGCAGCAGCCGCACCTGATCTACTTCGCCGAGCTGCTCCGCCGGATCCGCCCGGGGGCGCTGGAGGAGTACCGGGACCTGGTGTTCGAGACGGCCGAGTTCATGGCCTCCTTCGCGGCCGGCGGGCACCTGGGGCCGCCGCTGGTGCCGGCGCAGGAGTCCTACCACGAGTCCAGGAGGTCGGTGCGGGATCCCGCGTTCGAGCTGGCCTACTGGTGGTGGGGGCTGGCGACGGCCCAGCGGTGGCGGGGCCTGCTCGGCCTCGATCCCGACCCGGAGTGGGCGCGGGTGCTGGACGGCCTGGCCCGGCCGCTGGTGCGCGACGGCGTGTACGCGGCCATCGGCGTGGAGCCGTACACGGTCAGGACCGACCATCCCTCGATGACCGGCGCGCTCGGGTTCGTGCCGCCCACCCCGCTGATCGACCCCGAGGTCATGCGGGCCACCCTGCACGACGTGCTCGCCGACTGGGACTGGGACAGCGCGTGGGGCTGGGACTTCCCGATGCTCGCCATGTGCGCGGCCCGGCTCGGCGAGCCCGGCGCCGCCGTGGACGCCCTGCTGATGGACGCCCCGAAGAACACCTACCTGCCCAGCGGCCACAACCACCAGTGGCCCGGCCTGCTGCCCCTCTACCTGCCGGGCAACGGCGGCCTGCTGGCCGCCGTCGCCCACATGGCGGCGTCGGGCTGCTTCCCCGAGGGCTGGCGGGTTCAGGCGGAGGGGGTGGTCCCGATGCCGTGATCGGGGCCGGCCAGCAGGGCGACCGCGTAGTGGTACAGGTCGCCCGCCGACGACGTCAGCGTGGCGGCGCGGCCCGCGCGCACCTCCGAGGCGATGAACTCGGTGGTGCCGTAGACGATCAGCCGGGGGATCGCGGCGCGCAGCGGCGGCAGCGAGGGGTCCTCCAGCCTGGCCCGCGCGGCCAGTGCCGCCAGCATGTCCAGGAAGGGCCGGTAGGCGGTGTCGCGCTGCTCGACGGCCCGCTCGCCCGCCCTCGGCAACTCCACGAAGTACGCCTGCGCGTACTCCGGGCGTTCCTGCCACCACCGCAGGTAGGCGGCCAGGCCCAGCCGCAGCGCCGTGCGCCAGCGGTCGCCCGCCCCCGACGCGGCCGCGCGGATCGAGTCGATCATCTCGGGCAGGTCGCGCTCGCATCCGGCGAGGAAGCACGCCTCCTTGTCGGCGAACTGGGCGTAGAAGGCGTTGCGCGAGACCCGCGCGGCGGCGATCACGTCGGGCACGGTCGTGGCGGCGTAGCCGCGCCTGGCCACCAGCCGCAGCATGGCCTCCACGAGGCGGTCGCGCTGCGACTCGCGCACCGTGTCGGGGGAGAGCCCGTGCCGCCCTCGCGGAAGCGGCCGGACCGCCGGAACTTCCTTCTGTTCATCTCTTGACATCGCTCACCGATCGTACTTCCCTCTCTTAGGAGACGTTCACGTCTCCAAATATCCCACGGAGTGACCATGGAGAACTTCACTCGTCGGCAGGCGCTGCGGGCAGGGGCGCTCGGCCTCGCGTCGGCCGGATTCCTGTCGTGGACCACCGCGGCCGAGGCCGCCGCCACCATCGAGACCGCCTACAAGGCGACGGGGCCGTGGCCGGTCGCCACCGGCACCTCGGGCGGCCACCGGCTCTACTACCCCTCGAACCTCGGCGCGGGCGGCGTCACCCACCCGATCGTCACGTGGGGCAACGGCTCGTGGGCCACCCCCGACAACTATCCGGGGCTGCTCAACCACCTGGCCTCCTGGGGCTTCGCGGTGGTCGCCTCCACCGACACCACCACGGGCACCGGCGCCGAGATCCTCGCCGCCGCCCAGCACCTCGTGGGCCTGAACGCCGACCCCGCCAGCGTCTTCCACGGCAAGCTGGACACCGCCCAGGTCGGCGCCGTCGGCCACTCCCAGGGCGCGGGCGGGGTCGTCAACGCGGCCAACCACTCCGCCGGGCTGATCAAGACCGTCGTGCCGATCGCCGTGCCCGCGCAGTGGATGGCCAGCCCCGGGGACGAGTTCTCCGTCGCCGCCCTGACCTGCCCGGTGCTCTTCCTCAGCGGCGCGGACGACTGGCTGATCTCCTCGGCCGCGACCGTGCAGGGCTACTACGACCAGGCCACCGCCGGAGCGGGCCGGGCGCTGCTCAAGGGCGCCGGACACAACGACATCCAGAACACCGGCGGGGCCTTCCTCGGCTACGTGACCGCCTGGCTGAGGTACCGGCTCCAGGCCGACGCCCAGGCCCGCGGGGCGTTCGCCGGCGGCGCCCCCGAGCTCCCCACCAACACCGCCTGGCAGAACCAGGCGCTCAAGAACCTCACCTAGGAGAACCACCATGGCGGATCTGACGCGGCGTGGGCTCCTCGCCGCCGGCGCGCTCACCCTGCTCGCCGGATGCGGCAAGGACCAGCCCCGGCAGCAGGCCGCGGCCGCCGGGCCGCACGGCGAGGTCACCGTCTGGCTGCACGGCTCGCAGGACACCGGCCAGCAGTTCCAGGAGCTCGTGCACCGCTACATCGCCGAGTTCAAGGTCGACGTCAAGCTGCTCTACCTGCCCGTGGGCCAGCTCGACGCCAAGCTGCTGACCGCCTTCAGCGGCGGCGCCCCGCCCGACGTCTTCAAGATCGGCCACTGGAGCTTCCCCGCCCACGCCAAGAAGCAGCGGCTCGCCCCCGTCGACACCAAGGCCCTGCCCCTGGCGAACTACGAGCCGGGCACGACCGCCCCGCTCACCTACCAGGACGTGCCCTACGGCGTGCCCATCGACTTCAACCCCTGCCTGCTCTACTACCGCAAGGACCGGTTCGAGCAGGCCGGGCTCGACCCCGACAAGCCCCCGGCGACCTGGGAGGAGGTCGCCGAGTACAGCGCCAGGCTGACCTCGCCCGACCGGGCGCGGGTCGGCCTGCAGTGGCTCTACGGCGATCCGCAGTGGGCCCTCATGACGCTGACCGCCCTCGTCCGCGGCAAGGGCGGCGAGCTGGTCGCGGCGGGCGGCGGCAAGGCGTCGCTGGCCACCGAGCAGGGCATCGCCGCCCTGACGTACATGTCGCGCATCGGCAACCCCAAGCTCTCCAACCCGCTGGGCGCGCTCGGCCTGTTCTACTCCGGCCAGGCGGCCATGGTCGTCAGCGGCGCCTTCCTCGGCCCCGCGCTGGAGAAGCTGGGCAAGGACAAGCTCACCTTCGGCAAGCAGTACGGCGTCGCCCCCATGCCCACCTGGGACGGCGGGCCGTCCGTCGTCCCCGCCTACACGTGGGGCTGGGGCGTGGCCAAGGACTCGCCCAACCAGTTCACCGCCTGGCACCTGGTCAACTACCTCCAGGGCGCCCCGTCGGTGGCCGCCAACCTCGACAACGGCATCATCATCCCGACCAAGGGCTGGCGCGAGGCCGGGCCGCGCGGCAAGTCCGAGATCATGGAGATCGTCGCCGCCAGCCTGCCGCACGTCGACTTCGGCCCGATCATCCCCGGCGCGCTCGAACTGGCCAAGGCCGCGTCCGGCGCCGTGGACTCCGTCGCCCACGGCAAGGCGACCCCGGCCCAGGCCGCGGCGACCTTCGACGCCACCGTGCGACCGATCCTGTGAGCGTGCTCGGCGCCCGGCCCGGCGGGCTGCTCGGCGGGGTCAGGGTCCGGCCGCAGGCCGCGGCGGGCGTGGCGCTGACCCTTCCGGTGGCCGTCTTCTTCGTGGTGTTCTGGCTGGTCCCGTTCCTGTCGGCGATCTATCTCAGCTTCACCGACTACGAGATGGCCGGCACGCCCAACTGGATCGGCCTGGCCAACTACGAGCGCATGTTCGCCGACCCCGGCTTCCTCAACTCGGCGTGGATCACCGTCGTCTACACGGTCTGCACGGTCGTCCCGACGATCCTGCTGGCCCTGCTGGTGGCCGTGCCGCTGAGCAGGCCGGGACGGCTCAACCGCTGGCTCAGGGCGCTCGTCATGATCCCGGCCGTGATGCCGCTGGCCGCCACGTCCATGGTCTGGGTGATCATCTACTCCGACCGCGGCCTGGCCAACACCCTCCTCGGCCTGGCCGGGATCCCCCCGCAGTCCTGGCTGACCAGCTCCGGCCTGGCCATCTGGGCCCTGGTCGTGATGGTCGTCTGGAAGAGCATGGGGCTGTTCGTGATCATCCTGACCGCCGGCCTGCAGGCACTGCCCGGCGAGGTGTACGAGGCCGCCGCCATCGACGGCTCGGGACCGGTCACCACGTTCACCCGCATCACGCTCCCGCTGCTGCGCAGGACGTTGCTGTTCGTCCTGGTCATCTCGGTCGCCGGCTCGATGCAGGCGTTCGTGCCCGCCTTCCTGCTCACCGGGGGCGGGCCCGCCGACGCCACGCAGGTGCTGCCGTACTACATCTGGGCCAACGCCTTCCCCTACGAGCACATGGGCTACGCCGCCGCCATGGGCATGGTGCTGCTGGTCGCCATGGTGATCGTCTCGGCGGTGCAGTTCGCGTTCCTGAAGGGCGGCGACGAATGAGGGTGCTGCGCGCCGTCTGGCTGATCGTCGCGGTCGGGTTCATGCTGCTGCCGGTCTACGCCATGGTCGTCGTCGCCTCGGCGCCGGACGACACCGACCTGCGCGGGCTGGTCTTCAACGGCTTCCACCTGCCCGAGAACATCGGGGTGCTGTTCGGCGCCGGCAACCTGCCCACGTACCTGCGCAACAGCCTGATCCTGTGCGTCGGCACCGGCGTCCTGGACATGCTCTTCTCGGCCGCCGCCGGGCACGCGATGGCCCACCTGTCCTTCCCCGGCCGCCGCGTCCTGTTCGCGCTGGTGGTGGGCACGCTCGCGCTCACCCCGATGGTCATGGTCATCCCGGTCTTCCTCATCGTGAAGGAGCTCGGCTGGGTCAACACGTTCCAGGGCATGATGGTGCCGGGCATGATCAGCGCGTTCGGCGTCTTCCTGGTGCGCCAGTTCGCCCTCGGCATCCCGAAGGAGCTGCTGCTGGCCGCGCGGGTCGACGGCGCGGGGGAGTTCCGCATCTTCGCGCGGATCGCCGTGCCGCTGCTGCGGCCCGCGCTCATCACCCTGTTCCTCGTGCACTTCCTGGCGCAGTGGGACAACCTGCTGTGGCCGCTGATCGTGGCCAACGAGCAGGAGCTGTGGCCGCTGCCCGTGGGGCTGGCCAACTTCCAGAGCGAGGTCGGCGTCACCTACCACCTGACCACCACCGCGGCGCTGGTCACCGCCGTGCCGCCGTTCGTCCTGATGGTCGCGCTGCAGCGCTACTACGTGGCGGGGCTCACCTTCGGAGGGCTGAAACGATGATCCCGGACCTGATCCCCGGCGCCGCCCGGATGATGGAGTGGATCGAGACGGTCACCGCGCGCGGCATCCGGCGTCCCGGCTACCCGGCCGACGACTGGACCGCCGCGTGGGCCGCCGAGCGCTTCGCCGAGTTCGGGCTGCGCGACGTCCGGCTCGCGCCGGTCGAGCTGCCCGTCTGGCGGCCGGTGACGGCGTCCCTGGTGGTGCGCCTGGACGCCGACCCGTCGCGGGTCGTCCGGGTGGCGGCGTCCGCGTTGCCGTACACCACGCCGAAGGCGACCGTGACCGCGCCGGTCAGCCGCGAGGTCGTGCCGGGCGCGATCGTCGTGCCCGAGTACGCCTTCACCGAGCTGCCGCAGTCCTACGTCAGGGACCTGGCGACGGCCGTGCACGACCCCGAGGGCGTCTTCGACGACCTGGTCCAGACGCTGCCGTTCCAGCTCGACCACCTCGACGTGCTCCAGGGCGTGGTCGACGGCGGCGCCGCCGCGTTCGCCGGCGCGCTGACCGGGGTGCCGTGGGAGACCCGCGACTACTACGTGCCCTACGACGCCGTGCACCGTGACCTGCCGGCCGTCTGGTTGTCGGGCGGCGACTCGCGGCGGGTGCTCGACCTGGTCGACGCGGGCCCCTGCACGGGCACGCTCACCGTCGAGTCGGAGACCGGCCCCGCCGTCTCGCACAACGTGATCGGCACGCTCCCCGGCCGCTCCGGCCAGTGGGTGATCATCGGCTCGCACCACGACGCGCCCTGGGCCTCGGCCGTCGAGGACGCCTCGGGGATCGCGCTGGTGCTGGCCGCCGCCCGGTACTGGGCGGGCGTGCCCGAGCGGGACCGGCCGCACAACCTGCTCTTCCTGCTGACCGCCGGGCACATGGCGCACGCCGCCGGCACCCGGGCCTTCATCGAGGAGCACCGCGCCCTGCTCGGCGACGTCGTGCTCCAGCTCCACCTGGAGCACGCCGCCCGGCGGTGCGTGGCCGTGGACGGCGAGCTGGTCCCCACCGGCGACCCCGAACCCGGCTGGTGGTTCACCACCCGGAAGCCGGAGCTGGAGAGCCTGGTGGCGGCGGCCCTCGTCGCGGAGGACCTCAGGCGCTCGTTCGTGCTGCCGCCGGACGCCTTCTCCCCGATGCCGCCCACCGACGGGGCCTTCTTCCACCCTGAGGGGGTGCCGCTGGTGCACTTCCTGTCGGCCCCCATGTACCTGTTCGACTCGGCCGACACCCTCGACAAGGTCTACGAGGACGGCCTGGAACCGCTCACCCGGGCGGCCGTCAGAATCGTCGAAGGGACGGCCGGATGGCGTCGCGCATGATCGTCCGTACTACGTCCGGGCTGGTCGAGGGCAGGGCCGAGGAGGGCGGGCGCGCCTTCCTCGGCGTGCCGTACGCCGCCCCGCCCTTCGGCGAGCACCGCTTCGGCGCGCCAGTCCCGCCGCCGCCGTGGGACGGCGTGCGGCCCGCCGTCACGCGCGGCGCCGCCGCCCCGCAGGCGGCCGGCGCGGACATCGGCCTGTACGCGCCCGACGTCTTCCGGACCGGCGAGGACTGCCTCAACCTCGACGTGCGCACCCCCGGGACCGGCGAGCCGGGGCTGCCCGTCCTGGTCTGGATCCACGGCGGCGCGTTCTCCATCGGCGGCAACGGGGCGGCCTGGCACCAGGGCCACCGCTTCGCCCGCGACGGCGTGGTGTGCGTGGCCGTCAACTACCGGCTCGGCTTCGAGGGCTTCCTCGCCCTGGACGACGCCCCGCTCAACCGGGGCGTGCTCGACTGGCTGGCCGCGCTGGAGTGGGTGCGCGACAACATCGCGGCCTTCGGCGGCGACCCCGGCAACGTGACCATCGCCGGGCAGTCGGCGGGCGCCGCGGCCGTCGCGACCCTGCTCACCATGCCCCGCGCCGAAGGGCTGTTCCGGCGCGCGATCGTGATGAGCGGCTCGGCCACCCTGGTCGCCGCCGAGCAGGAGGCCCGCGACCACGCCAGGGCGCTCGCCGCCCGCCTCGGGATCGCCCCGACCAGGGCGTCCTTCGCCGCGCTGCCCCCCGAGGCGCTCGTCGCCGCACAACCGCCGCCGCTGACCGGCGGCTCCGGCGGGCTGAACGACTCGGTGCCGGTCAAGCCGGTCGTGGACGGCGACCTGATCCCGGCCGTCCCGCTGGACGCCCTGCGCGCGGGCGCGGGCGGGGACCTTCCGCTGCTGGTCGGCTGCACGTCCCAGGAGGCCGACGTGTTCGTCCGGGGCATGGCCGCCGGGCTCGACGAGGCCGCCGCGCGGGCGGCGCTCGACCACCTCGGCGTCCAGGTGGACGAACCCGGGCTCACCCCGGCCGAACGGGTCGGCCGGGCCGTCACCCGGCACCTGTTCACCCGCGAGACACGCTGGATCCGCGAGGCCAGGCCCGCCTACGGCTACGAGTTCCGGTGGGAGTCGCCGGTCGAGAGCCCGGCCGGCGGCGGACGCGTGGGCGCGGTGCACAACCTCGACCTGCCCTTCGTCTTCGACGTGCTGGACGCGCCAGGCGTCGAGCGCACGGCGGGACCGGGCGCGCCGCAGGCGCTGGCCGACGCGATGCACGCCGCCTGGGTGCGCTTCGCCCGCACCGGCGACCCCGGCTGGCCGCTCGGCCACACCATGATCTTCGACGATCCCGCACCGCCGGCGTGAGGGTCAGCCGGCCGTGAAGTCCGCGCGGTGGTCGGCGACCCACTCCGCGAGCGTGCGGCCCGGCCGTCCGGTCACCGCGGTGACCGGACGCGGGACGTCGGGGACGGTCAGGGTGTCGTGCCAGTAGTCGAGCAGCATCTTCATCACGGGCTCGGGGATGAACCGCCCGGTCTCGGCACGGAACTCCGCCGGTGTGATCTCCACCAGCGGGATCTCCACGCCCAGGGTCTCGCCGATGATCGCCACCTGCTCGGCGCGGGTCAGGGCCTGCGGGCCGGTGAGCGGGATCGCCGTCTCCAGGTGATCGTCGGAGAGCAGGGTCTCGGCGGCGGCCTCGGCGATGTCGTACTCGTGGATCGGGGCCTGCGCCGAGGCGAGGTAGGGCGCCCGGATCGGTGCGCCGGAGCGGATCTGCCAGGCCCAGGAGAGCAGGTTGCCGGCGAAGGTGCCGGGACGCAGGATCGTCCAGGCGCCGGCACGTGAGGTCACGGCGGACTCGACCGCCGTGTGGTGGCGCTGGCTGGCCGACCCGTGGTCGCGCGGGAACTCCTTCGCCGCGGCGAGGGAGGACAACACGGTGAACCGGTGGACGCCGCGGGCGGTGGCCGCGGCGACGAACGCCTCGACGCCCTCGGCGGGGAAGACGAAGGCACGATCGACGCCGGCGAACACCTCCGGCCCGAGCGTGGTGGCGTCGGCCAGGTCGCCGGCCACCACCTCGACCCCGGCCGGCAGGCCCGCGTCGTCGGGCTTGCGGGTCAGCGCGCGCACGGCGGCGCCGCGGGCGAGCAGGGTCGTGACGAGATGACGGCCGACGGCGCCGGTCGCGCCGGTGACAAGGATGCTCAAGGTGACTCACCTCAGGGAAATGCGGTGCCGGTCCGTCCGGCCCGAACTCCAACCTAGGGAGCTTTTAGGTCATTTTCTGTCCACTTCTACTAGGCTCGGGGAGTATGCCGGACCAGACCACGACCGGGCGGGCGCTGCGCCTGCTGGAGCTGCTGCAGGCCCGCCGGTCCTGGAGCGGCGGCGAGCTCGCCGACCGCCTCGGCGTCGACGGCCGCACCCTCCGGCGGGACGTCGAGCGGCTGCGCCGCCTCGGCTACCACGTCGAGGCGCGCCGCGGCCCCGACGGCGGCTACCGGCTGTCCACGGGCAGCGACCTGCCGCCGCTGGTGTTCAGCCCGGACGAGGCGCTCGCCGTGGCCGCCGCCCTGGCCTCGTCGGCCGCCAGCGGCGCCGCCGGCGGCGGCGAGGTCGCGCTCACCGCCCTGGCCAAGATGGAGCAGGTGATGCCCCCTGCGGTGCGCCGGCGGGTGCGGGCGCTGCGCTCCTCGGTCGCCTTCGGCGGCACGCCGAACGCCGTGGCCGGCGCCTACCCGGCGCCGCTGAACGCCGGCGTGCTGGCGGTCCTGGCGCTGGCCTGCCGGGACGCCGAGCGGGTCCGGCTGCGCGTGATGAGCACCGAGGGCGCAGGCTCAGGACGGGAGTCCCCGTGCCACGTCGAGCCCGCCGCCCTGGTGCCCCGGCAGACCCGGTGGTTCCTCGTCTGCCGCGACCTCGACCGCGGCTGGCGGGTGCTGCGCGTCGACCGGATCACGGCGGCGTCGGCGACGGGCGTGCGCTTCGAGCCGGAGGAGGTCCCGGGGGGCGACCCGGTCGCGTTCGTCACCAGCCGGCTCGGCGCCCCGCCCCGCCGGCACACGGCGACGATCCTCATCCACGCGCCGATCGAGCAGGTGCAGGCGTACATGGGCGGCTTCGCCACGGACTTCGCCCCGACGACCACCGCCACCGGCCGGGCGGCGACACACTGGCGCATCGCCGACGTCCGCCTCGAGGCGCTCGCCGGCGGCCTGCTCTGGGTGCGATGGCCCTTCGAGGTGGTCGACTCTCCCGAGCTCGCCGCCCTGCTCCGGGACCGGTCCGCGGCCTTCGCCCACGCCGCGGACCCGCGCTGAGGCCCGTCGCCCGGTTCGCCCATCCGTCGTGACGGCTGACCGTGCCGGACGCCCCGCCCGCGGCTGCGTCATTCCGGAGGCGTCCAGATGCGGCTGCGGAGATCGGTGCCGCGGATCACCTGGACGCGCCAGGGTTCGAGGCGCAGGACGTGCAGCGCGGGGTCGTCGGGCGACCGCCAGAAGGCCCCGAGGTCGTAACCGGCCCCGCGCGGGCTGGTCGCCCGGTAGAGGTCCCAGACCCGGCGCTTGGTCGCCAGGTCGTCGACCCAGGCAGCGGTGGCCTCGATGGCGACCGAGCTGTTGCCGGGCTTCCAGTAGGAGAAGGAGGTGTGCGGATTGCCCGCGAGGTGGGCCGCCTTGACCGGCGTCCGGTAGGTGGCCAGCCACCCGCGCGGCCGCCCGTCCACGGTCTCCCAGACGGGGATGAGGATGCGGGTGCGGGGACGGTTCTTGGCGTCGACGGTGACCATGGTGGCGTACCGGATGGCACCGACGTAGGCGTTGAACTCGCTCTCGATCTCGGCGAATGACGTGGTCATCGACGGCACTCCTTCTGGCTTGATCCGTCTTCGGTGACCAGGGCATCGTGCGTCACCGTGCGGAGGCCGCGGAAGACGGCACTTGAAAGGCACCGAGTTACCGCACGGGAACCGCTCCCGACCAGGAAGGACGTGCGGGACGCCTCGACCGCGTCGCCCGGCGCGGGGAGTGCGCGGACGGAGTCCTCGGCGGGCGGGATGCTCACTTCTTACCTTGCAGGTCGTGCGGACTTCATGCAGGTCGCCGTTTCCGTACACCTTGGTGCTCCAGGTTCTAGTCGTTCACTTTTGAAGCACGTGTCCCGGCGCCGAGCGCGCCGCGACAAGATCGGGGAGCACCACATGCGACATGCCGACTTCACCGTCCGCCGGGAACCGGCTGCCTGGCGCCACCTCGCAGCAGTCTCGGTCGGCATCGGTCTGGGGCTCTTCCCGCTGGCACAGAGCGCGTCGGCCGTCCCGGGCGGGACGCCGCAGGCCCCGGCGTTCAGCGTCGAGGGCGGTCGTTTCGAGCAGGCGGTGTCCGTCGAGCTGCGGGCCGGGCAGGGCGAGACGATCCGCTACACCACCGACGGCAGCATTCCCACGAAGAGCAGCCCGACCTTCGCCGGCAAGCCCATCCGCATCACCGAGGACACGAACCTGACGGCCCGCGCCTTCAAGGGCAACCAGGCCGGCGCCGTCAAGTCCGAGGGGTACCTCATTCGCCAGGGAGAGCAGCCGATCGCCCGCATGATGATCGTCTCGGACGTGCACATCGGGAGCTACGAGGCCGACCGCGACCGCTGGTCGTCCTACTTCGACACCATCGCGGCGGTCACGGGCACCCCGGACGCCATCCTCTCCAACGGCGACATGATCAACGACAACTGGGACGGGCGCGGCAAGGACCACCAGTTGACCGCCCGCATCTTCAAGGAGAACCTCGCGCGCAAGGGCATGAACGCCACCCAGGTGTTCATGTCGTACGGAAACCACGACGCGACCCTGGCCGAGCTCCGTGCGGGCTACCCCAAGGAGTGGTTCCCCGACGCCGGCGGCGGCTACTACCGCACGGACGTCAAGGGCGTCCCGGTGATCACGGTCAACACCGAGAACTACTCCGCGGCCCAGGCCACCTGGCTGCGTGAACAACTCGGGCAGATCTCCGCGGACCCCGCCTACCGCGACCTGCCGATCATCGTCCAGGGGCACCGGCCGGCGCCGGGAACCGTGATGGACGGCCAGCAGACCAGCAACCCGCGCCTCACCGAGGATCTGTCGAAGTTCCCGCGCGCCGTCTACTTCTCGGGCCATTCGCATCTGAACGTGAACGACCCGCGCTCGATCCACCAGAAGAACTTCACCGCGGTCAACGACGGCAGCTCGTCCTACATCGAGATCGACCACGGATACCAGATGCTCGACGCCGAAGGGCAGCTGGCCAATCGCTTCGAGACCCCCACCGCCCAGGGGCTGGCCGTCGAGGTCTACCGGGGCCGCACCGTCGTCAACCGCGTCAACCTCAACGCCGACCTCCACGACATCTACACCGGCGGCAAGTGGTCGGCGAACTGGAAGCCCCCGTTCCAGAGCGACGGCACGCTGGCCGGCAGGTCCTGGGAGATCAGGACGGCCGGCGACGACGCCCAGGTCGTGCAGAACTTCACCTACACCGACGCCAACCGCAACCGCACGGCCCCGTCCTGGACGTCGCCGCACCCGCTGACGGCCCAGGCCGGCAAGGACGGCCGGCTCGCGCTGCGCATTGAACAGGCCGCGGACGACGAGCTGGTGTACCACTACAAGGTGCGCGTCACCCGCGCCGACAACGGGGCCGAGGTGCTCAACACCAAGGTCGCCAACCGCTTCGACGTGGTGCCCGCCGCCGCCTCCATGGACATCCCGGTCCCGGTCCAGCGCGACGGCGCGCGGTACCGCGCGGAGGTCGTCGCGGTCGACGCGCAGGGCAACCAGTCGCCTGTCGCCGCGGACGTGCTGAAGTAACACGTCGCCCCGGTTCAAGGCGAACGCCGGCGCCGCCGGCCTGGCGCGCAGGCTGACCGCCTCGGCCCGGCCGGCGGGACCGCGGATCCATCGCCGACGGCCTCCGCCGGGCCGTCCGGACAGAGCAGAGCTCCTGAGCCGGAGTGCATAGACTTGTCCTCATGTTCGACGACAAAACGCAGGAGACCCTGCGGCGCCTGCTGGACCTCGCCGAACACCCCTCCACCTCTGACGCCGAGCGGGCGCTGGCATTCGTACGGATCCGCGCCCTGGTGGCGGTGCCGGCCGACGACGCCCGCCGCAGGGCGCCCGTGGCCGGCATGGACGCCCGACTGCTCACCAAGCTCAAACCGCTGCAGCGGCACGTGGACGAGGACCTGGTCGACGACGTGCACGGCGACCTGCACTCCTTCGGCATCCGCTACCGGCTGGTGTCCGAGGTCGCCGGCGAACTGGCCCACATCCTCGACCTGCGCTCCCGCCTCGCCCCCGACAAACGACACCGCCACGACGACGGCGTACGCCAGACGGCCGCCAGGCTGACCTACCTCCTGGAGCGCTCCGACGGCTTCCGCACCTCCCGCTGGCGCACCAGACGCGGCTGACCCGCCCGCCCCCGAGAAACGGACCGCCGGCCGGGCGAGCACGGTGCTGATCGCGTCTCTCAAGGAGTCTCCGCATGTCAGCAGCAACACCTTCCGAGGGGCGCGCCCGCGGGGCCCGGACGCTTCGTACCGCCGGGTTCTCCGGTCCGAGGGGCGACGCCGCGATCGCGGCGCTCACCACCGCGGCCACCCTCGGCCCGCTGCTGGTGCCCGATCCGAAGGCGTGGTGGATCGTCGGGCTGGGCGCGCTCGCCTCCGCGCCCGTCTACTGGCGCAGGCGCGCGCCCATGGCCGTGGCGCTGTTGGTCGGCGCGGCGATGACCGTCATGGTCTTCTGGGAGAAGCCGTTCCTGCCGTTCGGCCCCCTGGTCGCCGTCTACACCATCGCCGACGTCAGCCCCAGATGGAAGCGCCTGGCCGCGATCCCGGCGGTCGCCGTCATCGT
This sequence comes from Nonomuraea sp. NPDC001831, assembly GCF_042892035.1. Taxonomy (NCBI): domain Bacteria; kingdom Bacillati; phylum Actinomycetota; class Actinomycetes; order Streptosporangiales; family Streptosporangiaceae; genus Nonomuraea; species Nonomuraea sp. NPDC001831. Next base: position 411,663 of record NZ_JBIATU010000003.1, on the reverse strand, counting down.
CGGCGTCTCCCTGGCGCTGCCCGGGGAGGACAGCGAGATCTTCCGCCTGATGGGCACCGCCTTCGTGGCCGCCTACGCGCTCGGCACCAGCGCCCGCGCGAGCCGGTCGCGCACCGCGGAACTGGCCGAACGGGCCCGCCGCCGGGAACAGGAGCACATCGCCGCGGCGGCGGAGGAACGGGCGCGGATCGCGCGTGACATGCACGACATCATCACGCACGCCGTCGGGCTGATGGTCGTCCAGGCCGAGGCGGGGCCCGTGGTCGTACGGAGCGACGCGCCCAGGGCCGAGGCGGTCTTCGACGCGATCGCCGACACCGGCAGGGGAGCGCTCACCGAGCTGCGCGGCCTGCTCACCGCGCTGCGCGCGTCCGCCGTTCCGGCGGGGGAGGGCCTCGGGCCCGCCCAGCCGAGCCTGGACGGACTCGCCTCACTGGCCGCACGCAGCGGCCTGGACGTGGCCATCACCGTGGAGGGCGAGCGGCGGCGGACATCGGGCAGCCTGGAAGCCGCCGTCTACCGGATCGTCCAGGAAGCCCTCACCAACGTGCGCAAACACGCCGGGGTGCGCGACGTGCGGCTGCACCTGCGCTGGACCGCGCGCGAACTGCTCGTCGAGATCGCCGACGACGGCGGCGGGTCACGTCCCGACGGCGGCGGCTACGGCCTGATCGGCATGCGCGAACGCGCGACCGCGTACGGCGGCACGCTCACCGCGGGACCGGGACAGGACGGCGGATTCCTCGTCAGAGCCGCCTTTCCGCTTGAATAGCGCGCATGCTGCGCGTGCTCATCGCCGACGACCAGGATCTCTTCCGCGCCGGGTTCGGCCTGATCCTCGGCGCCCAGCCGGACATGCTGGTGGTCGGCGAGGCGGCGGACGGCGACGAGGCGATCGCGCTGGCCGGGCGGCTGCGTCCGGACGTGGTCCTGATGGACGTGCGGATGCCGGGCAGGAACGGCATCGAGGCCACCAGGGAGATCTGCGCGACCACCGCCGCCAAGGTGCTCGTCCTGACCATGTTCGACCTGGACGAGTACGTCTACGACGCCGTCCGCGCGGGCGCCAGCGGCTTCCTGCTCAAGGACATCCGCCGCGACGAGCTGGCGCACGCGGTGCGCACCGTGGCCGCCGGTGAGGCGTTGCTGGCGCCCGCCGCCACCCGCAGGCTGCTGGAGAGCCTGGTCAGACGGCCGGCCCACGGCCCGATGCCGCGGCTGGCGGGACGGCTGGCGGCGCTCACCGAGCGGGAGCGCGAAACGCTCCGGCTGGTCGCCCGCGGACTGTCCAACGCCGAGATCGCCGCCGCGCTCGTGGTCACCGAGCACACGGTCAAGACGCACGTCAGCCGCGTCCTGACCAAGCTGGACCTGCGGGACCGGGTGCAGGCGGCGGTGTTCGCCTACGAATGCGGCCTCGTGGTCGCCGGTGAGAGTGACATCGGAGATCACACTCACGACTGACGCGCCACCAGGGTGGCCGCCAGCAGCATCGTCGTCATGAAACGTGTCCCGATCGCGCTCGCCGCGGCCCTCGCCTCGGCTGTCCTGCTGCACTTCGGCACCGGCCCGCACCCCGTGGCCTGGCTGACCTGGCTCGCCCCCTTGCCCGTGCTGCTCGCCGCTCCCCGGGTGGGGGGAGGCTGGGCCTTCGCCGCGGGCGCCCTCGCCTGGCTGGGCGGGCAGCTGCAGTGGTGGCCGTACTTCACCGGGACGCTGGAGACGCCCGTCCCCGTGGCGGCCGGCCTGCTCGCCGGACCGGCTCTGCTGTACGGCCTCGGCGTGCTGCTGCACCGTGCGCTGCTGGCCAGGCGGCGGCCGCTGTCGGCCGTGCTCGCCGTACCGGCGTCGTGGGTCGGCGTCGAGTACCTGATGGCGGTGGCCGGGCCGCACGGCGCCTGGTGGAGCCTGGCCTATACGCAGGCCGACGTGCTGCCCGTCCTGCAGACCGCCTCCGTCGCCGGCGTCTGGGGGATCACCTTCCTGCTGCTGCTCGTGCCCGCCGCGCTGGCCGCGCTGCTCGCGCCGGGCGCGACCCGCCGGCTCTCCGTCGCGGTGACCGCGGGCGCGTTGGTGGCGCCGGCCCTGGCGTACGGCTTCGCCCGGCTCGGCGCCGACGGCGGCCAGGACGGCGGGCAGGACGGCGGGCAGCGCCGCGAGGTCGCGCTGATCTCCACCGACAACCCGCGCGACACCGTGGACCTGGACTCCCCGCAGGGGCGCGACCTGCTCCGGCGCTACCGCCGGGCCGTCGACGCGGCCGCCGCCCGCGGTGCCGAGATCGTGCTGCTGCCGGAGAAGACGTTCGAGACGGCCACCGCCCGCCTGCCGCTGGCCGGGCCGGGAGCGGCGGTCGTCGCCGGCGTCGCGCTCGGCGCCGGCGCGACGTGGACCAACAGCGCGCTGGCCTACCCGTCCGGGGCCCGCTACGACAAGCACCACATGATCCCCGGGCTGGAGCCGGAGTTCACGCCCGGAAGCACGCTGACCCTGCTCGGCCGGACCACGACGGGCCTGATCGTCTGCAAGGACCTCGACTTCCCCTGGCTGGTGCGGCAGTACCGCCAGGCCGGCGCGACGACGCTGCTCGCCCCCGCCTGGGACTTCGACGACGACGCCTGGCTGCACAGCCGCATGGCGCTGGTCCGCGGGGTGGAGAGCGGGTTGTCGGTGGCGCGCGCGGCCCGCCAGGGCCTTCTCACGGTGAGCGACACCCGGGGACGGGTGCTGGCCGAAGGCCGCAGCGGCAAGCCCGGCGTCACCACGGTGTTCGCGACGCTGCCGGAGCAGGGCGCCTCGACCGTCTACGCCGGCCTGGGCGACTGGGCCGCCTGGTGCTCGGTCGCGATGCTGCTCATCGCCCTCGCCAGGCTCCGCGTCCGCCGCCCCGCCCACCGCACGGCCCGGCCGTCCACGGACGGGCAGGCTCCCGGTGCGACCGTCCGACCGGAGGGGTGAACCTGCTTCCAGGCTGGGATTAACCCGATGTTTGGGCTCCGCCCGCAGCAGAGAATCGCAATAAATAGGCACGAAAGCCCCGCCAGATCAGGCGGGGTCTGTTGCGAATACGTTAAACATGGGCTTATTGACACCATCTTGTCGCCGAGCATACGGTGCTGCTACCCGCAAACATCGGGTCGATTTGACGAAGTTCTCGCGACGTAGGTAACAACTCGACGATCACTCGCGGCGACGGCGCAGGCGATCCGTCAAGATGGGAGGCGCGCAAGAAGGGAGCCCAGTGACGCTCACGGACAATGCCGTGGACAGAATCCGTCAGATGATCATCACCGGCGAGCTTCAGCCTGGTGACCGTCTACCGGCTGAGAAGGAGCTGGCCGCCCGGCTCGGCCTGTCGAGGAACTCGCTGCGGGAGGCGGTTCGCGCACTCACCATGATGCGTGTGCTGCACACCCGGCGCGGCGACGGCACGTACGTGACAAGTCTGGACCCTGAGCTGCTGCTCGGCACCATGAGCATGGTCGTCGACCTGCACCAGGACAGTACGATCCGGCACTTCCTGGAGGTGCGCCGGCTGCTGGAGCCGGAGGTGACCGCCATGGCGGCGCTGCACATCGACAGGGACGCGCTCGGCGAGCTGGCCGCGCTCCAGGCCGAGGCCACCGAACTCGTCGCCGCCCAGCCGGCCGACCGCGCGCGACTGCGCAAGAACGGCGAGTCCTTCCACGGAGTCATCGCCCGTGCGTCGGGCAACCCCGTCCTGGCCACCATCGTCGAGACCATGTCGGGCAAGACGCTCCGGCCCCACGCCTGGTGCGGGATGACCGGCGAGTCCGACCTGCACCTGACCCTCACCGAACATCAGGCGATCTACGAGGCCCTGACCGCCGGTGACAGCTACCGTGCCCGCATCAGGGCGGCCGCGCACATCGCCGGCATCGAGGACGCCATCCTCACCGCTCACTGACCGTCCTGTCCTCCCCCCGCCACGACGTGGCGGAAGCCTGCCCCAAAACACCCCCCGTCGAAAGGACGATGCGCCATGCCTGCCCTGTCCCTCGGAGGCCGTGATGGCTGAGCCGCTGCTGGAGGCCCGCGGCATCCGCAAGCGGTTCGACCACGTCGACGCGCTGAGAGGAGCCGACTTCACCGCCTACGCGGGCGAGATCGTCTCGCTCATCGGCGACAACGGCGCGGGCAAGAGCACGCTGGTGAAAGTGCTGTCAGGCGCGGTACGGCCGGACAGCGGCCGGATCCTCCTGGACGGAGAGCCCGTCGCCTTCTCCTCGCCGACCGACGCCCAGGCGGCCGGGATCGAGACCGTCTACCAGGATCTCGCCCTGGCGCCCGCGCTCGGCCCGGCGGCCAACCTCTTCATGGGCCGCGAGGTGACCCGCCGTGGCCCGCTGGGCAGGCTCGGCTTCCTCGACAAAGCGAGTATGCGGGACAGCACGATCAAGGAGCTGGCCTCCCTCGGCGTGCGCCTGGCCGACGTGGACGGCCCGATCTCGACCCTGTCCGGAGGGCAGCGGCAGAGTGTGGCGATCGTCCGGGCGGTCACCTGGGCCAAACGAGTGATCTTCATGGACGAGCCCACGGCCGCGCTCGGCGTCGTCCAGACCAGACGCGTGCTCGACCTGATCCGCCAGGTACGCGACCGCGGGATCGCGGTGGTTCTGATCAGTCACAGCATGCCGCAGGTGCTCGAGGTGTCCGACCGGATCGAGGTGCTCAGGCTCGGCGCCCGGGTCGCCCGGTTCACCACGGGCGAGGCCAAGGCCGAGGACCTCGTCGCCGCCATGACCGGCCTGCTCACTCACGGCGTGACTCTGGAGGAGACGGCATGACGTCGGTATCGATCGAGGAGGCCGCCAGGCCGTCGGCGGGGCTGCGCCGCAGGCTCACCGCGTCCCCGCTCACCTACCTGTCCGCCTCGCTGGCGGCGATGATCGCGGTCTTCTCGGTCGCGGCGCCCGAGGCGTTCCTGTCGGCCTACAACATCCAGACGATGCTGACGGTCACCTCCGTGTTGCTGGTGTTGTCCGTCGGCATGACGTTCGTGATCGCGACCGCGGGCATCGACCTGTCGGTCGGCTCGGTGCTGGTCTTCTCGGCGGTGATGTCCCTGCGGACGATGACCGCGCTGGGCGGCTCCGGATTCGGCGTCGTGCTGGCCGGATTCGCCGTCGCCGTGGTGTCCGGCGTGGTCTGGGGCACGGTGAACGGCCTGCTCGTGGCCAAGGCGAAGGTCCCCGCGCTGATCTCCACGCTCGGCACGATGGGCGCGGCCCTGGGCATCGCGCAGCTCGTCACCGGCGGCAACGACCTGTCCGGCGTGCCCAAGGCACTGTACGAGACGGTCGGCCTCGGCAAGCTCTTCGGCGTCGTGCCCTGGCTGGTCGTGATCGCGCTCGTGGTGACCGTCGCTGGAGCGGTGGTGCTGAACCAGACCAGGTTCGGCCGGTACACGCTGTTCGTCGGCTCGGGCGCCGAGGCGGCGCGCCGGTCGGGCATCAACGTCGACCTGCACCTGATCAAGGTGTACGGCCTGGCAGGGCTGCTCGCCGGGGTGGCCGGCTTCCTCGACCTCGCCTTGTTCGCCAGCGCCAACATCGCCGGTCACTCCACCGACAACCTCCAGGCCGTGGCCGCCGTGGTGCTCGGGGGGACCAGCCTGTTCGGCGGTGTGGCCACCATCCCCGGCACCGTGATCGGCGTCTTCATCCCCGCGGTGCTGCAGAACGGTTTCGTCATCCTCAAGGTGCAGACCTTCTGGCAGGAGGTCGCGATCGGCGTGGTCCTCGTCCTCGCCGTCTACATAGACCAGCTCAAGCGCAAGTCGCGCGAGAAGTCGTAGCCCCCTCGTCCCAGACGAGAGACACCCCCCGTTTCGAGAAGAGGTCATGTCAGCATGCGCACAAGCGTCCTGTCACTGTCGGTCGCGGTCCTCGCCCTGGTCGCCGGCTGCTCGGGAACCGGCGGACCGGCGGCCGGCGGCAGCGAGCCGTACAAGATCACCTATGTCCAGGGGATGGCGGGAAACCCGTTCTTCACCTCGCTGACCTGCGGCGCGCAGGAGCGCGCCAAGGAGCTCGGCGTGCAGTTCGACGCGCAGGGCGGCAAGGACTACAGCCCGCAGAGTCAGACCCCGATCCTCAACGGCGTCATCGCGCAGAAGCCCGACGCGATCGTCATCTCACCGATGGCGGGGGAGGCCATGGTCCCGGCCCTGAGCAAGGCCAAGGCGGCGGGCATCAAGCTGGTCTTCGCCGACTCGGTCGCCGACGACGCGACCCTCGCGGTCTCGCAGATCGCCTCCGACAACTACGCGGGAGGCGTGCTGGCCGCGCAGACCCTCGCCAAGCAGATCGGGGAGAAGGGCAAGGTCATGGTGATGGGCGCCAAGCCCGGCATCTCCACGACCGACGCCCGGCAGAAGGGCTTCGAGGACGAGATCGGCAAGCACTCGGGGATCACCTACCTGGGGCCGCAGTACAGCGAGAGTCAGCCGGCGACGGCCACGTCCAAGTTCGCCGCCGTGTTCGCCGCCAACTCCGACCTGGCCGGAGTGCTCGCGGTCAGCACGCAGGAGGTCGAAGGGGTCGCCACCGGCGTGCAGAACGCGTCGAAGGCGGGGCAGGTGCACATCGTCGGCTTCGACACCTCCGACCCGATCCTCGACGACGTCAGGAACGGCGTCGTCGAGTCGCTGATCGTCCAGCAGCCGCTGCAGATGGGCGTGGACGCCGTCACCCAGGCCGTCGCCGCGCTGAAGGGCGAGGCGACCACTCCCAAGATCTCCACGCCGTTCGTCGTGCTGACCAAGGACAACATGACCCAGCCCGACGTCGCAAAGTTCATCTACAAGACGACCTGCGACTGATCGACGGGCGACCCCCTTCAGGAGAACACCCATGCGCACACCATCCGGACGACTCATCACGTTGGCCGTTGGCGGCCTGCTGGTCCTGCCCGCCGTCGTCGTCGATCTCCCCGCCCAGGCCGCCGACGCCTTCACCGAGAACTTCGAGAGCGGCACGCTGCCCGCAGGCTGGCGGATCGTCTCGGGCTCCTTCGGCCAGCTCATCACTGACCGGGCCGTCAACCACAACGACAGCAGGCCGTACAACAGGCAGGGCGCCTACCACCTGTCCACCCTGGAGAGCCCCACCCAGACGCCGGACGACGGCTACCGCGGCGTGGTCGTCTCCGGGACGTTCACCATCGCCCAGCCGGTCGTCTCCATGCTGGTCGGCGGCGGCAGCGGCGCGAACACCTACGTCGCGGTCTGCGCCTACGACGAGACCAGGCCCGACGGCTGCGGGCAGGAGCTCGCCGTCGCCCGGGGGGACAGCGCCGAAGTCATGGCCCGGCGCCTGCTCGACGTGTCCGCGCACATCGGCGAACGCGCGATTGTCAAGGTGGTGGACGACTCCACCAGCGGCTGGGGCCACATCACGGTCGACGACATCCGCAACGACCTGCCCGCCACACCCGGCGAGGTCCGGGTGGCCCGCACGGCGAGCCGGACGACGTTGACGTGGGACCCCGCCATCGGCGGACAGGTCTACGCGGTCTACCGCTCCACCGAGCGCGACTCCGGCTTCACCAAACTCGGCGAGGTCTCCGGGACGAGCTTCACCGACCGGGCGACCGGCCCGGACACGGCCTACTTCTACGCGGTGTCCGCGCTCTCGTCGGGCGCCGAGTCCGGCAAGGTGTACGCCTACGCCCGGCCGTACGCCGACCTGCGGGCACGCGGGGACACGGTCACCTACGCGGGACAGAACCTCACCGACACCCGATTCCCGGTGGGCCCGCTCGGCTCGGCAGGCATCGTGCACGACGGCACAGGCGCCAGACCAACCTGGTGGATCTTCAACAACCTCGGCCGCGGCGGCTGGCACCTGGAGGCCGACACCTACCGGAAGGGCAAGCTGCCCAACAGCTTCTTCGCGGTGCGCGCCAAGGCCGCGGGCGGACGGCCGGTGGTGCGGGCGCTGCAGACGACCGGGGTGGGCGCGTTCGAGCCGATGAAGTCGCTCACCCAGCAGGGTGAGTACCCGATCCTGAACTATCAGTACAAGGACGAGTCGCTGCCGGTCGAGGTCTCCACCGAGGTCCTCAACCCGATGATCCCGGGCGACGTCAAGGACTCGGCCATCCCCACCGCGATCTACAACATCACCGTCAAGAACCCGGGCCGGCGGCCCGCCGAGGTGTCGGTGCTGGCCGCGCAGCAGAACGCGGTCGGTTTCAACGGCTACGACACGATCGGCGGCGCCGGCAACCGAGTCGTGGCGGGCTACGGGGACAACCGCACCGTGTTCGACGGCAAGAATCTACGCATGACCGGCAAGCAGGGCGCGGGCGGCATGAACCTCGCCGCGCTGGCCGGCGGCGTCACCGGCACCGCCGCCTGGACCACGCTCGACGCCCTGCACGGCGACCTCGCCGACGACGGCGCGCTCGCCGGCCCCGCCGACGCCGGCAGCCCGGCGGCGAACACCACCGTGGACGGCGCACTGGCGGCCACGGTGACGGTCGAGCCCGGTGCGTCCAAGACCATCCCCGTCGTGCTGAGCTGGCACTTCCCCGGCGCCCAGAACTTCAACGGCGGCCCGGGCCGGCAGTACGAGAACTGGTGGACCGGCGCCGACGCCGTCGCCGGTTACGTCGAGGACAACCTCGGCCGGTTGATCGGCCGGACGAGGCTCTACCACGACACCGTCTACGACTCGAACCTGCCCCAGTACCTGCTCGACCGGGTCACCTCGGCCACCGCGCTGCTGCACACCCCGACCGTGTGGTGGGCCAAGAACGGCTTCTTCGGCGCCCGCGAGGGCTGGGGCTGCTGTCCAGGCATGCCCACCCACGTCTTCCACTACGCCCAGAGCCAGGCCTGGCTGTGGCCCGAGGTCGGGCAGCGCTGGACCCAGCAGTGGCTGGACAACATGGACTCCGCAGGCAAGATCCCGATGCGGTTCGACAGCGACGCCGGCTTCACCCTCGACGGGCAGACCGGCGTCATCCTCTCGGCGTACCGGACCTATCAGACCACGGACCGGGCCTGGCTGACGGCCAACTGGCCGAAGATCAAGTCGGCGATGGAGTACGTGGTCGCCCAGGCCGACCCCGACCGGGACGGCGTGCTGACCGGCATCCACAACACCACGCTCGACGGCGGCGAGACCGGCGACGGGTCCTGGCTCGGCTCGCTCTACCTGGCCGCCGTCAACGCCTCTGCCAAGATGGCCGAACTCGCCGGCGACCGTACGGCCAAGGCAGGTTATGACACGATCTACGCCTCCGGCCGGACGAAGCAGAGCCGGCGGTTCTTCAACGGCGAGTACTTCCACGAGGTCTACTCGCCCCAGGGACACTCCTACGGCGACGGCGTCGAGATCGACATGCTGCTCGGCCAGTGGTGGTCAACCCAGCTCGGCCTCGGCGACATCTACCCGTCGGCCGACATCACCACGGCCGCCAAGAACCTGTTCCGCCACAATTTCAAGGAGCACTTCCTCGGTTACGACGTCAGCCACCAGTTCCGGCAGTACGTGGAGGAGACCGACGCCGGCTTGCAGATGATGACCTGGCCGAAGAACCCCAAACCGGGTAACAGCCCGCTCTACTTCGACGAGGTCATGTCCGGATTCGAGTATTCGGCGGCGGCGCTGATGCTCCAGCGTGGCCTGCTCGATGAGGGCCTGCGCGTGGTCAAGGCGGTCTCCGACCGCTACGACGGCCGCGCCAGGACCGAGCACATCAGCGCGGACTCGTGCTCGACAGGCGACGGTACCGGCAGCCCGTTCGGTGACGACGAGTGTGGCAAATGGTACGGAAGGACTCTGTCGTCCTGGTCGTTGCTGACGGCGATGCAGGGTTTCGCCTTCGACGGGCCCGCCCAGAAGGTGACCTTCGCCCCGACCTGGAAGCCGGAGGACCACCGCTCCTTCTTCAGCACCGGCGCCGCCTGGGGCACGTTCGCCCAGAAGCGGGCCGGTCTCACCCAGAACGACGTCCTCACCCTGAAGTACGGCACCGCGACGGTGCGGACGGTCGACCTGGAGCTGGCGGCGGCCGGGACCCCCAAGCACGTCAAGGCATACCTCGACGGCAGACCCGTGACCGCCACCGCCACCGCCTCCGCCGAAGGGACGCGCCTGACCGTGATCCTTGCCCGTCCCGCCGTCCTCAAGGCCGGTTCGGCCCTGCGCGTCCACGTGGTGCGATGAGCTCCCGGCAAGGCCGGGGCGGGTAGCGCCCCGAAGGCCGGTGGGTCAACGCCCTGGCCCAGGCGTTGACCCACCGGCCGGGCGAACTCGGGCCCGGCGAACCGGCCACCCCGCCCGCGCGGCTCCGCGGCCGCCGCGCCTGGCCGCCGGCGCCAGGGTCGTGGCCGTCGCGGGGTCAGACGATGGTGAGGGTCGTCAGGCCGGTCGCCCTGGTGAGCCCGGTGGTCAGGCACTGCAGCAGTTCGGTCTGGACGAGCGTGATGGTCTCCACCGCGTGGCGGCCCTGGAAACGGCCTCCGACGATCGGGCCGGTGAACGTGGTGACCACCTGACCGCCCACGGCGGTGCTGCTCCCGCTGCCGTCGATAACGCTGCTGTCGCCGGTGTTCCACTTGATGATCCGCTCGCCCTGGAACGGGTCAAGGAGGTCGTTGCAGCCGACGAAGATGGTGAACACCTCGTCGTAGGCCCCGCTCGCCACCTGGCCCGTACTGTCCAGGCAGGAACTGAACCGGCCCCGCACCGTGAGCGTGACGTTCCGCGGCGTCAGGACGACCCCCGGGTTGTACGTGACGGTCTCGGTCCCCTGACACTGCACGAGCGCGGCCGCGTAGGCCGGACGCGCGGCCGGAGCGGCCGCACTGAGGGCGATCACGCTGACGGCGGCGACCGCGGCGGCGATCAGCGCGCGCAGGACCCGGCTTCGCCGAGCTGAACGAAAGCTCACAGGACGCTCCCTAGGGGGATGAACGGCAGGGCACTGACGGGGCGACGTTCACGACCGGAACCACGGGTACGTAGACATGACAGCTTCACCAGCGGTTCCGTGATATGCCCCTGAGGGTTGCAGATTCGTACCTCGCCGACACGCAGTGTGATCCCCGGCGTCCGTCAGGGCCGCGGCCCGCGAACCACCACCTGGGTGCGGCAGGCCGCAAGCGCGCCTACCGCAACCGCCCGGCACGAGCCCGGCCAGGCCCGGCCTGATCACAAGCGCCCGGCCTGGTGCGGCTTCCGTCCTATGACTCCGCGAACGTCCATAGGGCGGTCATGCCGTCGCGGGCCCCGACGGCCAGCAGGTTTCCAGCGGGGTGGAAGCTCAGGGTGGTGATCGGCCGGTGGTGGGCGGGCGTGACCGAGACCAGGCGCGGACGCCGTACCTCCGACACCTCCCACAGCGAGATCGCCCCCTGCTGGTCCCCGCAGGCGAGGACCGGCAGCCGGGGATGGAAGGCGACGGCCCTGGCCAGGCCCGTGGGCACCACCGGCTCGCGGGCCAGCGTCGCGGCGGGACGGGGCGAGAGGTCGGCGGTGTCCCACAGGGCGACGGCGAAGGGCGTGTTCGCGGCCAGCGTCCCGCCGTCGGGGCTGAAGATCAGGTAGGAGGCGCGTCCCCAGGTCAGGGTCGTGACGGGCGCGGGCGCGGCCCCGGCCGTGAAGTCCCACAGGTCCACGTTCCCGGCATGGTCGGCGACGGCGAGTGTGGCCCCGTCGGGCGAGAACGCCAGCGCGTCCACGTACGCGACTCTGACCCGCAGGTTGCCCAGCCCGTACGGCCGCGCGGGCTCCCGGACGTCCCACAGCCGCACGGCACCCCCGGCGTGACCGGTCGCCAGAGTCGTCGTGCCCGGCCGGAACGCCAGGCCGAACGCCGCGCCCGCCTGACCGGCGGCCATCGCCGCCCGCTTGTCGCTCCACGGGTGCACGTAGACGGGCGCGAGCCCCCAGCGGTCCTCCAGCGACCAGAACGAGGCGACGCTGACCCGCCCGCCATTGGTGACCAGCATCGGGGACAGCGGGTGAAACCCGGCGGTCGTGACCGAACGGGGGCCACGGCCGGGCCGGGCGTGGCCGCGTGGCGACGGCGGCCCGTCCCCGGCGACGGCCCACCTGGTCAGCGCCTTGGACGCGCCCACCACCAGGGTCTGTCCCGACCGGTCGAACAGGGTGATGCTGGTGCGGCCGTTCCGCGTCCCCAGGTCGTGGAGGAATTCGATGATCATGTCGTGCTCCCTTGGGGGATGTCGGCGGTGACGTGATCCAGGGTCCAGAGCGCGAGCGAACCGCGGAGCCCGCCGCCGATGACGGCCCGCCGTACCGGATGGAAGGCGACGGCGGTCACCGCGAAGGTCCCGGGGAGATGAGCGACCAGCTCCGGAGGGCGGGTCGGTTCAGGAGAGCCGGGCGGGCGCCACAGGCCCACGCCCTTGCGGTGACCGGCCGCCAGCAGGCCGCCGGCGGCGTCGAAGTCCGCCGTGTAGCCGTAGCGCGGGACGCGGGCCCGCTGCACGGGGGGTCCGTCGTCCGGCAGGTCCCACAGGGTGAGGCGGGCCCAACGGCCGGCGATCGCCAGCCGGTGCCCGCCGGGGTCGAACGCGGTCACGAAGATCCAGCCCACCCCGCCGGGAAGGCGGTGGCGGAGCCGGGGGGCGTCCGGGTCGCGCAGGTCCCACAGGTGCACGACGCCGTCGCGGCCGGCGGTCAGCAACAGTGATCCGTCCGGACTGAAGCGTACGCCGCGGACCGGACGGTTGTGCGAGCGCAGCGTCGTGACCAGGCGGGCGGCGGCGGGATCGGCGACGTCCCACAGCGTGACGCAGTGGTCGCCGCCCGCCGCGGCCAGCAGTGGGAGGCGAGGGTGGAAGTCGAGCCCGGCGACGTCCTGGCGGTGTGCGCGCAGAGCGGCGATCGGGCGGGGCTCGGCGGGCGTGCCGAAGCCGAACAGGCCGATCGTGCCGTCGAAGCCGCCGGTGGCCAGCAGGTCGCCGGCCGCCTGGATCGCGAAGGAGCGCAGGCGCGGGAGGCCGGCGTCCCAGCGGGCGTGGGTCACGGCGACGACGGCGGGGGCGTTCAGGTCGTCCAGGTCCCAGACCAGGGCGGCGGGGCCGTGCCCGGCGGTCACCAGGAAGCGGCCGTCGGACGTGACCGCCAGCTTGGTGACCGCACCCCGCAACTCCCCCAAAGGCCGCACGTTCCGCCGCCCCGCCCCGGCCTCTCCGGGAGGCGCGACCGGTTCGGCTGCCGCCTCTCCGGGAGGCGCGGTCCGTCCGGCTCCCGGCTCTCCCGGGCGTGTGGTCGTCTCTTCGGGTACGGCGGCCTGCGCCGCCCGTTCCGTTGCGGGCGTCTCCGGTGCGGCGATCCGCGCGGGGACGACTCCCGACAGGTGGTGCTGGATCGCGGCGTGCCGGAACCGGTAGACGGCGCCGGACCGGACCAGCACCTGGTGGCGCTCGGCACGGTCCAGGAAGGCCAGCATGCGCAGCGGCGTCGCGTGGTGCGCCCGCCACCACAGCCGGGCCAGCACGAACCGCCCCCACGCCCCCCGCAGCAGCGCCACGGCCCCGATGCAGATGCCGAGCGGAATCCCGTTGCCGGGCACCACCCGCATCGCGTAGCCGACCAGCGTCCCGGTGACGGTGGCCTCGAACGCCTGCGCCAACGTGAGCCACCGGTCCTGGGCCGCGGCCCGGCGCGGGCTCATCGCACGCAGGTCGGCGGCATCGTCGAAGCCGAGGACGGCGCGCAACGGCCCCACCCACCAGTTCGCGAACCCCATGGCCGCGGCGGCGACCAGCCCCGCCCTCCACCCCTCGAAGACGGTCACGCCCACGCCGATCAGCACGCCGCTGGACACCGCCAGCCACACGTTGCGGAGAAAGGACGCTTTGTCGGGCGGACGCAGCGCGAGCCGCCTGGGCCGCCCGCCGAGCAGCGTGTCCGGCACGACGCGCGAGGACAGGGCGAAGCTGACGTACGCGAGGGCGCCCACGAGCAGCGCCGTTCCCGGCGGCTCGAACGGCAGGACGGCCAGCGCGGTCACGACGCCGACGAACCACCGGTCGTACCGGCGCGGGTTGCCGACCGCCCGCCACAGCTCCCACCAGGCCAGGTCGAGGCTGCCCCGCCCGTCCAGGTCGCGGGCCAGGGCGACGAGCGCCCGGTTGGCCCGCGCGATCCGCTTCTCGTCCGACTCGCCCGCCGACCGGTAGGCGGCCGGTACGAACGCCTCCAGCAGATGGCTCTCGACGGCGGCGCGGTCCGGGAAACGCCGGGCGTCGAGCAGTTCCTCGGGGTGGGGGAGAGCGGCGTCGTGCGGGGTGCCCGGGGGAGGGTTGTAGCGGGTCCGCGCGAGGGTCAGGGTGAAGGGGCTGCGCAGCGCGGTGAGCAGCGGGCCGCTGGGGACGGCGGTCATGCGATCGAAGACAGGCCGCCAGCGGCGCTGGGAGTTGGCGTTGCCCGCCGTCGTCCTCAGGTGGTCGACGACCTCGTCGAGAGCGAGCGGCTGAAGGTACAAAAAGGTCGCGTCGCCGGGCCGGGCCGGGGAGGTCGTGTCGTCCGGCACGGGGGGCGGGGTCATGCAGGTGAGGACCAGGCGGGTCCCGTCCGGCAGGGCGGCGGCCAGCGCGCCGAGATCGGGCGGGACGGCCGCGAAGCCGTCCAGGATCGGCAGGACCAACCCGGCGGCCACCAGGGAGCGGGCGGTTTGGAGCGGGCTGGTGGCGCCGCCGTCGGCGAAGCCTTCGAACCGGGTGGCGAGCTGGAGGGCGATCCAGTCGGGCAGGGTGTGCGCGGCGGGATCCCAGGAACCGGCTTCGACCACGACCGGTACGGGGTCGCCCGGCGCGCGGGCCGCTGCCAGTTGCCCGCACAGGCGGGCCGCGGCGAACGTCTTGCCCGACCCGGGCGGCCCGAGGACGACCAGGGGACCAGGGGCCGACTCCGCGAAGATGTCGGCGAGGTCGGCGAGGTCGCGCGCCGCACCGCCGTCCAGATCTTCGCCGAGGGAATGGCCGTCGCGTCGCTGGGGCCGGAGCCGTACCGGCAGGGGCGGGGTGGCCAGCCGGGTGAGGGGTTCGACGCCGGACAGGAGGGACAGCCGGTCGGCGACGGTGGTCAGGGGGACGTACGGGCCGCCCCGCCGCCGCGCCCGGATCAGCGCACCCGCCGTCACCCCGGTGAGAAGGGCGGACAGGCCGGTGATCACGGCCAGTGGGACGGCGCCGCGCAGCGCCAGTGCGACGCCGCCCGCGGCGGCGGTGACGGACAGCGCTCCGGCGGCGACCGGAGCGAGCCATCGGGAGGTGGACCTCATCGGGTTCCTCTCCTCCTCGTGTCCGAGGGGGGACGTCAGGGGCTGAACAGCAAGATCACCACCGAGACCGCCAGCGCCCCCATGGCGGCGATCGTGGGCAACGACGGCGCCGGCGGCCACCACCGTCCCCGGACTTGCCTCGGCCCAGCCGGCGCGGCGCCCGGACCGTCGTCCCCGGCCAGGTCCGCACCGGTCCCGGAGGTGCCGCCGGTGGCGTCGGCGTCAGGGCGGGCCTGCAGGGCCGGTGGGACGTTGCGGTACCACCACAGCGCCAGCGAGGTGTACGCGTCCCGCTGGCGGCGGGCGTCCCGCAGTTCCTCGTCCGGAAAGTCCAGATGCCGCAGCAGCGTCAGGTGGTGGAGGTCGACGGCGACCTTCAGGTGGCCGCCGTACCGGCGGGCCGCACCGAGCGCTCCCCGGTAGGAGGCGTGGGCGAGCCCGCCGGAGAGCCACAGGCATGACAGCGTGGCCGCCACCGGCGTTCCGGTCGCGGCGAGGACGCCGGTGGCCGCGCAGCAGAACGTCGCCGCCAGCGCGGAGACGACCAGCAAGAACTCCATGTCGGCCTTGGCGGCGGCGAGCGCGGCCGACACGGGCTCCGGCAGCAGGGGATGCAGCCGGGGCCAGATGACGGCGGTCTCCATCCCGTACCGGTCGGCCGGGTAGCTCTCGGCGTTGCGCAGGATGTTGCCGAGCCGGGTCGCCTGCACCTCCTGCGGACGGCTAGGCAGCGGGTAGTCGTGGTAGATCCGGTCGTAGTCGGCGGGGTCGCCGGGGTCGAGCCGGGCCAGCCGCCGCAGGTGGCAGCGGCGTCCCGCGGCCCTGGCCAGGCGGCCGGCCGGGCCGCTCCAGCCGCCCTCGTACCAGCGGATGATCGCGCCGGTCTGCGCGCTGACGAACGCGGCCGCGAAGAAGGCGACAACCAGCGCCGCGACCAGCACGGCGGCGGTGAGACCGGCCGCGGTGACCCGCTGCCACAGCGCCACCGAGTACGGCAGCGCGCGCAGCGCGACGAGCCCGGTCAGCGCCAGGATGAAGGCCGCGCACGGCAGGAACGCGTTGACCAGGAACCGCCGGTCGGCCAGCTTCATGACCTCGTCGAACACGCCTCACGCCTCCGTCCGGAGCAGGTGGCGGCCGGCGGGGTTGCGGCAGTACGGCGGCTGGTCGGGGTCGAAGTACGGCAGGGAGTTGATCAGCCCGCAGCCGGGCTCCCGGCAGATCACCCGGGCCAGGGGCAGCCCGGGAAGGCCGTGGACGACATGATCGTCGGACGAGCCGTGCGGCCCCATCTCGCTCGGCTCCGGCACGTGCGCCCCCGACCCCAGATACCGCTGGACGGCCTCCACCGGCAGTACGCCCCCGATCCGCCGCCGGTCGTCAAGGAGGACGACGGTCTCGGTGCCCAGGTCGAGCAGCGTGACCGGCAGGCCGTCGCAGAACTCGGCGAAGGTCGTCCGTCCGGCGGCCACGACGCACGGCGGCGCGGGCACCTCGGCGAGGGTGACCGGCCCGTCACCGCCCGCCGCGGCGGCGGCCACGGCCTCGGCCGTCAGGCACGCCACCACGAACTCACCGTCCGGGCCGCCCGGATCGCCGCCCAGATCGCCGTCCCGATCGGTGGCGAGGACCACGACGAACCGGTGCCGGTCGAGCCGGCCGGCGACCTGGTCCGGCGCGGCGCTGGCGGGCGTGGTGAGGAAGGAACCGGTGGCGTGCGACAGCAGGGTGCTGCCCGGCTGGATCGTCATCTCCAGTCTCCGACGAGGACGAAGGGGGCCCAGTAGTAGGGATGGCCGAAGGCGGGGACGTCGTAGTCGGGCGGCGCGGGAGTGGCATGACGCAGTGCCGCCCGCGCGCGGGCCGTCGCCGTGAGCAGCCGTGGGCCGGGCGGGACGCCGTCGCCGGCCAGCTCCCGGTAACCGGCCAGGGCAGCGGCGAAGTCGCCGGCCGCGAAGTGGGCGTCGGCCAGGCCGCGCAGGAGTGCCCGCCGCTGGCCGGACGGGTCCTCGCCGGTCGCGGCCAGGGAGCGGCGGCAGTGTTCCACGACGTCCCCCCGGGTGGTGCCGCGCAGCAGGAGCTGGGCGGTACGCAGCGCCTGGGCCCGCGGGGCGCCGCCGGCCAGCGCGCCGTAGAAGTAGCCCATGAACATGCTCGTGGACAGGTCGTCGACGGCCCACAGGCTGACCACGACGCTGGCCGCGCCCGCGTAGATCAACGCGCGGGTCAGCCCGATCAGCTCGTCGCCCGCGTGCCGTTCGCTGATCCCGCTCTCGCAGGCGCTCAGCGTGATCAACTCGGTGGGCAGGCGCATGCCCATGATGCGTTCGACGGTCAGCAGGCCGTCGTCGTCGGGGCCGGGCGCCAGGAGCAGGCCGGAGCGCAGCGGGTCGTCGCCGGTGAAGTAGCCGTGGCAGGCCAGGTGCAGTACGCCGACGCCGCCGGGGTGTTCGCGCAGGTCGCCGGTGAGCGCGCCGATGGTCGCGGCGGCCTGGCCGCGGGCCGTCACGCGCCCGGCGTACAGGCGGGTCAGCTCGCTGACCTGGCCGTGCGCGTGGACCAGCGGCGCCTCCGGGCGGGAGTCGGCGTAGACCAGGACCTGCCGCCGCCCGGGACGGGACTTGGTCCGGCAGTAGCGCATGACCGACGCGCTGGGGGAGTAGCACACCGGGTTGCGGCCGATCAGCGGCCCGGCGCCGGTATCGAGGGCGTGCATGGGAACGTGGTGCAGCACGTCGTGCGGGACCAGCCACACCACGTCGCCGGGCGCGCTGTGGCGGGTCACCGGCTCGATCAGCATGCTCAGCGGCTCGGTCCACGCGCTGGGGTCGCGGGCGCGGAAGCGGGAGGTGGGCCCGGCCACGGCGAGGGTGTCGCGCACCAGCCGCCGCAGTTCCTCCCGGCCCAGGGGAATCGTCTCGACGGCCGGCTGGTCAAGATCGCCCCGGACGATCTGCAGGACGGTGGCCCGCTCGGTGACCAGGAACTCGGCCAGAACCGCCGACGGCTCGCCAGGCATCGGCGGCTGAGGTGCGTGCGGGCGGGGTGTGCGCGGGTCCGATGCGGGCGGCTGCGGTGCGGGCGGCTGCGGTGCGGACGGGTCCTGTGCGGGCGGCTGAGGCCCGGGTGGCTCAGGCATGGGCAGGTCCGGGCGGTGTCAGGGGCTTGCCGCCCTGCGCGGTGAGCAGGCGGCGGATGTCGTCGTAGCCGGCGGGCTCGCCCCGGCGCAACTGCGCGTACTCGGCTCCTTCCGGCCCGGCCTCGGCCAGCCGCCGCCACACCTCGCCCAGCCGGTCGCGTACGGACCGCGTCCGGGCCGTGTCGCCGGACTCCTCGGCCTGCGACAGTTCGGCCAGCAGCTCCCCCTCGGCCGCGGTGAGCGGGGCGTAGGGGAGGCCGTCCGGGGGGTCGAGCGCCGTGCCCAGCAACTCCAGCATCGATCGGGCGCGCGCCCGTTCGACGAGCTCGAAGGCGGCCCGCGACGGGTGCGGCGGCCACGCCTCGCCGGGGAAGAACGCCGCCTCGCCGAGCAGCAGCACCAGCTCGATGTAGAGGTCCTCCGACCCGCCTCCGAACAGCATCCGCAGGTCGGCGCCGAGCAGGCCGCCGCGCAGCGTCTCCCTGATCTCCAGGGCCCGCCGCAGGTTCCGGTACGCCCGCGGCGGATCGACGGCCCGCTGGGCGACGCCGAGCTGGAGCAGTACCTGAACGGCCAGCGCGGGCAGCCGGTCGGCCTCCAGGGCGTCGGCGGCCCGTTCCAGCGTGGCGCCCGCCGTCTCGTGGTCGCCGCGGACCCACATCTCGGCGGCCGAGCGGATGAGGCTGCGGGAGGCGTCGTGGCTCCAGGAGGACAGATCGGTGACGGGCAGGGGATCGGTGGCGTGGGCGGCGGTCTGAGCGAAGCGGATCAGACCGCTCGCGAGGTGCCAGGAGGCGGTCATCAGGGCGTCCCAGCGCCGGTCGGCCGACCGGGAGGGGACGATCATGCCGGCCGCCCGCCGTTCGGCGTTCAGGCGGCGGCGGCCGGTCAGGGCGGAGCCGAGCACGCGGGCGCGCTCGCGCAGCGCGGCGGCTTCGTCCTGCTGCCGCAGCATCAGGTGACAGACGGATGCGCCCAGCAGCACCCAGCGCCGCGTGAGCGGGACCAGCGCCGGCTCATCGACCAGGGGCAGCAGGCGGGGCAGGAGCTTCTCTGGCGGCATCGGCGTAGTGGTCAGCGGCGACGGGATGGCGCCCAGCGCGAGGGTGGCCAGGAACTCGGCCCGGATGTTGTGCAGGCCGCTCGTCCGCCATCGGGCGGTGGCCTCCTCGTAGGCTGCCAGCGCCTCGTCCATGAACCCGCGCGTCAGGCTCATGTCGCCGCGGGCGCTCGCGCAGCGGGCCCTGGCCAGGTTCAGGCGGTGCCGCTGCCGCTCGCCGGGCTCGGGCAGCTCGGCCTCAGCCAGCTCCACCAGCTCCAGCGCGCGATCGTGCCAGGCGGCCGGATCGTTCCCGAGGCGCGGCGGCGTCACGTGGACGGAGGCGACGGCCGCGTCCGGGTGCCCGGTGGCCGCCGGGCTCACCTGGGCGCACAGACTGTAGACGAACGCCAGATCCGGAGGCCTGTCCCGGCGGGCCGGGCGGCGGACGGCGTCGTCCAGCCACTGCTGGATGATGCGCCGCCGCATGACGGGAGGGGCGTCGAAGAAGCGGTGCGCGTCGAGGCCGCGCGGCGTCCAGTCGTCGCCGGGACGGATCAGGAGCTCGGAGAGCAGGCTGTAGCCCACGACCCAGGCGGCGAACTCGGCCAGTTCCGCACTGCCGGTCAGCATCGCCAGGTAGAAGACGAAGGTCCCCCGGTCGGCCAGGAGTCGCAGGAGGCTCGTGGGGGCCACGCGGAGCGGCACGGCCTCGGCCACGGCGGTGACGACCGTCGGCGCGGCGACGTACAGTGCGGCCACCCACCATGCGTTGGCCGCCGACCAGCGGCCGATCGCGTCGAGGCCGGGCAGCAGCCGGGCGGCCAGGACCGCGAGGAGGATCCCGGCCAGGCCGCCCCGCCATTCGAGCAGCAGGGTGCGCCGGCGCTGCAACGGCGAGAGCACCCTCGCCGTCGCATGGGCCCGCCACCAGAGAATCGCCATCCCGGTGGCGGCGCCGAACACGACGGGCGCCGAAATCGGCGTGCCGCGGGAGAACGCCAAAGCCGTGGGGGACAGGGCCATCACGGCAAGAATCAGTTGTGTCGTACGTAATCCAGGCAGCCGCTCAAAAGGATGGCGCACTCCTGCATAATCCCGAAATCCACCATCGCGCGCCAGCATTTCCGGCCGTCTGTGGCGGTCCGCGCGCCCCGCTCTATACCGTGGAGCCAGTGGGGCCAGTGGAGCCGAATATGGAGGGGCTCATGTCCACCATCTCGCACGCTCCGTACCTGCTCGTGCTCGTCGCGGCCGGGTTCTGCGGCCTGGTCCACCTCCGCGTGGCGGCGCGCGGCGGCCCGCGCACCAGGATCGTGATGGCCATGAACGCGCCGCGCCCGCTGCTCGCCGACCTGCTCAAGCTGGCCAAACCGGCCGTGCTCTTCCTCGCGGTGCTGTGGGCGGCGCACGCGCTGCTGCCGTTCCCGCCGGCCGGCGAGATGCCGGTGACCGCCGTCCTCGCCGTGGCGGGGCTGGTGACCGGCGTGCTCGGCGTGGCGCCGCTGATGGTCGCGAGCGCGCTGCTGTTCGGCCCGATCCTGGCCGACCTCGGGTATACGCTGGCCCTGGTCACGCCCATGATCGTCGGCAGTCTCCTCCTGTTCGCCCTGGTCCGGCCGGAACGCTGGCGCGGCGACGTCGCCCAGCTCCGCGTGCTGGCCACCTACGGCGGCATCCAGCCGCCGGCCCCCTCCCAGTACCTGGCGGCCGCACTCGGCATCGCCGCCTCCGCCGTCCCGGTCGCGGCCACCGCGCTCGTCCCGTCCGGGCTCGGCCCGGTCGGTACGGCGCTGCGCTGGCTGTGCTCGGCGCTGGTGGCGTGCCAGCTCCTGAGCTGGCAGTGGAGCGTGCGCCGCGAGCACAGATGGACGCGCTCGAACGCCAACCTGTACCTGGCCGGGAGCGTGGCCGCCGGTTTGGTGGCGGCCGCCGTCCTCGGTGAGGCGGTCGTCGCCGCCTGGGCCCGGTACCCGTGGCTGACCGGCTGGGCGGGCGGGCTGGTGCTGACCGCCGTGGCCCTGCTGACCTGGGCTCTCATCAAGGACGAGCCGGGCCCTGTCGTGGTCGAGGCTCCGCTCCGCCTGACGCGCGCGGCGCTCACCTCCGCGGTCTTCCCCTGCTTGGCCGGCGTGTGCCTCTTCCCCTCCACCGGGACGGTCGTGGCGACCACGATCCTGGCCGCGGCCGAGACGCTCACTCTGGCCGCCGGCCGCCGACGGCTGCTCGTCCGGGCGATGGCCCGGCGTACGCTCGCCCACGTCGCGCGCTTCGCGCCGGGCACCCGGATCTACTTCCTGGGGCCCTGGCTGCACGACTCGATCTGGACCCGGCCGTCCGACCCCGACCTGGCGCTCGCCCGTCTCTACAGCGGCATGGCCGTACGCTCGGCCGGGGGCGAGATGATCATCGGGCAGGCCCCGCTGACCACGAACGCCGAGCTGCGCCACCCGCTCACCGGTGTCAAGGCGCTGCTGTGGACCACGCTGGCCGCCGAAGCCCTCGACCACGCGGAACGGGAGGCGGTGCCGCGCGTGCCGGCCGCCGCCGTGGCCGGGTTGCGCGCCGCGCTGGAGGCCGCGCGGGCCGACGTCGACCTCGCCCGCGCGGTCGTCCACGCCACTGAGGGGCAGTGGCCGCAGGTGCCGGCCGCCTTGCGCGGCGCGGCCGAACGATACCGGCTCGCCGAGGCGCCCCACCGGGCCGCCCTGGCAGTGGCGCTGGCCGCCGTGGTGTCCGCGGTACACCTGGCCCAGCTGCGGGCGGCGGAGCGGAGCCTGGACGCGGTGCCCGGTCCGGTGGCTGCCGTCCCGGCGGTCCGGGCGCTCGGCTTGGTGCTGCGGGCGTCCCTCGCGCCGGCCGGTGACGGGGAGCGGGCCGCCATGCTGGCGCAGGCCGACGCCGTGCCGTTCACGCGGGCGGACCTGGCCGCCGACGCGGCGCGGGACGCGGGCCTGCCCCCGTGGGACGACGATCTCACCGACGGCGTGCTGGACCTGTGCCGACGATTGCGCGCCACCCTGTCCGTCTCGTCGAGCGTCGTGCTGATCGGAGGCGACGCAACAATTCACCGCGAAACTCTCATTCGCGTGGTGTAACCCGCATAAGAAAGTAAAGCCCCATAAATGTGGTTAATTCATGCCCGGGGATCGGGAATCCGGAAGATCGGGGGAATCGCCGGGAACTCCCTACCTGACATCGGGGCGGCAGAGGTGTTCTCTGGGAAGTGGCCCCGCGCGGGGACCCGCGAGGCCGGTGCCGCCGCGATCCAAAGGAGGGGACGCCATGTCCCAGCCCCCGCCGTTCGTCATCGACCCTACAGGTGCCGACCGGCACGCCGAGTACCGGGCCCTGCGGGAGCGCGGTCCGGCCACCCCCGTCGACGTCCTCGGCCTGCGGGTGTGGGCCGTCACCGACCCTGCCGTGCTGAAGACCCTGCTCACCAGCCCCGACGTCTCCAAGGACGGCCGCGCCCACTACCCGGCCTTCGAGCAGACCACCGCCACGTGGCCGCTCGCCCTGTGGATCGCGGTCAGGAACATGTTCACCGCCTACGGCGCCGACCACCGCAGGCTGCGGCGCATGGTGGCGCCGGCCTTCGGTGCCCGCCGCGTCGACCGGCTCAAGCCGGTCGTCCGGTCCCTGGTCGCCGGCCTGATGGACGACCTTGCCGAAGTGCCTCCGGGCCGGCCGGCCGACCTGCGCGAACGGCTGGCCTACCCGCTGCCCATCGCCGTCATCGGCCACCTGATGGGCGTGCCGGAGGACCAGCGGGACGACTTCCGCCACATCGTCGATCGCGTCTTCGACAGCACGCTCACCCCGCAGGAGGCCCAGGCCAACACCGTCAGCCTGTACGAGAGCATCGACCGCCTGATCGCCGCCAAGCGCGCCGCCCCCTGCGACGACCTGACCTCGTTCCTCATCCAGGCCCGCGACGAGGAGGCCGACGGCACCGGCTTCACCGACGACGAGCTGCGCGACACCGTGAACCTGATGATCAACGCCGGCTACGAGACCACCGTCAACGTCATAGACCAGGCCGTCGTCGCTCTGCTGACCTCGCCCGAGCAGCTCAAGCTCGTACGGACCGGCCGGGTCTCCTGGGAGGACGTCGTGGAGGAGACCCTGCGCCATGAGCCTGCCGTCAAGTATCTGCCTCTGCGCTTCGCCGTCACCGACCTCGACCTGCCCGACGGGCAGCGCATCGCCGCCGGGGAGCCCATCCTGGCCGCCTACGGCGCGGCCAACCGCCACCCCGGCTGGCACGGCCCCGACGCCGACGCCTTCGACGCGACCCGCGCCGCCAAGGACCACCTGGCGTTCGGGTACGGCGTCCACTTCTGCCTTGGAGCGCCCCTGGCCCGGCTGGAGGTCGCCGAGGCCCTGCGCGGGCTCTTCGAGCGCTTCCCCGAGATGTCCCTCGCGGTGCCGGGCGAGGACCTGCGACCGGTTCCCACCCTGATCAGCAACGGCCACCAGGAGCTGCCGGTGATCCTGCGCCCCGCCCACCCGCGCCGCCGCGGCGATGGCCACCCGCAGGTCATGCGATGACGGCGTCGATCATCGCTCGCCGTTACGGCAGGCCGATCCGGCTGCCGGTCGCGCAATCGCCGCTGGTGTCCCACTTGTGCGAGGAGATCCGACGAGCCATGAGGCCCTTGACCTCGCCGTTGTGGTCGACGGACCGGCCTGCTGGAGGTCGTGCCACGGCCGGATGCCCGCACGCTCGGCGCGACCAACCCCGACTACGCGGCGGTACGCCTGGGCGTCCTGTTCCATCCGGCCTTCGACGGCGGCCTGCTCCGAATGCCCACCCCCGATCAACCCAATGGCAGCCGCGCATGGAGATCGGCGCCGAGCAGGTGCGCCGGGAGGAGGAACGATTTCCCTGTCCGCGCGCCTGGTTGAGGCAGTGAACGTGAAGGGGCCGACCCCATCCAAGTCGGCTCCTTCACCATGTCCAGTCCTTAATCGTCCGATTTCCGCCGGATGCGTCGTGTCCGGGGCGGCCATGATGAGCGCATGATGGCAGAAGCAACGACGATTGACGGTCTGGCTTCGGGGGCAACGAGGGCAGGAGCTCACTGGCAGTGCTGGAGAGGTTCTACCGGGCAGAAGTTGCCTATATCGCCGCAGGGGGGTTCGGCAAGGCCGACTTCGGCGAGCTTGCCGAGTGCCTGGACCCGGAGGTCGTGATGTACCAGGCGGACTCCCTGCCCTACGGGGGCACCTGGCGCGGACCGAGCGGCATCGAGCAGTTCATGGCGGCCATGAGCGAGGCATGGCAGTCGCTGGAGTTCCTGGGGCAGAAATATGTGGTCGACGGCGGCAGTGTCGTGGTCTGGAACCGCGGCATCCTGCGCGCCCGCGCCACCGGCCGGGCCCTGGAGACCTCGGTGATGCAGCTGATGACGATCAGGAATGATCGCATCACCGAGATACACCCGTTCTACCTGGACACTTCTGCGGTCCTGCGCGCCCTGAGCCCGGAAGACGACGTCTAGCCGGCTGCGGAGCGAGCAGCACAGCGGCGCGGCAATGGCGGGAGGAGATCACAGCCGGGGCACGGTAACACGAAGCCGCACACGTCCGTGAAGCCGGGCGAGGGGGTGCGGAAGGCGTCCAGGATCGGAGTGATCATCCGCCAGCCGAAGCCGAAGCCGAAGCCGAAGCCGAAGCCGAAGCCGAAGCCGTGCTCGGGCTCGGCTCGGTCGGCTCCGGTTCGCCGGGTGGTGCCGGTGGCATGCCTCCCCAGCGGCGGGGTGTCCTCGATCACCAGTCTCCGCACCGCCGCCGGGCGGTGAGCCGCCGCGAGCAGCGCCGAGTCGGCGTTCAAGGACGGTGATCTGGTGGCGCAGGGCGAGGATCTCGATGTCCTTGTCCCGAATGCTCATGGGGAGCAACGCAGCGCGGCGAACGCGTTCGTGACGGTCAGGTAGGTCAAGCGTAGGAGCGCAGCGGATCATCACGCCGTACGTGTTTCCGTCTCCCGGGTGACCGGCGCTCGCGTACGCCGCACAAAACCCTCACAGGGGCCTGACCTGGGTGGATGTAGTTATCGGCAGACGCAGGCGCCGTTCAGGCTTCCGGCTTGGTCATCTGATGGTCGTCACCGGGGTCTGAACTGACGATGGCGGTCTGACTGATCCACCGGCGTACATGGTCCGCACACAAGAGCAACCAGCCATGATCAAGGACAGGGTCCGAGGGTGGCGAGATTCGAGAAACCCCAGGTTGGATGCGGTGTTAAAGAGTAGGGCGGGTGGGACTTGAACCCATGACCCACGGATGATGAGTCCCGCGGACTTGGGTGTTGATCTTTGCCGTACCTGCAGATCATCGCCCGTTTGCTGTTGCCGTTCATGACCAGGCATTTCCGTTCCTGACCGTGCTCTGTGGTCCAGCAACGATCCACTGAGGACCATCATGGTTCGGGCCGCAGCCCAGCGTCAGGGCTGCGGCCGAACTTCCTCGGCCCGAAGGGCACCCAGCTGGGGTGGGCCCGCTCATGGCCGACTATCGCTTGATCGGCCCCGGATCCTTCTTCGGGTGTGACAGCGCATCCTCGGGCGTATAACAGAGCTTCCGCACGCGGTGTTGTAGCTCCTCATCCCAGCAGATCTGGCACACCACCTTCTTCGGGTAAGTACGGCGAACAATCTTGTAGCAGCTGTCCGCCGCCACGGAACACGTTGCTGGCGAGAAATTGGTAGGCGTGGTGTCGGCGGTAGCGGCAGAGCTTGTTGCGCCCCCGGCGGTCGTGGCAGCCGTCATGACGGCAGCCAACATCAAACGCACGATCATGGCTCTCCCTCGGCTTGGGGCGGTCCCGTCTGGGCGAGCCTGCCCAGGTGGATAGCTGGGCAGGCTCGTGGCCGTTGGCTAGGACGGGCAGTTCCTTCTGCCCGAGTTGTAGCCCGCGTTGTAGCCGATGTCGTAGGCCTCGTCGTCGGTGATCTGTCCGGTCATGCGAGGCGGGCCGCACTTCTTTTCTGCGGCGAACCCGTCCGAGTAACCGTTCTTGCAGATCTTCTTCTGGCCCTTCGGCAGGCTTTTGCACACGGGCGGCGCGCTGTTCGAGGTTGTGACGACGTGACTGTCTCCGGCGCTTGCAGGTGTCGGGGTGACCGAGGCGTGCGAGGTTCCGATCGATCCGAACACGAGGGTGGCGATCAGCGGGCTGGCGATGAGCAGACGGTCTCTGTACATCCTCGACTCCTTCCTCATGAAGGCCGGCCCTCGACTGGAAGCCGGGACCGCACTCTGGACGGTCGCGAATCAGGATGATGGTCCACCACAGCACGCGCGCCTGATCGGCGGGGTCGCGTCGGCCGAGCCAGCCGGGCTCGCTCATGTCCAGCTTTTGCTCGCGAAAGCTCTGAGCGGCCGTGCTGCTCATGCTTTCCATCTCCGGTGAAGCTCGATCAAGGTTTTCAGCACGGTGGCCGGAGGCGGCCTAATCGTCAGGGGTGGGCACGGTACACCGTGCGAGCCGTCAGCTGTCGAGGTGGACCAGGCGGTCGCGATGCCGGGGGAATGGCTTCTCGCGCGGCTGGGCGGTGGACGGCGGGTATGGGCTGCTGTGCAGCCAGGGCCGGGCGGCGCGGGGGTATGGCTGCGGAAGCTCCGCGCCTTCTGGGCTTCCTTGGGATGGAGCCAGCCGGCCTCCGGCCCTAATCGGAGGTCGGCTCGATCAGGCCCGGCTCATCGACGTGTGGGGCGATGAGCCGGGAGTCATCAGCAGGAGGGCAGGAAACGGCCTACGGCGTGCACCAATCGGGCCTGACGTGAGAGCAGCAAGCCCAGGCCATGCGCATCATTGGTGGCCGGCCGGCCGCGGCAGCACTCCGGCGCTTGCCAGTTGCCTCGTCATCGGCCGATGCAGCTCGGCTACCCACCGCTGCCCTGGGTTCTTGTGGTCGATGAGGATGTCCCAGCCGGGGTACGTGGAGCGCAGGGCATCGAGCTGACGCTCCTCCTGGTCCAGGTTCGCCGCAGTCTCCGTGGGGTGACCGGTCATGATGCGACCTCGGCCGCGCCCGGTTCGTGCTTGTCGTAGGGCGACGGGTTGGGTGAGTCCTTGCACTTCACACAATCCACCGACGGGTCCTTCTCATCGGTCCGCCAGGCACCGCTGTCAAGCTGGACGATCACGTGCTCGCCGAAGCGGCACAGGGCAGTTGGTCCTGCTGGTGCCAGGTATTCGAGAGTGATCTCTTGGACGGCGTTCCCGCGCTCGGCGTGGCTCTGCCGGGCGGGAGCGTAGCGATCTCTGTTGAGGGTGGCGCTCCGGTTGGCGGCCACGTGGCCGCCCGGCATCCGCTCACCGTCACGGCATCGGCACACCTTCTCCCCTGGGTCCGACCGGTCTCTCACCCAGGCATGCGGATGACCTCCAGCACGTCGGCGAGCCGCTGCGGCGTCGGCGTGATACGCAACGTCTCGTCGATCTCACGTTCCGCCCATGCCCGGTGCCGCGGCTCAGCCCGCTCGTCGAGGGCAATCCGGGTCTGGACCAGCAGGAAGTTCAGCCGGGACGCGACGAGCATGGAGAAGTCCGTCATCCGCTCGACCCGCCCCGGCCCGCCGGCGCGCACGTACGCCTCGTACATGCGGCGCATCGCGTCGAGATCGTCGTCGAACCAGTCGAACAGGGCCCGGGCGAGCTCCCGGTTCGGTGCGGCCGGGCCCAGGTTGTCCCAGTCCACGACCACGAGCGCGCCGGTGGGGTCGGCCAGCACGTTCTCCGGGTGCAGGTCGCGGTGGCAGACGATCAGCTCGCCGGGGGCCGCCGGGGTGACCGCCTCGCTCAGGCCGGGCAGCCTGCCCAGCACGTCGGCGAGCCGGCCGTCCCATGCGGCGCCCGTGCCGGACACCGGGGCCCAGTCGGGGGCGGCGGGGAGGCGGTCGTACCAGGGGTCGGGGGTTTCGTGCGGGTCCGCCGCCGGGGCGCAGAGGTGCAGGCGGGCGAACAGCGTGCCGAGCCGCGCGGGGGTGGCCGGGGCGGTCAGGTCGACCGGTCGCAGGTCGACCCAGTCGTAGAGGCGCAGCCAGCCGCCGGCGGGCGTCGCGAGCAGGTGACGCCCGTGGCGATCGGGGTGGCTGGCCGGGAGCCGTACCCCGGCCTCGGCGGCCCGGCCCGCGAACGCCAGCTCGGCGCGGATCAGCTGCTCGGAGGGCGGGTTGGCGAAGATCTCCTTGAGCGCGTACCGCGCCGGGCCGGCGTCCACGCGCCAGATCTGGCCGAGCGCGCCGCGCGGTCCCGCCGTGATCGCGACGTCGCCGTCCCATCCGTACGCCGCCCGCGCGTACGGGATCAGCCGTTCAGGATCCACGCTCGTGAGCGTATCGCCCGGATTACAGCAGGTGTGAGCGGTCATGGGCGGTCTTGCGGACATCGGCGCGGAACGCCTCCGCGTGGTGGCGCTGCCGGGAGAAGGTCAGCCAGCAGCTACGGATGCCGTAAAGGAGGTTCTGCAGCAGGCCGACGGCCGGGCGGGCGGGATTGAGCGGGGTGATGGGCAGGTAGACGGCGCTCGAGCCGATGTCGAGTGCGGTGGCAGGTCATGATGGGAGCGCCGATCACGGCTTCCCTGCCTGATGGGCAGTAGCGACCGCAAGTCGCCCACCGCAGGGCGTTCCCGCTGCTCGACCGGTACCGCCTGCAGCACCATCCGGGCCGTCTCCACCACGTGAGTGGTCCGGTAGTCGCTCGGGAGCGCTGCCATGACCGTCGTGTGCGACATGCCCTCCTCCACGCCGCCCTTCGAGACCATGGCCCAGGCCCGGTGCAGCTCCACGTTCACCTGGTACGCGCAGTCTCCTCCGTACCGCAGCACCCCGGTCTCGGCTTTCAGCTGCACGGGCTTCCATACCTGCGGCGCTGTAGATCCAGCTCTGGGTGAAGTACACCTGATCGGGCTTCCAGAAGCCCAAGCTGTCTCCGCGTCCGCCCTGCTGAGCTAGATCGTCCAGTTGCCGTAGAACGTGGAGCGCGTCATTGTGGCGGCCCAACATGGACAGAGCCTTAGCGCGCGCCGCGACCAGCTTGATGACCTGGCGCTTGCCTGCGAGATCGCTGGCCTCGGCAAGAAGGCGCAGCACCGGCCTAAGCAGGTGGTAGCGATGATCCCTCGGCGTGCGGTGAGCAGCAGCGTTTCATGAAGCTCCGCTGGATGGTCCAGCAATGGTCCGATCCGGCAGTCAGCGCCCCGTCCGATGAGGTCTGACGATCAAGGGAATGCCTGGTAGGGCGGGTGGGACTTGAACCCACGACCCACGGATTATGAGTCCGATGCTCTGACCGGCTGAGCTACCGCCCCTGGATTCAGTTGTGACATGCGGTGTGCGGCTGGTGGATCTTGGTGAGGCTCGCGCATGTCAAGGCTAGAGCATCGGATCCGGGAGTGCCGCACGGCCGGATGGGGACGAGGTCCCGCGGACATCATTCCATGCCGGGCAAGGTTGGTGGAGTCGTGTCGATCATATTCGGGTCTCGGTTGGGGGTTGTGTTTGCTGTGGGCGGAATGGGAGGGGTTGGGAGGGGAGGTACGGTGCCGATATGGCGATCAAGGTGGTGTACGAGACGCACTCCATCACGGTGGACAACGAGATCGGCGTCGCCACCGGGTGGCTGCCCGGGGAGTTGTCCGAGCGGGGGCGGGAGCTGGCCGCCGAGCTCGGGGTGCGGAGGCGGGAGGTGGACGTCGTCCACTGCTCGGATCTGCGCAGGGCGGTCGAGACGGTGGAGGTGGCGTTCGGGGGCGTCAAGGAGGTCCGGCTCGACGCGCGGCTCAGGGAGTGCGACTACGGCAGCTACAACGGACGGCCGGTGAGCGAGGTCGCGGCCCTGCGCCGGCGGCACATCGACACGCCGTGGCCGGGCGGGCAGAGCTATCGGCAGGTCGTGGCGGCGACGGCCGCGTTCCTCGAGGACCTGCGGAAGGAGTGGCAGGGGGCCACGGTGCTGGTGGTGTCCCATTCGGCCAATCGGTGGGCGTTGCAGCACCTGCTGGACGGCACTCCGCTCGAGGACCTGGTGGACGCGCCGTTCGAGTGGCGGCCCGGGTGGGAGTACGAGCTGGCATAGCGCCTTGGTGTGCGCAGGTGGCATGAACACCTTGGAGTACGAGCTGGCCTGACGCCCTGGGGTGCGGGGTGGCATGGTGCCGGAGGTACGGGGTGGCATGGTGCCGGAGGTGCGGGGTGGCATGGTGGCTTGCCTGGAGGCGGGGGCCGGGTCAGGGTGGGGTGGGGCCTGAATGGTGGTGGCGGCGGGACCCGGACATGGCTGATGCGCCGATCGCGTCCGCGATCAGCGCCGGCGGGTGGAGCTGGGTTGTCTCCCGCCACTAGGGGTGCCGTCACGGTAACGGCGGGCCCAGGGGGCGAGGAGTTATTACTTCACTCCTATCAGGGTGTTATGGCGCGGTGCCGTACGCCGGGTTGCGGGCGAGCCAATCGGAGTAGACCGGACTGCGGCGTACGGCCTCGGTGTGTGCCTGTTTGGCCTGGGCGACGACCCAGGTGGCGTCGGGGGCGGTGGGGTGGCGGCCGAGGAGCTGCCGCCAGCGCAGCGGCGCGCCGGAGAGCGGGACCATGGCCAGCCCCGGCAGGGCCTGGTGGGTCGCCTGGCAGAGCACCACGGCGCGGCCCACCTGGGCGAGGTGGGTGCAGGTGGGCACGTCCGTCTCGTAGATCGTTCCGGGGGTGAAGCCGGCACGGGCGCAGGCCATGGCGAAGCAGTCGGCGAAGCAGCCGTCGCCGGGGGTGACGGCCCATTGTTCGCCGGCCAGGTCGGCCAGCTCCACCTCCTTCTCCTTGGCGAGCGGATGGTCCTCGCCGACGAGGGCGAAGACCGGGTCGACGCTGATCGTCTCCCACAGGAGCGTTCCTGTGGGGGTGCCGGAGTCGCCGCAGGCGCCGGTCAGCACGTAGTCGAGGCGGCCGAGCTCGACCATGTTGATCAGCTCGTGCGTTGACCACGACGTGAACGTGGTGACCGTGCGCTCCGCGGCCAGCCGGTCGACCAGGCCGCCGAGTATCGGGCCGTTGGTGGCGCCGATGCGGAAGCCGGGGGAGGGGGTGTGGGCGAATCGTACGGCCTCGTCCTGCAATTCCTTGGCCGCGGGGAGCAGCACGCGCGCCCGGGCGAGCACCAGCTCGCCGAGTCGCGTGGGACGCGCCCCGTGGCGGTCACGTTCGAACAGGGCGCCGCCGAGCACCCTCTCGATCCGTTTGAGCTGGGCGGTGAGGGCCGGCTGCGCCAGCCCGAGCAGGGACGCGGCCTTGCTCACACTTCCCGCGTCCGCTACCGCGCGGACGATCCTGAGGTGCCTGAGCTCGAGGTCCATACCGGGAAGGTAAGGCGACGAATCGCTCCCAAACAATGGCTATATGTCAGGAATTGTGACAGATATTGTCGGGGGTGTCTGGGGTAGGGGGAACCCATGACGACGATGGGAATAGATCCGGCCCAGCTCAGCGACGAGGATGTGGTACGCGAGCTGCGGCAACTCCATGCCACTCGTAGTGACACATTCTTCCATGGATCAGACGATGCTCTGGCACGTCACACTTCCCGTACCAACGAGCTAGAGGCGGAATACCTTCGCAGGTTCCCCGACCGCGAGGTCGATCCGGCCAGGCTGAGGGAGGGGGCGAGGCAACGTTGATGTCCGAGGGGCATGACGTGCAGGAGCTGTCGGACGTCGACATCCACGTCTACGAGGCGGTGGCCTCGCAGGTGGTCGGGTCCGGCGGCGTGGCCGGCCTGGAGGCGGTGATCCGGGCGACCGGCCTGGAGGACGACGAGGTGCGCGACAGCCTGGCCGTTCTCACGGGCCAGGGGTACGTCGTCCCGCGGGGCGACGGGTACGGCCTCGGCCCCCACACCTTCGAGGTCGAGTACTGAGTCGAGTACTGAGTCGAGTACTGAACGGACGCGGACGGTTCAGCGCCGCCGCAGGGTGCCGGTGCGGAGCCCGCAGGCCGGGCGTGCGGCCTGCGGGCTGGGGGCTCGATCGAGCCCGTACGGCTAGGGCTTGAGGGGGCGGAGGCGGGCCCACAGGACGAAGGCGGCGCCGAAGGCGGCCATCGGCAGGCCCGTCCACAGGTTCACCGCGTCCCCCAGCAGGCCGGCGACGACGAGGATCACGCCGTACAGCAGGAACAGCCCGCCGATCACCATCCGGATGTCGCTCACAGGATCACTCCGTACAACAGACTCACGGGATCACTCCGTACAACAGGGTCACAGGATCACTCCGTACAACAGGGCGGCCAGGATCACGGCGGCGGTGCCGAGCAGCACCGGCGAGCGGTACCAGCGGGTGTCGCCGGCCAGGGCGTCGTCCTCCAGGTCCGCGGCGCTCAGGCCGTACACCAGGCCGCGCAGCTCCCGCTCCGGCTTGGGCGTGGTGACCAGCGTGACGATCACCGACACCACCACGTCCACGGCGAAGGCGATGCCCGCGCCCCAGAAGCTGGCGTTCAGCTCGGTGCCGAAGTCCACCACGCCGGCCTTGTAGGCGAAGTACGATGCGAAGGCGCTCAGCGTCCCCGCCAGCAGCCCCCAGAACCCGGCCCACGGCGTCATCCGCCGCCAGAACAGCCCGACGACGAACGTGGCGAACAGCGGCGCGTTGAAGAAGCTGAAGAGCGCCTGGAGGTAGTTCATGATGTTGGAGTAGCCGGCCGCGATGAACGCCGTGCCCACGCCGAGCGCCACGCCGGCGACGGTGGCGACGCGTCCGACGTTCAGGTAGTGGCCGTCCGGCCGGTCGGGGCGTACGTGGGCCTGCCAGATGTCGTTGGTGAACACCGTGTTGAACCCGCTGATGTTGGCCGCCATCCCCGCCATGAACGAGGCCAGCAGCCCGGTCACCGCGACGCCGAGCACGCCGTTCGGCAGCAGGTCGCGCATGAGCAGCGGGATCGCGTCGTTGTAGTCCTGGCCCTTGCCCAGGTCGCCGAAGAGCACCAGCGCGATCATCCCGGGGAGCACCGTGACCAGCGGGATCAGCAGCTTGGGGAAGGCGGCGATGATCGGGGTCATCCGGGCCGCGTTGGTGTTCCTGGCCGACAGGGCGCGCTGCACCTCGGCGAAGTTCGTCGTCCAGTAGCCGAAGGAGAGCACGAACCCCAGCCCGAAGACGATCCCGATCCAGTGGGCCTGCATCGGGTTGGCGCCGGCGGTCCCGGCCCAGGTGTGCAGGCCGCCCTCGCCGAGCGCGCTCTGCCGTACCTTGTCGAACAGCCCTGCCACGCCGCCGACCTTGACCAGGCCGAGGACGGTCAGCGGGATCAGCCCGGCGAGGATCACGAAGAACTGCAGCACCTCGTTGTAGATGGCCGAGGACAGGCCGCCGAGCGTGATGTAGGAGAGCACGATCAGCGCCGAGACCACCACCGACACCGGCAGCGGCCAGCCCAGCAGGGCCTCCATGACCAGGGCGAGCGCGTACAGGTTCACCCCGGCGATGAGGATCTGCGCGACCGCGAACATGAGGGCGTTCAGCAACTGGGTGGCGCCGTTGAAGCGCCTGCGCAGGAACTCCGGGACGCTGCGCACCTTCGAGCGGTAGTAGAAGGGCATCATCACGATGCCCAGGAACACCATCGCGGGGACGGCGCCGATCCAGTAGTAGTGCACGGTCATCGCGCCGTACTGGGCGCCGTTGGCCGCCATGCCGAGGATCTCGATCGCGCCCAGGTTGGCCGACACGAACGCCAGCCCGGTGATCCAGGCGGGCAGTCCGCGGCCCGCGAGGAAGAAGTCGAGGCTGGAGCTGATCCGGCGGCGGGCGGCGAACCCGATGGCGAGCACGGTGGCGAAGTAGACCGCGATGAGCAGGTAGTCGAGAAGGTTGACGTCTAATCGCACAACCGGCCCGCTACCCGGAAAAGGCCGCGATAGCCGCGCCTCGGACCGCGAGCGGCGGGCGCCGGTTGTCGTGGGGGTGTGGTGCCGGTGCTGTGCGTTGGTTGTAGTGGGGGTTGAGGGTGTGGCGCGGGGGTTTGCGTGGGTTCTCGTGGGCGGCGTGGTGCCAGTGATGTGCGTGGAGCGGCGTTGTGGACCGGGTGGGGCGGTCGCCATAGTGTCGAGAGGTGGACGTCGCCACCTTGACCCCCGCCCAGGCGCGG
Source organism: Nonomuraea sp. NPDC001831 (assembly GCF_042892035.1). Classification (NCBI taxonomy): domain Bacteria; kingdom Bacillati; phylum Actinomycetota; class Actinomycetes; order Streptosporangiales; family Streptosporangiaceae; genus Nonomuraea; species Nonomuraea sp. NPDC001831. The sequence goes on along the minus strand of NZ_JBIATU010000003.1, from coordinate 377,047 downwards.
GCCCGCTTCCGCGTCGGCGAACGGGTGCCCACCGCGGGCTGGTGCCGCGGCTGGACGCAGGCCAACCTGATCGCCGTGCCCGCCGCCCTGCGGTACGAGCTGCTGCTGTTCGCCCACCGCAACCCCCAGGCCTGCCCCGTGCTGGACGTGGGCGAGCCGGGCGCCTGGTCGACCACCCTGTTCCGCGGCGACCTGCGCACCGACCTGCCCGGCTACCGCCTCTACCGCGACGGCGAGCCGGTGGCCGACCTGGACGAGGTGACCGGCCAGTGGCGGGCCGACCTCGTGCCGTTCCTCATCGGCTGCAGCTTCACCTTCGAGGCGGCGCTGCTGGCCGCCGGCGTCCCGGTACGGCACCTGGAACAGGGCAGGAACGTGCCGATGTACCGCACGAACGTGTCCTGCGAGTCCACCGCCTCGTTGTCGGGGCCGCTGGTCGTCTCGATGCGGCCGGTCCCGGAGGAGCTGGTGCGGACGGCCGTCGAGGTGAGCGGCAGGTATCCGCGGGTGCACGGCGCGCCGGTGCACGTGGGCGACCCGGCCGCGATCGGCGTGCTCGACCTGGGGCGTCCGGACTTCGGCGACCCGGTGGAGCTGCGGCCGGGGGACGTGCCGCTCTTCTGGGCCTGCGGGGTGACGCCGCAGGCGGCGGTCATGGCGAGCGGCGTGGAGTATGCGATCGGTCATCTGCCCGGTCACATGGCCGTGCTGGACGTCCGGGACGACGACTATCGAGTGACTTGACCAGATATTTCGCGGTATAGGTGGATGCTTCGGTCAGTTCGGCCGGGGTGCCTTCGAAGATCACCTCGCCGCCGTGCCGGCCTGCCTCGGGGCCGAGGTCGATGACCCAGTCGGCGTGCTTGACCACGTCGAGGTCGTGCTCGACGACGATGACCGTGTCGCCGCCGTCCACCAGCCGGTCGAGCAGGGCCAGCAGCGTGTCCACGTCGGCCATGTGCAGGCCGGTCGTCGGCTCGTCGAAGACGTACACCTGGCCGCGCTCACGCATCCGGTGCGCCAGCTTGAGCCGCTGCCGCTCCCCGCCGGACAGCGTGCTGAGCGGCTGCCCGAGGGTCAGGTAGCCGAGCCCGAGCGCGCCGAGCCCGCCGATGCCCGGCAGGTCGAACAGGCCCGCGGCCTCCTCGGCCGTCATCGCGAGCACGTCCGCGATCGTGCGGCCCTCCACCGTGTACGACAGCGCCTGCTCGCTGTACCGGCTGCCCCCGCACGCGTCGCACACCCGGGTCACCGGGTCCATGAACGCCAGATCCGTCTTGATCTCGCCGCGCCCCTTGCACACCGGGCACGCGCCGGCCGAGTTGAAGCTGAACAGCCCCGGCCGCACCCCGTGGGCGTCGGCGAACAGCTTGCGCAGCGGGTCCATGGCGTCGAGGTAGGTCGCCGGGGTGGAGCGCGGCGAGCCGCCGATGGCCGACTGGTCGATGAGCACCACGTGCGGATGCCGGGCGACCAGCTCCTGGCGCATCAGTGTGCTCTTGCCCGACCCGGCCACGCCGGTGACCGCGGTGAGCACGCCGAGCGGCACGCGTACGGTGACGTCCTTGAGGTTGTGGGCGTTCGCGTTCTCGACGGTCAGCCAGCCGGCCGGGGCGCGCACGGCGTCCTTGAGCCCGGTGACCCGCCGCAGCATGCGGCCGGTCAGCGTGCCGCCGGACGTCAGCGCCGCCACCGTGCCCTCGAACACCACCCGGCCGCCCCGCGTGCCCGCGCCCGGCCCCATGTCCACCACGTGGTCGGCCAGCTCGATCAGGTCGCGGTCGTGCTCGACGACCAGCACCGTGTTGCCCTTGTCGCGCAGCTCGACCAGCAGGTCGCCGAGCCGGTGGACGTCACGCGGGTGCAGCCCCACGCTGGGCTCGTCGAAGATGTACGTCATGCCGGTGAGGCTGCTGCCCAGGTTGCGCACGGTCTTGAGCCGCTGCGCCTCGCCGCCCGACAACGTCGGCGTCCCGCGGTCGAGGCTGAGGTAGCCGAGGCCGATGGCGTCGATCCGGCGCAACGACTCCACCGCCGCCTCCGCCACCGGGTCGTCCAGCCCCTCCAGCACGCCGATGAGGTCGGTCACCTCCATCGCGCAGTGGTCGGCGATGGACAGCCCGTCGATGCGCGAGGCCAGCGCGGCCGCGTTGAGCCGCCGGCCGCCGCACTCCGGGCAGGTGGCCTGCCGCACGTACGGCGCCGCGGCCTTGTCGAGCTGGTCGAGGTCGCGCTTGAGGTGGACGCGCTCGAACCGGGTGACCAGCCCCTCGTAGGTGTTGGTGTACTCGCCCCGGCTGACCTTGAAGCCGCCGCCGTACAGCAGCAGGTCTCGCTCTTGCGGCGTGAAGCCGCGCAGCGGCTTGTCCGGGTCGAACAGCCCCGACCTGGCGTAGAGCTGCCACACGTACGACCCGGGCGGGGCCATGCGGATCGCGCCCTCGTTCAGTGAGAGGTCCTCGTCGAGCATCTTGCCGACGTCGGCCTCCACCTTCTTCCCCAGGCCGTCGCAGACCGGGCACATGCCCTGCGGGTCGTTGAACGAGTACGCCGTCGCGGGCCCCGCTGACGGCTCGCCGCGCCGCGAGAACAGCACCCGCAGGATCGCGTGCACCTCGGTCATCGTGCCCACGGTCGAGCGGGCGCCGCCGCCGACCGGCTTCTGGTCCACGATCACGGCGGCGGTCAGGCCGGACATGCGCTCGGCGCGCGGGCGCTCGTGCTTGGGCAGCCGGTTCCTGACGAACGCGCTGAAGGTCTCGTTGAGCTGCCGCTGGGACTCCGTGGCGATGGTGCCGAACACGATCGAGGACTTGCCCGACCCCGACACGCCGGTGAACACCGTCAGCCGCTCCTTGGGCAGCCGCAGCGAGACGTCCTTGAGATTGTTCTGCCGCAGGCCGATCAGCTCGATGTCGCGCGACACGGGACACACCCCCAATAGCTTTGGCTACTACCTATAGCCTAAGCTATTCCATGTGGCTGACATTCCCGACCGGCGAGCACGACGACGAGCCGAGACGCAGGCCGAGATCCTCGGCATCGCCCTCGACGTGATGGCGGAGGAGGGCGTCGCGGGGCTGAGCCTGGCGACCGTGGCCAGGCGGCTCGGCATCCAGCCGCCGTCGCTGTACAAGTACTTCCCGTCCCGGCACGCGGTCTACGACGCCCTGTTCAGGCGCGGGCAGGAGGGCTATCTGGAGGCCGTGCGGCGGGGGGCCGAGGCGCATGAGCCGGGGCTGGCGGCCATGGGGCCGTCCCTGGAGGCCGGAGCGCGGTGGATCATGGAGAACCAGGTGCTGGCCCAGCTGATGTTCTGGCGGCCGGTGCCGGGGTTCGCGCCCTCGCCGGAGGCGTACGCGCCCGCGCTGGCCGTCCACGAGCATTTCGCCGAGCTGATCAGGGCCGCGGTCGGGCGCGGGGAGCTGCATCCCGACGCCGCGGGCGAGGAGGGGCTGGCCCTGGCCGCGAGCCTGATCGCCGGGCCCGTGTCCCAGCAGCTCAGCAACGAGCCGGGCGCCTCCTACGAGGAGGGGCGGTTCACCCGGCTCGTCCCCCGGCTGCCGGCCGTGTTCGCGGCGGTGTACCCGCCGCCGTGAGCTGGTCGCCGACCGGCGGCGCGCCCCGCCGGTTGTCGATCTCCAGGTGCGGCACGACGGGCGGCTCGTCCACCCGGATGTTCCGCAGGTAGTCGGCGAAGGCCGCCAGCTTGCCGGCGTCCCTGGCCAGGCCGCGCGCCTCCAGCCGGGCGCGCAGCGTCGGCCCGTCCGAACGCACCCACAACAGGCGCACGGGCGGGCCGCCCAGCTCCGCCACCCACCGCGCCCACCGCGCCGCGTCGTGCACCTGCGCGGTGAACGGGCCGTCGAGCAGCACCGGGCAGCCGTGGCCGCGGATCTGCGCGGCGATCCTGGTCAGGCCGGTGTACTCATGGTGCTTGACGTGCCGGTCGTACCAGGGGCCCTCGCGCTCGCCCTGGTCGCGGCCGTGGGCCCGCAGGACCTCCGCGACGAGGTCGCCGTAGACGGTGTCCTTGTCGAGCAGGGCCGGCACCGGCGACAGGCGGGCCAGCAGCTCGGCCGCCACCGTGGACTTGCCCGCCCCCGGCGGCCCGCTGATCACCCACACGGTCGTCATGCGCCCAACCTACGCGGATCTGCGTATTCGGGTGCCTCGCCTGGGCGGACGACGTCCGGCCCGCCCGCGGACAGACTTCCTGCTCATGCTGACCGTCTTCGCCAGAGCATTCCGGGTGCCGGAGCTGCGCAGGAAACTGCTGTTCACGTTGGGGCTGATCGTGCTGTTCCGCCTCGGCCAGATCATGCCCGCCCCCGGCGTGGACGTCGTGGCCGTGCGGCAGTGCGTGGGCTCGGCGAGCGGCGGCGTCTTCGACATGATGCAGATGCTCAGCGGCGGCGCGATGTTGCAGCTGTCGGTGTTCGCGCTGGGCGTCATGCCCTACATCACGGCCAGCATCATCCTGCAGCTGTCCGCCGTGGTGGTGCCGCGGCTCGACGCGCTCAGGAAGGAGGGGTCCAACGGGCAGGCGCGGATCACCCAGTACACCCGTTACCTGACCGTCGGTCTCGCCGTCCTGAACGCCACCACCGTCGTCACCCTGGCCCGGTCGGGGAACCTGCTGCCCGGTTGTGCCCGTCCGCTGCTGCGCGACCAGGGGCTGCTCGCGGTGTCGGTGATCGTGGCGACGATGGTCGCGGGCACCTGCGTGGTCATGTGGATGGGCGAGCTGATCACCGACCGGGGGATCGGGAACGGCATGTCGATCCTGATGTTCACGCAGGTCGTGGCGGTGTTCCCGGGGTACATGGCGAAGATCTTCGTGCTCACGCCGTTCGGGTTCGCGGTGATGCTGGCGGCCGGGCTGTGCCTGGTGGCGGCGGTGGTGTTCGTCGAGCAGGCCCAGCGGCGGGTGCCCGTCCAGTACGCCAAGCGCATGGTGGGGCGGCGCATGTACGGGGGGAGCAGCACGTACATCCCGCTCAAGGTCAACCAGGCGGGGATCGTACCGGTGATCTTCACCTCGTCGCTGCTCTACGTGCCGACGCTGGCCGCGCCGCTGCTCGGCGCGGAGGCGGGCGCCTGGGTCTCGCGCAACCTGACCGCCGGCACCCATCCGCTCTACATGAGCGTGTACGTGCTGCTGATCGTCTCCTTCGCCTACTTCTACGTCGCGATCACCTTCAACCCCGTCGAGGTGGCCGACAACATGCGGCGGTTCGGGGGGTTCGTGCCGGGGATCCGGCCGGGCGCGCCGACGGCCCGCTACCTGGCGTACGTGTTGTCGCGGCTGACCGCGCCCGGAGCCCTCTACCTCGGCGTGCTGGCGCTGCTGCCGCTGGTGGCGTTCGCGATCCTGCGCGACCCCGGCACGCAGCAGAACTTCCCGTTCGGCGGGACCAGCGTGCTCATCATGGTCGGCGTCGGGCTGGACACGGTCAAGCAGATCGAGGCCCAGCTCCAGCAGCGCAACTACGAGGGCTTCCTGCGATAGGCCGCGGGCCCGGCCAGGCGCGGCGGTGCGAGCCCGGTCCGCACGGCCCGGCTCAGAGCGGCGGCGCGAGCCCGGCCCGCATGGCGAACACCACCAGTTGGGCCCGGTCGCGGGCGCGCAGCTTGACCATGGCCCGGCTGACGTGCGTGCGTACGGTGTCGGGGCTGATCACCAGCTCCCTGGCGATCTCGTCGTTGGACCGGCCCGTCGCCACCCACGCCACCAGCTCGCGCTCGCGCGGGGTGAGCGTGCCCAGACCCTCGACCGGCTCGGCGCCGCCGCGGCCGAACAGGCCGATGACCTTCCTGGTGATGGACGGCGACAGCAGCGCCTCGCCGGCCGCCACCACGCGCACGGCGTTGACCAGTTCGTCGGGCGCGCTGTCCTTGAGCACGAAGCCGCTCGCCCCGGCCTGGAGGGCGGCGAAGACGTACTCGTCGACGGCGAACGTCGTCACCACGACGATCCGGATGCCGGCCAGGGTGGGATCGGCGGCCACGGCGCGCAACGTGGACAGGCCGTCGGTGCCGGGCATACGGATGTCGAGCAGCAGCACGTCGGGACGGGTACGGCGGATCAGGTCGAGCGCCGCGGCGCCGTCGGCCGCCTCGCCCACGCACTCCATGCCGCGCTCCCGCTCCAGCAGCGCCCGCAGCCCCATCCGCACGACGGCCTGGTCGTCGGCGACCGCCACCCTGATCGCGCGCCCCCCGGCGTCGGCGCCGGGCGGGACTGCGCCGGGGTCGTGCACGTCCGGGCCTGGCCGGTGAGGGCCTGCGCCGGCGGCGTGCGCGTCCGGGGCTGGCCGGTGAGGGCCTGGGCCGGGCGCGGTCATGCCTCGGACCGGGGGAAGCGGGCGGTCACCTGGAAGCCGCCGCCCTCGCGGGGACCGGCGGTGAGCCAGCCGCCCGCCTCGGCGACGTGGGCGCGCATCCCGGCCAGCCCGCGGCCCTCGGCGGCGCCGTTCCAGCCCGCGCCGCGGTCGGCCACCTCCAGGACGAACCCGCACGGCCCGTCGGCCAGGCGCACCGAGGCCCTGGTCGGGCCGGCGTGCCGGAGCACGTTCGTCAGGGACTCGCGGACCACCCGGTAGACGGCGTCCTTGAGGTGGGCGGGCACGGCGGGGTCGGCGGGCTCGACGTCGACCGGCAGGCCGGCGGCGCGTACGCCCGCGACGAGGCCGGTCAGGTCGCCGGCCGGCGGGTCGATGCCGTCGAGCGCGGCGCGCAGGTGGGCCAGGGCGGTCGTGCTGGTCTCCCTGATCGCCCGCAGCGAGGCCCGTGCCTGCTCGGGGTCGTCGTCGAGGACGACGAGCGCGAGCCCGGCCTGCATCGCGATGGCGGCGAGCCCATGACCGGCGGCGTCGTGCACCTCTCCGGCGATCCGGGCGCGCTCGGCCGCCACCGCCCCGGCCTCACCGGGAGGGACAGCCTCCGGCGCGTACGGGGTGGTGGCGGTCGCGAAGGCATCGGCGGTGGCGGCGGGACCGGCGGGACCGGTAGGCCCGGCAGGACGGGTAGGCCCGGCGGGACCGATGGGCCCGGCGGGACGAACGGTGGCGGCGGGGTGGGCGACCGCGGGCGCCGGGATCCCCCAGGCCGCACCCACCGGCCAGGCCCCGCGCCCCGAAGCCGCCTCCCCAGCCCCCGGACCGCACAGCCCCCCGCCCCCGGCAACGGACACCCCCGGAACGAACGCGGACGGCGACGTGCTCTGCGAGGCCGCCCCGGACGGCGACCCGATGCGAGAGCCGGCGGCAGACGCCGGCGTGCTGTGGGAGGCGAGCGCGGACGCCGGTGTGCTGTGGGAGGCGCGCGTGGACGGCGGTGGGGCGGTGTCGGAGGCGTGGGACGAGGGCGGGGGCTCGGCGTCGGCGGCGGCCGCCGCTGCCGCGGCCCTGGCCTGCGCGAGGCCGCTGAACGACCACGGGACGGCCAGCCACCCGGCCCAGGCCAGCATGACCACGACCGGGACGTCGCCCACCCGGCTCAGGCGCGACAGCGCCGCGAACGGCCTGCGCAGGCGCCCGCCGCGTTGCGTGTGCTCGCTCACCATCCCCCACCCGGCCAGGCTCGTGTCGCCCCTGATCCTAGCGAGTTCCGGACGACGAGGTCCGATCACCGCCCTCCCCGGATCTTGCCGAAAGGTCCCGGATCAGCCCCACCGGTGCAGGGAAGCCGGCCGGGTCCGCGAGTCAGCCGGTGAAGGGGAGCCGGTCGGGTCCGCGGGCCAGCCGGCGCAGGGGAGCCGGCCGGGTCAGCGCATCCCGTCGGTCAGCCGGCGCAAGGGAGCCGGCCGGGTCAGCGCGTTCCGTCGGTCAGCAGGTGCGGGGAAGCCGGTCGGGTCAGCGCATGCCGTCGGTCAGCCAGCGCAGGGGGTTGTCGCGGGTGATCAGGCGGATGACGTCCTCGCCGGTGCCGGCCTCGCGCAGGCGGGGGAGCAGGCTGTGGAACAGGTGGGCGTAGCCGCAGCCGCCGTACCGCTGGACCTGGGCCACGCGGCTCAGGCCGGTGCTGAGGAGCAGGCGGTCGGCGTGGCCGTCCTCGATGAGGCCGAGCGCGATCCTGGCCGCCTGGTCGGGGCCGAGCGCCAGGACGCTGAGGCTGACGTACGCGCCCGCCTCGGCGATCTTGCGGGCGCCGCCCAGGTCGCCGGAGTAGCCGGCGGCCACGCGGGAGCCGGGCAGGTTCTCGCCGAGCAGGATCTCCAGCAGCGCCAGGGCGTTCTGGCCGTGGGTGGCGACGGGCAGGCGCGACTGCCGGGAGGCGCGGGCGGCGGCGCGCAGGCAGCGCTCCTCGCGGGCGGTGGGCTCGGCGCCCCAGCTGCCGACCTCGCCGATCACGCCGGGGAAGACACCCGTGCCGTCCACGCCGCTCGAGATCTCGGTCATCAGGCGCCGGGTGAGCTGCTCGACGTCCTCGTCGCCGACGTCGCTGAACGGCTGGGCGAAGAAGCCGGTGGAGGCGATCACCGGCACCCGGCTGCCCGCCGCGATGCGGGCCAGGGCGGCGGCGTCGCGGCCCATGCCGAGGCAGGTCAGGTCGACCACCAGGTTGAGCTCGTCGGACTGGCGCAGCTCGCGGAGCTCCGCGGTGACAGTGGTCTCCTCGTCGAGCCAGCGGTGGGGGTCGGAGTCGATGCCGACCGCCCAGCGCATGTCGTTGCGCAGGTGCTCGTGGGGGAGTACGGCGCCGTTCACCGCTGCCGCGCGAATGGGGCCGGTGACGGTGCGAAGGATGACCTCGGGCATAGCAGACATTAACCGATAGTTGCCGGAATCCCCTTCCTTCTGGCGGGAAATTTTACTCTTCGTCCTGTTTGGCGACCTGCTAGTGGTCTGCAAGTGTTCCTGTCGATGTGGGCCGTATCCTGAGAGACAGCCGACGACACGGGGGAGACGTGCCGATCCAGAACTCCGAGACGGGCGACGCCGACGTGATGAAGGACGAGGCCGCCGACCGCTCCGCCATGCCCGCCCGCCGCGGCGGCCTGAAGGGCCGGCTCGACGGCATACGGTCCACCCGCGCGGGCGCGCTCACGCTGAAGATCGTGGTCGGCGTCATCGGCGCGGTGATGGTGGTCGGCGGCCTGATCATGGTGCCGTTCCCCGGGCCGGGCTGGCTCGTGGTGTTCGCCGGGCTGGCGGTGCTGGCCACCGAGTTCCACTGGGCCCACCGGGTGCTGGAGTTCGGCAAGCAGACGCTGCACGCCTGGACGCAGTGGTACAAGCGGCAGGGCTGGACGGTGCGCATCCTCGTGCTGCTGGTGACCGTGGCCGCCGCCGCGGTGATCGTCTATTTCGGCATGCTGACGCTCGGCATCGACCTGCTGGAGATCGCCCAGCGTTTCGTCTAGTTCCGGAGGGGCTTTCAGACCGGGTCGTTATCGCTCCCGGAATCGCCGCCTTTCCCTGCCTATTCTGCGGGCGTGATCGCTCACCTCGCCGTCGTGCTGTCGCTGACGTTCCTCGCCCCGGCCGCCGCTCGGGCCGACCTGACGTTGCCGGAAACCGGCGGCATGAAATATCACGAGAAACCGGGCGACCCGGTCCGGCTCAGCGCGTACGGGCTCGGCACCGGCCGCACGTACCTGCGCGCCGCCGCCGGCGACGCCTTCACCCGGCAGAAGGGCCTGTCGGAGGTGGCGGTCTCGCCCGACGGCCGCCTGACGGCCGGGGTGCCGTCCTCGTACCGGGCGGGCTACGACTCCGTGGTCGTCACCGACCGGGCCACCGGCAGGTCCACGCGGATCCGTACCGTCAAGAAGCCCATGACGGCGGCCTACGCGTCCTGGTCCAGGGACGGCGGGAAGGTCGCGCTCACCGTCGAGCAGAAGATCGGCGGCACGTGGCGGGTGCTCGGCTTCACGGTGGTGGACGTGCGCGCGGGCACCGCGAGCACCGTCCGCGTGGCGGGCCTGGCCCGGCGGGCCGGCTTCTGGTGGAGCCCCGACGGCAACCTCGTCAGCATGTACGGCACCGGCCTGCGCGTCTACCGCCCCACGGACGGCGCGGTGCTGCGCACGTACGCGAACGTGGGCCTGCCGACCGGCCCGGAGGACTCCTACGCGCCCTCGGGCAAACGCCTGACGACGTGGTGCCCCTCGCGGTTCAAGGAGCAGGTGTGCCTGGTCGACCTGGCCACCGGCACGATCGCCCAGCGCGTGGCCGTCAAGCCGGCGGCCCTGTTCGGCTGGTGGGACGACACGCACCTGATCGCCGTCACGACGGCCGGGAAGGGCCGCCGCCTGTCGGTGCTCGACCTGACCGGCCGGACGACGCGGGTGCTCGCGGACGTGCCCGCCGCCACCTGGGCCGCCGAGCTGTGGGTCAACTTCGCCAGGACCCGCGTGTCATAGGTACAGGCCCGTGCCGTGGTCGGTCTCCTGGGTGGCCACCGCGTGCAGGTCGCGCTCGCGCATGACGAGGTAGACCCGCGCGTGCACCTCGACCTCGAACTGGTCTTCCGGGTTGAACAACACCTTGTCGCCCACCTTGACCGCGCGCACGTTCGTGCCGACGCCGCAGACCTCGCCCCACGCCAGCCGGTTGGCCATCTTGACCGTCGCGGGGATGACGATCCCGGAGCCGCTGCGCCGCTCCTCGGCCTCCTGCTCCAGCCGGATCATCACTCGGTCGTGCAGCATCTGAATCTCGAACTTGGGCGCTTCCACGGGTCACAGTTTACGAGCCGCCGCAGCTCCGGAATCCCGCGATCGTTCCAGGTCCTGTTCCCGCCGGCGTCCGGGTCACGGCAGCAGGAGCTCGGCGTACACCGGACGGTGGTCGCTGCCGACCGGCGCGAGCACCCGGAAGTCCCGCACCGCCATGCGCTCGCCGGCCAGCACGTGGTCGATCGTCACGCCGGGCAGCGGCCCCCATCCGCCCCACGTCGCCGACAGGCCCCGGCCCATGGCGTCGGCCGCGTCGCGGTACCCGGCGGCCAGCAGCTCGCGGAGCGGGAGGTGGTCGAGGGTGGCGTTGAAGTCGCCGGCCAGCACGCGCAGCCGTCCGTCGCCGCGCGGCAGGCGTTGCAGGCCCGCCAGCCAGCACGGCCGCCTGCCCGTGCGCTTGGGGGCACACGGATGCACCGAGACGATCTCCACCCGGGCCCCGTCGGGATGTCTCAGCACGGCCGTGGCCTGGCCGAACCCGCCCGCCTCGATCAGCTCGCCGGCGGTGAGGGGATGGCGGGCGTACACGGCCGAGCCGCCCGCGCCCGGGGCGGGCCACGTCACCGCGTACGGCAGCAGCTCGCGCAGCCCGGCCGCCGCCAGCCGCCGCTCGGCGAGGGGCGTGAACTCCTGCAACGTCAGCACGTCCGGCCGCAGCGACCTGACCTGCGCGGCCAGGCCGGCCGCGTCGGCCGTGCCGAGCAGCAGGTTGGCGGCCAGCACGCGCAGCGGCGCGCCGTGGGCGGCCGGCAGGGCGTCGGGCAGGGCGTCGGGCAGGGCGTCGGGCAGGGCGCGGGGCAGCACCGCGGCGCCCAGCGCCAGCACCGTGACCAGCGCGACCGCCCCCGCCGCCCACCGCCGCAGCAGCCCGGCCAGGGCCAGGCCCAGCGCCGCCCCCACCGCCGCGTGCGGCGTGAACGCGACCACCGGCACCCACGGCCAATCCGGCTCGAACCCGCTCAGACGCACCGCCGCCCAGACGGCGAACGGCGTCACCGCGATCCAGCTCATCCAGCTACGCACGTTCTGTATCGCCATATATCGTGAAAGGCGTTCACGGCGTGAGAAAGTGTGCTCCATGCGCGACGTGGAAGCCAGGGTCCTGAACGCCATCGACGAGGCGGAGACCGTCGGCCTGCTGGCCGAGACGGTGCGCGTCCCGAGCGTCACGGGCACCGACGCCGAGTCCGACCTCCAGCACCGCTTCGCCCGCCTGCTCACCGAGGCCGGCCTGGACGTGGACGTCTGGAAACTCGACCTCGCCGACCTCACCGCGCGCGCCGGCTTCCCCGGCACCGAGGCCCCCAGGCAGGAGGGTTACGGCGTCGTCGCCGTGACCGAGGGCGAAGGCGTGCCGGCGCTGGCCCTCCAGGGCCACGTGGACGTCGTCCCGACCGGCGACCTGGCCAAATGGGAGGGCAGCGACCCGTTCGCCGCCCGGATCACCGGCGACGTGCTGCACGGCAGGGGCGCCTGCGACATGAAGGCCGGCCTGGTGGCCAACCTGGCCGTCGTACGGGCGCTGAAGCGGGCGGGGGTGCGCCTGGCCAGGCCCCTCGCGGTGCACTGCGTGATCAGCGAGGAGGACGGCGGCCTCGGCGCGTTCGCCACCCTGGCCAGGGGGCACACGGCGGAGGCCGCGGTGATCACCGAGCCGACCAGCGGCGCGGTCATCACCGCCAACGCCGGCGCGCAGACCTTCCGGCTGGAGATCGCCGGCCGCGCCGCGCACGGCGCCACGCGGTACGAGGGCGTCAACGCGATCGAGGTCTTCTGGCCGGTGTTCGAGGCGATCAGGCGTCTGGAGGCCGAACGCAACCGGGACGTGCCGGAGCTCTTCGGCGACAACCCCATGCCGTACCCCATCGAGGTCGGCACCGTGCGGGCCGGCGACTGGGCGAGCACCGTGCCCGACCTGCTGGTGGCCGAGGGACGCCTCGGTGTGCGGCTGGAGGAGGACCCGGCCGCGGCGCGGGCGGCCTTCGAGGAGGCCGTCGCCTCGACCGGCCACCCGTGGCTGCGGGACAACCCGCCCGCGGTGACCTGGCCGGGCGGCCAGTTCGCCAGCGGCCGGCTGCCCGCCGGGCACGAGCTGCTCGGCGCGGTGAACGAGGCCGTCGCCGACGTCGCGGGCCGCCGTCCGGCCGAGGCCGCCGCGCCGTACGGGAGCGACCTGCGCCTGTACGCGGCGGGCGGCGTCCCGACCCTGCACTACGGCCCGGGGGACGTCCGGTTCGCGCACGCGCCCAGGGAGCAGGTCGAGCTGGCCGAGCTGCGCGAGGTCACCCGCGCGCTGGCGCTGCTCGCGGTGCGCCGCTGCGGCGTCCTGTGAGCGGTTCCCGGTACGACCGTCACAGGGACGACTCGACCGGCAGGCCGGCCCCGACCCAGTCCTCGATGCCCTCGACGTACCGGCGCACGTCGGTGTAGCCGAGCGCGGTCAGCCGGTTGGCCACGGCCTTGCTGTTGCCGCAGGCGGGGTTGGAGCAGTAGGTGACGATGGTGGCGTCCTTGTCGGGCAGCAGCTCGGCGGCGCGCTCGGCGACCTCGCTCTCCACCAGGGCGACGGCCCCGGGCAGGTGCTGCTGGGCGTAGTAGGAGCCGCCGAGCGTGTCGAGCACGGTCACGCTGCCCAGACGGGCGTGCAGCTCCTCGCGGGTGATGGTCATTGTGGCCTCCGAGCGAAATGGACTAAAGTCCGGATGTGTGAATGGCCAGGAACCTAACGGACCGCAGTCCGGTTCGTCAAGCGAGCCGCTGGAGCTGCTGACCGGCAAACCGGTCAGGGAACGCGCGGACGCGGCGCGCAACAGGGAGAAGGTGCTCGCGGCCGCCGCGCGGCTGTTCGCCGAGAAGGGCGTGGAGGCCGTGTCGATGGACGCGGTCGCCGCCGCGGCGGGCGTCGGCAAGGGCACGCTGTTCCGCAGGTTCGGCGACAAGTCGGGGCTGGCGGTGGCGCTGCTCGACGCCCGCGAGCGCGACCTGCAACAACGCGTGTTGTCCGGGCCGCCGCCCGTCGGCCCCGGCGCTCCGGCCGCCGAGCGCCTGACCGCCTTCACGGCCGCCTACCTCGACTACCTCTACGCCCACCTCGACCTGGTGCGGATGTCGGAGACGGCCAGCCCGGGGGCCCGCTACCGCATCGGCGCCTACCGCTTCTGGCACCGCCACGTCGCGATCCTGCTGGCCGAGGCGCGGCCCGGCGCCGACGCCGACGTGCTGGCCCACACCCTGCTGGCCGCGATGGGCGCGGAGGCGGCCGGGGTGCTGCGCGAGGAGTACGGCCGCGAGCGCGCGACCGCGGGCATCACGGCCCTGGCCGCCGCCCTCGTCCGGCCGGTCTAGCGCAAGTCGTCCGGCTCAGGCGGGAGCGGTCACCCGCCGCCGTGCCTCCGGCACGATCATCGGCGTGCCCGACTGCGGGTCCTGGATGATCTCGCACCGCAGGTCGAACACCCGGTGGACCAGCTCGGGCGTGACGATCTCGGCCGGCACGCCCTCGGCCACGACCTCGCCGGCCCGCATGACGATCAGGTGGGTGGCGTACCGGCACGCCTGGTTGAGGTCGTGCAGCACGGCGACCATGGTCCGGCCGGCCTCGTGCAGGTCGGCGCAGAGGTCGAGCACCTCGATCTGGTGGGAGATGTCCAGGAACGTGGTGGGCTCGTCCAGCAGCAGGATCGGCGTCTCCTGGGCCAGGGCCATGGCCAGCCACACCCGCTGCCGCTGCCCGCCGGACAGCTCGTCCACGATCCGGTCGGCCAGCCCGGCGACGTCGGTCGCGCGCATGGCCTCGGCCACGGCCGCCTCGTCGGCCCTCGACCACTGGCGCATGAGCCGCTGGTGCGGGTAGCGGCCGCGGGCCACCAGGTCGGCCACGCTGATCCCGTCGGGCACGATCGAGCTCTGCGGCAGCAGGCCCAGCCGCCGCGCCACCTCCTTCGAGGGCAGCGCGGTGATCAGGCTGCCGTCCAGGTGCACGGCGCCCTTCCTGGGCCTGAGCATCCTGGCCAGCGCGCGCAGCAGCGTGGACTTGCCGCACGCGTTCGGGCCGATGATCACGGTGAAGGACTCGTCCGGGATCGCCACGCTGAGCTCGGTGGCCACGACCCGCTGGTCATAGGCGAGGGTGAGGCTGGTGCCCGACAGTCGGTGGTCAGCCATCAGTGACGGTCCTTTCGCAGAAGCAGGGCGAGGTACGTGCCGCCGACGGCGGCGGTGACCACCCCGACGGGCAGCTGGGTCGGCGCGAGCAACCGCTGGGCGACCAGGTCGGAGGCGGTGAGCAGCACCGCGCCCATGAGCGCCGAGGCGCCCAGCGTGACGCCGGGGGAGCGGGTCAGCCGGCGGGCGATCTGCGGCGCGGCCAGCGCGACGAAGACGACGGGCCCGGCCGCGGCGGTGGCCACGCCGGTCAGCAGCACCCCGGCGGTGACGGCGGCGGCCCGTACGGCCTCGACCTTGACGCCCATGGCCCTGGCCGCGTCGTCGCCCATCTCGATCATCCGCATCGGCCGCGCCACCAGCGCGCACACCGGCAGCAGGACGGCCAGCGCCACCGCGACCGGGATCGCGTGGTCCCACCCGCGCCCGGCGAGGCTGCCGGTCAGCCACGCGCCCGCGGTGGCCGCGTCGTTGATGTTGGCCCTGGTCAGCAGGTAGTTGTTGACGGCCAGCAGCAGCGTGTTGGCGCCGATGCCGACCAGCACCAGCCGGTAGCCCTGCACGCCGCGCCGGAAGGCCAGCGCGTAGACCAGGACGGCGGTGACCACGCAGCCGGCCAGCGCGCCGCCCGCGATCGTCATGGCCGAGCCGCCCGCGACGACGGCCAGGATGCCGCCCGTCGAGGCGCCGGCGGTGAAGCCGATGAAGTCGGGGCTGCCCAGCGGGTTCTTGGTCAGGCTCTGGAAGATCGCGCCGCCCGCCCCGAACGCCGCCCCCACCAGCAGCCCGGTGGCCACGCGCGGGGCCCGCAACCTGCTCACGATCAGCTCGGCGACCGGCGTGCCCTGGCCGAACAGGGCGTCCAGGACGTCGGGCACGGAGACGGTGAACTCGCCGGTGGCGATCGCCGCCACGCCCACCCCGCAGCCGACCGCCACGAGGGCGGCGCAGACGAGCAGGGACCGGGGCGCGAGCCGTACGGACCAGGGGCCGAGACGGACGGTCACAGCGCCGCCACCCGCCTGCGCCGGGCCAGCAGGATGAAGATCGGCGCGCCGATCACCGCCCACACGATGCCCACCTGCACCTCTCCCGGCCGCGCGATCAGCCGTCCGACGACGTCGGCGCCCAGCAGCAGCACCGGCGCGGCCAGCGCCGAGTACGGCAGCACCCACCGCTGGTCGCCGCCCACCAGCGCGCGCACGGCGTGCGGCACGACCAGCCCGACGAACCACAGCGGCCCGGCGGCGGCGGTCGCGGCCCCGCACAGCAGCGTGACGGCCACGCCGGTGAGCACGCGCGTCCTGCCGACCGCGACGCCCAGCGAGCGCCCGGCGTCGTCGCCGAGCGAGAGCATGTTGAGCGGCCTGGCCAGCGTCAGCCCGAGCGCCAGCCCCGCCACCATGAACGGCGCCAGCCGCACCAGCGTGTCCGCGTCCTGCCCGGCCAGCGAGCCGGTCAGCCAGAACCGCATCCGGTCGAAGGTCTGCGCGTCCATGCGCAGGATCGCCGAGGCGACGGCCGTGAACACCATACCGAGCGCGACCCCGGCCAGCGCCAGGCGTACCGGGCCGGCGCCGGAGCGGCCCGCCGCGGCCAGCGCGTAGACGACGACGGAGGCCACCGCGGCGCCGCCGAAGGCGAACCAGACGTACACGGCGGGGTCGGAGAGGCCGAACAGGCCGAGCGCGAGCGTGACGCCGAGCGCGGCGCCCTCGTTGATGCCGAGCAGCCCGGGGTCGGCCAGCGGGTTGCGGGTCAGGCTCTGGATGAGCGCCCCCGCCAGGCCCAGCGTCGCGCCGACGCCGATGCCGAGCAGCGTGCGCGGGATGCGCAGCTCGCGGATGACGACGTGGTCGCTGGAGCCGTCCGGGGCGAGCAGCGCGTCGATCACCGTCGAGAGCGGCACCGACCGCGCCCCGAGCGCCACGCTCGCCATCGCCACCAGCGCCAGCACCCCCGCGGTCACGACCAGCCCGCTCACCAGCACGGACGCGGACCGCCGCGGTTGCGGCCCCTCCATGGTGGCCGGCGCGGGACCGGACCGGTGGGGTTGCGGCCCCTCCCCGGTGCCCGGCGCGGAACCGGATCGGTGTTCCGCGGTGGCCGCCGGACGCCCGCCGGCGGGCTCAGCCGTGTCCTCAGCCGGGCGCACCCGACCCCCTCTCGTAGCGGTCAAACTTAGGCAAGGCTAATCTAATGTCTCCGTAAGAAGGCAAGCCTAACCTTAGGAGATGGACATGTCGGGACCGGTACTCGCGCGCAGAGGCTTCCTGGCCGCCACGGCAGGGCTCGCGGCGGCCCTGACACTGTCGGCCTGCGGCGGCGGCACCCGGGCGGCCGGCGGCGACGGCGGCGCCACCGCCTCCGCCGCGCCCGCCGCCTCCGCAGCGCGGGGCTGGACGTTCACCGACGACCGCGACAAGAAGCTGGACCTGCCCGAACGCCCGTCCCGGGTGGTGGCCCAGGTGGGCGCCGCCGCCGCGCTGTGGGACTTCGGCGTGCGCCCGGTCGCCGTCTTCGGCCCGCACAAGCTCGCCGACGGAGCCAGGGACCCGCAGGTCGGCAACGTCGACATCGCCAAGGTCGAGGGCCTGGGCAACGTCTGGGACGAGTTCAACGTCGAGAAGTACATCTCCCTCCAGCCCGACCTCCTGGTCAGCAGCATGTACGTCAAGGGCGACCTGTGGTACGTGCCGGCGAAGTCGAAGGAGACCATCGAGCAGGTCGCCCCCACCGCCGGCGTCATGCTCACCGGCCGCAGCGCCACCCAGGTGATCGGCAGGTACGAGGAGCTGGCCAGGTCACTCGGCGCCGACCTCCGGGGCGTGCCCGAGGCCAAGGCCCGCATGGAGGCCGCGACCAGGGAACTGGCCGCCTTCAAGGACCTCAAGATCCTCATGATGTCCGGCGGCGCCGACGCCATGTGGGTCGTCAACCCGCCCGAGTACCCCGACATCGTGCATCTCACCGAGAACGGCCTGAACATCGTCAAGCCCGCGAAGGTCGACGACGGCGGCTTCTTCCAGACCCTGAGCTGGGAGAACGCCGACACCTACGACGCCGACGTGATCCTCTACGACACCCGCACCCAGTCGCTCAAGCCCGAGGAGATGCTGAAGAAGCCCACCTTCGCCAAGCTCCCGGCGGTCAAGGCGGGCCAGTTCTACCCCTGGCGCGCCGAGGCCCCCTTCAGCTACCAGGGCTACGCCGCGTTCCTGGAGGAGCTGGTGTCGAACCTGAAGAAGGCCAAGAAGCTTCAGTAGGCCCCGCGCACCTCGACGATCTCGGCGAGCGGGAACTCCAGGTAGTCGCCCGCCTCCTCGCACCAGGCGTCGAGCGCCCCGCCGCGCAGCTCGCCGTGGCTGATCGTGGCGGTCAGGCCGTCGGCCAGCGTGATGCCGGCGCGCACCCCACGGTCGACGACGAAGCCGAGCAACGACTGCTGGGCGGTCGGCAGCCTGGTGGCCATCCTGCCGATGACCGCCCAGGTGCGGCCGTGCTTGCCGGAGTCGTCCCGGCCGGCCTCGACCAGGCGGCGGGCGTGCTCGTGCGGGTCGGGGGCCGGCTCGGCGATCACGTACGGCGGGTGCGGCTCCGAGCCGGGCGTGAACTCCGACAGCTCGGCCACCTGCCCGCCGGGCAGCAGGATCAGCTTGCCGTTGTGCGGCTCCTCGGCCCTGGCCCGGTGGATGGTGATCTCGCCGGTGTCGGAGACGGGCACGGGGGAGTAGCCGTTCTCGCGCAGGGCGGCCAGCGTGCGCTCGGCCGGGGCCGCGCTGATCAGCACCGTGGGGGCCAGCAGCCGCAGGCCCAGCCGGGCCAGCCGCCGGTGCCCGGCGATCTCGGCGAGCAGCGCGGTGTCGCCGGCCTGCACGACGCAGCCGACCGTGGAGACCGTCACCTCGCCGTGCCGGCGCGCGGTGTCGCGCACCAGGTACTCCAGGGGCTGCGGGATCGTGCCGACCGTGGCCAGTTCGTCGAGCAGCTCGTCGGCGTCGTAGCCGTGGTCGAGCGCGCCGCGCACGCTCTCGGTGGTGAAACGCCACACCGAGGCCGCGCCGCGCGACTCGCGCTCGGCCACCCGGTCGAGCAGCGCCGCCAGCTCGGCCGACGGCGGCCCGGTCACCACCGCGGTGAGGTCGGGCCCGAACAGCGCGCTCCTGCGCACGCTGGCCAGCGCCCTGATGGACGCCTCGGCCAGCACCGGATCGTGCTCGACCTGCGGGACGGCGTCGTCGTTCTCGTCGCCGGGGTCGGCGGTCAGCCCGGCCAGGGCGCGGCCGAGGTCGGTGAGCGCGCCGTTGGCCAGCAGGCCGAGCAGCGTGGCCTCCTCCAGCACGGCCGGCGCGCACTCGGCCAGCAGCGCCTGGTCGAGCAGCGGGGCGTGCCAGTGGACGTTGCGCACGAGGCTGTCGCGGTCGGCGAAGGCGGTGCCGGCCGGCAGGTGGGCCAGCGCCGCCAGCACGGCCCTGCGCACCCTGGCCACCGCGCTGCCCGACGGGTCGTCGCCGAGCACGGTGGCGTACTTGCCGTCGACCTTGCGCAGGGACGAACGCTCCATCCGCCACCACGCCGACAGCAGCACCCGCAGCCGGGCCGAGCCCTCGTCGAGCCGCCAGCGGTCGAAGCGCTCGGTGGGGATCATGCCGCCCGACTGCTCGTCCCAGGCCAGCAGCCTGGCCACCGCGCAGACCTCCAGCAGCAGGCGGGTCTCGTCCTCGTCGCAGCCGGTCTCCTTGGCGACCCTGCGGACCTCGCGCACGCCCACGCCGCCGGTCTTGAGCAGCGGCAGCGGGGTCTTGGAGGTGTTGTCGAGCAGGGCCGCGCAGCGCTCGACCACGTGCGGCGCGGCCAGCGTCATCAGGTGGTCGACCTCCTCGGGGTCGACCGGGATCGAGGCCACCTCGGGCGCCTCGGGCTGGAACGGCGGATGGTAGCCGGGGCCGCGCAGGCACAGCGCCACCTCGCGCGGGATCTCGGCGACGTGCCAGCTCGGGCGGAACAGCAGGCCGTGGTCGGCGCACCACTTCTCCGGCGTGCCGGGGGTGACGAACCGGCCGCCGTCGACGTCGCGGGCGGGGCCGTCCCAGGCGAGGCGGCCGAGCAGCGCGAGCGTGCCGTCGGGGGCGGTAGCCGTCAGCCGGTCGAGGCGGCCGGGGTCGGACAGCAGCTCGATGACGCGGGCGATCGTGCGCCGCTTGTTGCCGTGGGCGGGCAGGCCGAGCACGCGGGCCAGGGCGCGCAGGGCGTCGTTGCTGATCGTCCAGGAGTTGAGGTAGTGCTCCAGCGGCTCGCCCAGGCCGAGCGGCGCCGCCCACCAGCGGGCCACGCCCTCAGCCAGATGGATCACGCCTTCGGCGTCGGGCCAGGCCAGGGCGTGGTCGTACAGATGGTCGAGCCAGGGGGCCACCGTCTCGCCCGGGACGCCGAGGAAGGCGGCCAACCCCTCCGGCGTCGGCCGGGTCATGGTCAGGCCCGCCTCGGCCAGTTGCAGGGCGGGCAGCGGCAGCCCGCGCATGGCCTCCATGACGGCGAAGCCGTTGCCCAGGCGCTGGGCCAGCGTGTCGAGCCTGCGGGGCCAGGGCGGCGCGATGGCGTCGGGCCTGTTGGCCAGGATGCGGGCAAGCCGGTTTTCGTCTAGTGTGCGCAGCCAGCCGAGCAGGTGATCTTCCATCTGTCAGCACTCTCATGGGGTCGCGTGGGACTCACCGTGAGCCATGACCATCCACGGTAGTGCAGAGCACCCCTCCGTCAGGAGAGGACTGCCCAGACGATCTTGCCGTGGGGCGCGAGTGCCGACCACCCCCAGCGGAGGCTGAGTGATTCGACGATGTGGAGACCCAGGCCGCCGGTGTCAAGGGGGCCAGGGTATCGCAGCACGGGCACCGAGGTGCCGGGATCGGTGAACGCGCTGGTGACGAGCGAGCCGCGGCGCACCAGGGACATGTGGACCGGACGCTGGCAGTGGGGCTCGTCGAGGCGCAGGCCGTGGCGCAGGGCGTTGGTGGCGAGCTCGGAGACCACCAGCTCCATGTTCTCGGCCAGCTCGCCGAGCCCCCAGCCGGACAGGGTCCCCGTGGTGAAGCTGCGAGCGGAGTGGACCGAGGAGGCGGTGGGCGGGAGCACGTACGTGGCGCTCGCGGACGGGCCGGTCACCAGGAGATCGCGAGCCGCCTCCGGCCACCAGCCGACGGGCGGCCACCAGTCGAACGTGGTCCACTGGCCGGGCGCCGTGGTGGATTGCACGTGATCATTCTGCGGCAATCTCTCGTGCAGGTGCAAGAGCGAATGCACGTGCAGACAACTCGTGCAAGCGCTACGGTTCTCCTCAAGTGGTCAATATGGGGGAAAGGGGATCTTGTCCGCGGCCCATGATCTTTCGGCCGCCAAGTGACAGACTGTGTCTTCAAGGAAACGACACAAGGAGCAGCACGTGTCCATTGATCCGCCCGGCTCCGGCTCGACCGTTCGGCGCATCATGCTGGGTGCGAGCCTCAGGCGCCTGCGCGAGGCCTCCGGTCTCGACCGCGGCCAGGCCGGGTTCCACATCCGGGCGTCCGAGTCCAAGATCAGCCGGATGGAGCTCGGGCGTGTCGGGTTCAAGACACGTGACGTGGAGGACCTGCTCACCCTGTACGGCGTCGTCGACGATGCCGAACGCCGTGCCCTGCTGGAGATGGTCCGCGAGGCCAACACCCCCGGGTGGTGGCACAAGTACTCCGCCGAGCTGCCCTCGTGGTTCACGACGTACGTGGGCCTGGAGGAGGCCGCGAGCGTGATCCGTACCTATGAGGTGCAGTTCGTGCCCGGCCTGCTGCAGACGGCCTCGTACGCGCGATCGGTCTTCCAGCTCGGCAACCCCGACGCGAGTCCGGACAAGATCGAGCGCCGCGTGCACATGCGCATGCAGCGCCAGGAGCGCTTCACCCAGAAGGACGGCCCCAAGCTGTGGGCCGTCATCGACGAGGCGGCGCTCAAGCGGACCATCGGCGGGCGAGAGGTCATGTCCGAGCAGCTCCAGCATCTGCTGGAAGTCGCCGCCCTGCCCAACATCACCCTCCAGGTGATGCCCTTCAGGTTCGGCAAGCACGCCGCCGAGGGGGGCGCGTTCAGCATCTTGCGGTTTCCCGAGTCCGATTTGTCGGACGTTGTCTACGTCGAGCAGCTCTGGGGTGCCCTGTACCTGGACAAACGTGAGGACATCGACCCGTACCTCACCGCCATGGAGCAACTGTGCGTGGAAAGCACCACGCCAGGGGGCACCGTCGAGCTCATCGGCGGTCTT
Source organism: Nonomuraea sp. NPDC001831 (assembly GCF_042892035.1). NCBI lineage: Bacteria > Bacillati > Actinomycetota > Actinomycetes > Streptosporangiales > Streptosporangiaceae > Nonomuraea > Nonomuraea sp. NPDC001831. Next base: position 354,911 of record NZ_JBIATU010000003.1, on the reverse strand, counting down.
CTCAGAAAGATGTAGATGAACCACACCTACAACGGCATGCCCGCGGCCGACCTCACCCAGGTCGCCTGGCGCAAGAGCCGCTACAGCAACTCGCAGGGCAACTGCGTGGAGCTCGCGGAGCTTCCCGACGGAGGGATCGCGGTCCGCAACTCGCGCTTCCCCGACGGTCCTGCTCTCATCTATACCCGTGACGAGATCCGGGCCCTGGTGCTCGGCGCGAAGGACGGGGAGTTCGACGGCCTTCTCGTGTAACAGCCTGTTCACCTCCGGCGCGCTCCCTTAACGGGGGCGCGCCGGAGGTGTAACCGGCGGGGAATTTCCGCAGGTCAGGATGTCGTACATGCTCGACCGGATGAATCTGTACCCGATCGCCGACGACGTGCTGCTCGCGCCGGGCGGCAAGGTCGTGGTCCGCACGTACGGCGTGGCGCCCGCGGGCGCCGCCATCTCCTACCGCACCTGGGTGACCGGCCTGCGCGACCAGCCGCGCTACTGGCACTGGGGCCACTTCGAGGACGCCGCCTCCGGGCACCGCCGGGTGCTGGAGTGGCTGACCGGCAGGGGGCCGCGGCCTTCCCAGGCGCTGACCTGATCGCTATCCTCATGCCAAGCAAATGCTTGATAGAGGAGGCGTGGTGCGGCGCGCGATCCACCTGCTCGAAGAGGTCGACTTCCGGCCGATGAACTCCAGGCGGCCGCTGGAGTACCTGACCTGGCTGACCCGCTACAAACGCGAGGACGAGAGCCGCGCCGAGCCCGCCTTGACCACCGGCATGTCCATCAGGTCGCGCGACATCGACCTCGTCGGCGCCTTCTACGCTGTGGGCATCACCGGCCACCCGCAGTTCAAGGCCGTCACGCTGTGGGACTGCCACGGCGGGTGGGACGGCGGCTGGCGCCAGATGATGGACATCTACCAGGGCGTGGACCAGCGCCTGTTCCTGTCCGACATCGACGACCTGCGCTTCTCCGCCTTCTCCAGGCCGCTCGGCGCCGCGCCGGGCTGCCCGCCGCTCGCCGCGGCCCCCGCCGCCGAGTTCTACCTCTTCGAGAGCGCCCGCGTCCGCCCCGGGGCCGCGCTGGACTACCTGGAGGCCGTCCGCACCGAGCGCGCCCCGCTGCTGGCCGAGCACGGCCACACCCTGACCGGCCTGTACGAGGTGCTGTTCTGCGACACCGAGGCGGTCACCATGTGGGCCGTCTCGCTGGACGACCACCTGGCCACCCAGCGGGCCCGCGACGCCGCGCTCGGGCTCGACGACGAGGTCGCGCCCGACTCCCGGCTGCTCGACTGGGGCAGGCGGGCCCGCGGCTACCTCGAAGGCCCCTGGCGGGAGACCCTGCTCGCGCCGTTTCCCGGCAGCCGTCTGGCGCGGTGACCGCGGCCGGGTTAGCGTCGGCTGCGGAGGCAGCCATGACGGACCCGTACCTCTACGGCGGCCCGCCGCCGGGGCTGCGCGCGGCCGTGTTGTCGGGGGCCCGCCGCCGGCGCGCGCCCGCCGCCGGTGGCGTGGCGTCCGTGACCGTGCCGTACGCCGAGCAGGTGGCGCTCATGGACGACCTGCTCGCCGAGCTGAGCCCGGCCCAGTGGGACGCGCCGATCGCCCGGCACGGCACGGTCCGCGACCTGGTCGCGCACCTGACCGCCAACGACGCCACCGTGGCCGCCTTCATGGGGCTGCCCGGCGCGGGCGCGGCCCCGGAGCACCGGCGCTGGCGGGAGCAGGCCGGGGCGTTGCTGGACCGGCTCTCCAGGGCCGGCGAGGTGCTGCTCGGGGTGGAGGTGGCGCTGGCGGGGGTGCGCCCGGCCCGCGCGCCGCTGCGCCAGGCCCTGATCCAGCGCACGTTCGAGACCTGGACGCACGCCGACGACATCAGGGCCGCGACCGGCCGCCCGCCCGCGCCGCCGCGTGCCGGGCACGTGCGCCTGATCGCCGGGTTCGGCCTGGCGCTGCTGCCCCGGGCGCTGCGCGGGCCGCGCCCCGACGTCTCGGTCACCGTCGTGCTGACCGGGCCCGGTGGCGGCACGTGGACGGTCCCGCTCTCGCGCACCCCGGGCGCGGACGCCGGGATGATCTCGGCCGGCGCGGTGGACTTCTGCCGGCTGGTGGCCGGCCGGTGGCCCCCGGACGCCTTCCCGCACGCGTCGGAGGGCGACCGAGAGCTCACGCGCGATCTGATCCGCGCCGCCGCCACCCTGGGCTGCGACTGACGAACCCCCCTCAGGCGACCGGTGAGTTCCAGCTCAGCAGCACCGGTTCGGCGTGCTCGAAGCCGAGCCGGGAGTAGGTGCCGGTGTCGAGCCGCAGCAGCCGGCCGTCCGCCGGGTCGAGGCCGAGCCAGCGGGCGGCCAGCACGCGCAGGAAATGGCCGTGGGCCACCAGCACGACCCGCCCCTCGGCCCCGCGGGCCCGCTCGATCACCCGGTCGGCGCGCGCGGCCACCTCGGCGGCGCTCTCGCCGGGATGCTCGGCGTCGCCGGGGATCACGCCGTCACGCCACAGGTACCAGCCGGGCCGGGTCTTCCTGATGTCCGGCGTGGTGATGCCCTCGTAGCCGCCGTAGTCCCACTCCCACAGGTCGGGGTCGACCTCGTAGTCCGTCAAACCGGCCAGCTCCGCCGTACGGCGGGCCCGCTGCGCGGGGGAGACCAGCGCCAGCCCGAACGCGGACGCCTTGACCAGCGGCGCCAGCGCCCTGGCCTGGTCCTCCCCCTCGGGCGTCAAGGGCAGGTCGGTACGGCCGGTGTGCCGGCCTGCCGTGCTCCATTCGGTGGCTCCGTGCCTCAGCAACAACATCTCATCCATGAGGTCCATCATCCGGCAGAGCCGCCAGCTCCTCGACGACCGGGGTGAAGGCGGCCAGGTCACGCTCGTGGTGCAGCACGAAGTAGGTGACGCCGTGCGCGTCGCGCCAGTGGCGCAGCTGGTCCGCGATGTCGCGGCGGGTGCCGAGCAGCACCTGCGGCGTGTCGCCGAGCCGGGAGCTGTCGGCGGCGCTCCACGACTCCTCCGGCTTGCGCTCGCCCACCTGCATCACGCTGGTGCCGATCTCCAGCAGGTGGTGGCGGGGGCTGCGCCGCAGCAGCGCCAGCTTGGCGAGGAACGCCTCCGGCCCGGCGTCGCGCGGGTCGGGGCCGGTGCCGTCCGGTTTGACGCGGGTGCCGAGGTTGACGATGTCGGCGTGCTCGGCGGCCAGGGCGAGCATCCGGGGGCCGCCGCCGCCCAGCAGGATCGGCGGGCGCGGGCGCTGCACCGGCCGGGGCTCCTGCTCCAGCCCGGCCAGGCGGTAGTGCGCGCCCTCGTAGGTCAGCGGGCCGCCGTCCCACAGGCCCTTGATCACTTCCAGGGCCTCGCGCAGCCGGTCGAGGCGCACGCCGGGCGGGTCGAGCCGCAGCCCGGCCCGTCCGTAGTCGTCGGCCATCCAGCCGGTGCCGAGGCCCAGCTCCAGGCGTCCGCCGGAGAGCAGGTCCAGGGTGGCGGCCTCCTTGGCCAGCACGGCCGGGTGCCGGAAGTCGTTGGCGAACACCAGCGTGCCGACGCGCAGCCGGGTGGTGGCGCAGGCCGCCGCCGTCAGCGCAGCGACCGGCGCGAAGCGCGGGCCGACCAGGTGGTCGGGCACCAGCAGCACGTCGAAGCCGGACGCCTCCAGCCGCCTGGCCCGCTCGGCCCACTCCTTGCCGGACCGCGCCCCGCGCAGCACCGCACCGAACCTGAACCCTCGCACGGCATCCTCCTCGACCCGGATCTTACCAAGCGCTTGCTTGGAGTGGCACACTGGTGGCCATGGAGATCCCGGTACGCCAGGCGACCGACGACGAGGTGGCGTTCTTCGGCGAGCACGGCTGGGTCCGCCTGGACCGGCTGGTCGCCCCGGACACGGTTGGCGAGCTGCGCGAACGGGCCCGCGAGCGCCTGCGGACGCGCGGCCGGGCCGCGGACACGCCGGTCGACCGGGCCTTCGGCCAGTCCCGCGACGTCGCCGCCGAGGACGAGCTGTTCGGCGCGCTGAGCACCAGCCCGGCCATGGGCCGCAACGCCGTACGGCTGCTGGGCGGGGTGCGGGCCGTGCGCGTGCAGGTCACCAACCTGCTGGTCAAGGAGCCGGGCGAGCACGGCGCCACCGAGTTCCACCAGGACTTCCCGTGGATGCCCATGGACCGCTCGGCCATGCTGACGGTGTGGCTGGCGCTGGCCGACGTGCCCGCCGACATGGGGTCGCTGCGCTTCTACAGCGGCTCCCACCGCTACGGCCTGCTCGGGCGCAGCTTCACCCGCGCCGGGGACGACCAGCTCAGCCAGCATCCCTGGCTCGCGCAGCTGGAGCTGTCGCCGCCGCTCGACCTGCGGGCCGGGGACGCCACCGTGCACCACGCGCTCACCGTGCACGGCGCGCCCGCCAACCGCCGCGACGCCGCCCGCCTGTCGTTCACCGTCACCTACTTCGACGCCGACGCCCTCTACACCGGGCTGCCGTACCGGCAGACCGACGGGCTCGGCCTGGAGGTCAACCGGCCCTTCGAGCACGAGAGGTTCCCGTGCCTGAGACCGTGAGGGGGCCGGTCGCCGACCTCGGGGCGACGCTGATGCACGAGCACGTGTTCGGGCTCAGCCCGGAGATCCTGTGGAACTGGCCGGACGTCCCCGAGGGCTGGGACCTGGAGCGGCGGGCGCGGGAGGCGGCGGCCAAGCTCGACGCGCTCAAGGCCGAGGGGATCGACACGATCGTCGACCTGACCGTCGTCGGGCTCGGCCGGTACGTCCCGGCCGTCCAGCGGGTGGCCGAGCTGACGTCGGTGAACATCGTGGCCGCCACCGGGCTCTACACCTACGACGCGCTGCCGCCGTACTTCGGCAACCGGGGGCCGGGGTCGCTGTTCGGCGGCCCGGACCGGCTGGCCGAGTTCTTCGTCCGCGACCTCACCGAGGGGATCGGGCGGACCGGGGTGAAGGCGGCCATGCTGAAATGCGCCTCCGACCACCTCGGCATGACCAAGGGGTGCGAGCGGGTGTTCCGGGCCGTGGCCGAGGCCCACCTGGCCACCGGCGCGCCGATCACCACGCACTCGCACAGCGCCTCCAGGGGCGGGCTGGAGCAGCAGCGGCTGCTCGGCTCGCTCGGCGTGGACCTGGAACGGGTGGTGATCGGGCACGCGGGCGACTCGACGGACCTGGCGTACCTGGAGGAGCTGGTGGCCGGCGGCTCCTACCTGGGCATGGATCGGTTCGGCATCGAGACGATCAGCTCGTTCGAGGACCGGGTGGCGGTGGTGGCGGCGATGTGCGAACGCGGCCACGCCGGAAAAATGGTTCTAGGTCATGATTCGTACTGTTTCAATGACCGGTTCGATCCCGACGTCGTACGGCGTCGCCACCCGAACTACCACCTCCTGCACATCTCCCGCGACGTCGTGCCCGAACTGCGCAGCCGCGGCGTCACCGGCGACCAGCTCCACCAGATGCTCGTCGACAACCCCAGGAGGATCCTGCGATGACCTCTGCGACGACCCCCGCCTCGGCGCAGGACTTCGACGTCGCCGCCGACTGGCACGTCGCCGCGCCGTACGACTTCCTGCGCCGCCTGCGCGCCGGGCGGCCGGTGTTCCGCAGCGAGCACCTGGGCGCGTACGTGCTGACCCGCCACGCCGACGTGCGCGCCGCGTACGGCGACCCGGCCCGCTTCTCCTCCGAGGGGTCGCTGACGATCTCCCGCAGCCTCACCCCGCAGACCCGCGCCAAGCTGGGCGAGCACGGCTCGTTCCTGTCCAGCTTCGTGGCCAACGTGGACCCGCCCGACCACACCCGCCTGCGCCGCTCGGTCTCCCGGGCCTTCACGCCGCGGGCCGTCGCCGCCATGGAGGAGCGCTTCCGGCGGCTGAACGAGGACGTCCTCGACCGGGTCGCGCCGAGGGGCCGGGCCGACTTCGTCGCCGAGATCGGGCACGAGCCGTCGGTCAAGCTGACCGCCCGCTTCATCGGCGTGCCCGAGGCCGACGAGGCGTTCGTGCAGGCGCACGTCAAGGACTGGTTCCTGCTGTTCCTGTCGCCGCAGCCGCCGGCCCGCCAGCTCGAGCTGGCCGACAGCTTCCTGGCCTACCTCGACTACGTCGACCGCCTGGTGGCCGCCCGCGTCAAGGAGCCGCGGGACGACTTCACGTCCCTGATGACCTCGCTGATCGGCGACGAGCTGAGCCATCGGGAGGTCGTCGAGCTGATCTCCACGATCCTGCTCGGGGGCAACGACACCGTCCCCAACCAGCTCGGCAACAGCGTGCTGCGGCTGCTGCGCGAGGACGCCTGGCCGGTGCCGCCCGCCCTGATCCCGGGGGCGGTCGAGGAGTGCATGCGGATCGACGGCGCCTCGCTGGGCTCCTTCCGGCACGCCGTGCAGGACGTCGTGCTGCACGGCGTGACGATCCCGGCGGGCTCGCTCGTCCTGCTGTCCACCGACTCGGCCGGGCACGACGAGACCGTCTTCCCCGACCCGGAGCGGTTCGTGATCGACCGTCCCAACGCCGCCGACCACCTGGTCTTCGGGTACGGCATCCACTTCTGCGTCGGGGCGGCGCTCGGCCGCCTGCAGCTGCGCACCGCGCTCGACGTCCTCGGGCGCCGTCTGCCCGGCCTGCGACTCGCCCCTGACGCGCCCGTCGCCTACCGCAGGTCGCTGGTCGGCCGCGGGCTGAGCGCGCTGGAGGTGGAGTGGTGACCGCGGATCCCCCCGGGGCGGGGCCCGGCGGGCGGTCCGAGGGGCGGTTCGGCGGGCGGGTGGCGCTGGTGACGGGGGCGGGGTCCGGCATCGGCGCGGCGTGCGCGGCCCGGCTGGCCGCCGAGGGCGCCCGGGTGGGCGTGCTCGACCTGCGTGCCGCCCCCGCCCGGGCCACCGCCGCCGCCGTACGCGCCCGGGGCGGCGCCGCCATGGCGCTGACCTGCGACGTGTCGGACGAGAAGCAGGTGGAGGAGTCGGTGGCCGCGCTGGTGGCCGCCTTCGGCCGGGTGGACGTGCTGCACTCCAACGCCGCCTGCCTCGACCGCGACGTCTACGGCCGCGACCGCGACCTGACCGCCATGGACGCCGCCGTCTGGGACCGCACGATGGAGGTCAACCTGCGTGGCGCGATGCTGCTGGTCAAGCACGTCGTCCCGGTGATGCGCGACGGCGGCGCGATCGTCCTGACGTCCTCGGTGTCGGGCCTGACCGGCGACGTGGACCACGCCGCGTACGGCACCTCGAAGGCGGCCCTGGTCGGCTTCACCCGCTACGTCGCCACCATGTACGGCGCCCGCGGCATCCGCTGCAACGCCGTCGCCCCCGCCCTGGTCATGACCGCCGCCGCCGAGCGCGCCCTCATCCCGGAGCAGCTCGCCGACAAGGCCGCCGAACGCCTCCTGCCCTGGCCCTGCGCCCCCGAGGACGTGGCCGACCTGGTCGGCTTCCTGGCCTCGGCCGAGTCCCGCTGCATCACCGGCCAGACCATCGCCCTCGACGGCGGCACCCTCGTCCACCGCCCGGAACACGCCATCCACCGCTCCCGCACCTGACCGGAGGGGCCGATGGACGGGAGCCCGGACGGGGGATCTAAGGTCTGGAGAAAAGCGGACTAAGGGGGACGGATGGAGCCGGTCGCGGTCGGGTTGATCGGGGCAGGGCCCTGGGCTGAGATGGCGCACGCGCCGATGCTGGCCAAAGGCCCCCACACCCGGCTGGCCGGCGTCTGGGCCCGCCGCCCCGAGCAGGCCGCCAGGCTCGGCGCCCCCGTGTACGAGCGGGTCGAGGAGCTGTTCGACGCCTGCGAGGCCGTGGCGTTCTGCGTGCCGCCCGGCGTGCAGGCCGAGCTGGCCGTGCGCGCCGCCCACGCGGGCAAGGCGCTGCTGCTGGAGAAGCCGCTCGCCGACTCCGTCGAGGGGGCCATGCGGGTGGCCGAGGCCGTGGCGGAGACGGGCGTGCCCTCGCAGATGATGCTCACCATGCGTTACGCCACCCCGACCCGCACGTTCCTGGCCCGCTGCGCCGAGATTCAGCCGTTCGGCGGGCACGCCGCCAACATCTCCGGCGCGCTGCTCGGCGGCAACCCGTTCGCCACCCCGTGGCGGCTGGAGCGCGGCGCCCTGCTGGACGTCGGCCCGCACGTGATCGACCTGCTCGACGCCGCGCTCGGCCCGGTCGTCGGCGTGCGCGCGCACGGCAACCCGCTCGGCTGGACCGGCCTGCTGCTGGAGCACGAGGGCGGCGCGGTCAGCGAGGCGTCCCTGTGCATGGCGGCCGTCGGCGACCTGCCGCCCTCGACCTTCGAGGTGTACGGCAGGACCGGCAACGCCGTCCTGCTGCCCGGCGACGAGGACCCCTTCGAGGTCGTGGCCGAGGAGTTCGCCCAGACCGTCCGGCGCGGCGGCGGCCACCCGCTGGACGCGGCGCATGGCCTGCGCCTCCAGGAGATCATCGCCGCCGCGGAGGCGCAGCTCGCCGCCTGACCCGGGGCCTTTGCGCGCCTGCCCCCGAGACCCCTTGACGTCGAGGACGTCTGGGGCATTGATAACGTTTGTCCGACGCGCAGTGCTGCAGCGAAGTCCGGTGCGATTCCGGCGCTGTCCCGCAACTGTCATAGCCAGGTCGCCTGCCTCTGCGCCGACGTCATCAACCCTCGTGGAAAAGGGTGATCCGTCGCTCATCGCGGGTCTCTCGGTTCCGACAGTGTGAAAGGACTACTCGTGAGGCCCGTACGCACGGCCTTCGCGGGCGCGCTGCTGGGAACGCTCGTCCTGGCCGGATGTGGCCAGACCGGCGCCAACGTCGCCCCCTCGAACTCCCCCGACAGCCCCCCTCCCACCACCGCGGCTGCGGGCGCCGGGGACTTCCCGGTCACCGTCGAGGCGGGCAACGGCAAGGTCACCCTCGCCAAGAAGCCCGAACGCATCGTCTCGCTCTCGGCCACCCACACCGAGACGCTGTTCGCGGTCGGCGCCGGCCCCCAGGTCGTCGCGGTGGACGACCAGTCGAACTACCCGCCGGAGGCGCCCAAGAGCGACCTGTCCGGCTTCAAGCCGAACGTCGAGGCGATCATCGCCAAGAAGCCCGACCTGGTCATCCTCTCCAACGACCAGGACAAGATCGTCGCCGAGCTGGCCAAGGTGAACGTGCCCGTCCTGCTCGAACCGGCCGCGACCGGGCTGGAGGAGGCGTACGAGGAGATCAGCGAGATCGGCGCGGCCACCGGCAACAAGGCCAAGGCCGACGAGGTCGTCTCCGGCATGAAGGCGGCCATGGCCAAGCTGGCCGCCGACGCCCCCAAGGACAAGAAGCTCACCTACTACCACGAGCTGGACCAGACGCCGTACGCGGCCACGTCCAAGACGTTCATCGGCCAGGTCTACGCCATGTTCGGGCTGACCAACATCGCCGACCAGGCCCCGGACGCAGCGGGCGGCTACCCCAAGCTGTCGGCCGAGTTCGTCGCCCAGGCCGACCCCGCGCTGATCTTCCTGGCCGACGTCAAGTGCTGCCAGCAGAGCAAGGAGACGCTGGTCAAGCGGCCCGGCTGGAAGAACCTGTCGGCCGTCAAGAACGACCAGGTGATCCAGCTCGACGACGACCTCGCCTCCCGCTGGGGCCCGCGCGTCGTGGACCTGGCCCAGGCGATCGGCGCGGCCGTGGCCAAGGCCGGCGGCGCGGGCTGAGCGTGACAGGCAAGGCGCAGCCGTCGAGGGCGCGTCCCGTCTGGGTGGCGGGCGCCCTCGCCGTGCTGGCCCTCACGATGGTCGCCGGGCTGCTCGGCGGCGCGGCGGACATCTCGCCGTGGCAGGTGGTCCTCCAGGTGGTGGACTGGTTGCCGTTCGTCTCGGCCGACTCGGGCCTCGCCCCGGTCGAGCAGGGCCTGCTGTACGAGCTGCGCCTGCCCAGGGTGCTCGTCGCCGCGGTCGTCGGCGGCCTGCTGGCCATGGCCGGCGCCGGGTACCAGGGCGTGTTCCGCAACCCGCTGGCCGACCCGTACCTGCTGGGGGCCGCCTCCGGCGCCGGGCTGGCCACGACGCTGGCCATCGTGCTGCTGCCCGGCTCGAGCGCGAGCATCCCCGTCGCCGCCTTCGCCGGGGCGGTGGGCGGGGTGTTCCTGGCGTACACGCTGGGCAACGCGGCCGGCCGCTCCGGCGGCGGCACCGGCGGCGGCACGGCGACCCTGGTGCTGGCCGGGGTGGCGGTCACGTCGTTCCTGACCGCGATCCAGACGTTCGTCCAGCAGCTCAAGGTCGAGGAGCTGGAGCGCATCTACTCCTGGATCCTCGGCGACGTCGGCGGCGGATGGGACCAGCTCCTGCTGGTGCTGCCGTACGCCGCGGTCTCCTCCGTCCTGCTCCTGCTGCACGGCCGGATGCTGGACGTGCTCAGCGTCGGTGACGAGGAGGCCGGCAGCCTCGGCGTACGGGCCGGCCGGGTGCGCCTGACCGTCCTCGTGGCCGCCTCCCTGGCCACCGCGTCGGCCGTCGCGGTCAGCGGGCTCATCGGGTTCGTCGGCGTGGTCGTGCCGCACGTCGTCCGGCGGCTGGCGGGCGGCTCGTACCGGATCGTGCTGCCGCTGTCGCTGATCGGCGGCGCGGCCTTCCTCGTGGCGGCCGACCTCATCGCCCGTACCGTGATCGCGCCGGCCGAGCTGCCCATCGGGGTCGTCACGATGTTCGTCGGGGCCCCGTTCTTCGTCGGCGTCCTGCGCATGACCAGGCGGGTGGCCACGTGATCGGCGTACGGGCCCTGTCGGTGCGCCTGGGCGAGCGCGACGTGCTGACCGGCGTCGACGCGCACGTGCGGCGCGGCGAGTGGCTGGCGATCATCGGGCCCAACGGCGCGGGCAAGTCCACGCTGCTCAAGACCGTCATGGGCGCGATCGTCCCGCACCAGGGGGAGGTCGTGCTCGACGAGCGCCCGCTCGCCGCGCTCAGGCCCCGCGAGCGCGCCCGGCTGCTGGCCTACGCCCCGCAGACGCCCGCCCTGCCGCCCGACATGACGGTCTTCGACTACGCCCTGCTGGGACGCACGCCGTACATCCCCTACCTGGGACGGGAGAGCCGGCACGACCGCGAGGTGACCGCCTCCGTGCTGGACCGGCTGGACCTGACCTCCTTCGCCGGACGCCGCGTCGGCGAGCTGTCCGGCGGCGAGCGCCAGCGCGTCGTGCTGGCCAGGGCGCTGGCCCAGCAGGCCCCCGTGCTGCTGCTCGACGAGCCCACCACCGCGCTCGACCTCGGCCACCAGCAGCAGGTGCTGGAACTGGTCGACCGCCTGCGCCGCGCCGACGGCCTGACCGTCGTCACCACCCTGCACGACCTGACCGTGGCCGGCCTGTACGCCGACAGCCTGATGCTGCTGGCCGACGGCCACGCCGCCGCCACGGGCCGCCCCGAACAGGTGCTCACCGAGGCGCTGATCGGCCGGCACTTCGACGCCCGTGTCAAGATCGAGCCGGGCCCCGACGGGCGGCCCGTGGTGCACCTGGTGCGAGGTGGGACGTGAAGCTGACCTATCGCGTGGAGGAGGGGACCCGGCTGGGCTCCCTGCTGTGGGAGTTCGGGCCCGGCTTCCGCATGATCTCCTCGGCCATGCTCGGCGGCGGCATCGGCCCCCGCGAATGGGTGCTGAACGCCCAGGTCGTGGCCGGTTACGCGCGGATGGACCCGGTGGACCACCTGGTCGAGCTGGGCCCGCCCGGCCCCGGCGTCGGCATGCTGACCGCCGCCTCCGTCGACCGGTACGTGCGGGCCGCCGACGGGGGAGCGGAGGCCGTGGCCACCGTCGGGCTGCGCGTCCCCACCTGGGCCGCCGCCCCCGAGGGCGCCGCCGACCCCGAACTCGCCCCCATGCGGGCGGGCACCGTCAACATCGTGACCGTCCTGCCCGTCGCCATGACGGACGCCGCCCTGGTGAACCTGGTCATGACGGTCACCGAGGCCAAGACCCAGGCGCTGATCGAGGCCGGCTACCCGTGCACGGGCACCGCCTCGGACGCCGTCTGCGTGGTGGTGCCGCAGGACGGCCCGGAGCAGCTCTTCGGCGGGCCCCGCTCGGAGTGGGGCGCCCGCGCGGCCCGCGCCGTCCACACCGCCGTCCGCCGCGGCGCCGAGGCGTGGCGGCCCGGTGACTACAGGTGACGATTTTGGGGGAAGCAGCATGTGGACAAGGGCGTGACTCCCGATACTGAGTGGGTGACCGCAACGCCGATCGAACCCCCCACAAGGTGCACCGTTCTTCCCGGCCCGGACGATGACCTCCTTACGTTCCCCAACGGCGGGAACCGTTACGAGCGCGTCTACGGGAGCCTGGTGGTGAGTCCTCCCTCCACCCCCGATCACCAGCGGGTGATCAGCCGGCTGCTGGTGATTCTCGACGACGCGGCCCCGCCCGGGCTGGAGCCCTTGCCCGGGGCCGGCGTTCGCACCGACGAGGAGTGCCTCCACATCCCCGACCTCGTCGTGGTGCCCGAGAAAGCCTGCGGATCGGGGCCGCTCGCGGCCGGCGACGTGTTGCTGGCCGTGGAGGTCGCAGGCCCGCACACCCGGCTGTTCGACGGTACGAACAAAGTGCTGTCCTACGCGGCAGCCGGAATCCCCGTCTACTGGCGGGTGGAGCCCGACGAGGGGCCGACGCTCTACGTCTACGAGCTCGACGACGACTCCTACAAGGGGCCCGTCGCGTACGAGGCGGGCACCACGGTCAGTCTCTCAGCGCCCTACCCGGTGAGTTTCGACCCAGCCGTCCTGGTGGCCGCGCGGGGGTCGAAGCCGTAGTCGTTCGCGGCGCCTTCGGGGGTGATGTGGCCGGACTCCAGGTCGGCCAGGATCGCCGCCGGGTCCCTTTCCGACGGGGGGCCGAGGCCGCCGCCGCCCGTGGTCTCCACGACGAACGCCTCGCCCGCCGCGAACCGCACGTTGTTGACCTTCGAGGCCAGGCGTTCCACCCGTCCGTCCAGGTGGCGCTTGTGGAAGCCGCCCACCCTGCCGGGCAGGCCGCCGTCCCGGCCCGGGGGCGGGAGGCGGAGGCGGTCGCCGCGGGTGGTGACGTGGCAGTCGGCCAGGAAGCGGTAGACGGTACGCGAGCCGAGCCCGCCCCGGAAGCGGCCGGGGCCGCCGGAGTCGGCGATCGTCCCGACCGACTCCACGATCAGCGGGCAGCGGCTCTCCACCGGCTCGGCCTGCGGCACCGAGTTGCGGCCGATGCCGAAATGCACGCCCGTCGCGTCCGGCCCGTCCAGCCCCTGCCGGGCGCCCACCCCGCCGAAGTCGTAGGACAGGTGGATCCAGTACGGCGCCCCCACCGCGGCGATCGAGAACGGCTGGAGGATCCCGCTGGCCGCGATCGCGCGGTCCGGCATCGCGTCCGACATCGCCTGGAACACGGCTTCCATGGCGGCGTAGATGGGGACGTACCGGCCGCCGCACGGATACGGGGAACGGGCGTTCAGCAGGGAGCCCTCCGGCAGGACGACCTCGATCGCGCGCAGGCAGCCGTCGTTCATCGGGATCGTCGGGTCCAGGAAGCAGCGCACCGCGAAGACGGCCGCCGCCAGCGACTGCGACGCCGAGGCGTTGATCGCGGCGGGCACCTGCGGCCCGGTGCCGGTGAAGTCGAGGACGGCCGCGTCCCCGCCGAGCGTGACGGCGACCCGTACGTGGTGCGCCACCCCCGGCCGCACCCCGTCGTCGTCGATCGGGTACGACGCCTCGAACCGCCCCCGGGGCAGCTCCGCCAGCGCCGCCCGGGTCCTGGTCTCGGTGTGGTCCAGGTAGTCCTCGACGCCCGCGGCCAGGCCCGCCACGCCGTACTCGGCCATCAGGGCCGCCACGCGGGCCGCCGCGACCGCCGTCCCGGCCACCAGCGCCCGCACGTCGCCCATGACCTTGTCGGGCGTGCGGCTGTTGGCCCGCAGGACGGCCTCCACGGCCGGTTCGAGGCCGTCCCGGGTGGCCAGGCGGACCGGCGGGAGCTGGAGCCCTTCGAGGAAGATGTCGGTGGCCAGCGGCGCCATCCCGCCGGCCGACAGCCCGCCCAGGTCGGAGACGTGGATCATGGTGGCGGTGAAGTACGCGGGGACCCCGCCGGCGAACACCGGCCGGTAGACCAGCAGGTCGTTGGTGTGCACGCCGCCCCGGTAGGCGTCGTTGAGCGCGTACGCCTCGCCGGGCCGCATGGTGTGCGGCGGGACGTCCTTCAGCAGCTCCGGCAGCGCGGCCTTCAGGGCCATGCTGTTCATCAGCGTGGTCGCCATGGACTGCGCGACCAGGCGGCCCCCGGCGTCCAGGATCGCCGCCGAGGCGTCGGAGCCTTCCACGATGAACGTCGAGTACGCCGACCGCACCACCACGATGCTGGCCTCCTCGGCGGCCACGACCAGCGCGTTCCTCAGCACCTCGGCGGTGAGCGCGTCGTTCACGGCGCATCCTCCAGGGTGAGGCGCACGGCGCCCGACGGCTCCGCCGCGGCCCGCCAGCCGGGCGGGACGACGATCGTGGACTCGGCGTCCTCGACGATCGCGGGGCCGCGCACCCGGTCCAGCGTCCGCCGCGTGTGCACCGGGACGTCGAGCCACCCCCCGGCCTCGGGGAAGTACGCCCGCCTGCCCCCCTCCGCGCCGCCACCGGACGGCGCGGGCCGGGCGGGAGCGGGGCCGGGGGTGGGGGTGGGCGTGGTGGCGTCGGTGACGCGGACGCGGTAGCTGACCAGCTCGATCTCCCCCTGCTGGACAATCCCATACACCTGCGCATATTTCGCGAAGAATCGTGAGGCCAGTTCCTCCCGCGACTCCGCCCAGTCCACGGTCAGGTCGTGCGACTGGCCCTTGAACCGCACGTCCACCGACCGGGCCACCCGCACCCGGGCGAGGCCCAGATCGGCGGCGGCGTCGGCGGCCAGCGCGGCGAAGACCTCCTCCGGGTCGGCCGCGTCCAGCCGCGACAACACCCGGTCCGTCGAGAGCGCCCCCGCCAGCAGCCCGGCCGCCGAGGCCACCCCGCAGTACGCGGGCACCACCACCGTCGCGATCCCGAACCGCCGCGCCACCCCGGCCGCGTGCATCGGCCCCGCGCCGCCGAACGCCACCAGTGCGAACCCCCGCGGGTCGATCCCGCGCTGGACCGTCACCACGTGCACGGCCGCGGCCATCGAGGCGTTGACGATCTCGTGCACGGCGTGCGCGGCCTCCTCCCGCGACACCCCGAGCGGCCCGGCCAGCCGGTCCACGGCCTTGGCCGCGAGCGGCGCCGACAGCGGCGTCGAGGCCGAGGAGAGGTAGCCGAGCACGAGGTCGGCGTCGGTCACCGTCGGCTCGCCGCCGCCGAGCCCGTAGCACGCGGGACCGGGGGAGGAGCCCGCCGACCGGGGCCCGACGCGCAGCGCGCCCGCCGGGTCCAGCCACGCGATGCTGCCGCCGCCCGCGCCGACCTCGGCCAGGTCGATGGCCGGGGTCTTGATCGGCACGCCGGTGCCCGCCCGCCGCCCGCCGAAGCTGCCCTTGCCGCCCACGTGGAACTCGTGGGTGATCTCCGGACGTCCCCCGCGCACCACGCACGCCTTGGCCGTCGTGCCGCCCATGTCGAACGAGATCACGTCCGGCAGCCCGGTCCCGGCCGCCGCCAGCACCCCGGCGGCCGGGCCCGACTCGATGGTGGACACCGCGCGCCGGGCCGCCAGCTCGGCCGAGACGACCCCGCCGCCGGACTCCATGACGTGCACGGGCGCGTCGATCCCGACCGCGGCCAGGCGCTCGCGCAGGCGCGACAGGTAGGAGGTCATCAGCGGGCCGATGTAGGCGGACATGACGGTGGTGGTGGCGCGCTCGTACTCGCGGATCTCGGGCCAGATCTCGCAGGAGGCCACCACGTGCGGCACGTGCTCGCGCAGGATCGCCGCGGCCTGCCGTTCGTGGGCGGGCTCGGCGTAGGAGTGCAGCAGGCAGACGGCCGCCGAGGTGATGCCGCGCCGGGCGATCTCCGCCGCGGCCCGCCGCACCGAGCCGGGGTCCAGGGGGGTCAGCACGGCGCCGCGGGCCGAGACGCGCTCGTCCACCTCGAAGCAGTCGCCGGGCGCGACCGGGGGAGGGGGCGGGGTGAAGCGCAGGTCGTACCGGTCCTCCTCCACGCGGGCGTAACGGCCGAGCGGGACGGCGGCGCGGAAGCCCCGGGTGGTCACGAACGCCACCCGCGCGCCGGTGCGTTCGAGCACCGCGTTGGTCGCCAGCGTGGTGGCGTGCACGACCCGGGTGACCCGGGCGGGGTCCACGGCTCCGAGCGCGCGAGTAACGCCGGTGAGTATGCCCGCGATGGGGTCGTCGTGGGTGCTCAGACACTTGGCCACGGCGACGACCCCGCCGGGGCCGCTCAGGACCACGTCGGTGAAGGTGCCGCCGACGTCGACGCCGATCGCGAACCCCATCCCGGTACGGTAGATCCCCGAGCAAGCGCTTGTCTATGTATCGATCTATTGACTTACGGCATCTGATTGGGAACCTGGACCTATTCAGTGTTTGGAGCCAAGATGGCGCGCATCACAGCTCTGGCGGGCGGCGTGGCGGCGGCGCTCGTGCTGCTCGCGATCCCCGCGGCTCTTCCCGCCGCGGCCCACAACCATCCCAGCGGGATCACCGACCTGGTGACGCCGGCCGTGGTGCGGGTGGAGGCGGTGTCCCATGTGGAGATCACCCTGCTCGACCACATCGGCGAGCTGAAACACGTGGAGCGCTCCTACGACATCCCGTTCGCCTCGGGCACGGGGACGGTCGTCAACCCCGAGGGCGACGTCGTCACGCTCAGGCGCAACGCCGTCAACCCCGATGACGTCGCCGTCTACGCCGCCAACAAGATCTTCGCCGAGCACCACAAGGTCAAGATCCCGCTCGACTACCAGAAGCACAAGCTCAAGGACGACCTGCTCGACCACCACCTGCAGGAGTGCTACCCGCCCAAGACCAGCACCGCCACCTGCATCATCGACGTGACCACCGACATCACGGTGTTCACCAACGTCTCGCCGCCCGGCCAGGGCCTGAAGTACAAGTGCATCAAGGCCGGCAAGACCCCCGACACCCCCGCCGTGCTGGTCCCGCTCACGCCCGCCGCCGGCAGCGTCGGCATGCCGACCGCGCCGCTCGCCGACAAGGTGCCCGAGCAGGAGGGCTCGCCGACCAACGTGGCCGGCTTCCTCGGCCGGCCGGGGCCCGGCGTCCAGGAGACCGTGCAGATCGCCCACCTGGCCAAGGGCGGCCAGGCCGGGGTGTCCGGCAGGCCGTTCGCCGACCCGGAGAAGAAGGTGGACGAGCCGGTCAAGCTGGGCGCGCTGGCCGACCAGGGCCTGGCCGGCGCGCCGGTGATCGGCGACAAGGACGGGCACGTCATCGGCATGCTCATCGGCGGCGGCAAGTCGGCCACCATGCTGGGTGTCAGGGAGATCACCGCCACCCTGGCCGCGGCCAAGGTCGCGCCGCGCCGGGGCGCGATCGACACCGCCTTCGAGGCCGCGCTGACCCGCTACCACACCAGGTACTACACCGAGGCGGCGCCGGGCTTCCAGCGCGTGCTGGAGCTCTACCCCGGCAACGTGGTGGCCGCCACGCTGCTCAAGACGTCGCTGGCCAAGCGCGGCGGGCCCGAGGACCAGGGCACCAAGCAGGCGGCGGCGCCCCCGTCGCGCTCCACGCCGCTGTGGCCGTTCCTGGTGGCGGCCGGGCTGCTGCTCATCGCCGGGGCCGGCCTGGTGTTCCTGCTGTGGCGGCGGCGGGCCCCGGACAGACCGGTCGAGCTGCCGGAGCCCCTGCCGGTGCCCTCGCCCTTCGACGAGGGCGCGAGCCAGACCGTCGTCGTACGGCGCTCGCAGCCGTTCCTGGCGGTCCCGCAGCAGCAGCAGGTGATGACCGCCCCCGACTCGCCGCCGGTCAAGTACTGCACCTCGTGCGGCATGAGGCTCGGCCCGGCCCATCGATTCTGCGGCTACTGCGGCCATCCCATCGAGACGTGATGCAATTGAACGACAGATCGCTCATCGGCCAGGAGGTGGCCGGGTACTACATCGAGGACATCGTCGGCAAGGGCGGCATGGCCGTCGTCTACCTGGCGCTCGACCCCCGGCTCAGCCGCCGCGTGGCGTTGAAGATCCTCAACCCGGTGCTCTCCGTGGACGACAGGTTCCGCCAGCGCTTCATCCTGGAGTCCAGGACGGTCGCCAGCATCGAGCACCCCAACATCATCCCCATCTACGAGGCCAACGCCGACGCCGACGGCGTGTTGTACATCGCCATGCGCTACGTGGACGGCCTCGACCTGCGCCGGCTCATCTACGACCGGGGCCCGCTGCCGCTCGCCCAGGCCAGCCAGATCTTCGCCCAGACGGCCGCCGCGCTCGACGCCGCGCACGCCCACGACCTGATCCACCGCGACGTGAAACCGGCCAACATCCTGCTGGCCGGCGACCACGTCTACCTGACCGACTTCGGCATCACCAAGCACCGCTCGTCGATCTCCGGCCTGACCCAGACCGACCAGTTCATCGGCACGCCCCGGTACATGTCGCCCGAGCAGATCAACAAGGAGCACATCGACGGCCGGTGCGACCAGTACGCGCTGGCCTGCGTGGTCTACGAGGCGCTGAGCGCGCGGCTGCCGTTCCAGCGGGAGAACGACATCGCGCTGTTGTGGGCGCACCTGGCCGAGCAGCCCGCGCCGCTGTCGCAGCTGCGTCCCGAGCTGCCGCCGCAGGTGGACGTCGTGATGGCGCGCGCGCTGGCCAAGGCGCCCGAGCAGCGTTACGCCACCTGCGCCGAGTTCGTGACCGCGCTGCGCGACGCGATCAGCGGCCAGGAGGCCGAGCCGGGCGGCCGGCACCCGTCGGGGCCGCATATGGTCCCGCACGCCGTCCCGCGCACCGGCCCGCACGCCGCGCCGGTGCCGGGAGCGGCGGGCCCGCTGACGGGCCCTCGTACGGGGCCCCAGGCCGTCCCTCAGACCGGGCCGCAGCAGAGCCCGTACGCGGTGCCCGGGACGGGCCCGCACGGCCTGGGGCAGCCTTCGGGGCCGCACGAGGACCATTCCCGGCGCGCCGCCCCCACCCATCCCACGGCGCCGGCCAGGCGGCCGGGGCGGCTGCCGATCGTGGTGGTCACGCTGGTGGCCGCCGTGGCCGCGCTGACGCTGGTCGCGATGATCATTTTCAACCATCGCGGCGACACCTGGTCGCGCTACGCCGCCAGCGCCGCCGCGCCGCTGGCCTTCGAGTACCCCGGCGACTGGACCGCGCGCACCCACCAGGACCTGTTCGCCGTGGCCTCGCCGCACGCCACCGAGTTCGAGTCGCTGTTCGTGGCCGGTCCCGGCGCCGACTGGTCGGCGATCTCCCAGATCGTCGCCGACGACCCCGACAGCGCCGTGGGCGTGTACGTCCAGGTCTCCGACACCCTCGACGCGGGCGGCGACTCCGAGCAGATGAAGAGCAAGATGGACAACCTGCTGCCCGGCCAGGTGGACCTGGGCAAGCCGGTCCAGGACCAGGCGGGCAGCAGCCCGGCCACCCGCTTCGACGGCGTGCTGCACGACCCGGCCGGCGGCACCCGGCTCGGATTCGTCAGCTACGTCATCGACCGTCAGCCCAAGACCATGCTCGTGATGTACTTCTGCGCCAAGAACACCTGCGACGACGCCGTCCAGACGCGCATCAGGCAGAGCGTGCGCCTTTCGTAGACTTGTAACTGACTTGTGCCCGGCTTGACCTGGGTGTCCAAGCCGGGCATCGGCCGTCTACCCTCCGCCTGTGGGCATACGAATCGTCATCGCCGACGACCAGGCGATGGTCAGGGCCGGGTTGCGCATGGTCGTCGAGAGCGACCCCGGCATGGAGGTCGTCGGCGAGGCCGGCGACGGACGCGAGGCCATCGCGGTGGCCCGCCGCACCAGACCCGACATCGTCCTGATGGACATCTCCATGCCGCGGCTCGACGGGCTCGCCGCGGCCAAGGAGCTGCTGGACACGCCCTCGCCGCCCAAGGTCATCACGCTGACGACGTTCGACACCGACGAGAACCTCTACGCCGCGCTGCGCGCCGGCACCAGCGGGTTCCTGCTCAAGGTGTCGCCGCCCGAGCAGCTGCTGGAGGCGATCAGGGTGGTGCACGCCGGCGACGCGCTGCTCGACCCGGCCGTGACCAGCCGGGTGATCGCCACGTTCGCCGGGCGCGCCGACCCCACGCCCTCGCCGATGCTGGCCGAGCTGACGCCGCGCGAGCTGGAGGTGCTGCGGCTGCTGGCCAGGGGGCTGACGAACGCCGAGATCGCCAGAGATCTGTACGTCGGCGAGGCCACGGTCAAGACGCACGTCGCCAGGGTGCTGATGAAGCTGTGCCTGCGGGACCGGGCCCAGGCGGTCGTCTTCGCCTACGAATCAGGGGTTGTGCGCCCTGGTGCGGCCTGAGGTTTGACGGACAGGGGGGTACGTATGTGTATATTTTCCGTGAGAAGGCGGTAGCAACAGGAGATATTTCATGCCATCGTTCCCCCGCGTGCTGTTCGACGAGGCCCACAGCGAGTCGTGGACCATCCGCCGCGACGTCGCCGAGACCATCAATCCCGCCCACCCCGACGACAACAGCTACGCGCGCGCGGCCGCCGCGCTGCGCCATCTGGGGCACGACGTGCTCGCCCACA
Source organism: Nonomuraea sp. NPDC001831 (assembly GCF_042892035.1). Classification (NCBI taxonomy): domain Bacteria; kingdom Bacillati; phylum Actinomycetota; class Actinomycetes; order Streptosporangiales; family Streptosporangiaceae; genus Nonomuraea; species Nonomuraea sp. NPDC001831. Next base: position 334,248 of record NZ_JBIATU010000003.1, on the reverse strand, counting down.
CCGAGGGCGCCCTCACGGCCGGGGCGCTGGCCGGCCAGGACGTCCTGGTGATCGCCCACCCGTCCGGCGACCGGTGGGAGCGCACCACCGGCCACGGCAGCCCCGTCTTCGCCCCCGCCGAGCTGGACGCCGTCGAGGCGTTCGTGGCCGAGGGCGGCGGGCTCGTGGTGCTGGCCGAGGAGGAGCAGGACAAGTACGGCAACAATGTCGCCGAGCTGCTCGCCCGCTTCGGCGTCGGCGTCGGTCACACGACCGTGCGCGACCCGAGGAACGCCCACCGCGAGGTCGCCACCTGGGTGCTGGCCGAGCGCGCCACGGGCGACGGCGTGCTGGCCGGCGTGCGGCGGGCCTGCTTCTACCGCTCGGGCGTGCTGACCGCCCCGCAGGAGGCGACGGTCCTGTTCGCCACCTCGGCCACCGCCGACCCGGCGGGCGCGCCGCTGGCCGTCGCCCTGCGGCACGGCAAGGGCCGGGTCGTCGTGTTCGCCGACTCCGACCTGTTCGGCGACGACTCGATCGAGGACTACGACCACCGCAGGCTCTGGGGCAACGTGATCACCTGGGCCGCCCGCGTCCCCGGCGGCGACGAGGCCGCCGGCTCCCGGGACGAGGCCAAGGCCGCGCTGTTCGCCCGGCTCAAGGAGGCCGTGGAGGAGCTGCGCCCGCTGCAGGTCAAGGACGGCTCGGTGCCGGAGGAGAAGGAGCGGGCCAAGGCGCTGGTCGCCGAGATCGGCCGCCGCGTGGGCGAAATTTCGCCTCATTTCCCCCATGACGCCGCGTACCTCCAGGCCGTCCAGGACGACCTGGCCGCCTGGGCCGAGCAGGACCTCGGCGTGCCCGACTTCCTGCGCGCCCTGGACCTCTTCCACCCCGACACCCAGCGCGTGGACGGCCTGGAGCACGTCGTGGTGTTCCCCATGTACACCCAGAACGGCAACCTCAACCGCAACCTCGAAGCCGTCTGGATCCGTACCATCTGGCCCGACTGGCTGGCCCGGCTGGAGGCGGGCGGCTACGACAACCCGATGTTCGTGCCGATCGCCTTCGAGGACTTCACCTCCGGCTACGACACCCACTCGGCCGTGCTGTTCCCCGAGACGGTCGCGGTGCGCCAGGCGCCGGCCCGCTTCACCTGGGGCGGCATCTTCGCCGACCGCGAATCCGCCCGGTTCCGCCGGGTCTCGGCGGCGGCCGCCGCCACGCTCCGGCTCGACCTGCCGCCGGACGCCGCCCGCCTGCTGGACTCCCAGCAGCTCGCCCAGGACACGTTCGTGCTGTGGGACCTGATCCACGACCGCACGCACAGCCACGGCGACCTGCCGTTCGACCCGTTCATGATCAAGCAGCGGATGCCGTACTGGCTGTACTCGCTGGAGGAGCTGCGCTGCGACCTGACGGCGTTCGGCGAGGCCGTGGAGCTGGAGGGCAAGGGCGTGCCGCACGCCCGGTACGTGCAGCTCGCCATCCTGTTCGACCGGCTGTTCAGGTTCCCGGTCACCGGTGACCGGGTGCGCAACTACGACGGGCTGGGCGGCCAGCTGCTGTTCGCGTACCTGCACCGCAACGACATCGTCCGCTGGACCGACAACCGGCTCACGATCGACTGGGAGCGGGTCGCGGGCGGCGTCGCCGACCTGCGGGGCGAGGTCGAGAAGCTGTACCGCGACAGCATCGACCGGTCCAAGCTGGCTCACTGGCTGGCCGCGCACGAGCTGGTCAGCGCGTACGTGCCGCCGGCGCCCGGCTCGGTGTGGGCCAAGGGCGTCCAGGCCCTGCCGGAGGAGCAGAAGGCCAAGGTGGACGCGGTGCTGCCGGACGAGTTCCCGCTCAGCATGTTCTACGAGGCGCTGCGCCGTAAGCTGACAGACGTGGTCGAGTCGACTAAGGGGATCCGCGCATGATCATCCTGGTGACGGGGGCCGGCGGCCCCACGGGTGAGGCTGTTTCCGAGCACTTCCGCAAGCACGGGCACACCGTGATCGGGGTCGACAAGGACGACGTCGACCTGCTCGACCGCGCGGCCGTCCAGGACCTCGCGGCCCGGATCGACGCCGAGCACGGCCGGGTCGACGGCGTGGTCCACCTGGTCGGCGGCTGGCGCGGCTCGCGCACGTTCGCCGACACCCGCCTGGAGGACTGGGACGCCCTGCACGACCTGCTGATCCGCACGCTCCAGCACGTGTCGCTGGCCTTCGAGCCGCTGCTGCGCAAGAGCGACCACGGCCGGTTCGTGATCGTCTCCGCCAAGGCCGCCCAGCGGCCCACGGCGGGCGGCGCGGCCTACGCGGCGGCCAAGGCGGCCTCGGAGGCCTGGACGCTCTCCCTAGCTGACGCGCTGTCCGGCACGAACGCGGCAGCGGTCATACTGGTGGTGAAGGCCCTGGTCAACGACGCGATGAGGGCCGCGAAGCCGGAGGCGAAGTTCCCCGGCTTCACCGACGTCGGCGACCTGGCGGAGGCGATCGCCGGCCTCTACGACCGCCCCGCCGCAGACATCAACGGCACCCGATTGGACCTCACTTCTTGATCCCCCGGCACGACCCCCAGCTCAAGGCGTTCGCCAGCGACAACTACGCCGGCGTGCACCCGGAGATCCTCCAGGCCATCGTCCAGGCCAACGGCGGTCACCAGATCGCCTACGGCGACGACGTCTACACCGAGGCGCTGCAGCAGGTCTTCCAGCGGCACTTCGGCGACGGGGCGCGGGCCTGGCCGGTCTTCAACGGCACGGCGGCCAACGTGGTCTCGCTGCGCGCGATGACCGCCCACTGGGAGGCGGTCATCTGCGCAGAGAGCGCCCACATCCACACCGACGAGGGCGGCGCCCCCGAGGTGGCGGGCGGCATCAAGCTGCTCACCGTGCCCACGCCCGACGGCAAGCTCACCCCCGAGCTGATCGACCGCCAGGCGTGGGGCTTCGGCGACGTGCACCGGGCCCAGCCCAAGGTGGTGTCCATCTCCAACACCACCGAGTGGGGCACCGTCTACACGCCCGAGGAGATCGCCGCGATCTGCGCCCACGCGCACGAGCTCGGCCTGCTCGTCCACCTCGACGGCTCGCGGCTGACCAACGCCGCCGCCGCGCTCGACGTGCCGATGCGGGCCCTGACCACCGACGCGGGCGTGGACGTGCTCTCCTTCGGCGGCACCAAGATCGGCCTGCTGTACGGCGAGGCCGTCGTGGTGCTCAACCCGTCGGCGGCCACCGGCGTCGACTACATCCGCAAGACGTTCATGCAGCTGTCGTCCAAGATGCGGTTCGTCTCGGCGCAGTTCGAGGCGCTGCTCTCGGGCGACCTGTGGCTGCGCAACGCGCGGCAGGCCAACGCCATGGGGCGGCGGCTGGCCGAGGCCGTGTCGCGCATCCCGGGCGTCACGCTGCCCCGGCCCGTGGAGGCCAACGCGGTCTTCGCGATCCTGCCGGCGGACGTGACCGAGCGGCTGCAGAAGCGCTTCCGCTTCTACACCTGGAACGAGGCGACCGGCGAGGTGCGCTGGATGTGCGCCTTCGACACCACCGAGGCGGACGTCGACGCGTTCGCGGCGGCGGTCGCCGAGGAGATGCGGGCCTGACCGCCGGTCAGGAGGCGTGCCGCTCCGCCTGCGTGGCCAGGCGGGCGGCCTGCCAGCCGCCCATCCCGTGCACGCCGGGCCCCGGCGGCGTCGAGGACGAGCAGAGGAACACCCCCGGCAGCGGGGTGCGCCACGGCGCGGCCGACCAGACCGGCCGCCGCACGAGCTGGACCAGGTCGTTGAGCCCGCCGCCGATGTCGCCGCCGACCAGGTTGGGGTTGCCGGCCTCCAGGGCGGCGGGGCCGGTGGCGTGCCTGGCCAGCACCCGGTCGCGGAAGCCGGGCGCGTACCGCTCGATCTGGTCCTCGACGGCGTCCGTCATGTCCACGGCCGAGCCGTTGGGGACGTGGCAGTAGGCCCACAACGTGTGCCCGCCCCTGGTGGGATCGGCCGCGTACGGCTGCACGACCAGCACGTACGGGCGGGGCGAGTGCCGTCCGGCGGCCACCTCCGCCTCGGCGAGCGCGATCTCCTCCAGCGTCCCGCCGAGGTGCACCGTCCCGGCCCGCGCGACCTCCGGGTCCCGCCAGGGAACCGGGCCGTCGAGCGCCCAGTCCAGCTTGAAGACGCCGGGCCCGTACCGGTAGCGGCGCAGGCCGCGGCGGTAACCGGCGGGCAGGTCGGCCATCGCGAGGAACTGCCGGGGCGTCACGTCGAGCACCACCGTGCGGGCGTCGAGCTCGTCGAGCCGCTCGACGCGGTGGCCGGTCACCGCCTGGCCGCCCAGCGACCGCAGCTCGGCCACCAGGGCGTCGGCCAGCACCTGCGAGCCGCCGCGCACCACCGGCCAGCCCACCAGGTGGGCCAGCGCCCCGAGCACCAGCCCGTACCCGGCGCTGACGGGGGAGCGCAGGTCGAGCATGGAGTGCGCGGCCAGCCCGGCCAGCAGCGCCCGCCCCTCCACGGTGCGCAGCGCCCGCCGGCCGAACGTCGTGGCCGGCAGCGCGGCCGCGGCCCCGAACCCGGCCGCCCTGGCGAACGTGCGGGGCCCGGCCCGCCACGGCCCGAGCGGGCTGAGCAGCACCTCCACCAGCGGGAACCCGGCCCGCGCCGCCGCGCCCGCGGTCGCCTGCCAGACCCGGCCGTCCCTGCCGAGCCCTTCGGCCGTACGGGCCGCGTCGCGGTGCAGCAGCACGGCCGGACGGTCGTCGAGCGGATGGGCCGCGGCCACCGGGGGATGGGCGAACTCGACCCCCTTGAGGTCGAGCGCCCGCAGCGCCGGCGAGGCCAGCGCCATCGCCATCACGGTGGCGCCCAGGTCGTGCACCCGGCCGGGCAGCGTCAGCTCGCCGGAGCGCAGCCCGCCGCCGAACCGGTCGGCGGCCTCCAGCAGCAGCACCTCGCGCCCGGCGCGGGCCAGCATGACCGCGGCCGTCAGCCCGTTGGGGCCCGACCCCACGACGACCGTCTCAGCCCTTGCGGTGACCATGGCGCCCGCCCTTCCGCGCTCCGGGCCTCCAGCCTCTCACGCCGCCCCGGGCGGGGGTCAGGAGGCCAGGATCGACGGGTACGGCTGCGCGCCCCGCTGCTTGAGCAGGTCGGTCATCAGCTTGATCTCACCGCTCTGCCCCTGGACGATCTTCTGGGCCATGCCGGCCACCTCGTCCCGCTTGGACAGCTTGAGCAGCCCCTCGGCCATCTCCACGCCGCCCTCGTGGTGGCGGATCATGAGCTGCAGGAACAGCACCTCGGCCTGGACGCCCTGCAGCTCCTTGAGCTTGGCCAGCTCCTGCGGCGAGGCCATGCCCGGCATCGCGCCGGGGGCGGTGCCGGGCGTCGCGGGCGTGGCGCCGTGGCCGTGGCCCGCCATCCAGGCCATCGGCCGCTGGTCGGTCGCCTGGTCGAGGCCCCACTGCTGCAACCAGCCCTGGAACATGCCGCGCTGGTTGGACTGCGTGGTGATGATGTCGAAGGCGAGGTTCCTGATCTCCTTGGCCGGGTTCTTGTCCCGGATGACGAACGCCATCTCCACGGCCTGCGCGTGATGCGTGGCCATGTCGCGGGCGAAGCCGGCTTCGGGTGAGGAGTCGCCGGGCGTGGAGTCGCGGCCGAACAGCAGGAACGCCGCGGCGAGGAGCACCAGCACGGCGCAGACGATCAGAACGGGTTTTCTGGCGGGCTTTTCCATGGCCCGTCCAGCGTACCCATGCCCGCGCAAGCTGTGATCCGACGCTTATGCGCCTCTTATTCTCCGCATACGCCGGTAGGGCATAGGGTGACCGGAGTCAGGTACGCCGTTGGAGGGACGATGACGAAGGAGAAGGCGCAGGCGAGGCGCGAGCATCTGCAGAAGATGCGGGCCGAGCAGCAGCGCAAACAACGCCGCGCCGCACTGCTCATGTGGGGGACGGGCGGTCTCATCGTCGTGCTCCTCGTCGGCGTGGTCGGCGTCTACCTGGTCAACCAGGCGCGCGCGACCTCGCTCGACGCGGTGGCCAACTACAAGTACGAGGCCGGCCAGCACGTCGCCAAGACGGTCACCTACAAGGAGACCCCGCCCGTCGGCGGCGAGCACAACAACTACTGGCAGCAGTGCGCGGTCTACGACAAGCCGATCCACAACGAGCACGCGGTGCACTCGCTGGAGCACGGCGCGGTCTGGATCACCTACCGCCCCGACCTGCCCAAGGCGCAGCTCGACGCGCTGAAGGAAGTGGCCACCTCCACCGGCCAGCAGGACTACATGCTGGTCAGCCCCTACCCGGGCCTGCCGGCGCCGATCGTCGCCTCGACGTGGGGCCACCAGCTCAAGCTCCAGGACCCGTCCGACCCGAAGCTCCCGGCCTTCATCAAGAAGTACCAGAACGGCCGTGACACCCCCGAGCCGGGCGCCATCTGCGGCGGCTCGGACGCCATCACCACCACGGCCGACCAGGCTCCGCTGCCGCCCGCGCCGACGGGCAACACCCCGATGGAGACGCTGGCGCCCTCGCCCAGCCAGTCCAAGTAACACCCCTTCGCCAGACGTCGAGGGCCCGGCTCCGGCCGGGCCCTCGACGTCTGTCCGGGGTTCCGCCGGAGGTCGCCGGCCGGCGGGCCGCGGCTCAGGCCAGCACCTCCTCCAGCGGCGTCCACTCCAGGCCGTGCGCCTCGGCCACCGGCCGGCTGGTCAGGCGTCCCTCGTGGGTGCTCACGCCCGCGGCCAGGGCGGTGTCCGTACGGACCGCCTCGCGCCACCCCTTGCCCGCGACGGCCAGCGCGTACGGCAGCGTCACGTTGGTCAGCGCGAACGTCGAGGTGTGCGGCACCGCGCCCGGCATGTTGGCCACGCAGTAGAAGACCGACTCGTGCACCCGGTACGTCGGCTCGGCGTGCGTGGTCGGCCGCGAGCCCTCGAAGCAGCCGCCCTGGTCGATCGAGATGTCCACCAGCACCGAGCCCGGCTTCATCCGGCTCACCAGGTCGTCGGTGACCAGCATGGGCGCCTTGGCCCCCGGCACCAGCACCGCGCCGATGACCAGGTCGGCCTCCAGCACGGCCTTCTCGATCTCCAGGGTGTTCGACGCGACCGTCTGGCAGTGGCCCTGGTAGATCATGTCCGCCTGGCGGAGCTTGTCGATGTTGCGGTCGAGGAGCAGCACCTCGGCCTGCATGCCGAGCGCGATGGCGGCGGCGTTCATGCCGGACACCCCGGCGCCGATCACCACGACGTTCGCCGCCCGCACGCCGGACACGCCGCCCATGAGCACGCCCCTGCCGCCCTGCGAGCGCATCAGGTGGTACGCGCCGACCTGCGGCGCCAGCCGTCCGGCCACCTCCGACATCGGGGCGAGCAGGGGCAGCGAGCCGTCCCTGTTCTGCACGGTCTCGTAGGCGATGGACGTGACGCCCGAGTCGAGCAGGGCCCTGGTCAGAGGGCCCGAGGCGGCCAGGTGGAGGTAGGTGAACAGGATCTGGCCCTTGCGCATCCGGTGGTACTCCTCGGCCACCGGCTCCTTCACCTTCATGATCAGGTCGCACGTGGCCCACACCTCGTCGGCGTGCGGCGCGATGACGGCGCCCGCCGCGGCGTAGTCCTCGTCCGGGATGGCCGAGCCGAGGCCCGCCTGCCGCTCGACGTGGACCTGGTGCCCGTGGCGTACCAGTTCGTGGACGCCCGCGGGGGTGAGTGCGACGCGGTACTCGCTGTTCTTGACCTCGCGGGGAACTCCGACCTTCATGGGGTCATCCCTCGTTCGCGTGGAAAGTTGTCGACAACCTGCGTTCTCATTTCCATTTTTCCTCCGATCTCACAGATGGGTGAGGATTTTTCGGCTGATTACCCCGCTGCTGCCCGTCCTCGATAAGCTCACCGGCAGCCCGAACGTCAGGATGGGGTCGTCAACGATGGACAGACCGGTAGAGGCGCCTCCCGCGGAGCCGGAAGAGCCGGCCGAGCCGGAGGAGCCGAAGGCCAGCCGTCTCACCACCCTCGTGCTGACCGTCTCGCTGGTGCTGGTCGTCGTCGTGGCGGGCGTGCTCGGCACGGTCGCCGTCCTGATGACCAAGAGCCCCGACAGCCCGCTGCTCGGCGGCGCGCCGCCGCAGCGCCTGGCCACGCCCATCCACTTCGCGCCGGTCAAGGAGACCAAGACCGCGCCCTGCCCGGGTGAGCCGGCCGTGCTCGACGAGCAGCAGACCACCTGTTACCTCCTGGAGGACGGCGTCACGGTCGGCGCCGTGCAGCGGATCGAGGCCGTCCGGGGCACCGACAACTCCTACTCGGTGCGCATCGCGGTCGCGCCCGTCTTCAAGAGCCGGCTGGTGCGGCTCATCGACGAGCTCCAGCCCACGCAGCGGCAGGTCGCGATCGTGCTGGCGCCCGAAGGCGAGCAGACGCCGAAGACGGTCCTGGCCGCGCCGGTCGTCACCCAGAGCATGGACGGCGACAGCCTGAGCATCGCGGGCTTCACCAAGGAGGAGGCCGACGCGCTGGTGGTCCGGATACTCGGCGCGTCGCCGTCCCAGCCGTCGCAGCCGCAGCCGTCCCAGCCGGCCACCGACCAGCAGCCCCAGCAGCCCACGAACCAGCAGCCCACGAACCAGCAGCAGCCCACGAACCAGCAGCCCACGAACCAGCAGCCCACGAACCAGCAGCCGCAGCAGCCCACGGACACCGGCCAGGGCACCGCGACCACCGGCACGACCGCCCCCGCGGGCGTCGCCCGCGTCCCCGACAAGCGGTACGCCAGCTGCAAGGAGGCCCAGGCCGCCGGCGACGGCCCCTACACGCGTGGGCGACACGAGGAGTACTCCTGGTATCCCGACCTCGACCACAATGGCGTGGCCTGCAACAGCGCTGACATCCGCTAACCGAACAGGGCCCGGAGGGCGTCGATGCCGAAGTAGGCCAGGAAGACCAGCGAGACGGCCCACAACAGCCACGGGATCTCTGCGAACCGGCCCCTGGCCGCCTTGATCAGCGTGTACGAGATCACCCCGGCCCCCACCCCGTTCGTGATCGAGTACGTGAACGGCATCAGCGCGATCGTCAGGAACGCCGGCACGGCCAGCTCGATGTCGGTCCAGGGCACGTTCTTGGACTGCGTCATCATCAGCGCCCCGACCAGCACCAGCGCGGGCGCCGCCGCGGCCGCCGGCACCACCGCGGCGATCGGCGTGAACAGCAGCGTCAGCCCGAGCAGCGCCCCGGTCACGACGCTGGCCAGACCCGTGCGCGCCCCCTCGCCCACACCGGCGGCCGACTCGACGAAGACGGTGTTGGCCGAGGCGCTGACCGAGCCGCCGATCATGCCCGCGACGCCGTCGACGGTCAGGATGCGGCCCAGCCGCGGCACCCGTCCGACCTGGTCCACGAGCCCTGCCTCGTCGCTGACGCCGATGATCGTGCCCATCGCGTCGAAGAAGCCCGACAACACCAGCGTGAACAGCACCACGGTCGCGGTCAGCGCGCCCGCCCTGGCGAACCCGCCGAACAGGTCGAACTGCCACACCAGCCCGAAACTCGGCGCCGCGACCAGGGACTCGGGCATGTGCGGCACGACCACCCCCCACTCCTTGGCGGGAACCGGCACCAGCGCGTTGACCACGACGGCCAGGACCGCGGTGACCGCGATGCTGACGAGGATGGCGGCCGGGGTCCTGCGCACGTACAGGACAATCATCAGCAGCAGGCCGAAGCAGAACAGGGTGACCGGCCAGCCCGTGAGGTGCCCGGTCGCGCCGAGCTGCACGGGGGTGCCGGTGCCCCGGGCGACGAACCCCGCGTCCACCAGGCCGATCAGGGCGATGAACAGGCCGATCCCGACGCTGATCGCGTGCTTGAGCGCCAGCGGGATCGCGTTCATGATCAGGGTGCGCAGGCCGGTGACGGCCAGGACGATGATGACCGCGCCCTCCAGCACGACCAGGCCCATCGCCTGCGGCCAGGTCATGTGCGGCGCGGCCTGGTAGGCGACCACCGCGTTCAGCCCGAGCCCGGCGGCCAGCGCGAACGGCGCGTTGCCGACGAACGCCATGAGCAGCGTGGAGATCGCGGCCGCCAGCGCGGTCGAGGTGGTCAGCTCGGCGATGGACAGCCGGGCGCCGGTGACGTCCGTCGCGCCGGCCAGGATGATCGGGTTGAGCAGGATGATGTAGGCCATCGCCATGAACGTGGTCAGGCCGCCGCGGACCTCGCGTCCGACGGTCGTCCCCCGCCCGGTCAGCTCGAAGAGTCTGTCGAGCACCACACGTCCCCCTCGTCATGATCGAGGGGAATGCGGGTCACCTACCCGGCGGGGGACATGATCACGCCTTCTCGTGCCGCCCGTGGCCGACCAGGCCGACGAACTCCTCCAGGCCGATCCGGCCGTCGCCGTCGGTGTCGGCCGCGTTGATGAACGCCTCGATCTCCTCCTCGGAGGCGCCGTGGACCCCCAGCGCCTCGTTGGCCTGCCTGATCTCGGCCGCGGTCAGCAGACCGTCGCCGTCGGTGTCGAAGCGACTGAACTCCGCCTCGGCGGCTTCACGACCGCTCGCCATCGGATACCTCCCCGTGATTGGACAAGGCGATATCTTCCGGCCTGATCGGAACGCGAGTCAACCGGAGCCCGGTCGCGGCGCGTACGGCGGCGGCCACGGCCGGGGTGGAGGAGAGCGTGGGCGGCTCGCCGGCGCCCCGGAGGCCGTACGGTGCCGACGGGTCCGGATTTTCCAGGATTTTCAGCTGCATGGGCGGCATGTCGAGCATGGTGGGGATCAGGTAGTCGGTGAACGACGGGTTCAGCACGCGGCCGTCGCGTATCTGGATCTCCTCCATGAGCGCCAGCCCGAGGCCCTGGGCCGTGCCGCCGTGGATCTGGCCCTCCAGCGCCTGCGGGTTCATGATCTTGCCCACGTCCTGCACCGCGGCCAGCTCCACCACCTTGACCAGCCCGAGCTCGACGTCCACGTCCACCACCGCGCGGTGCACGCACAGCGCGAGCTGCGTGTGCGAGTCGCCCTGCCCGGTCACCGGGTCCATCGGCTTCGTGGGCCGGTGCCGGTACTCCCGGGTCTCCTCGATCGGCCCGAACCTGGCCAGCGCCTCCCGCGGCGGCAGCCCCCCGAACCGCTCGCGCACCGCCTCGCAGGCCGCCTTGACCGCGCCGCCCGTCACGTAGGACTGCCGCGAGGCCGACGACGAGCCCGCCGAGCCCACGGCGGTGTCGGCGGTCGCCACCGTCACCTCCTCGATGCCCAGCTCGGTGCGCGCGATCTGGGCCTGGACCGTGACCAGGCCCTGGCCCACCTCGGCGGCGGCGGTGTGCACGGTGACCCGCGGCTCGCCGCCGACCAGCTCGGCCCGCACCCGGGCCGTGGAGTAGTCGTCGAAGCCCTCGGAGAAGCAGATGTTCTTGATGCCGACGCCGTAGCCGATCCCGCGCCGCACCGACTCGCCGTGCGTGGTCTGGGACACGCCGCCCGGCAGCGCCCGCAGGTCCGCCCCCGTGCGCGGGGCGGGCAGCGGCATGGCCTCCAGCTCGCGCAACATGCCGGCCAGCGGCGCGGGGGAGTCGATCACCTGGCCGGTCGCCAGCGCCGAGCCCTGGGAGACGGCGTTGCGCACCCGGATCTCGACCGGCGACAGACCGCACGCCTCGGCCAGCCGGTCCATCTGCGACTCGTAGGCGTAACACGCCTGCACCGCGCCGAACCCGCGCATCGCCCCGCACGGCGGGTTGTTGGTGTAGACGCCCGCGGCGTCGATCCACACGTTCGGCACCTCGTACGGCCCGGCCCCCAGCGAGGCGGCGTTGCCGACCACGGCGGGGGAGGAGGAGCAGTACGCGCCGCCGTCCAGCAGGATGTCGGCCTTGACGTAGACGAGCCTGCCGTCGCGCGTCGCGCCGTGCTCGTAGCGCATCCGGGCCGGATGGCGGTGCACGTGGCCGAAGAACGACTCCTCGCGGCCGTAGACGATCTTGACAGGGCGGTTCAGGCGCAGGGCCAGCATGCACGCGTGCACCTGCATCGACAGGTCCTCGCGGGCGCCGAACGCGCCGCCGACGCCCGACAGCGTCAGCCGTACCTTCTCCGGCGGCAGGCCCAGGCAGGGGGCGAGCTGGTCGCGGTCCACGTGCAGCCATTGGGTGGCGATGTACAGGTCCACGCCGCCGTCCTCGGCCGGGACCGCGAGCCCCGACTCCGGGCCGAGGAACGCCTGGTCCTGCATGCCGACCTCGTACTCGCCGGTGACGACGACCTCGGCCTCGAACGTGTCGCCCTTGCGCACCGGCTGACGCCTGACGTACTCGCGCGACTCGCGCGGATCGGTCACCGCCGGGCGCGGCTCGTAGTCGACCACGACGGCCCGCGCGGCCCTGCGCGCGGTCTCCGGATGGTCGGCGGCCACCAGCGCCACCGGCTCGCCCTGGTGGCGGACCTGGTCGATGGCCAGCACGGGCTGGTCCTTGTGGTCGAGCCCGTAGAACTTCTCGCCGGGCACGTCCTCGTGCGTCAGGACGGCCAGCACGCCCGGCATCCGCAGCGCCGGGCCCACGTCGATCGACCGGATCCAGGCCGACGGGTGCGGGCTGCGCAGCGTCACGCCCCACACCATGCCGTCGAGCCACAGGTCGGAGGCGTAGGCGAACTCGCCGGTCACCTTCAGCGTCGCGTCCGGCCGCCGGGCGCTCGTGCCGACCCCCTCGCCGACGCCTTCGGACCTGGTGGGGTGGACCGTCTCCGTCATCCTCCGAGTAGAGCACCGGCCCGGCCGGGCGTCCTATGCCCGTGACGTGAAATCCCGGTCATCGCTTGACAGAGCGGGCTTGTATATTCCTCCAAGTGCGCATCAGTGACCTGCTGGCGATCGACGAGCTGGGTCTCAGGCTGCTGGCCGGCGACCCGGAGCGCGAGTTCGGCACGGTCCACATCACCGACCTGCCCGAGCCGGGGCGCTACCTGTCCGGCGGCGAGCTGGTGCTGACCGGCCTGATGTGGCGCGACACCGCCGCCGACTCAGCCCGGTTCGTCACCGCCCTGGTGGAGTGCGGGGTGTCCGCGCTCGGCGCGGGCGCGGCCCGGCTCGGGCACGTGCCCGCCGATCTCGTCGCGGCCTGCGGGCAGGCCGGGCTGCCGCTGGTCGAGGTGCCGGTCGAAGTCTCCTTCCGCACGCTGGCCGAGCTGGTCGCGCCCCGGCTGTCCGGCGACGTGCGCGACGCGCTCGGGCGTCACCGCAGGCTCGTGGCGGCCCTGGCCGAGGGCGCCGACCTGCGCGGGCTGTTCGAGCTGACCGCCGCCGAGCTGGGCGTCACGGGCGCCGTCCTGTCCGCGTCCGGGGAGGTGGTCGTCGGCACGGCCACCGATCCGGCGGGGCTGGCCAGGGCGTACCTGACCGCGCCCCGGCTGCCCGCGCTGGCCGGCGGCGCGACGCTCTTCGCCGTCGGACGCGGCCACCGGGCGGCCGGCTGGGTCCTGGCCTGCGACGGCGACCTGCTCGGCCGCGCCGACCTCGGCTACGAGCTGGCCGCCTGCGTGGCGCTCGAACGCGGCCGCCTGGAGGAGGGCCGCCGGGTCGAGCGCCGCCTGGCCGGGCAGCTCGTGGCGGCCGCCCTGGCCGAGTCCGACGCGGCCGACCTCAACGCCCGGCTGCGCACCTGCGGCATCGACGCGGACGAGCCGTACGCCGTGGTCAGCGCCACCGCCGCGCCCCACGCCGCCATCGCCGCGCTCCCCGGCGCCACCGCCGCGCCCCCCGGCGCCCCCGGCGCAGCCGATCCGGGCCCGACGACCCCGCCCGGCCCCGCTCCCGCCGTCCTCGGCGGCCGGATCCTGGAGGAACTGCTGGCCCGCGAGGTCGTCGCCGCCCCCGTCCCCGCCGAGCCGCCTCAGGGAAGCGGCGGCGGGGCGGTGGCGGTGGTCGCGTTGCGGGGGAGGAGCGCCGGGGAGCTGGCCGCGCGGTTGCGGGCCGGGGCCGCCGTGCTGGCCGCGCTGCCCGGCACCCGCCTGAGCGTCGGCCTGAGCGGCGCGCTGACCGGCGCCGCCGCGCTCAAGGGCGGCCTGGAGGAGGCCGGGCACGCCAGGCGGCTGGCGCAGGCCCGCGACGGCGGCGTGGTCACCAGCGACGAGATCTACACCCACGCGCTGCTCCTGGCCACTGTGCCCGGCGACGTGCGCCGCTCCTTCTCCGACCGGCTGCTGTCCCCGCTGCTCGCCTACGACCGCCGCCACCAGTCGGACCTCGTGCGCACGCTCGACGTCTTCCTCGACTGCTCGGGCTCGTGGAACGCCTGCGCCGAACGGCTCCACGTGCACGTCAACACGGTCCGGTACCGCGTCCGCAGGATCGAGGAGCTGACAGGCAGGAACCTGTCGGCGATGTCCGACCGCGTCGACTTCTTCCTCGCCCTCCGCGACACCACCCCACCCGCCTGACCTCACGGCTCCCGCCCCGCGGCCCTCATCGCCTCCCGCACGGCCGCCAGTTCGGCCCCGGCCCGCTGCTCCCAGGTGGGGTAGCCGTGCCGCCGCGTGAGGTCGAGGGCCTGCGTCACGTAGTCCAGCGCGTCGTCGAGCTTTCCCAGGGCACGCGAGGCCTTCGACAGGGAGACCAGGCCGTTCACCCGGAACATGTAGCCCCCCGAGTAGAGCACGGTGGTGGCGGCGCGGATGTGCTCCAGGGCGCGATCGGCGTCGTCGAGTTCGAGCAGCACCTCACCGAGCGACAGGCGGAAGAGCCCCTCGTGGGTGGTGTCCCCGGCCTCCTGAGCCATGGCCATGCCCTCCGTGAGAGCCCGGCTCGCCTCGACGAGGCGCGCGGTGCCCTGGTAGGCCATGCCGAGCATGAGCAGGGCGAAACGCACGCCCACCTGCGCGCCGGCGGCGCGCGCCACAGCGAGCTGGCGTTCGGCGTAGGGCAGCGCCTCTGCGAAGCGCTGGCCGGTGACGTAGGCGTTGGCGAGGTTGCCCAGCGCCCGCAGCTCGCCGAAGGAGTCACCGAGGCGCGTCGCCAGCTCCAGCTCCGCCTCCAGATGGACGACCGCCTCCTCGGTCCTGCCGGTCAGCCGCATGCCGTTGGCGATGTTGTCATGGGCGATGAGCGCCGCCGGCTCGTCGCCGAGCCGCTCGCAGACCCGCAACGCCAGCGTGTTGAACTCGATGATCTCCTGACTCGCGCGGGCTCGCTGCTGGTGCCACTTGAGCGCGAAGGTCAGCGTCACGCCCAGCTCCGCGATCTCGTCGTCCGCCGAGTTCAGCGCCTGAACGGCCGCGGCGCTCAGGACGTGCGCCTCCTCCAGGAACCAGGACTGCGCCTCCGCGGCGTCGGCGAACTCGCGACTGGGCCCGTCGACGTGCCGGGCGAGCTGCACCCGATGCGGGTCGACGGTGACGCTGCTCAGCCGCGCGGACGCGGCGAAGTAGGCCAGCGTCCGAGCCAGCGGCCGCTTCCAGTCCTCGGGACGCAGCTCGCCGGCGAAGAGCCTGACGAGGTCGTGCAGCTGGTACCGGCCCGGCTTGGGCCGATCGACCAGGTGGGCGTCGGCCAGCCGGTCGAGCGCACGCCCAGCCTCCTCCACCCCGGTGCCGAGCAGCATCGCCGCCACCTCCGAGGTCACGTCCGGCACGTTGAGCAGGCCCAGCAGCGGCAGGGTGTCGGCGGCCATCCGGTCCAGGGGGCTCGGGCTCGCCGCCAGACCACTGTGGCTGCCGCTGAGGCTGGAGCGCACGGCCAGGTCGCCGGCCGTCAGCTCGCGCAGTCGGCCGCGTTCGTCGGTGAGCCGCGCGGCGAGTGCGCCCACGCTCCATTCCGGATGGTCGGCCAGGCGCGCGCCCGCGATTCTCAGCGCGAGCGGGAGGCCGTCGCACAGACTCACCAGAGCGGCGGTGTGGCCGGCGTCGGCCGCCACCCGCTCGTCGCCGGCCAGCTTGGACAACATGGCCGCGCCCTCGGGCTCGGAGAGCGGGCGGAGCCGCAGCTGCACGCAGTCGTCGCCGGCCGTGAAGGACTCCCGGCTGGTCACGAGCACGGCCACGCCCAACGGGGTGCCGAGGAACGGCCTGATCTGCGCCAGGCCGGCTGCGTCGTCCAGGAGCACCAGCAGCTTCCTGCCGTGCAGTCTGCTCCGCCACATCGCCGCCGCCTCGTCCACGTCGGCGGGGATGTCCTCGTTCGAGGCGCCGATGCCGCGCAGCAGCCGTCCGGCGATCTCGTGAGCCGGCAGCGGCGCGACGCCCGGCGTGCCGCCGCGCAGGCCGATGGCGAGTTGCCCGTCCGGGAACCGGTCCTCGACGGCGTGTCCCACATGCACGGCGAGCGCCGACTTGCCCACACCCGGCGGCCCCGAGACGGCGACGACCGGATGGGGTGGCCCGTCCTCCGGCGCCAGCAGCGATCTCAGCCGGGCCACCTCCGCGGACCGGCCGACGAACCCGATGAGATCGCGCGGCAGCTGCCGGGGCACGGGAGGACGGGCGGACACCGGCTCCTCGGCACCGCCGGACAGGACCAGCCGGTGCGCCGCGCGCAAACCCTCGCCGGGCAGGACGCCGAGCTCTCCGTCCAAAAGGCGTCTGGCCCTCTCGTAGGCCAGCAGCGCCTCCGCCTGGCGGTCTGCGCCGTGCAGGGCCAGGATGAGCAGTTCGTGGAGACGCTCCCGCAGCGGATGGCGTGCGACGAGCTCCTGGAGGCCGGTGACGGCCTCGCGCGGCCGGTCGAGATGGAGCAGGGTCTCGGCGCGGCCTTCGGCGGCATTCAGGAACAGCTCGTCCAGCCGGGAGCGCTCGGCCTCGGCGAAGGGCCCGGCCAGCCCGCTCAGGGCCACGCCGCGCCACAGGGCCAGCGCCCGGTCCAGCACGCGCAGGGTGTCGTCGCCACCGGCGGGACCGAGGAGGCGTGCCGTGTCCACCAGCTCCGTGAACAGGCAGGAGTCCACCTGGCCGGGAGCGAGGAGCAGCCGGTACCCGCCGGCCTCCCCGACGAGCACCGTGGACCGCCGGCCGCGCTCGCGACCCGGTTCCAGCGCGCGCCGCAGCCCGGCCACATACGTGTAGACGCTCTGCTCGGCGCTGGGCGGCGGCGCCTCGCCCCACAGGCCCTCCAGAAGCTGCCCCATCGTGACGACCCGGCCCGGGGGAGAGGCCAGCATCGCCATGACCGCGCGCTGGCGGGCGGGCCCCAGGTCGACCTCCTGGCCGCCGAGCACCCCGGTCACCGGGCCGAGCAGGCGGACGCCGACGTCGTCGGTCATCGGAGCCTCGCGCGGGCCTCGTGCACGGCGGCCTGTTCCTCCCTGGCCTCCGTCTCCCATTCGGCCAGCCCGTCGGCCCCTGCCACCGCCTCGGTGACGTGCGCGAGCGCCACGTCGAGCTCGCCCATGGCCCGGTACGTGCGTGACAACCCGACCAGGTCGCGCACCCGTCCCACGCGGTAGCCGGCCCGTTCGATCAGCTCCAGGGCGATGAGGTAGTGGGGAAGGGCGTGCTCCGGCTCGTCCAGATCCAGATGCACCCGGCCGAGGACGGCGCGCAGCTGCGCCTGATGGGTCTTGTCGCCCACCTGTTCGGCCTCGGACAGGGCCGAGCTCAGGATCTCGCGAGCCTCCTCCGCCCGGCCGAGGGCCTGACGGGCCTCGCCGATGATGAGCATGGCGTACCGGGCGCCGACCCGCGCGCCGATGAGGTCGGCGATCGCGAGTTGCTGTTCGGCCAGGACGATCGCCTGCTCGTACCGGCCGTCGTTGAAGTACGTGTTGGCGAGGTTGCCCATCGCGCGCTGCTCGGAGAAGGCGTCACCGAGCCGCCTGGCGAGGGCCAGCTCGGCCCGCAGGTGCTCGACGGCCTCCTCGTGCCGTCCGCGCATGCGCAGGGTGTTGGCGAGCAGGCCCGTGGTGTGCATCATGCCCTCCAGATCGCCGAGCCGTTCGCACACCGCCAGCGCCGCCGCGCTGAGCTCGATCATCTCGCGTGTCCGGAAGCTCCGCTGGCAGGGCCATTCCAGGGCGAGCGTGAGCGTCACGCCCATCGCCGCGATGTCGTCGTCCTCGGCGGCGAGCGCCTGGCGGGCGGCGGCCTCCAGCACGCCCTCCTCCTCCGCGAGCCAGGCCGTCGCCTCCTCCTGGCCGGTGACCACGTGCGCGGCCGCCTCGGGAGTCCTGCCGCGCTGGACGCGATGCGGATCCGCCACGCTGCAGGCCAGGCGGGTGGAGGCCGCGTAGTACGCGAGCGCGCGCAGCACCGGCTCCGTGGGGTCGAGGGGACGAAGCTCGCCCGCGAACAGCCGGATGAGGTCGTGCAACTGGTAGTGGCCCGGACGGGGCCGGTCGAGCAGGTGGGCGTCGGTCAGCCGTTCCAGGGCCAGGTCGGCGTCGGCGAGGTCGCCGCCGAGCAGCGCCGCGGCGGCCTCTGCGGTGATCTCCGGCACGTGCAGCAGGCCGAGCAGGGAGAGCATGCGGGCGGCCAGCCGGTCGAGGGGGCGGGGGCTGCGTTCCAGCGCGGTGTAGCCGGCCGCCAGGCTGGACCGCACGGCCAGGTCGCCGGCGACCAGCTCGTGCAGCCGCCGCCGTTCGTCGCCCAGGCGGCCGGCCATCGTGGCGATGCTCCAGTCGGGGCGGCTGGCCAGGCGGGCCCCCGCGATGCGCAGCGCCAGGGGCAGGCCCTCGCACAGCCGTACGAGTTCGGCGGTGTCGCCCGCGCCGGCCCGCACGCGCTCCTCCCCGGCCAGCCCGGCCAGCATCGCGGCCGACTCCGCGGGGGACATCCGGCCGAGTTCGAGCTGGTAGGAGTCCTCGCCCCAGGTCATGCTCTCGCGGCTGGTCACCAGCAGCGCGGTGCCGAAGGGGGTGGACAGCAGCGGGCGGATCTGCGCCAGGTCGGCGGCGTCGTCCAGCAGGACGAGGACCCGGCGGCCGTGCAGGAGGCTGCGCCACATCGCCGCCGCCTCGTCCAGGTCGGCCGGTACGGCGTCGGCCGCCACCCCCAGCCCCCGCAGGAACCGGCCGAGCAGGTCGAGCCCGGTCAGCGCGGGCAGTTCCGGGGTGGCGCCGCGGCAGTTGACGAAGAGCTGCCCGTCGGGGAAGTCGTCCTGGACCAGATGGGCGACCTGGGCGGCCAGTGTGGACTTCCCGACGCCCGGCGGCCCGGTGACGATCATCAGCGGTGCCGGCGGACGCCTGCCGCCCGGCGCCAGCCGCGTCTCCAGCTCCGCCAGCTCCCGCGAGCGGCCCACGAACCCTGCCAGACGGCGCGGCAGCTGGTGGGGCACGCCGTCGCCCCGCCAGGGCGAGGGCTCTCCGCGCAGCACCTGCTGGTGACACCTGCGTAACCCCTCGCCCGGCGTCAGGCCCAGCTCCTCCAGGAGCAGCACCCGGCCCTCCTCGTAGACCTCCAGCGCCTCGGCCTGGCGGCCCGACCGGTAGAGGGCCAGCATGAGCAGCTCGCGGGTGCGCTCGCGCAAAGGGTTGCGGGCGGTCAGGTCACGCAGCTCGTCGGTGATCTCGTGGTGGCGGCCCAGGTGCAGCAGGCTCTCGCACCGCTGCTCCAGCGCGGTCAGGCGTAACAACTCCAGACGGGAGCGTTCCCGTTCGGCGAACGGGCCGGTCAGGCCGCTCAACGCGGTGCCGCGCCACATCGCCAGGGCCTCGTCCAGGAGCCGCACGGCCCGGCGGTCGTCGCCGTCGCGGCGGCACGTCTGCGCTTCGTCCAGGCGTTCGGCGAAGCACACGGAGTCGACCTGTCCGGGCCGGACGTTGAAGACGTATCCCGCGCCGGTGCCCGACAACAGCCGCGACGGGGCACGCCGCCCGCGGTCGGGCTCGAAGGCGCGGCGCAGGCCGGCGACGTAGGTGTAGACGCTCTGCTCGGCGTTGCGCGGCGGCTCGTCGCCCCACATCCCCTCGACGAGTCGGCTCATCGGGACGGGCCGGGCGGCGGCCGAGGCGAGGACGGCCAGGGCGGCCCGCTGCCGGGCCGGGCCGAGATCGACGGGCCGGGATCCGCGTTCGGCGTGAACAGTGCCGAGAAGCCGGATGTAGATGTCGTCGCTCACACGTCCTCCCCGCTTGGGGCCCACGTCCCCCTCATCAGGGCAGCGTAATCAGAATCCGGTGGCGGTAAAGCGGTCGGACGACTGTAGATCAAATGTAGACGGCACCGGGTAAGCTCAGCGCCAGATGGAGGAAGAGGGGGCACACCGACGGGGGATCACCGTCTGCCTCATGGGCGAGCACCTGCAAGTCCGAGTGCGGTTCGGAACCTGAGGCGCCCGAATGCACCCCCTCTTGCCAGAAGTGGCTCAGCAGCAGTGAACCATGTCCAGGTTCGCGGAGAGTGCAGACGTTTCGGCATTTGCGGCCGTAACATTGCCTCCAAAGGACACCGCGGCGATCAGCACGGTGGCCAGCGCGGACAGGGCAAGACGCATACGCATGGGGGTTCTCCCTCGCCTATGTGGGGTTGCTCGGACTTCATCATCTCAGGGAGCAACGACTGTGACCACAACTGACCTGGTCGGACTCCGTATTAAGACCGTTCGGCGACAGCGCGGCCTGTCACAGGCCCAGCTGGCACACCCCGAGTTGTCGGACAGCTACGTCTCCTTGATCGAGAGTGGCAAGCGTACCCCTACCCCCGCCGTCCTGGAGTTGCTGGCACAGAAACTCGACTGCTCGCTGTCCTACCTGATCAACGGCGTGACCGCCGAGCAGATGGAGGACATCGAGCTGGCACTCGGCTACGCGCGTCTGGCGCTCGAGAACGGTGAGGTCGCCGAGGCCCGCACCCGCTACACCGAGCTGCTGGCGAACAACAACCTGACAGGGTTGACGGCCCTTCGTCAAGACACCGAATTCGGGCTCGCGCTCGCCACCCAGGCGGGCGGCGACCTCGACGGCGCCATCGCCATCCTGCTGCGCCTCCGGGAGGAGGAGCTGTCGGCCGAGCGCCGGATCGAGATCGCCATCAACCTGTGCCGCAGCTACCGGGAGAGCGAGCGGCTCACCGAGGCCGTCGAGGTCGCCGAGCGCATACTCAACGCCTCGGCGCGGCCCGCCTGGAACGATCTGCTCGTGGAGCTCGGCGGCAGCCTGCTGGCGGCGTACATGGAGCGCGGCGACCTGCTGCGCGCCCGGCAGTTCGCGGCCGAGCTGCTCAACGCGGCCGACGCCCTCGGCACCCCGCGCTCGCTGGTGGCCGCCAACTGGATGGCCTCCAACACCGCGGCCTCCACCGGTCACGCCGCGGAGTCGGTGTCCTTCGCCGAGCGGGCGATGGCCGTGCAGCTCGAACACGGTCAGCCGCGCAGCGTCGCCATCATGCGCATGGCGCTCATCCAGCGGCGGTTCAAGGCATGGCCGAGCGAGGCCGCCGCCGCCCGTGATGCGATGCGCCAAGCCTTCGTCGAGCATGAGCAGACCTCCACCAGCACCATCGACCGGGCCCGCGTCCTGGTGGAGCTGGCAGTGGCCGAGGCCATGACGGGAGAGCTGGACGAGGCGGTCGAGCACGCCAAGACCGGCAAGAGCATGCTGCCGCAGTCGGGGTCGGCACTCGGCGCCGAGGCCGACCTGCTGCTCGGCAGGATCTACGGCGCGGTCGGCCGCGCTGAGGAGGCCAGGCAGCACGTCGCCTCGGTGCACGACTCGCTCGCGCCGCTGCCCGACTCCCGCCGATCGGCGGCCACCTGGTACGCCACCGCCGAGACGATGGAGCAGCTGGGCGACTCCGACGGCGCCGTGGACGCCTACCAGCGGGCCCTCGCCTGCGCGGGGCTGTAGCGAGGTCAGGACCGGGCGGTGGCGTCGGTAGCCTTGGTGGTGCCATGAAGAGTTCCCCGCTCGCGGCACTCACCGCGATTCTCGCCGCCCTGTTCGTGCTCGGCACCGCCGCCCCGGCGCTGGCCCACGACTCACTCAAGAGCAGCGACCCGGCCAAGGGCGCCGAGGTCGAGGCCCTCGACGAGGTCAGGCTGGAGTTCACCGCCAAGGTGCGCATGCCGTTCGTCATCGTCCGGGGCGCGGGCGAGGCCGTCTTCCAGGAGGGCAAGCCCGAGGTCGACGGCGCGGTGGTGCGGCAGGCGGTCAAGGGGCCGCTGCCGGGCGGGAAGTACACCCTCGCCTACCGGGTCGTCTCCTCCGACGGCCATCCCATCGAGGGCGAGATCCCCTTCACGGTCAAGGCGGCCCCGGCGGCCTCGCCGAGCGCGCCGGCCGCCGACGCGGCGTCGGCCGCGCCCTCCACCGCCGCCCCCGCTCCTTCCTCCGCCGCTCCGGTCGCCCCCGCGGCCGACCAGGCGGCGGCCACGCCGAAGGGCGGCTTCCCGACCTGGCTGGTCATCGTGATCGGCGCGCTGGTCGGCATCGGCATCGGGTTCCTGTTCAGCGCGCGGAAGAAGAAGCCATGAGCAGAACGGCGCGGCTCGCGCTCGCGGGTGCGGTGGCCGCGGTCGCCGCCCTGGTGATCGGCATGATCGCCGGCGGCAGGGCGTTCCCCAGGATCATCCCCGGGCTGCCCGACGCCGGCGCGGTGGTCAGGTGGGGCCTGCCGGTGTCCAAGCTGCTGATGGACGTCACCGGCGTGCTCACCGTCGGCCTGCTGCTCACGGCCGCCCTGCTGCTGCCCAACGACAAGGGCCTGCTCGGCAAGTCCGGCCTGCTCTACGTCAGGGCCTCGTCCTGGACGGCGCTCGGCTGGGCCGCCTCGGCGTTCCTGGCCATCGTGTTCACCACGGCCGACTCCTGGGGCCGTACGGTCCCGCAGATCCTCAACCGGGAATACCTGACCAGCACCGCCACCCAGACCACGCAGGGCGTGGCGCTCACGCTGGTGGTGCTGTTCGGGGTGGCCATCGCGCTGTTCTCGCGCGGCGCGATCACCGCCGGGTCCGCGGCCGGCCTGCTGGTCTTCGCGCTGGTGACGATGTTGCCGCCGCCGCTGACCGGCCACACCTCCTCCTCGCCCAACCACGACCTGGCCACCTCGGCCGTCTCGCTGCACCTGCTCGCGCTCGCCCTGTGGGTGGGCGGCCTGGTCGTGCTGGCCGCGCACGCGATGCGCGGGCAGCCGCAGCTCACCGTGGCTGCCGCCCGGTTCTCCGCGCTGGCGCTGTGGTGCTTCGTCGCGGTCGGCCTGTCCGGCGTGTTCAGCCTGGTCGCCCGGCTCGGCGCGCTGTCCGACCTGTGGACCACCCAGTACGGCCTGCTGGCCCTGGCCAAGATCGTCGCCTTCGTGTTGCTCGGCTACGTCGGCTACTGGCACCGGCAGCGCACGCTCGTCGACCTGGAGGCGGGGCGGCCCAGGGCGTTCACCCGGCTGGCCGGCGGCGAGACGCTGCTCATGCTGGCCACCGTCGGGCTGGCCGTCGCGCTGTCGCGCACGCCGCCCCCCGAGTTCAGCGTGCCCGCCGACCGCGCCTTCGAGCTGCTCGGCTTCCCCGTCCCGCCGGAGATCACGATCGCGAACGTGTTCTCGCTGTGGTGGTTCGACCTGTTCTTCGCCGCGGTGGCCGCCGTGCTCGCCGGGCTCTACGGCGCCGGCGTCTACCGGCTGATACGGCGCGGCGACTCCTGGCCGTGGGGGCGCACCGCCGCCTGGTTCATCGGCATCGCGCTGCTGGTGTTCGCCACCCAGAGCGGCCTGGCCCGCTACGCCAAGGTCCTGTTCGACGTGCACATGATCGAGCACATGACACTGTCCATGATCGTGCCGATCTTCCTGGTCCTGGGCGGCCCGGTCACGCTGGCGCTGCGGGCGCTCAAGCCGGCGGCCAGGCGGGGCGACAGGGGCCCCCGGGAGTGGATCACCACGATCCTGCACAGCCGGGTGGTCAAGGTCATGTCCCATCCGGTCGTGGCGACGGCCGTCTTCGTCGGCTCCACGTACGCCCTCTACTTCACGCCGCTGTTCGAGTCGGCCATGCAGGAGCACCTGGGGCACATCTGGATGACCCTGCACTTCCTGCTCAGCGGCTCGCTGTTCTTCTGGGTGATCATCGGCGTCGACCCGGGCCCGAGCCGGCTGCCGTACGTCGGCAGGCTGCTGATGCTCTTCGTCACCATGCCCTTCCACGCCTTCTTCGGCATCGCGCTGATGATGACCGGCTCGGTGATCGCCGCCGGCTGGTACGAGCCGCTCGGCCGTACGTGGGGCGACAACCTCTTGCAGACCCAGCAGGACGGCGGCGCCATCGCGTGGGGCTTCGGCGAGATCCCGACGCTGCTCGTGCTGCTGGCCATCGCGGCCCAGTGGTACCGCGACGACGAGCGGCAGGCCCGGCGCGGCGACCGCAAGGCCGACCGGGGCGGCGCCCGCGACACCGAACTCGACTCCTACAACGACTATCTCGCCCGTCTCAACCGCGCTGACAAGGGCGAGTAGCGGTTCGGCCACGGCACCCTATCCTCCGCCCACAGGTCTCAGGAGCGCCGGGTAGCCTGTCTCACAGGGGAGAAGGGCATAACCTCATCAGCTAGCGTGCGCAGACCTTGAGGGGGGATTGCGCGACGCGTGCGGGGCGCCGGAGTGGGGACCGGCGCGGGCCCGGGGTGCCGAGGAAGGCGAGACCATTGGCGGAAGAGACACGCATGCGCGGGGGGCAGAGCCTGGCCGAGGCGCTCGAAGGCCTCCTGGCGCAATGGTCGGAGCGGACGGGGATCGCCGTCGAGACCTGGGCGCTGCCCGGCACGGACGTGCCCTCACGGGTGTCGGGCGGCGTCATGGAGACGATGCGCGAGGCGCTGTCCAACGTCGAGCGCCACAGCCGGGCCCGTACGGTCGCGGTGGCGGTGACCACGGGCCCGAGCGGCCTGCGCCTGACGGTCAGCGACGACGGCCAGGGCTTCGCCGAGGGCGGCGCGGGGCGCGGGATCGCCCGGATGCGGGCCGCGTTCGCCGAGCTCGGCGGCACCCTGTCGGTCAACGGCGTGCCCGGCGAGGGCACGACGGTGAGCGGGGCGATCCCCAGGCGGCGCTGACGGCCAGGGCCGGTCAGGGAAGGGTCAGGATCTCGCTGCCCGACTCGGTGACCACGATGGTGTGCTCGAACTGGGCCGTGCGCTTGCGGTCCTTGGTCACCGCGGTCCACTTGTCGGGCCAGATGTCGTAGTCGATCGTGCCCAGCGTGAGCATCGGCTCGATGGTGAACGTCATGCCCGGCACCAGCTCCACCCGCAGCGACGGGTCGTCGTAGTGGGGGACCATGAGGCCGGAGTGGAAGCTCGTGCCGATGCCGTGGCCGGTGAAGTCGCGCACGACGCCGTAGCCGAAGCGCTTGGCGTACGCCTCGATGACGCGGCCGACCACGTTGAGCTGGCGGCCGGGGGCGACCGCCCTGATGGCCCGCATCATCGCCTCGCGGGTGCGCTCGACCAGCAGGCGCGACTCCTCGTCGACCTCGCCCACCAGGTAGGTGGCGTCGGTGTCGCCGTGGACGCCGCCGATGTAGGCGGTGATGTCGATGTTGACGATGTCGCCGTCGCGCAGCACGGTGTCGTCGGGGATGCCGTGGCAGATGACCTCGTTGATCGAGGTGCACAGCGACTTGGGATAACCCTTGTAGCCCAGCGTGCTGGGGTAGGCGCCGTGGTCGATCAGGAACTCGTGGCCGATGCGGTCGAGCTCGTCGGTGGTGACGCCCGGGGCGATGTGCCGGCCGACCTCCTCGAGCGCCTGCGCGGCGATGCGGCCCGCCACGCGCATGCGCTCGATGATCTCGGGGGTCTTCACGTCGGACTCGCCGGTCGTGGGGCGCTTCTTGCCGACGTACTCCGGCCGCTCGATGTGGGCGGGAACCTTCCGGACGGGCGAGACTCGCCCGGGCTGGAGCAGTGTCGTCATGAAACACGAGTCTACGGGGCAGAATTGACCATGTGAGCGAAGGCCAGTGGTGGTTCTGTCTCAAGCACATGCGGGTCGAGCCCGACCAGGGCTGCCCCAACAAGGACCGGATGGGTCCCTACGCCTCGGAGGAGGAGGCGGCGGGCGCGTTGCAGCGCGCCGCCGACCGCAACAAGGCGTGGGACGAGGCCGAGCAGGAGGACGAGTGACCCCCGCCTACGGCACCACGGCGTAGGCCCGTACGGGGAAGGTGCCCATGCCCGCGATCATCGGGGGCGCGGCATGGAACCTGAACCCCTCCGCGGGCAGCGCCGACAACCCCGTCAGGTGCTCGACGATCGGGATCCCCGCCTTCAGCAGGATCGTGTGGGCGGGGCGTTCGCCGTGCGGCGGGGTGTCGTCGATGTTGAGCGAGTCGATGCCGACCAGCGCCGCGCCCTGCTCGGCCAGCCACGCCGCCGACGCGGGCGCCAGGTACGGGTGGTCGCGGAAGTAGGCGCCGGTGCCGAAGTGGCGGTCGAAGCCGGTGTGGATCAGCACGGCCCGGCCGCGTACGTCGAGCGCGGTGTCGAGCACCACCTCACGGCCGTCCCCCGAGGCCGGTACGACCAGGCCGGGCAGGTCGGCCAGCCTGCTCAGCGGCACCTGCGCCAGGTCCTGGCCCCCGGCGTAACGGTGGTGCGGGGTGTCCAGGTAGGTGCCGGTGTTGGCGGCCAGCGTGATCACGCCGATCTCGAACTCGGTGCCCGGGGCGTAGACCTCGCGCGAGTCCTCCCTGCTCAGGTGGGTGCCCAGCGTCGGCCCGGGGACGCCGGGGTAGGTGGTCATGCCCTCGGTGATGCGGTGGCTGAGTTCGACGATCATCTGGCGGCTCCCACCCGGACGAGTCTGACGAGGGCCACTGTGCCGATGGCGGCCCAGACGAGGTTCAGCCCGGTCGAGGGCCAGGCGGCGTTGTAGGCGCTGTTGACCATGAGCCCGAGCGCGCCGAGCAGGTTGACGACCTGGTACGTCGCGCCGTCGCCGGACAGCCGCGCGGACGAGACCAGGGCGTACCCGGCCAGCAGCAGGGCGGCTCCGGCCCAGCCGACGGCGTCGAGGAGGAGATCCATGGCCGATATTCTCTGGATTTTTGGCCTTAAAGCACAAATAAAGAAAGCTAAAGGTAGACGTAAGCTGACCTGCATGGATATTGATCCTCGACGCCTGCGTGTCCTGCACGAGGTCGCCCGCCGCGGCGGCGTGATGCGCGCGGCCGAGGCGCTGTTCCTCACCCCCTCCGCGGTCTCCCAGCAGCTCGCCCAGCTCGAACGCGAGGTCGGGCTGGCGCTCATCGACCGCTCGCAGCGCCGCGTCTCGCTCACCCCGGCGGGACGCGTGCTCGCCGGGTACGCCGAGCGGGTCGAGGAGGAGCTGAGCGAGGCCAGGAAGGAGCTGACCCGGTTCACCGAGCGCCTGGCCGGGCCGGTGCGCATCGCCGCCTTCCCCACGGCCATCAAGCACATGCTGGTGCCGGCGATGCGCGCCCTGGCCGAGCGCCACCCCCGCATCACGCCGGTCATCCACGAGGTCTACGGCCAGCCCGCGCTCCAGGAGCTGCGGCTGGGCGCCGTCGACCTGCTCATCACCGAGCAGGACATGAGCCTGCCGGTGCCGGCGCAGCCGTCGCTGAACGTCCGGCCGCTGCACGTGGACGAGTTCCGGGTCGTGCTGCCGCCCGACTGGCCCGAGCCGGAGTCGACGGCCGACCTGATGCGCCTGCCCTGGGTGGCCGCCGAGCCGGACCAGGCGTGCGGGCAGGCGCTCGACCGGCTCGCCGGGATCCACGGCGTCGAGCCGCGCAGGACGCACGTCGTCACCGACTTCTCGCCGGTGCTCGCGCTGGTGGCCGCCGGGCACGGGGTGGCGATCGTGCCCGCCCTCGCCCTGCTCGACGTGCCGGAGGGCGAGGTGCGGGTGAGCGAGGTGCGGGAGGTGGGGGCCCGCCGCCTGGACGCGGTCACCCGGGTGAGCAGGACGCGGTCGGGCGAGCCGGACCCGGTGCAGGCGGTGGTGATCGGCGCCATCGAGGAGGCCACCGAGAACCTGCGGACCGCCCTCGGCCCCCGCCTCGCCGCTCATCCCTGACCCGCGCGCCGCCCTCGGGCCCCGTCGCGCAGCCCAGCCTGACCTGCGAGCCGCGCTCGGCCCCTGCCGCGCGGCCCAGCCCTGACCCGCGGCCGCGGCCTACTCCGACAGGCGGGGGCCGCTGACCTTCTCCAGCAGGCGGGCCAGCCGCTCGCGCAGCCCCGCCCGCCGCTCGACCTCGCCGGCCGCCGCGCTGACCAGGTGCTGGGCGCCGTCGAAGGTGATCAGCCCGGTCGGCGGGACGGCGATGGCGTCGTGGGCCAGCCCGCTCAGCTCGGAGTCGGCGCCCTCGATCGCCAGGATGGTCGCCCCCGTACGGCGGGCGTCGTCGACGCGTTCCAGCAGCGGGACGGGCGCGGCCTGCTCCGACAGCACGAACAGGGTCTCGCCGCGGCCCGCCTGCCGCAGGCGGTCGAGGCCGACGCGCAGGTGGGCGGGGGCGTCGGCGGGCGGCGACCAGCGGATCAGGGTGGGGGCGAGCTGCGGCAGGCCGGAGAATTCGGCCTCGTCGCTGAGGTGGGCCGTGACGTGCCAGGGCTCGTCGTCGGGGGGGCCGACGAGCAGCAGGCCGCCGGGCGAGCGGGTGGTCCGCAGGGCCAGGCCCAGCTCGCGGGTGCGTTCGAGCCAGCCCGTCGTGGCCAGGAGCTCGCGCAGGAATGCCACCGAACCTGAGTCCATGCCTCCATGGTGCACGAGGAGCGCGGCGCAGGTGGCCCGTTCGCGGCCGGGTGGCCGCCCCCGGACTGCGGCCCGCGCGGCCGGGGCTGGCATGATCGGAGTCATGACAGATGTGAACGGGCTCTCCGTCGCGATCCTCGGCGGCACCGGCGACCAGGGGAAGGGGCTGGCGCGGCGATTCGCGCTGGCCGGGCACACGGTGCTGATCGGCTCGCGCAGCGCCGAGCGGGCCCAGGAGGCGGCCGCCTCGATCGGCTCCGGCGCGCGGGGCGGGGCCAACGCCGACGTCGCGGCCGAGGCCGACGTCGTGATCGTGGCGGTGCCGTACGAGGGGCACAAGGCGCTGCTGGAGTCGTTGCGCGCCGAGCTGGCCGGGAAGATCGTGGTCGACTGCGTCAACCCGCTCGGCTTCGACAAGCAGGGCGCCTACGCGCTGCCGGTGGAAGAGGGCAGCGCCGCCCAGCAGGCCGCCGCGGTGCTTCCCGACAGCCGGGTCGTGGCGGCCTTCCACCACGTGTCGGCCGTGCTGCTGATGGACCCGGCCGTGGAGAAGGTCGACCTCGACGTGCTGGTGCTCGGCGACGACCGCGAGGCCACCGACACCGTGCAGGCGCTGGCCGAGCTGATCCCGGGGGTGCGCGGCGTCTACGGCGGCCGGCTGCGCAACGCCCACCAGGTCGAGGCGCTGACCGCCAACCTCATCTCGATCAACCGCCGCTACAAGGCCCACGCCGGGCTGCGCGTCACCGACGTCTAGAGCCAGCCCGCGTCCTCGGCGACGCGGACGGCGTCGATCTTGTTGCGGGCGCCCGTCTTGGTGATCGCGGCCGTGAGGTAGTTGCGCACCGTGCCCGGCGACAGGTGCAGGCCGGCGGCGATCTCCTCGGCGGTCGCGCCCCTGGCGGCCTGCCGGAGCACGGTGGTCTCGCGGGGGGTGAGCGGGCTCTCGCCGTACTCCATGGCCGAGGAGACCAGCTCGCTCTCCAGCACGCGCAGGCCGGCCGCGGTGCGCCTGATGGCCTCGGCCAGACGGTCGCCCGGCGCGTCTTTGACCAGGAACGCCTCGATGCCCGCGGCCAGCGCCCGGCGCAGGTGGCCGGGCTGCCCCATGGCCGTGAGCACCAGGATCCGGCAGGACGGCAGCCGTTCGCGCAGCTCGGCGGCGGCGGTGATGCCGTCGGTCACCGGCAGGTCGATGTCCACGACCGCCACGTCGGGCCGGACGTCGAGGGCCACCGGCACGATCTCGTCGCCGCGCACGACCTCCGCCACCACCTCGATGTCCGGCTCCAGCCGGAGCAGGGCGGTGAGCGCGGCGCGGATCATGTGCATGTCCTCGGCCAGCAGCACCCGGATCACGCCGGAACCTCCATGGTCAGCAGGAAGCCGCCGCCGTCCGTGGGGGCGGCGGCGCTCGTGCCGCCCGCCTGCGAGGCCCGTTCGGCGAGCCCGGTCAGGCCACCGCCGGGCTCGCGCGCCGGCGTGCCGGCCGCGCCGTCGTTGGCGACCTCCAGGCGGACCCGGCCGTCGCGCAGCGACGTGGTGATCGTGCAGGTGGTGGCCCTGCTGTGGCGCAGGACGTTGGTGACCGCCTCGCGCACCCCCCACGCCAGCGCCTCCTCCGCCCGCCGGGGCAGCGCCACGTCGGCCAGGTGCGCCTGGCAGCTCACCCCCGACGACTCCAGCAGGGCGGCCGCGCGGTCGGTCTCGCCGCTCAGCGACATCGCGCGGTAGCCGCGGGCCACGTGCCGGACGTCCTGGGCGGCCTCGCGGGCGACGCGTACCAGCTCGCCCACCTCGCCGCGGGCCGAGGCGGGGTCGCGGTCCATCAGGCGGGCGGCCAGGTCGCCCTTGAGCGCGATGGCGGTGAGGCTGCGGCCCAGGCCGTCGTGCAGGTCGCGGGAGATGCGCAGGCGTTCCTTGAGCACGGCGGCGTCGGCCAGCTCGGCCCTGGCCTCCTCCAGCTCGGCGGCGACGCGGACGAGCCGGACCAGGACGTAGATCATCGAGCCGGTGATGGGGACGGCGATCACGTAGAACAGGGTGACCACGGCGTAGTGGGGGCCGATCCACATGATGGCGCCCTCGTACGACATCATGAGGACGACCAGCGGCACGGCCCAGCGCAGCCCCAGGAACACGAGCAGGGTCCCGGCCAGCAGCGGGGCGGCGATCGACGACCACCCGCTCGGCAGCAGGTAGTCGCCCGCGTAGGTGACGACGGCCTGGAGCACCAGCGTGGCCGGGAACAGCGGCGGCCGCCCGCCGCGCAGGGCGGCCCGCATGTTGACGTAGTGGGTGGAGACGACGGCGACCGTCACGGCCGCCGCGAGCAGCCCGATCGCCGGGCCGCCCATGAAGTAGAGCAGCCCGATGAGCGAATAGACGACCGAGACGCCGGTGATGAGCACGCGCGCGAGCCTCTGCGCCGAGGACGAGACCACCACAGCAGCGATTATGTCCGACTCATGACCGGCGCGGTT
The DNA here is from genome assembly GCF_042892035.1 of Nonomuraea sp. NPDC001831. Lineage (NCBI taxonomy): Bacteria > Bacillati > Actinomycetota > Actinomycetes > Streptosporangiales > Streptosporangiaceae > Nonomuraea > Nonomuraea sp. NPDC001831. Next base: position 303,157 of record NZ_JBIATU010000003.1, on the reverse strand, counting down.
CCCAGCGGAACCACAGCCGGATCGCCACCCCGCCCACCACCGCCCAACCGGCCAGGACGAGCGCCGGCACGAGCGCGTCCCCGGTCTTCACCGCGTGCACCACGGCCGAGGTGGGCAGCAGGTCCAGCACGGGGCTCAGCCACGAGGGCAGCGGGATCGACCCCATCGCGCCCGCCGACACGGCGGCGACCAGGAACACCGGCATGGCGAACGCCCCGGCCAGCTCGCTCCGCGGGATCGCCGCCGTGTAGGCCGCCCCCAGCAGCGCCATGACGGCCGAGCCCGCGGCGGTCATGGCGGCGAACAGCAGCGGGTCGTCCGGCAGCGGCACCCCGGCGGCGAACCGCACGGCCACCGCGCACAACACGATCACCAGGAAGGTCTGCGTGGCCGTGCTGGCGACCTGGCCGGCCAGGATCTGCGCGTCGGTCAGCAGCCCGGCCCGCAGCCGCTTGAGCACGAGCTGGTCGCGCCGGTTCGTCAGCGCGACCGCGATGTTCATGAACGCGGTGAGCGCCAGCACGATCGCCAGCGAGCTGTGGAACACCGCCGTCGCGAACGGCACGCCGCCGCCGGTGACGTGCCGCATCAGCGCCGGCATGCCGACGGTCAGCCCGACCGGGGTGATCACCGAGGCGGCCAGCATGGCCCGGTCGCGCCAGAACAGGCGGGTGCCGAGACGGTAGGTGGCGGTCAGGCTCATCGGGCGCTCCTGGGCAGGTCGAGGAAGAGGTCTTCGAGGGTGGCCGCGCGGACCTCCAGGCCGGTCAGCCGCAGCCCGCGGCCGGCCGCCCAGGTCAGCAGCGTCTGCGCGGCCAGGTCGGGGTCCTCGGCCCGGCACACGGCGGTGCCGCCGTCCACGGTGACCGGCAGCGGGAGGTCGTCCGCGGCGACCCCGGCGGGCAGCCGGAAGGTCACCCGTCCGCCCCGCGCGGCCAGCGTCTCGGCCATCCCGCCGGCCGCGACGATCTCGCCCCTGTCCATGATCGCCATGGACGAGGCCAGCCGCTGAGCCTCCTCCAGGTAGTGGGTGGTGAGCAGGATCGTGGTGCCGCGCGCGGCCAGGCCGGAGACGACCTCCCACGTGTTCGCGCGGGCCTCGGGGTCCATGCCGGTCGTGGGCTCGTCGAGGAACAGCACGTCGGGGCGGCCGAGCAGGGCGAGCGCCAGGTCGAGCCGGCGCTTCTCGCCGCCGGAGAGCTGGCGCACCCTGGTCCCGGCCCTGTCCGTCAGGCCGGCCAGGTCGAGCGCCTCCCCGGCCGGGCGCGGCGCGGGGGTGAAGTCGCGCCAGACCTCGACCGTCTGGGCGACCGTCAGGTCGGGGAAGAAGCCGGCCTCCTGGAGCATGATGCCGACGCGCTGCCGTACGGCCGCGCGGTCGGACCAGGGGTCGAGGCCGGCGACCCGGACGGCGCCGCCGTCCGGGCGCTGGAAGCCGGCCAGCACCTCGACCGTGGTGGTCTTGCCGGCGCCGTTCCGGCCGAGGAGGGCGAAGATCTCGCCCTCGCCCACCCGGAACGAGACGCCCCTGACCGCCGCGAATGTCCCGTGGTTCTTCCTGAGCTCGGTCACCTCGATCATGTGTCCGACTATGGCCGGACGGGTCAGGGGGCCGACAGTGAAGAATTCACGACTTCCTGGACAGCTTCAGCAGCGCGTCCGTGACCCCCTCGGGGTCGATCACCTGGTGCAGGTGGAGGCCGGGCAGCCGGGTCACCGGCCAGCCGCGCCCGGCCGCGTCGCGGGCCACCTCCTCGTACGGCGGCCCGAACCACAGGCACGAGCACCTGACCGCGTCCCAGCCCGCCGGCACCGGGACGGGCTGCGTGTAGTAGTCGAGGGGCAGCCGCGGCTGCTCGCCGGTGACCAGCAGCCGCTGGGCGGGGTCGGGGAGCATGGCCACGATGTCCTCCTCGTCCCACCAGTCGGTCCAGCGCGGCAGCACGCCGTCGGGGCCCGCCAGGCCGCGCAGGAACGGCAGGAAGCCCTCCTCGGCGGTCCTGACCAGCCCCTGGGACGGCGGCACGTGCGCGTCGGCGAACACGCACGCCACCACCCGGTCGCCCAGCCCCTCCTTGATCACCGGCACGAAGAACCCGGCGTTGCTGTGCGCCACCAGCACGAGCGGCCCGTCGGAGTGCACGGCCGCGCGCACCGCCGCGACCACGCGCGGCCAGTACGGCGCCCCGCCGGCGGACACGCCGGTGAGGTCGGGGACGACGGCCGCCCGGCCGCGCCGCGCCAGCGACTCGGCCACCGGAGCCCACGTCGAGGGCCCGACGGAGGGGCTGTGCACCAGCACGAAGGTCGTTTCCATGGCCCCCACCCTGTCAGACGACGAGGGCGTGCCGGGAGACGGGTTTCCCGGCGCCGTCGTAGGCCGCCCAGGCCGCCGCGAGGTCGCACACCGCCCGCGACAGCTCCTCCTCGGGGAACAGGAAGTGCAGGCGCAGGTGGCCGGCGTGGCCGCCCAGCGGGTCGAAGGAGCCGCCCGGCGGCACCGCGACGCCGTGCCGGAGCGCCACCTGGGCGAAGGAGCCGGCGTCGCCGCGCGGCAGGCGCACCCAGACGGTCTGGCCGCCCTGGGCCGGCTCGAACGTCCAGGACGGCAGGCGCGCCCGCAGCTCGGCGCACAGGTGGTCGTGCCGCCGGCGCAGGGCGCGTACGCGGGACTCGCGCACCTCGTCCAGGCGGCGCAGCAGCGCGACGGCGGCGAGCTGGCTGAAGACCTCGCCGCCGAGATCGTGCACGGCCCGCAGCCTGGCCAGCCGCGAGACCAGCGGGGCGGCCGCGCGGATCCAGCCCACCCGCAGCCCGCCCCACACCAGCTTGCTCAGCGAGCCGACGGTGACCATCCGCTCGCCCCCGCCGAAGGCCGCCACCGGCGCCGGCGTCCCGCCCGAGAAGCACAGTTCGGCGCAGACCTCGTCGTCGACCAGCGGCACGTCGTGCGCGGCGGCCAGGGCGGCCAGCCGCCTGCGGCCCGGGTCGTCCATGACCGCGCCGTCGGGGTTGCGCGCAGTGGGCACGCTGTAGACCAGCGCCGGCCGCTCGCGCATCGCGCGCAGCGTCTGGTCGCCGCCCGCGTCGCCCAGGTCGACGGGCTTGACGACGGCCGCCGCGTGCCGGAACACCTCCAGCGCCCCCGGGTACGTCGGCGCCTCGGTCAGCACGGTGTCGCCCGGCGCCACCAGCAGGCCGGCCAGCAGCGTGAGCGCCTGCTGCGCGCCCGTCGTCACCATGATCTGGTCGGCCGTGGTGGGCAGGCCGCGCGCGGCGTAGTAGCCCGCCAGCGCCTCCCGGAGCGCGGGGTCGCCCGCCGGGTGGTAGCCCAGGTCGCGCCGGCCGGCCACCCGCGCCCCCGCCTCCTGGTACGCCTCGAACAGCGCCGGCGGCGGGTCGTCCGGCGCCGCGCAGGTCAGCAGCCGCACGCCGTCGGAGTCGTGCAGGAGGTTCAGCATCAGCGGGTTGGCCGCCACGCCGTTGGCGGTCCTGGTGGCCGGCGGGTCGCCCGGCGCGACGCGGGTGCCGCTGCCCTGGCGGCGCGTCACCCGGCCCTCCTGCTGGAGCAGCTCGTAGGCGGCGACCACCGTGCCGCGGCCGACGGCGAGCCGGTCGGCCAGCACCCGGTCGGGCGGCAGCCGTTCGCCGGGCGGCAGCACGCCGTCGTCGATCAGCGCCCGCAGCCGGGCGGCGAGCAGCAGGTAGAGCGGCCCGCGCCCGGAGGCCCACCGGCCCAGCAGATGGACGAGGTCATCGGGATTGGCCCTCTTCATGGACCAATTCTCCGGTATTGGCTCTGCACTCGCGCACCAATCCAGGGGATATTCGATGACATGAGTGATTTTCGCCCTGAGACGCGTGCCGTCCACCTGCCGCAGCCCCCGGTCGAGGGCAGCCGGCCGATCGGCATGCCCATCTACCAGAGCGCCGGGTTCGCCTTCGACGACCCCGAGCTGATGGGCGTGGCGATGACCCGCCCCGACGACGCCTTCGTCTACGGCCGCGACACCAACCCGACCGTGCGCGCCCTGGAGCTGGCGGTGTCCGGCCTGGAGGGCGGCGCCGCCGCGCTGGCCGCCGCCTCCGGCATGGGCGCGATCAACACCGTGCTGCTCGCCCTGCTCAAGCCGGGCGACCACCTGATCGCCCAGCGGTCCCTGTACGGCGGCACCGCCACCATGCTCAACGACCTGGCCGGCCGGTTCGGCATCGCCGTCACCCACGTCCCCGAGAACGACCCCGCCGCGCTGCGCGCCGCCGTCCGGCCCGAGACGCGGCTGGTCTACCTGGAGACCATCAGCAACCCGATGGGGCTGGTCGCCGACCTGCCCGCGATGTGCGCCACGGCCCGCGAGCTGGGCGTCCTGTCGGTGGTGGACAACACCTTCGCCACGCCGGTGCTCTGCCGTCCCCTTGAGCACGGCGCCGACGTCGTCGTGCACTCCGCCACCAAGTACCTGTCCGGGCACGGTGACGTGATCGGCGGCATCGCCGTCTTCGCCGACCCCGACCTGTACGGAAAGGTCTGGCACTTCGCCACCGAACTGGGGGCCGCGGCCGCGCCCTTCACGGCCTGGCTGACGCTGCGCGGGATCCAGACGCTGCCGCTGCGCATGGAACGCCACTGCGCCAACGCCGACCTCCTGGCCCGCCGGATCGCCGAGCACCCCGCCGTAACGGCCGTCCACTGGCCGGGGCTGCCCGCGCATCCGTCGTACGAGCTGGCCGCCAAGCTGCTGCCCGCCTTCGGCGGCGTGTTCTCCTTCGAGCTGGCCGGCGGGCGGGCGGCGGGGGAGGCGTTCATGCGGTCCGTACGGCTGGCGCGCATCGCGCCCTCGCTCGGCGGCGTCGAGACCCGCGTCATGCAGCCCGCCACCACCTCACACCGTTTCCTCGGCCCCGAGGACCTGGCCAGGCACGGCGTGAGCGAGGGCATGGTGCGCGTGGCCGTGGGCATCGAGCATCCCGAGGACCTGTGGGCAGACGTGGCCCAGGCGCTCGGATAGCGTCGGCTCATGCCCGCTGATCGCGGGCGCACGACCGAAGGAGAGCCGTGACCACCGTCACATACCAGGATGTCCTCGACGCGGCCGGCCGGATCGAAGGGCACGTGCTGCGCACGCCCGTCCTGGAGATCTCGCCGGGCCTGTCATTGAAGCTGGAGTTGCTGCAGCACTCGGGCTCCTTCAAGGTGCGGGGGGCCTTCAACCGCATCCTGTCGGCCGGCCCGCTGCCCGCCTCCGGGGTCATCGCGGCCAGCGGCGGCAACCACGGGCTGGCCGTCGCCCACGCCGCCAGGGCGCTCGGCGTGCGGGCCGAGATCTTCGTGCCGGAGGTGACGAGCCCGGTGAAGGTGGCCGGCCTCAAGGCACTCGGCGCGCACACCACCCAGATCGGGGCCATCTACTCCGAGGCCGCGGAGGCCGCCGCCAAACGCGCCGCCGAGACGGGCGCGCTGACCGTGCACGCCTACGACCAGGCCGAGGTGCTGGCCGGGCAGGGCACGACCGGGCTGGAGATCATGGAGCAGACCGGGGGCGTGGACACGGTGGTGGTGGCCGTGGGCGGCGGCGGGCTGGCCGGCGGGATCACGCTGGGGGCCCGTGCCGGGGGTGACGCGCCGCGGATCGTGGCGGTGGAGCCGTACGCCATCCCCACGCTGCACGAGGCGCTGCGCGCGGGCCGTCCGGTGCCGGTGCCGGTGGGCGGCGTGGCGGCCGACGCGCTCGGCGCCACGCAGCTCGGCGGGCTGGCGTTCGAGGTGTTGTCGGGGGCCGGGGTGGACAGCGTCCTGGTGGACGACGACGCGATCGTCGCGGCCCGGCGGACGTTGTGGGAGCGGCACCGGCTGGTGGCCGAGCCCGCGGGCGCGGCGGCGTACGCGGCGCTGCTGTCGGGGGCCTACCGGCCCGCGGCGGGGGAGCGGGTGGCCGTCGTGGTGTGCGGCTCCAACACCGACCCCGCCACGCTCTAGGGCGCGGCGGGGTGAGCGCGTCCCGGATGCGCGGGGCGCGGGAGGGCACCCGGGGCTTCCTCGCGGTGCGGGACGGCGCGCGCGGTCAGCTGTAGGTGTGCTCGGGGGCCGGGAAGGCCCCCGAGGTCACCTCGTCGGCGAAGGCCCGCACCGCGCGGTCCATCTCCGAGGCCAGGTCGAAGTAGCGCTTGACGAACTTGGCCGGGCGCGGCGTCAGCCCCATCAGGTCCTGCCACACCAGGACCTGCGCGTCCGTGGACGGCCCCGCCCCGATGCCGACCGTCGGGACCGACAACGACGTGGTCACCCGGTGCGCCAGGTCGGCCGGCACGCACTCCAGCACCACCGCGAACGCCCCGGCCCGCTCCAGGTCCTTGGCGTCGGCCATCAGCTCGTCGCCCGACTGCCCGCGCCCCTGCACCCGGTAGCCGCCGAGCGCGTTGACCGACTGCGGCGTGAGCCCGAGGTGGGCCATGACCGGCACGCCCGCCGACACCAGCGCCTCGACCTGCGGCAGCACCCGCCGGCCGCCCTCCAGCTTGACCGCGTGCGCGCCCGCCTCCTTCATGAACCTGGCCGCCGACTCCAGCGCCTGCTGCGGCGACCCCTGGTACGACCCGAACGGCAGGTCGGCCACGACGAGCGCCCGCGACGACCCCCGCACCACGGCCGCGGTGAGCGGGACGAGGTGGTCGAGGGTGACCGGGAGGGTGGAGTCGAAGCCGTAGACGACCATGGCCGCGGAGTCGCCGACCAGCAGCACGGGCACGCCCGCCTGGTCGAACACCCGGGCCGTCATCGCGTCGTAGGCGGTGACCATGGGCCACCGCTCTCCGCGCTCCTTGGCCGCCGCGAGGTCGCGGACGGTGATCCGGCGCCCTGACGCGCCGCCGTACAGCGTGGTGGAAGACGTGGTGGAAGACATGGAACTCCCTCCAGAAACGTCTCGAGGCGTCCCAGTGACGTCCCCGGACTCCTTCGATGATGTCATGCGGGAAATCCAGTGGCGAAACTGTCGGTGCCTCTTGACACAATCGACGCGGAGGTAAACGACACACCATGGCTCTCGACCAATACCGCAGGCTCTTCCGGCTGCCCGGCGTCCGCACTCTGCTCCTGGTGGGGATGCTCGCGCGCGTCCCGGCCACCGCCATGGGAATGGCGCTCACCCTCCACGTGGTCTTCGGGCTGCGCCTGGGCTACGTCGAGGCCGGCGTGGTGACGATGGCCAGCACGGTCGGCATGGCCGTCGGCTCGCCGCTGTCGGGCCGGATGGTCGACCGCCACGGGGTGCGTCCCGTGCTCGTCGTCACCACCCTGGCCCAGGCGGTGTTCTGGTCGTGCGCGTGGGCGCTGCCGCTGCCCGCCCTCGCCGTCATGGCGGCCCTGGCGGGCCTGCTCAACCTGCCGGTGTTCAGCGTGACCAGGCAGTCGCTGGCCGCGCTGGTGCCGCCGGAGCAGCGGCGCACCGGGTTCACGCTCGACTCGATGCTGGTCGAGCTGTCGTACATGACCGGTCCCGCGCTCGCCGCGGCCGGCATCACCACACTGGGCAGCACGACGACGCTGGTCCTCATCGGCGTCGGCATCACGGCCGCGGGCCTCGGCCTGATCGTGTTCAACCCGCCCACCCGGTCGGCCGTCGAGCTGGAGGAGCCGGTGGTGAAGGTGCCGCGGCGGCAGTGGCTCACGCCGGGCTTCGTCGCGCTGCTCGGCACCACGGCGGCGGCCACGTTCATCCTCACCGCGACCGAGCTCGGGCTGGTGGCCACCATCAACACCGCGGGCGAGACGCAGTGGGTCGGCCTCGCCGTGGCGATCTGGTGCCTCTACTCGCTGGTCGGGGGCTTCGTCTACGGCGGGCTGTCGCGCGGGTTCTCGCCCCTGGTGCTCATCGCGGGCATGGGCCTGCTGACCATCCCCGTGGGCCTGGCCGGCGCCGACTGGCGGTGGCTGATCCTGGCGATGCTGCCCGCCGGTCTGCTGTGCGCCCCGGCGCTGTCCTCCACCGTCGACGTGCTCAGCCGCTGGGTGCCCGCCGCGGCGAGGGGCGAGGCGATGGGCCTGCACGGCACGGCCCTGCTCATCGGCGGGGCCGCGTCCTCGCCCATCGCCGGGGCGATCATCGACGGCAGCGGGCCGACGTGGGCGTTCGTGGTGGCGGGGCTGGTCGGGGTGGTCATGGTGGCGGTCGCGCTGCCGCTGTGGCGGCGGCGTCCGCCGGTCGCGGGCACACCGGTCGAGGCCGAGGAGCACGTCCAGCCTCCGGCGGCGGCCAAGAGCTGATCCGGGGGGTTCCAGCCTGCCGGGCCGTCGGGCCGGCGGGTGTGTCAGCGGTGCCCGCAGGCTTCGTGACGGCCTGTGCGGGGGGTGGTTGTGACGCCCTGCGCCGGGGTGAACGGGGTTTCCCCGTTGTTTCCCCGTGCGCACTCCGCCCGTCAGAGGAAAGTTACGAAACGGGACCGTTGCGTATCGGAATGCCTTGCGATACGGTGTCGTTGCGAAACTTGGTCGTATCGAAATTAAGGACGTTCTCATGGATCAGAACGCGGGGCATCCACGCAGGTGGGGCATCCTGGGAGTGCTGGTGTTCAGCCTCCTGGCGGTCGTGCTGGACAACACGATTCTCAACGTGGCGATGAAGACCATCGCCGACCCCCATGCCGGCTTGGGTGCGACGCAGGGCCAGCTGGAGTGGGCGATCAACTCCTACACGCTGGTCTTCGCCGGGCTGCTGTTCACCTTCGGCGTGATCGGCGACCGCACGGGCCGCAAGCGCATGTTGTTCATCGGCATGGCGCTGTTCGGCCTGGCCTCGCTGGCCAGCGCCTACTCCCAGGACCCGATGCAGCTGATCCTCGCCAGGGCGGCGATGGGCATCGGCGGCGCGGCGATCATGCCGGCCACGCTGGCGATCATCTCCAACGTGTTCCCGCCCGGCGAGCGTGGCAAGGCGATCGGCGTCTGGGCCGGCGGCGTGGGGCTCGCGGTGGCGATCGGCCCGATCACCGGCGGCCTGCTCATCGAGCACTTCTGGTGGGGCTCGGTCTTCCTGATCAACGTGCCGATCGTGGTGATCAGCATGGTCCTCATCGCCGCCTTCGTGCCCGAGTCGCGTGACCCGAAGCCGTCCAAGCTCGACCCGGTGGGCGTGCTGCTGTCGATCATCGGTCTGGTCGCGCTGGTCTACGGCATCATCCGCGGCGGCGACCTGGGCACCCTGGCGAACGCCGAGGTGATCGTCCCGACGGTGGCCGGCCTGCTCGTGCTGGGCGTGTTCGTGTGGTGGGAGCGGCGCATCGACAACCCGGTGTTCGACGTGCGCAACTTCAGCAACGTACGGTTCAGCTCGGCCATCGGCATGATGGGCCTGGTCTTCTTCGCGATGATGGGCGGGATGTTCTTCCTGACCTTCTACCTGCAGATCGTGCTGGGCTTCAGCCCGATCCAGGCGGGGGCCCTGATGATCCCGTTCGCCGCCGCGCAGCTCATCTTCGCGCCGCTCAGCCAGCGGGTGAACCAGCTCTTCGGCGCCAAGCTGTCGGCCACGGTCAGCATGCTCGTGGTGACCGCGGCGCTGGGCAGCTACGCGCTGATGGACGTCGACACGCCCGTGGTGCTGATCGAGATCATCTTCTTCGTCCAGGGCGCGGCGATGGCGAACATCATGCCGCCCGCGACCACCGCCATCATGGAGGCGCTGCCCAGGGAGAAGGCCGGTGTGGGCTCGGCCATGAGCAACACCGTCCGCCAGGTCGCCGGCGCGCTCGGCGTGGCCGTGCTCGGCTCCGTCCTGTCCAGCAGCTACCGCGGCGAGATCGCCTCGGCGCTCCCCGCCGGCGCCCCGCACACCGCCGGTGAGTCGATCATGCAGACGCTGCAGTTCGCCGGAACGCTCGGCGAGCGCGGCCATGCGCTGATCAAGCCCGCCTTCACCGCCTTCGTCGACGGCATGCACGTCACGGCGATGGTGTCGGCCGTGATCGGCCTGGTGGGCGTCGCGGTGGTGGCCAAGTGGATGCCGGGCAAGGCGCGCCCGGTCCAGCAGGCGGAACAGAAGGAACCAGCGGTAGTGTGAGGCCGCGATGACGATCCAGGATTCAGGGACTGCCCGCCCGGCGGGCCGTCCGCGCAGCGAGAAGGCCGAGAAGGCGATCATCGACGCGACCCTCGACCTGATCGGTGAGGGCATGGGGGTGTCGGAGCTGTCGATCGAGGCCATCGCGTCGCGGGCGGGCGTCGGCAAGACCACGATCTACCGGCGCTGGTCCAACAAGGAGGACCTGGTCGTCGACGCCCTCTCCACGCTGAAGGCGCCGCTCCCGCCGCTGTCCGGCCTCTCCGTGCGCGACGACCTGATCGTCCTGCTGGACGCGATGCGCAGGGAGGCGGGCCAGGCCCGCACCCGGTGCGTGATGAACATCGCGATGAGCGAGGCCGATCGTTATCCCCGGCTGATGGAGCGCTTCGTGAAGCGGGCCGTCGAGCCGCGCAGGGAGGCGCTGCGCTCGGTGGTCGAGCGCGGCGTCGCCACCGGCGAGCTCCGGCCCGGTCTCGACGTCGACCTGGTGATGTCCCTGTTCTCCGGCACGATGATGTGGCAGTCGAAGTGGGGACCGGCCGGCGACCTCCCGGCCGACCTGGCCGAACGGGTGGTCGACATGGTCCTGCTCGGGCTGGCCGGAGACCGCGCCGAGCCCTGAATCTCCCTCACCCGCACGGAGGCGCGTCCCTCGGGACGGCCTCCGTTCGTCGTTCCGGGGTGGCCTGTGCCCTACTGTCGCGCCGTGCCCTGAGCCGCCTGAGCCGCCGGGCCGGGGGCGCCGGTCAGGGTGAAGGGCGCGGTGGCCGCCACGCGGCCGTTGACGATGACGTCGAGCTCGCGCGGGCCGGGCGGCTCGTTGCGGGTGGTGACCGGGCGGAAGGAATGGCTCTTGCGCAGCGTGAACTCCGCCCCCTCGGCGGTGGCCGACCGTTCGCCCAGGTGGAAGACGCGGCGCGAGCCCGCCCGGCGGACGGCGTACTTGACCACCAGCGGGCCTGGCGCGCCCGCCGTGACCGTGACGGTGAAGGTCAGGCTGCCGCCGACGGCGACCGTGTCGGACTCCAGGGTGAGCGCCCACGCCGAGCCGCTGCCCGGCGTGGCGCCCAGCAGCGCGAGCGCCTCGGGATGCCCCGAGCGCAGCAGCCCGCGCACCGCGTGGCGGACGACCCGCTCGACGTGCGAGCCGCCGCCCGCCCGCCAGCGGGCCAGCAAGGCGAGCGCCGCGTCGGGGTGGTCCTTGGCCAGGTCGTTGACGTGGTTGGCGACCGAGCGGCGGACGTATTCGCTCGGGTCGTCGCGCAGCAGGTCGAGCAGGGGCAGGGTGGGGCCGGGCGCCATCAGCCAGCCGACCCGCGGAGCCCACGGCAGGCGCGGCCGGGAGCCTTCGGAGGCCAGGCGGCGCAGGTGCTCGTCGGGGGACTCGGCCCAGCAGTACATGATCTTGAGGGCGTCGTCGCGGTGGTGGTGGAGGTAGGGGCGCACGGCGAACTCGCCCGTCGAGTACGGCGTGAGCGCCGCCAGCGTGGCCATCGCCGCCTCCAGGTGGCCGAGCCCGTGGACGGCGGTGTGGTCGGTGAGCGGCCAGCCGCTCCACAGGTCGAGCTCCCCGCGCGCGGCGCAGGCCCGCACCAGCTCGGCGGCCCACGGATAGGGCAGCGGCAGGGCGTCGTGGAGGGCCGTGGAGACGTGCCTGACGCGGCCCTTCAGCTCCAGCGGGCCGAGCCCGGCCAGGGCGCGTTCGGTGAACCGGGCGCGCGGGAACGACGGCCACACGGCGGCCATGCCGTCGGCCAGCACCGAGACGGACCGGGCGTTGATCAGGTCTTTGAGCGGTTGTGCCACGGCCCCACCCTGCCATCCACGACCGACAATCCGCCCGCCCCTCCGCCCCTCCGGAGCGGAGGGGCGGGCGGACCTGCCGCTCTTCTTGTGGGTGGACGAGGGCGATGGGGTCAGGTCGTCGTCTCGCGCCACCGGTTGGTGATGGGCAGACGGCGGTCGCGCCCGAAGTTCTTCGGCGTGATCTTGGGACCCGGCGGGTACTGGCGGCGCTTGTACTCCGCCAGGTCCACCAGCCTGATCACCCGCGTGACCAGCGCCGGGTCGTGCCCGGCCGCGATGAGCTCCTGCGAGCCCATGTCCTTCTCCACGTAGTCGTCCAGCAGCCGGTCCAGCACCTCGTACGGCGGCAGCGAGTCGGTGTCGCGCTGGTCGGGACGGAGCTCGGCGCTGGGCTCCTTGGTGATCGAGTTCTCCGGGATCGGCTGCTCGACGTCCATCAGGAAGCCCTCGCAGGTGTGCGCGTTGCGCCACTTGGACAGCTCCCACACCATCGTCTTCGGCACGTCCTTGATCGGGGCGAAGCCGCCGGCCGAGTCGCCGTAGAGGGTGGAGTAGCCGGTCGCCAGCTCGCTCTTGTTCCCGGTGGTCAGCACCAGGTGGCCGTGCTCGTTCGACAGGCCCATGAGGATCATGCCGCGCACCCTGGCCTGGAGGTTCTCCGCGGCCAGGCCGGACAGCTCGATCTCCTTCTCGAAGGCCGTGACGATCTCGGCGATCGGCGCGATCCTGGAGTTGATGCCCTGCCTGGCCACCAGGTCCTCGGCGTCGGCCAGGGAGTGGTCGGAGGAGTAGCGCGAGGGCATGAGCACGACGTGCACCCGCGACGGGCCGATCGCGTCGGAGGCGATGGCCGCCGTCAGGGCCGAGTCGATGCCGCCCGACAGGCCCAGGATGACCGACTGGAAGCCGTTCTTGGCCACGTAGTCGCGTACCGCGAGCACCAGGGCCGAGTACACCTCGGCGTGCAGGTCGAGCCGTTCGGCGACGGGGGCGGGCGCCGCCGGGTAGGGCGCCACGGGCTCCTGGGAGAGCACCCGGCGCTCCACGGTGATCGTGGTGCCGTCGAGGGCGTCGTAGGGGAACGTCCCGGGCTCGGCGTCGGAGACCGGCAGGTCGAGGTCCACGACCAGCAGCTCCTCGCGGAACTGGCCGGCCCGCGCGACCAGCTCGCCCGAGCCGTCCACGACGATCGAGTCGCCGTCGAAGACCAGCTCGTCCTGGCCGCCGACCTGGTTGACGTAGGCGAGCGCGCAGCCGGCCTCGCGCGCCCTGCGGGCGCACAGCTCCAGCCGTACGTCGTCCTTCTCCTTCTCGTACGGCGAGGCGTTCGGCACCACCAGCAGCCCGGCGCCCGCCTGGCCGACGACGGACACCGGCCCGCCCTCCTGCCAGAGGTCCTCGCAGACCGCGATCGCCACGTCCACGCCGTGCAACCGGAAGATCGGCAACCGGTCGCCGCGCACGAAGTAGCGGTACTCGTCGAACACGCCGTAGTTGGGCAGGTGGTGCTTGGCCGTGCGGGTGACGACCTCGCCCTTGTGCAGCAGCGCGGCCGCGTCCAGCGGCGCGCCCTTGGGCTGCCCCACGCGGGGGGCCAGGCCGGCGCGGTCGACGTAGCCGACGACCACGGGGAGGTCGCCCAGTCCCTCGCGGTCGAGCCTGCGCGCCACCTCCTCCAGGGTCCTGACGCTGGCGTCCACGAAGGACGTGCGCAGCACCAGGTCCTCGACGGGATAGCCGGTGAGGAACATCTCGGTGAAGACGACGAGGTGAGCGCCCCGCTCGGCGGCGTCACGGGTCCACGCGACCAGCCGCTCGGCGTTGGCGGCCAGGTCGCCGACGGTCGGATTCGTCTGTGCCAGGGCTATGCGCAGTTGTGCCACGTCATTAGCCTAGTACGACCCGATTTTTATCGTCAAAGCGACGAAAAGTGTCCCATGTCGCCAGGAGTGACCAATCCGGACTCGTAAGCCGCCATCACCAGCTGCGCCCGGTCGAACAGCCCCAGGTGGTCCAGCAGCGACTTCACCAGCGCCGCCACCTCCTCCTCGGGCAGCGCGAGCGTCTGGCCGATCTGCCGGTTCGTCAGCCCGCGCGCGACGAGTTTGAGCACGTCGAGCCGGGCGTCGGAGAGCCCGGCCAGCGCCGGCGGCGAGGCCGGGTCGGTGCGGCCGGCGAACGCCGAGATCAGCCGGGTGGTGACCGCCGGGTCGATGAGCGCGTCCCCGACGGCGGCCGCCCTGATGGCGGCCAGGAACTGCTCGGGGGCCGAGGTCTTCAGCACGAAGCCGCTCACGCCCGCGCGCAGCGCCGCGTACAGGTTCTCGTCGCTGCCGAATGTCGTCATCATGACGACCTTGGGCGGGCGTTCCCCGGCCAGGATCCGGCGGGCGGCGGCCAGGCCGTCCAGGTGCGGCATCTGGATGTCCAGCAGCACGACGTCCGGCCGGTGCGCGCGCACCCCCGCGATGGCCTCCTCGCCGTTGGCGGCCTCGCCGGCCAGCACGACGCCGTCCTCGCTGTCGAGCATGGCGCGCAGCCCCGCCCGTACGAGCGCCTGGTCGTCGGCCACCAGCACGCGCAGCACCCGCTCGTCGGCGGCCGGCACGGGAGACGGCGCAGGAGACGGCGCGGGAGACGGGGCGGACGGCACGGGCGGCGGCTCCTCCAGCCGCTGGGCCAGCATGTCGGCCTCCAGCCGGCGCAGCCCGGCCGACAGGTCGAGCCCCAGCTCGTCCCGCCACACCGCGCGGGCCCGGCGCAGCGCGGCCAGCGCGTCGCCCTGGCGGCCCATCCGGTACAGCGCGAGGGCCAGCAGCCGCCACGCCTCCTCGCGCAGCGGATGGGCCGAGGCGTGCGCCTCCAGGTCGGCCACCAGGGAGGTGGCCCGGCCGAGCGCGAGACCGGCGTCGGCGCGCCGCTCGACCGCGATCAGCCGCAGCTCCTCCAGCCGGCCCGCCTCGGTCGCCGCCCAGGTCAGCTCGGCGAACTCGGCCAGCGCCGGCCCGCGCCACAACCCGAGCGCGCTCTCCATGGCCGCCCACACCTGCGGCGGCGGCCCCTCGGTCTTCACCAGGCCCTCGAACCGCCACGAGTCCACCTGCTCGGGCGTGGCCCGCAGCGCGTAGCCGGGCGCGGCCGAGACCAGCACCTCGGCCTCCTCGCGCGGCGCGCGGCCGGGCTCCAGCGCGCGCCGCAACCGGGAGACGTAGCCCTGGATGGTGGACAGGGCCTGCGCGGGCGGATCGCCCGGCCACAGCTCGTCGATGAGGGTGTGCACGGGCACGGCCCGGCCGCCCGCCACGAGCAGACGGGCGAGCACCGCCCGCTGCCGCTGGCCGCCGAGGTCGAGGGGGACGCCGTCGCTCCAGGCGTGGAACGGTCCCAGTGCGGTGAATGTCAGCATGTCAGGGGTAAGCGTAGAGGGAGAACACGTCCGGGGATATGGCGAATTGTCACAGGGGAAGTTCGGCGTGGACAACCGTGCCACCTCCTGGTCCCGTTCGTACGGCGCAGGTGCCGCCGAGCTCGGCGGCCCGTTCGCGCATCGAGCCCAGCCCGACGCCGGGCCGCGCGTCCGGCGGCAGGCCGATCCCGTCGTCGCGGACCGTGACGCGCAGCCGGTCGTCGCGGCGCAGCGCCACCGTGATCCGCGAGGCACTGGCGTGCTTGCGGGCGTTGGTGAGCGCCTCCTGCACGATGCGGTAGGCCGCGACCTCGACCGCGGCGGGCAGGCCGGTCAGCTCGCCCGACGTCTCGATCGGCGTCCCGGCCAGCTCCTCGATCGCGCCGGCCAGGCCCAGCTCGTCCAGGGCGGGCGGGCGCAGGCCGTAGACGAGCTGGCGGATGTCGCCGGTCACGGCGTCCATGCCGGCGCGCAGCCCGGCCAGCAGCCGGTCGGCCTGCTCGGGGGCGCTGTGCATGGTCAGCCGGGCGGCGTTGATCGACATGGCCATGCCGGTGAGCGACTGGCCGAGCCCGTCGTGCAGGTCGCGGCGCAGCCGCCGCCGTTCCTCCTCCCGCGCGGTCAGGATGCGCTCGCGCGAGCGCTGCAACGCCGCCGTCAGCCGTACGGCGTGCGCGGCGTCGGCGATGTACGGCGTGATCGTGGCGATCACCCGCTCGTCGTGGGCCGCGGGGAACCTGCGCCGGTCCGTCGGCCCGATCAGCAGCAGCCCGACCGGCTCGCCGTGCCACACCAGCGGCACCGTCCTGGCCGCCGCGCCCACCACGCCGGACGTGGTGACCGCGCCGTCGGCCTCGACCGCCACGCCGGTCACCGACAGGCCATCGCGCAGCACGTCGAGCGTGGCCAGCAGGCCGTGCACCGGGTCGGTGTGCTGCAGCCGGTGCCGCAGCCGCCGGGCCAGCGTGCCGGGGACGCCGGTGCTGCCGTACAGCAGGCGGTCCACGCCGCGTTGCAGGCCGCGGCGCATCGGCTGGAAGAACGCCCCGGCGAACAGGGCCGCCGGGATCCCGGCGATCCGGTCCACCTCCGACAGGAACAGGCTGAGCGCCGCGCTGACCGCCACGTACACGAGGGTGATCACGATGGCCAGGCCGGTGCCCACCAGCGCCCTGCTGATCAGCGTGTCGATGCCGAACAGCCGGTAGCGCAGCACCGCCACGGCGATGGCCGCCGGGATCAACGGGATGGCCAGCGAGGCCACCCACCAGACGTCCTCGCCGAGCATCCAGGGCACCAGCAGGCCCGGCAGGGCCACCAGCAGCCACAGGAGCTGCCGCCGCTCGACCGCGTCGCCGCGCCGGAAGCGCACGACCAGCGAGGCGAAGGCCAGCACCATGCTCGCCGAGAGCGCGCCGTGCCCGGCCTCGCGCAGCTCCGGCCGGCCGGTCAGCAGCCCGGCCCAGTCCAGCGCCTGCCCGGCCACGGCCAGCGCGATCACCGCCCGCCAGCGCCGCGACAGCAGCCTGCCCACCGGGTACAGCAGGGGCAGCAGGACGCCGAGGGTCAGCTCGCAGACGTTCCAGGTCAGGTTGACGACCGGCCAGCGCGGCCCCGGCCGTCCGTCGAGCAGCTGGTAGAGGTTGGCCGACAGGATGTTGGCCGCCGCGCTCGCCCCGCCCAGGCACAGCAGCCAGCCGATGACCAGCCGCGGCCTGCTGTGCACGAGGATCGCGCCGAAGACCGGGAAGGCCGTGCCCGCCATGTCCTCCGGCGCGAACGGCAGCGGCGTGGACGGCGACGGCGGCAACTGGGCGGTCACCCAGATGTCGGCCAGCTCCAGCACGACGGCGAACGTGGCGATCCCGATCGCGACGCGGGGCGTGGCCAGCCTCGTCACCACCCGGCGCGCCCAGACTGCGTGGCGCATCCCACCATTTCCTTCCGTGATCGGCAGGAAATTATCGGGACGAAGCCAACATCCGATCAAAATTCTCTCAACGGCAGCGGATTCCGTTGAAACGCCGCCCAGAACCTCAGGCCGGCGTCAGCGCCGGCGGATCGCCGGGCCGAGGGCCAGCATGCCGGCCGCCGAGACCAGCGCGACGCCGCCCACGGCGAACCACAACGTCTTCGGCCCGGCCGCGAGCAGCGGGCCGCCCATCAGCGGCGCCAGCACCGAGGCCAGCGACCAGGCGAAGCCGAACAGCCCCGAGTACCGCCCCCGCAGGTGCTCGGGGGCCAGCGCGGCCACGATCGTCCCGGCGATGCCCGCGGTGATGATCTCGCCGACGGTCCACACCCCGATCGTGACGGCCAGCCAGAACGTCGTGGTGACGAAGGCCGTCAGCGCGAACCCGGCCCCCATGACCGCCAGCCCGAGCGCGAACGTGCGGGAGGGGTCCCTGCGCCCGAGCCAGCCGGACACCAGCGGCTGCACGACGACGATCAGCACCCCGTTCAGCGCCATGGCCAGGCCGAACTGCCCCGGCGTCAGCTTCACCACCGACGTCATCGCGACCGGCAGCATGGTCACGGTCTGCAGGTAGACCAGCGCGTTGCCGAGCACGACCAGCGTGAAGGCCACCATCAGCCGGTCGCGCAGCACGACGCCGAACCCCCCGGACGACTCGCGCGCCGGCGGCCGGGTCTCGGGCACCGCCCGCCACACCAGCGCGGCGAAGACCAGGCACGAGGCCGCGTCGATCCAGAACAACCAGGCGAACCCGACGCTCGCCAGCCACCCGCCGGCCGTCATGCCGACCGCGTAACCCAGGTTGATCGCCCAGAACAGCAGCCCGTACGCGCGGGCCCGCTCCGACGGCGACACCAGGTCGGCCACGAGGGCGCTGGACGCCGGCCGGTAGATGTCGATCACCAGCCCGAGCACGAACATGGAGGCGACGATCGCCGGCAGCGAGGTGCTGTAACCGAGCGCCAGCATGGTGGCGGCGGTGGCCAGCATGCCGCCCGCCAGCGTGACCCGGCGCCCGATCCGGTCGGTGAGCACGCCGGCGAGGATCTGCGACAGCAGCGAGCCCGCGCCGTAGACGCCCATGACCAGGCCCACGGCGGTCACCGACATGCCGCGGGAGTGGGTCAGGTACACGCCGGTGAACGGCATGACCAGGGTGCCCAGGCGGTTGACGAGGGTGCCGCTCCACAGAGCCCAGAAGGGCCGCGGCAGCCCGCCGATCTGGGAGCGGAGGAAGGAAGGCTTCTCAACAGCGGTGCTAGACACGGACCAAGGGTCAGGTCTGGGACGCCGAGGCGCCATCGATTTAGTGCACACTAAAACCATGGCCGTCACCTGGGACCTCAAGCCGGAGGACGTCGCGCGCATCCGGTTCGCGTTCTCGCCCATGTGGGAGCTGGTCGCGAGCCTGCGCACCCTCCAGGACCCCTCCAGGCAGTCGATCCACCTGCCCTGGATCAAGGCCGTGCGCCCCCGGCTGGCCGGGCTCGACCTCGACGAGCTGTTCGCGCTGGTGCCGCCGAGCGGCTACCTGGCCGACTTCATCACCCCGCCCCCGCGCACGCCGCTGCCCGACTTCGCCGCCGAGCTGGAGCAGGTCCGCAACACCCCGCCGGAACGCGCCCGCACCGAGGCCGCCACCATCGCGGGCACCATCGCGGGCACCGACCGGGCGCTGCTCGACCGGTTCATGGCCGACCCCGCGGCCGGCGTGGCGCGGGTGGCGGCGGCGCTGGAGACGTACTGGCGGGCCTGCTTCGAGGAGTTCTGGCCGCGCGTCTACGGGCTGCTCGAACGCGACGTGCTGCGCCGCTCCCGCCAGCTCGCCCAAGGCGGGGCCAGGGAGCTGTTCGCCGGGCTCGGCCCCGCCGTGGAGTGGACGGGGGAGCAGCTGCTCATCGACCGGCCCTGGTGCCACGCGGGCGGCCTGCACGGCGACGGGCTGCTGCTGGTGCCGAGCGCGTTCTACTGGCCGTCGGTGGCCGTGATGTCGGCGCCGTACCAGTCGATGCTCGTGTATCCGGTGCTCGGCGTCGGCACGCTGTGGGAGCAGGGCCCGCCGCCCGCCCCCGGCGCGCTGGCCGCGCTCATCGGCCGCAGCCGGGCGCAGATCCTGCTCGCGCTGGCCGAGCCGAGCACCACCTCGGCACTGGCCGCCCGGATGTCGCTCACCCCGGGCGCGGTCAGCCAGCACTTGGGGGTGCTCAGCGACGGCGGGCTGGCGGTGGGCCTGCGCCTCGGCAAGCAGGTCGTCTACCGCCGGACGGCGGCCGGCGACATGCTCGCCGGCGCCGCCCCCTGACCGGCTCCCCTCCGGGGTTCAGGCGTACCGGGACGACTCCAGCAGCCAGTCCAGGTGGGCGCGCGGCGCGGCCAGGTAGGCGCAGGCGACCTTGCTGACGTCCCTGGCCGCCTTGGGCGGGAGGTCGTCGAGCGGCAGCCGCCTGGCCGCCCGGTTCATGTCCTGACAGCGCCCGGCGATCCGGTCGAGCACCCACGCCACGGCCTCGCGCTCGCCCAGCCCGAGCTGCCGGACCGCCAGCTCGACCAGGTTGTGCACGTCGCCGCGCTCCTTGGGCCGCGAGGCGACGTCGTTGCACCAGGCCGTGACGTCGCTGCAGGCGTCCACCAGCTCCCGCCACGGGTCGCACTGGACCACCCAGGCCGGCACCTCGACCCGCAGGCACGGCTCCACCAGGTCGTACAGGTAGGGGCCCACGGTGCCCCTGCGCAGGGCCGGGTACTCCTCCAGCGTCGGCATGCGCCCGGCGGCCCGGTTGTCGGCCTCGGTGCGGCACGCGTCGGCCTGGCGGCGCAGGTTGACCGCGAAGCGGGCCCGCCACTGGTCGCTCATGCGCGCGCTGGTCACCCGCCACAGGTCGGCGAAGGCCGCCTCCAGCGGGTGCCGGGCCGCGCCCTTGAGCATGCCGCCGAAGATGTCCAGCGGGCACGACCCCTCGTCCAGCTCGTCGTCGAGGTGGAACAGCCAGGTCAGCCACTGGGCGAACAGCGCCGCCGCGGCCGCGTCGAACTCGGCGAACGCGCGCCCGGCCATCCGGTGGAAGCCCACCCCGGCGTCGGCGCGCAGGCCCGTCCGCCTGGCCCAGTCGATGACCGCGGCCTCGATGGCGTACACGGCCGGGTGCATCCGGCAGGGCGCCGCCATCGCCGGCACCCGCTCGACGAGCGGCAGCAGCGCCAGCGCGGGCGAGCCGCCCTTGCGCGGCAGCGGCAACATCGGCTTCCAGTGCAGGACCGAGCGGAGCGCGGTGCGCACCGTGGCGAACACGGTGCTGCTCACGGCCGTGTTCACAGCGGACCGTAAAGCCAGTTGCCCGCGGCGTTCGGGTCTGAGCTGCGGTAGTAGTCCTCGGCCGCGTGGATCAGCTCCTCGACGGTGAGCGCGCCTCTGCCCTCCCGGTCGAGCCGGTCGAAGGCCTCGTCCACGTCGTCGTAGGCGGTGCCGAACGCGCTGAGCATCGTGCGGAACTCGCCCGGCCGGATCAGGCCGTCGCCGTCGCCGTCGCAGAGCTGGGCCACCGCCACCGTCGCCGGCCGGAACACCGGCTCGTACCGGTCGCCGGTGACGAACGCCGCCGTCATCCCGCCGCGGAAGTCCGTACGCGCGATGCCGGAGTCGCCGTCGCGGTCGAGCGCCTGCGACAACGTCGACCAGATGCCGTCGAAGCTGCCGACGAGCCGGTTGCCGGTGACCGAGGTGGGGGACTCCCCGAAACCCACCAGCAGGCGTGCGCCCAGCCCCAGCAGGTCCTCCCGCTCGACGACGCCGTTGCCATTCGCGTCGATGTGGTCGAACGCCCGATCGAGCTTGTGATTGAGCAGGTCGATAGCCACCAATGCCTCCCCCGAGACTAACTGCGTGATCACAGTAGATCTGGGCGGCCCCTTTGTCAGTGAGGCTCGCACCGGCACCCCCCGTAACGTGTGCGAAACACGGGCACGGCATGCTGATGTCAAGACCCGCACCAGCTTCGACGAGGGGATGCCTTGGACCGCCAGCAGGAGTTCGTGCTCCGCACGCTAGAGGAACGCGACATCCGGTTCATCCGGCTCTGGTTCACCGACGTCCTCGGCTTCCTCAAGTCCGTCGCGATCGCGCCCGCCGAGCTGGAAGGCGCCTTCGCCGAGGGCATCGGCTTCGACGGCTCGGCGATCGAGGGCTTCGCCCGGGTCTACGAGTCCGACATGCTGGCCAAGCCCGACCCCTCGACGTTCCAGATCCTGCCCTGGCGCAGCGAGACGCCGGGCGCGGCGCGCATCTTCTGCGACATCCTGATGCCTGACGGCACCCCGTCGCACGCCGACCCGCGCTGGGTGCTCAAGCGCACGCTCGCCAAGTGCGCCGACATGGGCTTCACCTTCTACACCCACCCCGAGATCGAGTTCTTCCTGCTGAAGAACCGTCCCGAGGCGGGCCAGCGGCCCGAGCCGATCGACTCCGGCGGCTACTTCGACCACACGCCCCACAGCTCCGGCCACGACTTCCGGCGCCAGGCGATCATGATGCTGGAGTCGATGGGCATCTCCGTCGAGTTCAGCCACCACGAGGGCGCCCCCGGCCAGCAGGAGATCGACCTGCGCTACGCCGACGCGCTCACCACGGCCGACAACATCATGACGTTCCGGCTGATCATGAAGGAGGTCGCCCTGGAGCAGGGCATCTGGGCCTCGTTCATGCCCAAGCCGTTCACCGAGCACCCCGGCTCGGGCATGCACACGCACATGTCGCTGTTCGAGGGCGACCGCAACGCCTTCCACGAGGCGGGCACCGACTACCGGCTGTCGAAGATCGGCCGCTCGTTCATCGCGGGCCTGCTGCGGCACGCCGCCGAGATCACCGCCATCACCAACCAGTGGGTCAACTCCTACAAGCGGCTGTGGGGCGGCGCCGAGGCCATCGCGGGGCAGGGCGGCGAGGCGCCCTCCTACGTGTGCTGGGGGCACAACAACCGCTCGGCGCTGGTCCGGGTGCCCATGTACAAGCCGCACAAAGGCGGCTCGACCCGCGTCGAGTTCCGCTCCCTCGACTCGGCGTGCAACCCGTACCTGGCCTTCGCGTTGGTGCTGGCCGCCGGGCTCAAGGGCATCGAGGAGGGCTACGAGCTGCCGCCGGCCGCCGAGGACAACGTCTGGACCCTGACCAGCGCCGAGCGCCGGGCCCTGGGCATCCAGCCGCTGCCCGGCTCGCTCGACGAGGCCATCGCCGTCATGGAGCGCAGCGAGCTGGTGGCCGAGACGCTGGGCGAGCACGTCTTCGACTTCTTCCTGCGCAACAAGCGGGCCGAGTGGCGCGAGTACCGCCGTACGGTCACCGAGTTCGAGCTGGGCCGCTACCTGCCGGTGTTGTGAGGCCGGGCGGGACGCACCCGCCCGGTTCAGCCCTTGAACTCGCGCACCTCGACCGGCAGCACGCCCACGGCGCGGGCCAGCCGGCGCCCCCACTCCAGCGCGGCATCCCGGTCGGGGGCCCGGATGACGGTGAACCCGCCGACGTGCTCCTTGCCCTCGGTGTAAGGGCCGTCGGTGGTGAACGTCTCGTCCGCGCGCATCCGGATCACCGACGCCTGCTCGGCCGGGGCCAGGCCCCCGGAGAAGACCCACACGCCGGCCGCGCGCATCTCCGCCTCGACCGCGCCGATGTCGCGCATGATCGGCTCCAGGACGGCGGGCTCGGGCGGCGGGCCGTCGGGCTCGAACAGGGTGAGCAGGTACTGCTTCATGGGTCCTCCCTCGTGCGTCCGCCGTCCGCGTCCCCCGGACGCCGTCAGTCGGCGGGGGCGCGGTCGGCGCTGTCGAAGACGATGTGCTCCAGCAGGTCGGCCTCGGCCCGGGTGAGCACGTGCGCGCTGACGGCCGGGGCCGGGTCGCCGCCGGCCACCCGCGCCAGCAGGCTCTCCCAGCGGCGGCGGTGGCGGGCGAACGTGCGGGGCGCGACCACCCGGCCCCTGGCGTGCTGCCCGGCGACCGCCACCTCCGGCGGCGCGTCGAGCAGCAGCAGGTGGAAGCTCGCCCGCTGCCTGCGGGCCAGCCAGGCGAACCCCTTCAGCACGTACGTGGCGCAGCCCCGGTTGTGCGCGAGGACCGCCCGCCCGCCGGCCAGCGCCCGGCTGATGCGGCTCAGGTGGGTGGCGAACACCACGGCGCGGCGCACCGGACGGGGGGCCCAGGGGATCCGCCCGTGCCAGCGCAGGCGGGACTGCCCCGAGTCGATCACCACGACCGCCTCGGCGGCGACGGGCGCGCTCTCGGCGCCGTGCAGGCCGTAGAGGCGGCGCAGCAGCGTGGTCTTGCCGGCGCCGGGCAGCCCGGTCAGCACGACCAGCGACCCGGGCGGAAAGCGTAACGTCGCCCGCTGCACAGACCCACCCCGCCCGATCGGATTCGCTTCGACCCCTGTGCGCGCCAGCATAGGGCGCGGGAGCGCGTGGCGGGCGGGCCCGGCCGCCGGAACGGTCCGACGGGATATACCGGGAACGGGTCCGGGGCGGGGAAATCACGGGATAAGGTACTGCCGACGCCTTGATCGGTCTCACCCCGGATACAGATACGGCTCCGGGTTGGGGCCGATTTTCGTTGTTCCTCACCCCCGAGTCACATCCGTGCCATGGA
This sequence comes from Nonomuraea sp. NPDC001831, assembly GCF_042892035.1. NCBI lineage: Bacteria > Bacillati > Actinomycetota > Actinomycetes > Streptosporangiales > Streptosporangiaceae > Nonomuraea > Nonomuraea sp. NPDC001831. The sequence continues at coordinate 279,282 of NZ_JBIATU010000003.1, read as the reverse complement.
CGGCGCCGACCCTGGGAGGGGACGGCCGGGGGCGGCCGGGGAAGTTTCGGCCACGCCTGTGGCGTTATGGCATGAGTCGGCCGTCAGTCAGGGACCCCCAGCATCGTGGTAATCCGGGAGTCCAGTAAAATCGGCCTACTCTTTACGATATTTCCGGACTTCTCGCCTTGTGGGGCGATATTGGAGGGTGTGGCATGACGACGGCTGCCCTGCAGACCGTGTTGACCGTTCCCGAGCGTTTCCGGGGCCCGGTGGGAGTCGCCAACGGCGGCTGGATCGCGGGCACCATGGCAGAGGCGCTGAACGGCGGCCGATCAGCGGTCGAGGTCACGCTGCACGCGCCCACGCCCCTGGAGACCGAGCTGCGCCTGGAACACGTCGCCAACAGCGTCTCGCTGTCCGACGGCGACAAGGTCCTGGTCGAGGCCATCCCCGTCGCCGAGACCCTGGCCGGGCCCGGGTTCGTGCCGTTCACCGACGCCGCCCGCGCCGAGGCCGGGTTCGTCGGCCTGAAGGCTCACCCGTTCGCCGAGTGCTTCGCCTGCGGCCTGCGCGAGCCGGGCGACGGCCTGCGCATCTTCCCCGGCCCGGTGGAGGGCTCCGACCTGGTCGCCGCCGGATGGCGGGTGCCGTTCACGGTGAGCGGCGAGGACGGCGTGCCCGCCTCGATCGTGGGCGCGGTGCTCGACTGCATCACCGGCTGGGCGCACTTCGGCCCCGGCGAGTCGGCCCTGCTCGGCCGCCTGGTCGTGCAGATCAACGGCCCGGTGCTGCCGGGTGGCCGCTACTCCGTCGTGGCCCGTCCGACCGGCCGCGACGGCCGCAAGATGTACGGCGAGAGCGGCATCTACGAGGACGACGGCACCCTGGTGGCCGCCGCCCGCGCCACGTGGATCGCTCCACGCTGACCTGCGTCTGCGTACGGCCCCCGAGCCCGGCTCGGGGGCCTTTCTCATGCCCCGGTGATCCGTTCAAGGACGGTCGTGACCGGCTGCTCGTCGAACAGGATCGTGTAGTGGTTGCAGTCGGGCACGACCTCGTCGCGCAGGCCGGGCACGCGGGCGGTCCAGGTGCGGGCGACCTCGTCGGGGAGCATGCCGGTGTCCTGGTTCAGCAGGCCGCGCGGAGCCCTGAGGAGGTAGGCCGGCGCCTTGATCGCGGCCAGCGCGGCGCCGATCTCGTCGGTCTCGGTAGGCATCCAGCGCCCGTCCGCCATCACGGCCTCACCCACCGCCCGCGAGCGCAGCGCGCCCTCGGGGCCGGCGAGGTCGTAGCGCACGTACGCCTCCACGTCGGGGCTCCAGTGGCCGGCGAAGGCCGGGTGGGCCTTGAAGAAGTCCACGTACTCCTCCGCGGAGGCGAACGTCCGGCGCAACCGGTCCAGGGCGGGGCCGAGCGTGGCCGCCAGCGCGGCGTCGGGGTCCGCGCCCTCGGGCAGGGGCAGCGGGAGGCCGCCGTCCACCAGGACGACCCGGTCGAAGTCGCGCCGGGCCCCGGCCAGCACGGCCACGTACGCGCCCATCGAATGGCCGGCCAGCACCGCGTCCGGGCCCGCGCCGACGTGCTCGGCGACGCGCAGGACGTCCTCGGCGTGCCGGGGCAGCCCGTACGGGCCGGGCAGGGAGGCGCTGTGACCGCGTCCGCGCAGGTCCATCGCGATCAGCGACCACTCCTCGGGCAGCCGTCGCCCGACCGCGCCCCAGGCCATCAGCGAGGCGCTGATGCCGTGGACCGCGATGACCTTGCGGGGGCCGGTGCCGAACGTGGCGACGCGGAGCCCGTCCACTTCGTCGAATCTCATAGCCGGATCCTAGGGACGCCGTCCGGGGCCGGGAATCACCGCCCGTCGGCGCAGGCACGTCGCACGGCGGGCGTAAGAGCGTTTTCACCAAAAAATGGGGATAAATTACCCGATATGCGCATCACCGTGATCGAGCACGAGGCCGGCGCCGGGCTCGGCTACCTGGCGGACTGGCTGGGCCTGGCCTGCGACGTCGTACGGCCGTACCGGGGCGAGCCGGTGCCGGAGCGGGCCGCCGACGGCCTGATCGTGCTCGGCGGCGCCGCGGCCGCCTGGGAGGACGAGCGCAGCCCCTGGCAGCCCGCCACCCGCGCCCTGCTGCGCCGCGCCGTGGCGGAGGGCACGCCCACGCTCGGCATCTGCCTCGGCGCCCAGCTTCTCACCATGGCGCTCGGCGGCACGGTCGAGCGCGGCGGGAACGGCCTGGAGGTGGGGGCGTGCGAGGTGGTCGCGCTGCCCGCCGCCGCCTCCGACCGGCTGCTGGCCGGCGTCCCGGCCCGGGCCACCGCCGTCCAGTACCACCAGGACGCCATGACGCGGCTGCCGCAGGGCGCGGTGCCGCTGATGACCGGCGCCCAGTACCCGAACCAGGCCTACCGGGTCGGCGAGCGCGCCTGGGCGGTGCAGTTCCACCCCGAGGCCACCCCGGAGATCTTCACCTCCTGGACGGCGGAGTCGGACCTGGAGGCGGCCGAGGACCTGAACGCCGCCGTCAAGGCTGCCGAGCCCGCCCTGGTCGCGACCTGGCGCCCGGTCGCCCAGGCCTTCGCCCAGGTGATCGAAGCCTCCCGCCCAGCCTGACGGCCCACCTCGGGAGGCGAGGTGCCGACGCGGGTCAGAACCAGCGGTCGCGGCCGAGGCCGTCCGTGGCCGATGACGCGGTCGGCGCGGACCCGTCGGACCGGTCGTGGCGGCGGGTGAGCAGGTGGGCGGCCGCGTGCACGGCCCCCACCGTCAGCGGCAGCGCCGCGAGCCCGAACGCGGCCGACCGTCCCGGCGCCGCCACCACCCCTGCCCGCCGCAACCGCCGCCACGCCCACGCCGAGAACGGAATCACCACCAGCGGCGCCGTCGCCACCCCGGGCGTGTACCCCCGCGTGGCGGCCGCCTGCGCCAGGTGGACGACCCCGTGCAGCCCGAACCCGGCCAGCACCGCCTGGAACACCGGGCTGCGCCCGCCGCTGCGCGCCCCCAGCGCCGAGGCCCCCGCCACCACGCCGCCCATCAGCCCGATCGCCACGTTCACCCGCGCCTGCGACACCTCCAGCCGCTCCCACGGCACCCCCGGGTACAGCCGCTCCAGCCGGGGACGGGCCCGCCGCGCCCATCCCGCCATGGTCGCCAGCTCCTCGGCGTCGTGCATGGCCCAGGCCGCCAGCAGTCCCCAGGTCACCGCCGCGGGCATCCGGCTCATGTCGTCCCCCTCCTGAAGCAAAACGCAACGCTACGTTGCGTTGTACTCTACGGCTTTCCCGAAGCCACCTGTCAAGATGGGCAGGTGCCCAGGATCGAATCGACCGCCGCACGCCTCGCCAAGCTCGGCTTCGCCGACGGGGCCAGAGCCGCGCAGCTGCTCGACCGCACCCCGGCCGACCTCGACGACCTCCTGGAGTTCCTGGTCGCCGTGGCCGATCCCGACCTGGCCCTGGTCTCGCTGACCCGCCTGGCCGAGCGCGAGCCGGCCGTCCTGACCGCCGTGCGCGAGGACGAGCGGCTCAGGACGCGCCTGTTCGCCGTGCTCGGCGTCAGCGCCGCGCTCGGCGAGCACCTGGTCCGCCACCCCGGGCAGACGGCCCTGCTGGCCGAGCCCCAGCTGGGCGAGGCCCGCGCCGCGCTGCTGCGCGCCGTCGGCGCCGAGCCCGGCGAGCCCGAGCCGCGCGCCGGCGCCCCCGAACCGCTGGTGGCGCTGCGGGTGGCCTACCGGGGCCGGCTCATGCACCTGGCCGCCCGCGACCTGACCGGGCAGGCCACGCTCACGGAGGTCATGGCCGAGCTGTCCGACCTGGCCGGTGCGGCGCTGGAGGCCGCCCTCGCGATCGCCCGCGCCGAGGTCGACGACTCCGAGGCGCGCCTGGCGGTCATCGGCATGGGCAAGTGCGGCGCGCGCGAGCTCAACTACATCAGCGACGTCGACGTGATCTTCGTCGCCGAGCCGCGCGAGGGCGCCGACGAGACCAAGGCGCTGCGGTCGGCGACCCGGCTGGCCCAGGCCATGATGCGGGCCTGCACGGCGGCCACCCAGGAGGGCTCGCTGTGGGAGGTCGACGCCGGCCTGCGGCCGGAGGGGCGGTCCGGCCCGCTGGTCCGCACCCTGGCCAGCCACCTGGCCTACTACCGCCGCTGGGCCAAGACCTGGGAGTTCCAGGCGCTGCTCAAGGCCCGTCCGGTGGCCGGCGACCAAGAGCTCGGCGAATCCTACGTCCAGGCCGTCAACGACCTGGTCTGGACGGCCGCCACCCGCGAGCACTTCGTGGAGGACGTGCAGGCCATGCGGCGCCGCGTCGAGTCGCACGTGCGCGCCGAGGGGGAGCGGCAGCTCAAGCTGGGGCCCGGCGGGCTGCGCGACATCGAGTTCGCCGTCCAGCTCCTGCAGCTCGTGCACGGCAGGCTCGACCCGCTGCTGCGCCGCCGGGCCACCCTCCCGGCCCTGGCCGCCCTCTCCCGCGGCGGCTACGTCGGCCGCGACGACTCGCGCGGGCTCGCCGAGGCGTACACCTTCCTGCGCCAGGTCGAGCACCTGCTGCAGCTGCACCGGCTGCGGCGCACGCACCTGCTGCCCACCGACGAGGCCGACCTGCGCAGGCTCGGCCGCGCCCTCGGCATGCAGGCCGACCCGGTGGGGGAGTTCACCGCCCGGTGGCGGCGGCACGCCATGGAGGCGCGGCGGCTGCACGAGAAGCTGTTCTACCGGCCGCTGCTCCAGGCGGTGGCCCGGCTGCCGGAGTCGGAGGCGCGGCTGTCCACGGCCGCGGCGGCGGCCCGGCTGGAGGCGCTCGGCTACGTCGATCCCAACGGCGCCCTGCGGCACATCGCCGCGCTGTCCACGGGCGTGTCCAGGCGCGCGGCCATCCAGCGCACGCTGCTGCCCGTCATGCTCGGCTGGTTCGCCGACACGCCCGACCCCGACGCGGCGCTGCTCGGCTTCCGCCAGGTCAGCGACAAGCTCGGCAGCACCCCCTGGTACCTGCGGCTGCTGCGCGACGAGACGGCCGTGGCCGCCCGCATGGCCCGGGTGCTCGGCACCGGCCGCTACGCCACCGGCCTGCTCATGCACGCCCCCGACGCGGTCGCGATGCTCGGCTCCGACGCGGAGCTGGCCGTGCGCCCGCCCGAGTCGCTGCGCGGCGAGGCGTCGGCCGCGGTGTCCCGGCACGCCGGCGACCCGGAGACCGCGGTGGCGGCCGTGCGGGGGCTGCGCCGCAGGGAGCTGTTCCGCACGGCCGTCGCCGACCTCTCGGGCCTCCTCGACATCGAGACCGTCGGCACGGCCCTGTCGTCGCTCACCGACGTGACCCTGCAGGCCGCGCTCGACGCCGCGCTGGCCAAGGCCCCCGACGTGACCAGGTTCGCGGTCATCGCCATGGGCCGGCTCGGCGGCATGGAGTGCTCGTACGCCAGCGACGCCGACGTGATGTTCGTGCACGCGCCGCTGCCCGGCGTCGAGGAGCGGGAGGCCACCGACGCCGCCTTCGCCGTGGCCAACGAGCTGCGCCGGCTGCTGTCGCTGCCCGCGCCCGACCCGCCGCTGCTCATCGACCCCGACCTGCGCCCCGAGGGCCGCCAGGGGCCGCTGGTGCGCACGCTGGCCTCCTACCGCGCCTACTACGCCCGCTGGTCGTCGCCGTGGGAGGCGCAGGCGCTGCTGCGCGCCCGCTTCTCGGCCGGCGACGCCTCGCTCGGCGACGCGTTCACCTCCGTCATCGACGAGCTGCGCTACCCGGCCGGCGGGCTGCGCGAGGACGCCGTCAGGGAGATCAGGCGGCTGAAGGCGCGCATGGAGGCCGAGCGGCTGCCGCGCGGCGCCGACCCCGCCCTGCACACCAAGCTCGGCCCCGGCGGCCTGTCGGACGTGGAGTGGGTGGCCCAGCTCCTCCAGCTCTGCCACGCGGGCGAGGTGCCGGCCCTGCGCACCACCCGTACCATCGGGGCGCTGCGCGCGGCGGCGGCCGAGGGGCTGCTCGACCCGGCCGACGAGCGCGTGCTGGCCGAGGCGTGGCGGTTCGCCTCCCGGGTCCGCGACGCGATCATGCTGGTCCGGGGCAGGCCCGGGGACAGCGTGCCGGCCGAGGCGGGGGAGCGCCGGCTCATCGCCCGTACGCTCGGCTACCCGCCGGACGGCTCGGAGGACTTCCTCGACGACTACCGCCGCGTCACCCGCCGCGCCCGCCAGGTCGTCGAGCGCGTCTTCTACGGGGGTTGATCCCGGTCCGCCGCCGGGTGTATCAAGGCGCAGGTGTTATCCGTTTACGTGGATCTGGCCCTCGGCCTGGTGGTGTCGTTCCTGCTGCTCTCACTGCTGGTGAGCGGGGTCAACGAGGCGTTCGTGCGCCTGCTCGCCATCCGCAGCAAGTTCCTGTGGGCCTACCTCAGGGACACCCTCGACGGCGCCGACGCGCAGGGCAGGTCGTGGCTGCCCGCCAAGGTGCGCGACGTGTTCGCCGCGCTGCCGTTCTCCCGCGACCCCCGGCCCGTCCACAGCGACCAGCCCTCGCCCGCCGAGCCCGGCACGCTGCCGGCCGCCGAGCCCAAGGCGCAGGACGCCATGGTCAAGCTGCTGTACGAACGCGTCCAGGAGATCGACCACCCGACGAAGGGCCGGACGAGCATCGCGAACATCCCGCCGGGGCGCTTCGCCGTCGCCCTGATGGAGATGGCGGCCGCCGAGCCCGAGGGCGTCGAGGGCTTCCTGGCCAAGCTCAAGGAGATGGGCAGCCCCCTGTACGGCCACCTGCGCGGCGTCTGGGAGACCGCGCAGCGCGACCTCGACCGGTTCAGGCAGGGCGTCGAGACCTGGTTCGACGGCGAGATGGAACGCCTGTCGATGTTGTACAGGCGCTACGTCAAGTGGGTGGTGGCCGTCCTCGGCCTCCTGGTCACGCTGCTGTTCACCATGGACGGCCTGGAGTACGGCAAGACGCTGCTGCGCGACAACGCCTTCCGCGCCTCGGTGACCGCCGTGGCCGAGGCGGGCCCGGCGGCCTACGACGAGCTCAAGGCCCGGTGCGGCCAGTCCGACCCGGTGCCGTGCATCACCGAGACGCTCAGCGAGCCCGCGATGGTCCAGATGCTCCAGCACGCGCTGGTCAGCATCGCCATCCCGGCCGAGGGCGACCCGACACTCCACTGGAACGGCGCCACCTGGTGGAGCCGGCTCACCACGCCCAGCCACTGGCCCGGCTACCTGCTGACGTACGTGGCCCTGCTGTTCGGCGCCCCCTTCTGGTGGGACGTGTTCCGCCGCATCACCGGCATCAAGGCCCGGCGCAAGGACCAGTGAGCAGGCCGCCGGGTCAGGCGCTCATGGCGTACAGCACGTCCCGCAGCGACTCCTCGCGCCCGCGCAGCCAGACCAGGCGCAGGGCCAGCGCGGGCGCCCGGCAGTCGAGCGCGACCAGCGCGCCGGAGGCGAGGTCGGCGCCCAGCGCGAAGTCCGGCAGCAGGGCCTGCCCGAAGCCCTGCCTGGCCCACTCGCGGGCGGTGGCGATGCTGGTCAGCTCCCGGCGCGGCACGTCCGGGCCGAACGCCTGGTCGGCCGCGAGCCGGATCGAGCAGCCGGGCGGGCTCACCAGCAGCGGCTCCCGCTCGCCGTCCGGCGCGGCGACCAGCGACAGCGCGACCTCGCCGACGTCGAGGAAGTCCATGCCGGGCGGCGGGGTGAACCCGAGGCCGCCGATCCGCGGGCCGAGGTCGAGCAGGAGCGCCGCGTCCAGGTCGCCGGAGGCCACCTGGGCCAGCAGGTCCTGCCGCATCAGGGAGCGTACGTCCACGTCCAGGTCGGGACGGCGTTCGGACAGGCGGCGCAGCACGGCGGGCAGCCGGACGGCGGCCAGCATCTCCAGCGCGCCGACGCGCACCCGGCGGCGCCGGCCGGTGACCGCGCGGCGCACCTCCTCGGCGTGGTCGAGCAGGCCCTGCGCGCGGCCGAGCAGCGCGGCGCCGGCCTCGGTCAGCCGCATGCCCTGGGGCGTGCGCTCGAACAGCGGCACGCCGAGGCTGCCCTCCAGCCTGCGCACCTGCTCCGACACCGACGCCGGGGCCAGGCCGAGCGCGTTCGCCGCGCCGGTGACGGTGCCCGCCCCCGCGACGGCGACGAAGCCCCTCAACTGCCGCAAGTCCATATAAAGCAGCATAAGGTTTTCCCGAATGCCCCGTACGGCGGCGCCTGTTGAGGGGAAAAGCGGCGTTTCAGCAGGCTGTGGGCATGCGAATGTTCGGTTTCTCCCTCGCCTACTTCCTGGTGATCCTCGACACGACCGTGCTGACGATCGCGCTGCCGGACCTGCGTGCCTCCCTCGGCGGCTCGCTGGCCGGGCAGCAGTGGGCGGTCAACGCCTACACCGTCGCCTTCGCCGCGTCGCTGCTCACCGCCGGCGCCGTGGCCGACCGGTTCGGCGCGGCCCGCGTCTTCAAGGCCGGGGTGGCGTTGTTCGGCGCGTTGTCGCTGCTCAGCGCGGCGGCGCCGGACCTCGGGGTGCTGGTCGTGCTGCGCGCGCTGCTCGGCGTGGCCGCGGCGCTGTGCACCGGCGGCTCGCTCGGGCTGCTCGCCGAGCTGTTCCCGGCGCCCGCCGCCCGCGCCCGCGCCACCGGCCTGTGGGCGGCGCTCACCGGCTCGGCGCTCGCCGCCGGGCCCCTGCTCGGCGGCCTCCTGGTCGGGCTGTCCGGCTGGCGCGCGGTCTTCCTGGTCAACGTGCCCTTCGCCGTGGCCAGCCTGCTGATCATGCGGACCGTCGTCTCGCCGCGCGGGTCCCGCCGGATCGACTGGCAGGTCCAGGCCCTGGCCTGCGTGCTGCTCGGCCTGGTCGCCGAGGCCCTCATCGACTCCTCCGCGCCCGCCGCCGGGCTGGCCGTGGCCGTCCTGGTGGCGCTGGTGCTGGTGGAGCGCCGCAGCCACGCCCCCGCCCTGCCCGGCGGCCTGCTCGCCGCCACCTGGCCGGAGCTGCTGGCCGGGACGGTCGCCAACTTCGCCTTCTCCGGCGCGCTGTTCGTGCTCACCCTCCTCCTCCAGGACACCCGCCACCTGACCCCGGTCGCCGCCGGGCTCGCCTTCCTGCCGCTCACCCTGCCCATGACGGTGAACCCGCTGCTCACCGGCCGTCTGGTGGCCCGCTACGGCCCGCGTCCGCCGATCCTGGGCGGTCTCGCCCTCCTCGCGGCCGGCCTGGCGGGGGTGGCGTTCACCGACGTGCTCGCGCCCTGGCTGGTGGTCATGGGGTTCGGGTTGTCGTTCGTGTTCCCGGCGCTGATGGCGGGCATGGTGAACGCCGCCCCCGCGGGCACGGCGGGCACCGCGGGCGGCGTGCTGAACGCCTCCCGCCAGGTCGGCGCCACCCTCGGCGTCGCGGTGCTGGGCGTCGTCGGGCGGCCCCTGGTCGCGGCGGCCGTCCTGACGGCGGCGACGTTCGGCTGCTACGCCCTGGCCGCCGCCCGCGCCCGGCACGCCGCGCGGGGACGCCGGGAGGCCGCCGCAGTATCGTGAGGCGCACGAGTCAGACGACCGGCGAGGTGACAGTGCGTTTCCAGCATTCCGCGGACATCTGGCGGGACTTCCCCGACCTGGTGCCCTTCGCGCTCCACGTGACGGGCGTCGACGCCGCCGCCCGCGTCGACGACCAGGTGGCCCGCTACTGCGACCTGGCCGCCCGGCGGGCCGCCCCCGAGAGCGAGCTGCCCGAGATCCAGGCGTGGCGGCGGGCGTTCACGCGGATGGGGCTCAAGCCGACGCAGTACCGGTGCGCGTCGGAGTCGTTGCTGCGCCGCTTCAGGAAGGAGGGCGCGCTGCCGCGCCTGCATCCCCTGATCGACCTGTGCAACGCGCTCTCGATCGCCTTCGCCGTGCCGGTGGCGGTGTTCGACGTCTCCCGCGTCGCCGGCTTCCTCGAGGTGCGGTACGCCTCGGGCGAGGAGACGTACCTGACCTTCTCCGGCGAGACGGAGCACCCGGCCGCCGGAGAAGTGATCTTCGCCGACGCCGGCGACCGGGCGCACGCGCGCCGCTGGACCAACCGGCAGAGCGGCCTGTCGGCGGTCCGCGACACCACCACCGACGTGCTCATCGTGGCCGAGGCCCTGCACGAGACGGCCCGCGCGGACGTCGAACGCCTGGCCACGGCCCTCTACGACGAGCTGACCGCCCTGTGGCCGGTGTCGCCGAAGTCGGAGATCCTCACCGCGTCGTCGCCCCGCTTCGACTTCTGACCCCGGGGCGGCCCCCGCTCGCGGGCTCAGCAGGGCGTGAAGTAGACCTTCTGGGTGCCCGACAGGACGCCCCACTCGCCGGCGGGCTGGCCGCAGCCGAACCAGCGCTGGCCGACGAGCTGATCGCCGTTGAAGTAGGCGAAGACGACGAGGAGGTCGCCGCCGGGCGGCGGCGGCGGAATGGCGTGAGCCGGGGTCGAACCGAGACAGAGCGCGCCGGCGGCCAGCACCGCGGCTAACAGCCCTCGTCTGATCCTCATGACGGTCCTCCAGATCCTTCGGGCGCGTTCGGCCGATGGCCGGTTGCGTGATCTGGGATCAAGGTAACCGCGTTCGGCGAACCCCGCCAGAGCCCCCGCGACCGCTCGCGACCGGCCGTTGCGGGGGAGCGGAACGGGTGCCACGCTCTCCCCATGAGCCAGTTGCTCGCCCAGTTGCCCGCGCTGCTCGGCGTCGTCGTGGGCGCCCTGGCGACGCTGGCCACGACCAGAGCGGCTGACCGGGCGCGCTGGAACCGTGAGCTGCGGACCCGATGGGACGCCCAGCGTCTCGACGCCTACATGCAGTACGCCGGCACGCTCAAGGACCTGTCGGTCCTGGCACACCGGGCGACCGCGAGGAAGCGGCCGGGATCGCGCAGCGAGCCGATCGACGCCGACGAGGTCGGCCGGCTCTACGCCGCGGCGGAGGAGCGCCGCACCAGGACGTGGGAGGGTGTCCTGCTCCTGGGCGACGCGGCCACCGTGGAGGCGGCCCGCGCGTGGCGCGGCGCGATCGAGCGTCTGAACGACTTCACCCGGGGCGTCACCGACGACTGGGAGTCGTGGGGTCCGGCGGTCCGCCGGGTCGACGAGGCGCGGGACGCGTACTACGCGGCCGCCCGGCGCAGCCTCGTGGTCGGCGGCGGGGAGGTCTCCCAGGCGGGCTTCCTGGGGAAGGACCGGCCAGAAGGGCGCGGCGGAACCGTCCCGCAGGAGTGAGCGAAAGGGCCCGGCGCCGCCATCGGCGCCGGGCCCTTTCGTTCGCGGTTCTCCCGATGGAGGAACCGCGGCCTCACACGTCGTAGTACAGCTCGAACTCGTGCGGGTGCGGCCGCAGGCGGATCGGGTCGACCTCGTTCTCCCGCTTGTACGACACCCACGTCTCGATCAGGTCGGGCGTGAACACGCCGCCTTCGAGCAGGTAGTCGTGGTCGGCCTCCAGCGCGTCGAGCACCTCGGGCAGCGAGCCGGGCACCTGCGGCACCTGGCGGGCCTCCTCCGGCGGCAGCTCGTAGAGGTCCTTGTCGACCGGCTCCGGCGGCTCGATCTTGTTGCGGATGCCGTCGATCCCCGCCATCAGCATCGCCGAGAAGGCGAAGTACGGGTTGCACGACGGGTCGGGCACGCGGAACTCGATGCGCTTGGCCTTCGGGTTGGACCCCGTGATCGGGATGCGCACGCAGGCCGAGCGGTTGCGCTGGGAGTAGACCAGGTTGACCGGGGCCTCGTAGCCCGGGACCAGGCGGTGGTAGGAGTTGACCGTCGGGTTGGTGAAGGCCAGCAGCGACGGCGCGTGCCGCAGCAGGCCGCCGATGTAGTAGCGGGCGGTGTCGGACAGGCCCGCGTAGCCGACCTCGTCGTAGAACAGCGGCGAGCCGTCCTTCCACAGCGACTGGTGGCAGTGCATGCCGGAGCCGTTGTCACCGAAGATCGGCTTGGGCATGAACGTGACGGTGTGGCCGTACTCCAGGGCGGTGCTCTTGATGACGTACTTGTAGAGCATCAGGTTGTCGGCCGTCTTGAGCAGCGTGCCGAACCTGAAGTCGATCTCCGCCTGGCCCGCCGTGCCGACCTCGTGGTGCTGCATCTCGACGTCGATGCCGCACTCGATGAGGTTGCGCACCATCTCCGAGCGCAGGTCGGTGAAGTGGTCCATCGGCGGGACCGGGAAGTAGCCGCCCTTGTAGCGCGGCTTGTAGCCCAGGTTGCCGCCCTCGGCCCGCTTGCCGGTGTTCCAGGCGCCCTCGATGGAGTCGATGTAGTAGTAGCCGGCGTTGGCCTTCGTCTCGAAGCGCACGTCGTCGAAGATGTAGAACTCGGCCTCGGGGCCGAAGTAGGCCGTGTCGGCGATGCCGGTGCCCTTGAGGTACTCCTCGGCCTTGCGCGCCACGTTGCGCGGGTCGCGGCTGTAGGCCTCGCCGGTCAGCGGGTCGTGCACGAAGAAGTTCAGGTTGAGCGTCTTGTGCTGGCGGAACGGGTCGAGCACCGCGCTGGACGGGTCGGGCAGCAGCAGCATGTCCGACTCGTGGATCGCCTGGAAGCCGCGGATGGACGAGCCGTCGAACATGAGCCCGTCGGTGAAGACGTTCGCGCCGAAGTTCTCGACCGGGAAGGTGAAGTGGTGCGTCGTCCCCGGCAGGTCGGTGAACCTGACATCGACGAACTGCACCCCTTCGTCACTGATGAACTTCAGGACGTCGTCGGCGGAGTTGAACACTCTCGAACCTCCCTGAGGGACTGGCCATCGTGCCGACGCTAAGTCGCGGCCGTTTCCGTACGGTGTCTCGATTGTTTCGCATGTGTTACGCAGGGTCACGTCCCTTGGGACGTGTCGCAGCCTCCGTCGTGAACCGGCCGATCGTCCAGGTGGTAGGGGTCGGTGGCCGGGCCGGTGGGCGCGACGGACCCGGGCGGGTCGTCCTCGTAGACGGGGTGGACGAACCCGTCGTCGGCGTCGCAGTCGGCCGGGGTGCTGCTCATGCCCCATTTCGCGTACAGGGCCGGCTTGCCGTCCGAACGGTACAGCTGCACCTCGCCGTTGAGCTGCGAGACCAGCCGCATGGTGGTGGCCGGCGCGCCGGGGCGGCGCACGGCGTAGACGGCCAGGTAGTTCACCTCGACCTTGACGCCGTGCAGCCCGTCCTCCCGGAAGGTGCCGAGGCGGGCGGTGCCGTTTATCTTGACCACGTCGGTGGCGAGCTCGGCGCTGCCGGGGGCGAAGCTGATGACCATCCGGCGGCTGTCGTACTTCTTGCCGCCCAGCTCCTTGGAGAACTCCTCGCGCTGGTCGGCGTCGAGCAGCCCGGCGAACGCCTTGGGCCTGCCGCCCAGCAGCGTCTCGCGGTCGAGCAGGGCCGCCGCCAGCAGGGCGCGGGTGCGCTCCAGGCCCTTGGCCACGTCCGCCTTCGACAGGCCGCCCAGCGCCTTCGCCGCCGGCATCACCAGGCCCGCGGCGCCGTCGGCGTAGTGCTCGGCGGGCGAGCCGGCGAAGGGGTCGTCCGCGGCCACGGGGTTCGCGGGCACGGGCAGGGCCTCCAGGCCCGGGTTCGCGCCGAGCAGGTCGGGGCGGTAGGTGACCACGACCCCGGCGGCGCCCACGATCGCGCACAACGCGATCAGCGCCACCGACATACGCCCGAGCCGGCGCGAACCGCGCTCGGCCGGCACGTGGCCGGCGGATAAGCGGTCCCGGCGCGGCGGGCGAGGCGCGCGTTGCCGCGTGACGCCTTCCTTGGCCCCCTTGGCGGCGGACGAGCGCATCCTGCGGCGCTCGCCCTCGTCGAACTGCGCGATCACCTCGTTGAAGCGCGCGTCAAGGTCATCCCCGTGTGGCATGGCGACCATGATGGCGACGGCAGAGCGCGGTTGGGTCACGATGCCGACCGCCCCGGGGGCCGGATACCGTTGACGGCATGAGCAGCAACGAGCCTCGGTGGACGCAGACCTGGCTGGGCGGCATCCGGTCGGCCGGGATCGACCTCGGATACCCGGGTGAGCGTCTCGGGCTGCCCGAGGAGGGCAGCGGATCGGTCGCCGGGTGGGGGCGCAGGATCGCCGCGCTCGTGATCGACTGGATGATCTGCACCTGGGTCGTCGTGCAGCTGCTGCTCAGGATGAACCCCGCCGAGTCCCCGTGGGCGCCGGTGCTGGTGTTCGCGCTCCAGTACCTGCTGCTCGTCGGCTTCATGGGCCAGACGTTCGGCCACCGGCTGGCCGGCGTCCGCGTCGCCGCCATGGACGGCGGCGCCCCGCGCCTGCTGCCCGTGCTGGTGCGCACCGTCCTGCTCGGCCTGGCCCTGCCGGCCCTGATCTGGGACCGTGACCACCGCGGGGTGCACGACCGGGTGTCCAACACCGTGGTCGTCCGGATGTGACGACCGGCCGGGCCGGGGCGGGCCGGTGGTTCGGCCCGCTCATGGTGGCGGCGGTGTGCGTGCAGGCGGCGACGTTCGCGGCCCGTCCGATGGTCAGCTACCGGGCCATCGAGATCGGCGCGGGCAACCTCGGCATCGGGCTCATCACCGCCGGGTTCTCGGTGCTCCCGCTCTTCGCGGCCGTCTCCGTGGGCCGCTGGGTGGACGCCTCCGGCGAGCGCGGCGCGGCCCTGCTGGGCGCCGCGCTGATCACCGGCAGCGCCCTGGCCCTGGCCGTGGCCCGCTCGTTGTGGGCGCTGGTGCTGCTCAACGCGCTGTTCGGGCTCGGGCATCTGCTGTCCGTCGTCGCCCAGCAGGCCGTCATCGCCAACCGGGTGGCCGCCGGGGGCCACGACCGGGCCTACGCGCGCTTCACCGTGTTCACCTCGCTCGGCCAGCTCGCCGGGCCGTCCGCCGCGGCCCTCGTCGCGGGCGGCACGATCGCCGCCGGCGGCGGCCCCGGCAGTGCGACCGGCGTCGGGCCCGCCCTCGTCGTGGCGGCCGGGTTCGGGCTGGTGGCGGGGCTGGCGAGCCTGTGGGCCGACGGGCCGGGCCCGGCGCGCGAGCGGGCCGCCGTCCGGCGATTCCCGCTGCGCGGCACGCTCGGCCAGGAGGGCATGTGGCAGGCCCTGGTCACCAGCCTGGCCACCGTGTCCACGATCGACCTGGTGCTGGCGTACCTGCCGGCCTGGGGGCAGAGCCGCGGCGCCGGGGTGGTCGCGGTCGGCGCGCTGCTGGCGCTGCGGGCCGCCACCACCATGGCGAGCAGGCTCGCCATGGAACGCCTGGTCCTGCGGTACGGCCGCCGCGCCGTCCTGGTGACCAGCACCGTCGCCGCCGCGGTCACCGTCGCCGCGCTGCCGCTGTGCGGGACGGCCGCCGCGGTGCCGGTCGTCGCGCTGATGGGGTTCGCGCTGGGGCTGGGCCAGCCGCTGACGCTGTCCTGGGTGGCCGGTCGCGCGCGGGCCGGCGAGCGCGGCACGGCGCTCGCGCTGCGCCTGACCGGCAACCGGCTGGGTCAGGTGCTGGTGCCCGCCCTGGCGGGCGTGGTGGCGGGCGCGACCGGCGTGCTCGGCGTCTTCGCGCTCAGCGCCGCCATGCTGGCCGCCACCGCCGGCCTGGCCGCCCGCGCGCCGATGAGCACCGCGGAGTAAAAAGCCGTACCGGGTTTGAATTCTTACCCGGTACGGTTATCGTGGAGCCATGATGGCGGGGCTCAGAGAGCGCAAGAAGGAGGAGACGCGGCGGCGCATCGCGGAGACGGCTCTGCGGTTGTTCGCCGAGCGCGGCTTCGACGCGGTGACGGTCAACGAGATCGCCGAGGCGGCCGGGGTCGCCAAGGTCACGCTGTTCGCGTACTTCCCCAGCAAGGAGTGCCTGGCCCTCGACGGCGTCACGGAGGACACGGCCGCGATCGTGGCGGGCCGGGCGCCGGGCCGCTCGCCGCTCGGCGCGCTGCGCGAGCACTACCGGTCGATGGCCGCCCAGGGCGCGCGGGAGGTGGACGTGGAGGGGCTGCTGACCCGCGTCCGGGTGATCGCGGCCACCCCGGCGCTGCTGGCGGCCGTCCAGCAGACCCACGCGGGGGAGCGGCACGCGCTGGCCGCGGCGCTGGCCGAGGACCTGGGCGTGCCCGCGGGCGACCTGACGGCCCAGCTCATGGCGGCCCAGATCACCGCCGCGGTCACCACGCTGCAGGAGACGTTCTTCCACCGGCTCGCCTCGGGGGCCGCGCTGGAGGAGGCGGGCCGGCTGCTGGCGGACGACGTCGAGACGGCCTTCGATCTCCTCGAAAACGGCTTTTCATCCATAAAAGGGGAAAAGAGTGAAAAAAGGGATTAACTACGACACTGGGTTTCTGAACGGCCCCCAGCTCAGCCGCCGGACCTTCGATCCCGACGTCGTCGCCCGCGAGATGCGGGTGATCGCCGACGAGCTCCACTGCACGGCCGTCCGCGTCTCCGGCGGCGATCCCGACCGGCTCTCCGTCGCGGCCGAGCGGGCCGCCGCGGCCGGTCTGGAGGTGTGGTTCGCGCCCTTCCCCGTGGACGCCACCCCCGAGCAGGCCGTCGCCCTCTACGCCGACTGCGCCGCCCGCGCCGAGTCCCTGCGCCGCACCGGCGCCGAGGTGGTGCTGGTCGCCGGGTGCGAGACCAGCGCGTTCTGCCACGGCTTCATCCCCGGCGCCGGCTACGGCGAGCGCCTGCACGCCATGACGACGGCCGACCTCGCCTGGTGGCAGACGACGGCCGCCGACGTCGCGCCCCGCTTCAACGCCTTCCTGGCCGAGGCCGCCGCGGCGGTCCGGGCCCGGTTCGGCGGACGGCTCACGTACGCGTCGGGCCCCTGGGAGTTCGTCGACTGGACGCCCTTCGACATCGTCGGCGTCGACGCCTACCGCGCCGCCTACAACGCCGCGGACTTCCCGGCGGAGCTGCGCGCCCACTTCGCCCACGGCAAGCCGGTGGCCGCCACCGAGTTCGGCACCTGCGCCTACAAGGGCGCGGGGGAGCGGGGCGGCTCGGCGTACCTGGTGCCCGAGGGGGCCGTGCCCGACGAGGGGGAGCAGGTCCGCTACTTCGAGGAGCTGCTCGACGTCTTCGAGGCCGAGGGCCTGGCGGCCGCGTTCTGGTTCACCTTCGCCGCCTACAACCGGCGCGGCGCCGACGATCTCGGCTCCTACGGCGTGGTCAGGATGCTCGACGAGACCCGCTGGGAGCCCAAGGAGGTCTTCGCCGCGCTGGCGGCTAGGTATTCGCGCAGGTGAAGATGGCCGTGCCGGGGATGTGCCGGCCGCGCAGCGGGCTCCAGCCGCCCCATGCGCGCTCGTGCCCCCGCGGCCACTCCGGCTCCAGCAGGCCGGTGAGGGTCAGCCCGGAGGCGGCCAGCAGGCCGATCCAGTCGCCCATCGTGCGGTGGTGCTCGACGTAGGTGGGGGTGCCGTCGTCGTCCCGCTCGACGTAGGGCGAACGGTCGAAGTAGGAGCGGTCGGAGGTGAGCCCGCGCGGGCCGGGATCGTCGGGGAAGGCCCACCGGATCGGGTGGCTCACCGAGAACACGAACCGGCCGCCCGGCCGCAGCACCCTGTGCACCTCGCGGAAGACCGCCAGCGGGTCGGCCACGAACGGCAGCGCCCCGTACGCCGAGCACGCCAGGTCGAAGGCGCCGGAGGCGAACGGGAGCGACTCGGCGTCGGCCTGCGCCACCGGCACGCGCAGGCCGGTGTCGAGGTCGATGCGCTGGGAGTGGCGCAACTGCCGGTGGGAGATGTCGAAGGCGGCCACCCGGGCCCCCTGCGTCACCAGCCACCGCGCGCACTGCGCCGCGCCGCAGCCGATCTCCAGCACGCGCCGGCCGCGCACCTCGCCCAGCAGGTGCGCCTCGGCCTCGTCGACGCCCTCGGGGCACCAGACGAAACCGGTGTCCCCCAGGAAGCCGCCGTGCTCGACCTGGTAGTCGTCGGCGTTGCCGTCCCACCAGTGGCGGTTGGCCCGCGAGGAGACCGACAGCACTAGCGCATCTTCGGGCCGCGCGGCATGCGGGCCCCCTTGGGCATCGGGCCCTTCGGCATCGGAAGGTTCTTCGGCAGCGAGCGCAGCCGGTCCTTGACCTCGTTGACCGAGGGCTTCTTCAGGTTGCGCGGCAGCTTCATGATGTGCCGCTGCAGCTTGGCGATCGGCACCTGGCCCTCGCCGTCGCCGCACTGGATGTCGTAGATCTCGACGCCCAGCACCACGCGCGCGACCCGCTTCTTCTCGGCGGCGAGCATCTTGGCCACCCGGTTGCCCGGCCCCTCGGAGACCAGCACGACCCCCGGGAAGCCGACGACGAGGTGGACCAGGTCCTGGTCACGGTTGACGGCGATGGCCGGGGTGACCTGCCAGTTGCCCCGCATGCCCTGCAGGACCGCGGCGGCGGCGCCGGTCTGGCCGTGCAGGATCGAGTACTGGGCCTTCTGGGCGAGCTGGCCGAAGACGACCAGCCCGACGGTGAGCGCGGCCAGGACGCCGATGAACACCGAATACCACAGGTAGTCCGTGACCAGGCCGATCACGACGACCACAGCCAGCGTGCCCACCGCCGAGAGGAAGACGATCGGCATCCCCTTGGGGTTGGCCTGCTTGATGATCTGCGCGATCATGCGGAGCTGCTTGATGCGCCCCGGCTTCTCTGGATCCTCGGACTTTGCCATGCTCAGAAGGATACAAACCAACTGGTGCACTATGGAAAACGCGACCGGCCTTTGTCGCTAGATCTTCACCGTGATCGACAGCCTCGGGTCCGCGACGTGGTGCGACGCCTGGAGCGTGTACTCGCCCTCGACCGTGCGCCAGCCGTCCTCCCACACCTGGAAGGCGCTGTCGGGCAGGAAGACGGTCGTGATCACGGTCTCGCCCGGTCCGGCCTCGACCACGTCGAACCCGGCCAGGCGGCGGTCGGCGCCCCGGCAGAGGTAGATCTGCACGACCTCGCGGCCGAAGCGGTCGCCGGTGTTGGTCAGCGCGACGGTCACGGTGGAGCCCTCGGCGGCGATGGAGTCGTAGCTCCACGTCGTGTAGCCGAGGCCGTGGCCGAACCAGAAGGCCGGAACCCGCCCCGACCGCTCCCAGGCCCGGTACCCGATGTAGGGGCCCTCGTCGTAGGCCACGGCGCCGTCCACGGGGGTGACGTCCGTGACGGGGGCGTCCGCGAGCGTGGCGGGCCAGGTGGTGGGCAGGCGGCCGCCCGGCTCGGCGCGGCCCGACAACACGTCGGCCAGCGCGGCCCCGGCCTCCTGCCCGGGGAACCAGGTCAGCAGCACGGCGGCGACCTCGTCCGCCCACGGCATCTCCACCGGCGAGCCCGCGTTGACCACGACCACCGTACGCGGGTTGGCGGCGGCCACGGCGCGGATCAGCTCGTCCTGGCGGCCGGGGAGCGCCAGGGTCTCGCGGTCGAAGCCCTCGCTCTCCACCTCCGGCGTGGTCGAGGCCACCACCACCGCCACGTCGCTGTCCGCCGCCACCCGCACGGCCTCGGCGATCAGCTCGTCCGGCCCCGGCGCCGGGTCGGCATGGCCCAGCGTGTACGCCACGAACGCCATGCCCCCGAAGGCCCCCGCCGGATGCGTCACGCTCAGCTCGTACGGCTCGCCCGCGGTCATCTCGACGGCGAAGCGCCGCTCCGGCGGCGACAGGAACGCGGCCGCCGGATCGCCCCCTTCCGGCTCGATCGCCGCGTCGAGCACGGTCTCGCCGTTCACCGTGACGGTGAAGGCGCCCACGCCCGCCACCGACAGCTCGTGCCGTCCCGACGTGGCCGGCGTGTACGCCGCCCGCAGCCGCACGGCCCCGAGCCGCTCGCCGTCCACGTCCGGCGGCAACTGGCCGACCCACCGCGCCTCGGCCGCCGCCAGCGGGTGCTCGGCCAGCAGGCCGCCCGCCGCGTCGAGGAACTGCGCCACGACCGGGCAGGCCAGCGGCGCCAGGCGGATCCGCGGGTCGGTCCCGACGGCGTGGCGGACCTCGACGCCCTCCAGCGCGCTCAGCCCGGCCAGCGGCGAGACGATCCGGTCGGGGAAGACCTGGGCGCTGCCGCCGCCCATGACCCGGGCCTCGCCGGCGGCCGAGCCGATGAGCGCGAGCGTGCGCACGTCCCGCAGCGGCAGCACGCCGTCGTTGGTGAGCAGGGTGAACCCGCGCACGGCCACCTCGCGGGCCAGCGCGGGGCCGTCGATGGGGCCGTCGACGACGCCGGGTGAGGGCCGGTCGCCGCCGCCCAGCGCGCCCGTGCGCCGGGCCAGCCGCAGGACGCGCCGGACCTTGTCGTCGATCACCGACTCGGGCACCCGCCCCTCCCGGACGGCGGCCTCCAGCCTGTCCCCCCACGGGCCGAACGGGCCGGGCATGGCCACGTCGGTGCCGCCGAGGGCGGCGGCCTCGGTGCTGCGCACGGCGGTCCAGTCGGACACGACGAGCCCGTCGAACCCCCACTCGTCCTTCAGCACGCCGTTGACCAGGGCGGAGTGCTCGGTCATGGTCGTGCCGTTCACCGAGTTGTAGGCCGTCATCAGCCCCCACGCGCCGGCCCGCACCACCCGCTCGAACGGCCGCAGGTACACCTCGCGCAGCGTCTTCTCGTCGACCCGCACGTCCACCGTGAAGCGGTCGGTCTCGAAGTCGTTGGCCACGAAGTGCTTGGGCGTGGTGGCCACGCCGCCCTCCTGCACGCCCTCGACGTAGGCCGCGCCGATCTCGCCGGTCAGGTACGGATCCTCCGAGAAGCACTCGAAGTGCCGGCCGCCGAGCGGGGAGCGGTGCAGGTTGATCGTGGGCGCGAGCAGCACGTGCACGCCCTTGCGCCGGGCCTCCTGGGCCAGCAGCGCGCCGGCCCGCCGGACGAGCTCCACGTCCCAGGTGGCCGCGAGCGCGGTCGGGCTGGGCAGCGCGATCGACGGGTCGGCGGAGGTCCACTGCTCGCCGCGGACGCCGATCGGGCCGTCGCTCATCACGAGCCGGTCGAGCCCGATCTCGGGGATCGGCGGAAGGGACCACATGCCGGCCCCGGTGAGCAGGCGGATCTTGGTGGCGAGGTCGAGCCGGGCGATCAGTTCGTCGAGTTCCACGGCATCAGTGTTCACCAGAAAACCGAGCACTCGATAGGTTTGTGACCTTTACGTTACGCAAAGCCTGTCACCGGGCGAAGAACTCCAGCAACTCGGGCACCAGCGCCTCCGGCGTCACGGCGTGGGACTGCTCCTCCAGCACCCGGTGCCGCGCCCCCGGCACGCCCGCCGCGACCGCCCGCGCCGCGCCCGTCATCCACCGGGGGCTGCGCTCCCCGCTCAGCACCAGCAGCGGCTGTGCGATCGCGGCCAGCGTGGCGGCCGGCAGCCGGTTGCCCGGCCCGAGGACGGCGGCCTCGTAGGCCAGCGTGCGGGCCACGCCCTTCAGGTGCGCCCACGACGCGTCGGCCCGCATCGCGGCCACGGCCTCGGCCGGCACCTCGGCCGCCTCCACCATGAACCGCTCGACCGCCTCCTCCCAGCGGCCCGCGTCGACCAGCGCGTCGAGCTGGGCGGCGAAGTCGTCCGGCAGCGAGGGAGCGTCGGCGTCCACGTGGTACGGCGGCTCCCACACCGCCACCCTCGTGATGCCGAGGCCCCGGGCGGCGGCCTCCAGCACGAGCGCCGCGCCGGACGAGCCCCCGAACACCATGGCCGTCCCGCCCGCCGCCCCGATCACCGCCGCCAGGTCCTCGATCTCCCGCTCGACCGCGTACGGCCGGGTGTCGCCGCTGCCGCCCCGGCCCCTGCGGTCGTAGTTGACGACCGTGAACCAGGGCGCCAGCCCGGCGGCCACGCCCGCCAGCGTGGGGTGCGCCCGGTCGCCGAACGCGCCGTTGACCAGCACGACCGCCGGTCCGGCGCCGTAGCTGTCGTAGGCCAGCACGGTGCCGTCCGCCGAGGTCACGGTGCCGTCCGCCGAGGTGGCGTGGCCGTTCACGCGGGCTGGACCAGGCAGAGGGCCTCCCAGTGGTGCCCGTCGAGGTCGGCGAAGCCGCGCTGGTAGCGGACGCCGGCCTCCTGCGGCACGCCGGCCGGGGTGGCGCCGAGCGCGAGCGCCTTGTCCACCAGCTCGTCCACCTGGGCCGGGTTCTCCATGCCGAGCACCAGGATGGCCTCGGTGCTGGTGGTGGCGTCGGCGATCTCCTTGGTGACGTAGGCGGAGAACGTCGGCTCCGTGAGCAGCATGACCTGGGTCTGCTCGTTGACGAGCATCGAGGCCATGCCCTCGGCCATGCCGTACATGGTGAAGCCGAGCTCGGTGAAGAACTTCTGCGACCGGTCCAGGTCCTTGACCGGGAGGTTCAGGAAGAGCTGCATGTCGTGCTCCTAGGCATCTGAGGTGTTCTGCGACACCTTCAGTCTGCTCAGCACGACCCCGCGCGTCTTGGATCCCCGTGCCAGGACGGTTGACGATCAGCGCACGGGGTTGGCGCGCCGGAACTCGGCCGGCGGCAGCCCGTACGCCCGCTTGAACAGCCTGCTGAAGTGCGCCGAGTCGGGCAGCCCCCAGCGCGCCCCGACCTCGCCGACCGGCAGGTGGCGGGCGCCCAGCAGGTCGGCGCGGCAGCGCTCCAGCCGCCGGTGCCTGATCCAGGCGGCCACCGTCGTGTTCTCGGACTCGAACAGCCGGTGCAGGTAACGCACCGAGACGTGGTGCGCCTCGGCCACCATCGCCGGGTCGAGGTCGGCCCAGCCCAGCCGCTGGTCGATGAAGGCGCGCACGCGCAGCAGCAGGGCGCGGCGGCGGGCGTCCTCGGGCACCGCGGCGGCCTGCTCGGCCCGTTCGGCCAGGGCCGTGGTGACCAGGTCCATCACCACCGTCGCCAGCCTGGCCGCGCTGGCCGGGGTGTAGTCGTCGTAGTCCTGGGTGACCCGGCGCAGCAGCGGTACGGCCAGCGCGCCGGTGCCCTCGCGCGCCGAGACGGGCACCGCGGTCAGCCGGGCCACGTCGTCGTAGGGCAGCGGCAGCAGCTCGTGCGGGAAGCTGAACACCGCCAGCTGCACGGCCGAGTCGTAGGCCACCTCGTAGGGGCGGGTGAAGTCGTAGATGGCGAACTCGCCCTTGTCCAGGCGGATCTCGCGGCCGTCCTGGCGCAGCACCGGGTTGCCCGAGACGGCCAGCACGGCCCGGTAGAGCTCGGGGTTGTCGCGGTGGATCAACTTCGCCGTGCGGTGGACGCTGTGCGGCGTGGACGTGCGCACCCGGCCCACGCCCACGGGGCCTAATTGCCCCAGCTCGATCTCGCCCCGCAGCGGCGCGCCGGAATCGATGCGCAGGTCGAGCGGCCCGAGCGTGTCGCAGACGATGCCGCGCCAGGCCTCGTGACGGCTGCGCGCGGGCAGGTCGCTGGTGCGGATCACGGTCGCCATGGCCTCGCCCCTCCCTCGGCCCTGCCATGCTAGGGACGCGAAAAGCCCCGGGCAAACGGCCCGGGGCTCCGCTCAAGCGGGATCAAGCAGGATCACGCGGGATCAGCTGGGATCAGCCTGGATCAGGTGGTCTGGCGGGCCGCGATGGCCTGCTGGTAGAGCCTGCCCGCGCGGTAGGACGAGCGCACCAGCGGCCCTGACAGCACCCCGGCGAACCCGATCGCCTCGGCCTCGGCCTGCAGCTCGACGAACTCCTCCGGCTTGACCCAGCGCTCCACCGGGTGGTGGCGCGGCGTCGGCCGCAGGTACTGGGTGATCGTCAGCAGGTCGGTGCCGGCGGCGTGCAGGTCGCGCATCGCCTCGACGACCTCTTCGCGGGTCTCGCCCATGCCCAGGATCAGGTTGGACTTGGTGACCAGCCCGGCCTCGCGGGCCGTCGTGATCACCCCGAGCGAACGCTCGTAGCGGAAGGCGGGCCGGATGCGCTTGAAGATGCGCGGCACCGTCTCGACGTTGTGGGCGAACACCTCGGGCTTGCTGGAGAAGACCTCCTCCAGCTGGTCGCGGTTGCCGTTGAAGTCGGGCACCAGCAGCTCGACGCCGCAGCCGGGCAGCAGCGAGTGGATCTGCCGGGCGGTCTCGGCGTAGAGCCAGGCGCCGCCGTCGGGCAGGTCGTCGCGGGCCACGCCGGTCACGGTCGCGTAGCGCAGGCCCATCTGCTGGACGGACTCGGCGACCCGGCGCGGCTCGTCGCGGTCGTATTCCTTGGGCTTGCCCGTGTCGATCTGGCAGAAGTCGCACCGGCGGGTGCACTGGTCGCCGCCGATGAGGAAGGTCGCCTCGCGGTCTTCCCAGCACTCGTAGATGTTGGGACAGCCCGCCTCTTCACAGACCGTGTGCAGGCCCTCCCGGCGCACGAGCGATTTCAGCTCGGTGTATTCGGGGCCCGTCTTCAGCTTGGTCTTGATCCACGGGGGCTTGCGCTCGATAGGGGTCTCGGCGTTGCGCACCTCCAGGCGGAGGAGCTTTCGGCCATCAGGAGCAACGGTCACCCGTCCAGCTTACGTCCGCCGTCGAACCGGACCGGTCGAGGGTCAGGTGATGAGCCCGAACCCGCGGATCGCCCTGGTGTAGTGGCGCAGCAGCTCCTCGTCGATCAGCGCGGACCCGGCGGTGTCCAGCAGCTCCGAGTGCGGCGCCGAGGTCAGCACGCCGTCGTCGGTGAGCCGGTGGCGGGCCAGCGCGCCCTGCCTGATGGCCGTGACGCTCTCGCCGCGCAGGGCCGCGGCCTGGATGGGCGCCAGGTAGCCGCCGGCGGCCAGGTCGCGCAGCTCGGCCAGCTCGGCCTCGGACACCACCCGCCGGGCGATCGCCGCCCGCCGTTCCTCGGCACGAGGCCGCCCGGCGCGGGCCAGCGCCGTCAGCGCGTACTCCGCCAGCAGCACCGGGCCGCCCAGCACCCGCCCGATCAGCCGGCCGAAGAACCCCGCCGCCTCGTACGTCGTGCCGGGCTGGTCGATCGCGCCCAGCGACGACGCGGCGATCTTGGCCTGGGCCTCCTCCCTGATCTTCAGCGGAGCGCTCGCCCCGAGCAGCGCGTCGTGCCAGGAGGCCAGCGTGAACAGGGCGCCGTCCACGATCAGCTCCTCGGCGGCGGGGGTGCGCGCGTACGCGGTGGCCAGCAGCGCCACCCGCTGCCGCGGCGTCAGGGCCAGCCACAACGGCAGCCCGATGACCAGCACCGGCGTGCGCGGCACGCCCACATGGTCATAGACGGTCTCGGTGGCCAGATCCCGGACCGCGACCTTGCGCGGCCTCTTGACGCGGGCCCGGTCGGCCACCCGGTCGGCCAGCGCGTACAGCTCGCCGGCCGCGGCGCGGTCGAGCACCTCGGCGTCGGCCGGCATGCGGGGAAGGCGGGGCCGCAGCGCCCAGCCCACGGCCAGGCTCACGCCGCCGACCAGCCACGCGACGAGGGAGTCGAGGTGCGCCAGCACGGCCCACGCGCCCAGCGCGAGGAAGGCCAGCGTGAGCAGGTGGACCAGGAGCGCGAGGACGAGAGCGGCGGAACGCTTCACACGGCGATGTTAAGCCGGAAAGATCCGGATTCAACCGCTGTTCGATGCCGATTCGGTCACCTGCGCAGCAGATCCTCCTCGTGCAGGTCGAACGGCTCCCTGCCGAGCGCCTCGGCCAGCCGCTTCTCGGCGATCGGGATGACCTCCTCGACCACGATCCGGCGGCCGGTCTCGGCCGAGAGCGAGGAGACCCCCGCGTCGGGCAGCCCGCACGGCGCGATCCGGTTGAACCACCGCGGGTCGTTGGCGCAGTTGAGCGCGAAGCCGTGCATCGTCACGCCGCGCGCGACGCGGATGCCGACCGCGCCGAGCTGCCGGTCGGGCAGCCCCAGCGCGACGTCGCCGGCCGCCCACACGCCCGGACGCCCCGGCACCCGCCGGCCGGTGACGCCGAAGTCGGCGCACACCTGGATCATCGTCTCCTCGAGGGCGCAGACGTAACGGGTGACGTCGGCGACGGCGACGATGGGGTAGGCGACGAGCTGGCCGGGGCCGTGCCAGGTGACCCGGCCGCCCCGGTCGGCGTCGACGACGGGGGTGCCGTCGGCGGGACGGTCGCCGGGCAGGGTGCGTCTGCCCGCGGTGTAGACGGGGGCGTGCTCCAGGATCAGGACCGCGTCGCCCAGCTCGCCGGCGACCCGCTTGCCGTGCATCCAGCGCTGCAACGACCAGGCTTGCTCGTAGGGGACGTCCACACCGAGGCGGACGACGGCCAGCGCGTGGGGATCGTCCCCGTGGGTGGGGCGCATGAGCCTATTGTGCCGTTCCCTCACCCTGTCCGGGTAATCAGGGGGTCAACAGGCGTGGCTCGATCCTGAACTCCTTGACGCCGCCCGCGCCGTCGTACTCCAGCCGGTAGGCGTACGCCCGCGGGTCGACGGTGACCGCCTGGATGAACTCGGTGCCCACGTAGTGCAGGGCGACGCCCTCGTCGGCGGCGTACCCGCCGGGCAGCTCGCCGGAGGCGACCGACTCCTGCAGCAGCGGGCGGCGCTGCGGCTCGGCGTTGTAGTGCACCCCGCACGAGTACGGCAGCAGCGCCATCCCGTCGGCCCACGGGCGCAGCGCCGGGCCGAAGGAGTCGGTGTTGCCGCCCACGTGCCAGCACAGGGCGCCCGCGCTCTGCCCGGACAGCACCACGCCGGCCCGCCAGGCCTCCTCGAAGACCTCGTCGAGGCCGTGCAGCCGCCACAACGCCATCAGGTTGGCCACGCTGCCGCCGCTGACGTAGATCATGTCCTGTTCGAGCGCCCAGGCCCGCGCGTCCTCCACGTTGGGCATGGGGAAGACGGTCAGGTGGCTCAGCTCGACGTCCCAGCCGGAGAAGGCGCCGTACATCTTCAGCAGCCAGTCGGCGGAGTCGCCGAGGGCGGTGGCGACCAGACCGAGCTTGGGGCGGTCCTGGCCGGTCAGGTCGAGGCCGTACCGCAGCAACCCGCTCGCCTCGATGAAGTTGTGGCGCTCGCTCGGGCGGAACGACCCGCCCCCGATGGCCAGAATGTGCGACTGCCCGGACCTGCTCATGTCGGATCTCCCGCGTGCTGAAGGACGAACGGCACCCTACAGTACGGCGCGCAGCGCCTCGTCGAGACGGGTATGCGTGAAGCCGTAGCCGCTGTCAAGCAGTTTCCGCGGGATCATGCGATGGCTCGGCAGCAGCCCCGCGCGGGCGAATTCGCCCACCCCGATGGACAGGGCGAACGCCGGTACCGGCATGGGGACTGTGCCTTTACGCAGGCATTTACCCAGAGTCCGGGTGAATTCTTCGTTGGTGACCGGAGAAGGGGACCCGAGATTGACCGGACCTTCGATTTCCCGATTTTTCAGGATATGTAGTGCGGCGGCCACCCAATCGTCCAAGGAGATCCACGACCAGTACTGCCGGCCCGTCCCCAGCGGCGCGCCCAGCCCCATGCGGAAGATCGGCAACATGCGCCCGAGCGCCCCGCCGTGCCGGCTCAGCACCATCGCCGTGCGCAGCCGCGCGACCCGGCACCCGGCCTCGGCGGCCCGCTCGGCCTCCCGCTCCCAGCGCTCGCACAGCTCGGCCAGGAACCCCCGGCCCTTGCCCTGGCTCTCGTCGATCTCCCGGCTGCCCGTGTCGCCGTAGAAGTCGACCCCGGAGGCCGACAGCAGCACCTCGGGCGGCCTGCCGAGCGCGCGCAGGGCGTCGACCAGCAGCCGGGTGCCCTCGACGCGGCTGCGCACCAGCTCGCGCTTGTAGCCGGTCGTCCAGCGCCGGTCGCCGACCGAGGCCCCGGCCAGGTGCACCACGGCCTCGGCCCCTTCGAGCGCGGCCCGGTCGAGCACCCCCGCCGAGGGGTCCCAGAAGGCCTCTCCCGGCCCCGCGGGCTCCCGCCGGACCAGGCGGACGACCTCCCGCCCCTCGTCGCGCAGCGCCCCGACCAGCGCCGTACCGATCAGGCCCGACGCCCCGGTCACGATGATCGCCATGGCCTCCACAGTACGCCAAAGGCCGGGCGCCCCCCGAAGGAGCCACCCGGCCTCAAGAGCGATGACTACGCGAGCCCGAGCTGGGCCTCGAAGCGGCCCTCCTCCAGGCGACGCTTGATCGTCGTCAGGAAGCGGGCGGCGTCGGCGCCGTCGACCAGGCGGTGGTCGTAGGTCAGCGCCAGGTAGACCATCGACCGCACCGCGATGACCTCGCCCTCGGGCGTGTCGAGCACGACCGGCCGCTTGACGACCGCGCCGGTGCCCAGCATGCCCACCTGCGGCTGGTTGAGGATCGGCGTGTCGAACAGCGCGCCACGGCTGCCGGTGTTGGTCAGCGTGAACGTGCCGCCGGTGACCTCGTCGGGCGTCACCTGGTTGTTGCGGGTGCGCTCGGCCAGGTCGGTGACCTTGCGGGCCAGGCCGGCCAGGTTGAGGTCGCCGGCGTTCTTGACGACCGCCGCGAGCAGGCCGCGCTCGGTGTCGACCGCGACGCCCAGGTTCTCCACGTCGAAGTACGTGACCTCGTTGGTCTCGTTGTTGATCGTGGCGTTGAGCTTCGGGTGCTGCTTGAGCGCCTCGACGGTGGCCATCGCGAAGAACGGGGTGAAGGTCAGCTTCACGCCCTCGCGGCGGAAGAAGTCGTCCTTCGCCCGCGCCCGGAGCTGGGCGATCTTCGTGACGTCGACCTCGACGACCGACGTGAGCTGCGCCGCGGTCTGCAGCGACTCGACCATGCGCTTGGCGATGGTCTGACGCAGCCGCGTCATCTTCTCCGTACGGCCGCGCAGCGTGGTGTCGACCTCGACCGGCTCGGGCGCCGCGGCGACCGGGGCCTGGGCGGCGGCGGGGGCCGGCGCGGCGGCGGCCGGCTGGGCCGCCGGAGCCGCGGCCGGGGCGGCGGCCTGCTCGCGCTGGGACTTGGCGGCCTCCAGCACGTCCTGCTTGCGGATGCGGCCGCCGACGCCGGTGCCGTTGATCGAGTCGAGGTCGACGCCGTGCTCGTTGGCGAGCTTGCGCACCAGCGGCGTCACGTAGGGGCTGTCGCCCGAGGGCGCCGGCGCGGCCGGCTCGGCGGCGGGCTGCTGCTGCGGAGCCGGGGCCTGCGGGGCCGGAGCCGGAGCGGCCTGCTGCGGGGCAGGGGCCTGCGGGGCCGGAGCCGGGGCGGCCTGCTGGGGAGCGGGCTGGGCCGGGGCCGGCTGCGGGATGGAGGAGGCCGGGGGAGCCGGGGCGGGCTCGGGCTCCGGCTCGGGCTCGGGAGCGGCCTGCGGGGCCGGGGCGGCGGCGCCCGGCTGGGCGTTCTCGTCGATGATGGCGAGCTCGGCGCCGACCTCGACCGTCTCGTCCTCAGCCACGACGATCTTGGTCAGGACACCCGCGGAAGGCGACGGGATCTCGGTGTCGACCTTGTCGGTCGAGACCTCGAGGAGCGGCTCGTCGGCCTCGACGCGCTCGCCCTCCTTCTTCAGCCAACGGGTTACCGTGCCCTCGGTCACGCTCTCGCCGAGCTGGGGCATCTGTACGGAGACCGGCATCGTTATTCTTCTCTCGCGTTCTGATCTCGAGGGCTGGACTAGTTGTGTACGTGCAACGGCTTGCCGGCCAGGGCCAGCATCGCCTCACCGACTGCCTCGGACTGGGTCGGATGTGCGTGGATGAGCTGGGCGACCTCTGCGGGCAGCGCCTCCCAGTTGTAGATCAGCTGGCCTTCCGTGACGAGCTCGCCGATGCGCCGGCCCACCATGTGGACGCCGACGACCGGGCCGTCCTTCTGGGCGATGACCTTCACCGCTCCGGAGGTGCCGAGGATCTGGCTCTTGGGGTTGCCGGCCAGGTCGTAGACCTGCTCGACGATCTCGATGCCGCGCTCGGCGGCCTGCGCCGACGTGATGCCGACCGAGGCGACCTCGGGGTCGGAGTAGGTGATGCGGGGCACGCCGGCGTAGTCGATCGGCGGCGGGTTGAGGCCGGCGATGTGCTCGGCCACCATGATGCCCTCGGCGAACCCGGCGTGCGCCAGCTGCAGCGTGGGGATCAGGTCGCCGATGGCGTAGACGCCGGGGACCGAGGTCTGGCAGTGCTCGTCGACCACGACGGCGCCGCGCTCGACCGTGACGCCCTGCTCCTCGAAGCCCATGCCGGACGACACCGCGCCGCGGCCGACCGCGACGAGCAGGATCTCGGCGTCGAGGGTCTTGCCGTTGGCCAGGGTGACGACGACGCCCGTCTCGGTGGTCTTGGCCGAGTCGAAGAAGACGCCCAGCTCGTACTTGATGCCGCGGCGGCGGAAGGCCCGCTCCAGCAGCTTGGAGCTGGACTCCTCCTCGGTGGGCAGCAGGTGCGGCAGCGCCTCGACGATCGTGACCTCGGCGCCGAAGGAGCGGTAGACGCTGGCCAGCTCGACGCCGATCACGCCGCCGCCCAGGACGATCACCGACGACGGCACGCGGTCCATCTTCAGGGTGTGCTCGCTGGTGATGACCCGCTCGCCGTCGATCTCCAGGCCGGGCAGCGTGCGGGGGGCCGAGCCGGTGGCCAGCACGAGGTTGGCGCCCTCGTAGACCTCCGAGCCCACCTGCACGCTGCGCGGGCCCACCAGCCGGCCCTCGCCCTCGACCACCGTCACGCCCGCGCCCTTGAGCAGGCCCTGGACGCCCTTCCAGGCCCGCGTGACGATCTTGTCCTTGAACGCGTGCACGCCCTGGACGTCGATGCCCTCGAAGCTCGCCTTGACGCCGAAGGACGCGCTCTCGCGGGTCTCGTCGGCGACCTCGGCCGAGTGCAGCAGGGCCTTCGTGGGGATGCATCCCCTGTGGAGGCAGGTGCCGCCGATCTTGTCCTTTTCGATGAGGACGACCGACTTGCCCAGCTCGGCCGCCCGGAGCGCGCAGGCGTAACCGCCGCTGCCGCCACCTAGGACGACGATGTCATAGGCCACAGGAAGGCTCCTTGTCGGGGTGTTCGTGATGCCGTCATCTTTTCATTTGTTTCAGATGCTCGCGTGCCGCTCTGCGAGTCCGATGAGGGTGCGGGTGATGGCGCCGGTGCCGCCCTTGGGGGTGTAGCCGTACGGCTCGCCCTTGTTGTAGGCCGGTCCGGCCATGTCGATGTGCGCCCAGCGCACCCCGTCGGGGACGAACTCCTTGAGGAAGATGGCGGCGGTGAGCATGCCGCCGAAGCGCTCGGGGTGGAGGTTGGCGATGTCGGCGACCGGCGAGTCGAGGCCCTTGCGCAGCTCCTCCGGCAGCGGCATGCCCCAGGCGCCCTCGCCCGCGGCGGTGGCGGCCTCGACGACCAGCTCGCGGACGGCGTCGTCGTTGGCCATGACGCCCGCGGTGCGCCAGCCGAGCGCGACGATCTGCGCGCCGGTCAGCGTGGCGATGTCGACGATCAGGTCGGGGTCGTCCTCGGCGGCGCGCGCGATGCCGTCCATGAGCACCAGGCGGCCCTCGGCGTCGGTGTCGAGCACCTCGACGGTCTTGCCGCTGTAGCTGTGGATGACGTCGGAGGGGCGCTGGGCGGTGCCGCTCGGCAGGTTCTCGGCCAGGCAGAGGTAGCCGACGACGTTGACCGGCAGGCCGAGCCGGGCGATGCCGACCAGCGCGCCGAGCACGGCGCCCGCGCCGCCCATGTCGGACTTCATCCAGTCCATGGCGGCCGACGGCTTGAGCGACAGGCCGCCGGAGTCGAACGTGATGCCCTTGCCCACGAACGCCAGCGTCTTGCCCGCCTCGGGGTGGCTGTAGGCGAGGCGGACCAGGCGCGGCGGGTTGACCGAGCCCTGGCCGACGCCGACCAGGCCGCCGTAGCCGCCGTCCTTGAGCTGCTTCTCGTCGAGGACCTCGACGGTGAGCCCGTGCTTGGCGCCCTCCTGCTCGGCGATCTCGGCGAACTTGGCCGGCCACAGGTCGGACGGCGGCGTGTTGACCAGGTCGCGGACGAGCGAGACCGACTCGGCCAGCACGCCGGCCCGCTCGGCGGCGGACTCGCCCCGGCCGGACAGGACGGTGATCTCGGAGACGGGCGCCTTCGGCGGCTCGCCCGTGCGGTAGCGGTCGAAGCCGTACGCGCCGAGCAGCGCGCCCAGGGCGACGGCCTCGGCCTGGGCGTCGTCGTCGGCAGGCAGGGCCAGCGCGGCGCGCGCGGTGCCGGCCAGCGATCGCACGGCGGCGCCGGCGGCGCGGCGAAGGGACTCGTGGTCGGAGGAGTCGCCCAGGCCGACGGCGACGAGCACCGGGGCCTGGACGGCGCCGAACGTGGGCAGCTTGGCCAGCTCTCCGGGTTTGCCGGAGAAGCCGAGCGAGCTGAGGGAGGTGGCGAGGTTGCCGCCGAAAGCCGCGTCGAGGGACTCAGCGCCCGTGGCCGGGCGGGGGCCGTCCTGGCCGGGCCGGAAGCCGACGATCAGGGCGTCGGTGTCGACAGAGACTGGGTCTGCTGAGTTCAGCCGCACAGTGGTCACGTAAACCGATGCTATCCACGGTTTCTGCGTACTCACAAACAGGGGTTCATCCTACAAATGCTGGTCGGGCGCATTCCGTTTCATGGTGCTAGTGTCATTAGCATCATGTTGCTAGCGCTCGATCTCAACGACGCACGGCCCCTCCATGAACAGGTGGCCGGCGCCATCCGCCGCGCCATCGGCGAGGGCTCCTACACGCCCGGCGACCGCCTTCCACCGGCCCGCGACCTCGCCAGGGCGCTCGGCATCAACCCCAACACCGTGCTGCGCGCGCTGCGCGACCTGCGCGACGAAGGGCTGCTGGAGTTCAGGCGGGGCCGCGGGGTCAGCGTCGCGGGCCAGGCCGACGGGCGCGCGCTGCTCGTGCAGCGCGCCCGGGAGCTGCTGGAGGAGGCCAAGAGGCACGGCTACCGCCGTGAGGACCTCATCACCATCCTGGAGGATCTGCCATGAACCCCCGAATCCCGGCGGCCGCGTGGGGCGCGGCCGTCACGGCGGCCCTGGTCCTGGCTCCCTTGGGGCTGCGCGACCGGCTGCCCGACCCGCTGGCCACCCACTGGGGCGCGGCGGGCGTCGACGGCTCGGCCTCCTTCCAGGCCCACGTGTGGACCGTGGCGGCGGTGTGGACCGTGGTGTGGGTCGCGTTCCTGGCCGTCGCCGCGCGGGGCTGGGCGCTGCGGCACCGCAACGGGCGGGCGCTGTGGTGGGGCGGGCTGTTCGGCGGCGGCGTCCTGGTGCTCGGCACGCAGGCCTCCACGCTGGCGGCCAACCTCGACGTGCCCGACTGGACGGCGGCGAGCCTTCCTGGCTGGCACGTCGCGCTGGTCGTCGTCGGCTCGCTCGGCGTGGGCGTGCTCGCCGGCTCCCTCGGCAGGGGCGGGCCCGACCCGGTCGAGGCCGTCGCGCCGCCCCCGGCCATGAAGCTGCGGCCCGGCCGCCGTACGGTCTGGGTCAGCCGGCTGGTCAACCCCTGGCTGGTCGCGCTGACGCTGGTGGCCGCGATGGCGGTCGTCGTGCTCTGCGGGCTGCGCCTGGCCGGCGTCCTGTCGCCGGCGACCTTGGCCTCCGCCCTGCCCGGGGCGGTGATCGTGCTGGTCGCGGGGCTGGCGACGGCGTCGCTGTCCGTACGGGTCGGCGACGACGCGCTCGTCATCGGCTTCGGGCCGTTCGGCGTCCCGGCGCGCAGGATCCCGCTGTCGCGGATCGACCGGGCCTGGACCGAGGACCGCAGGCCGAGCGAGGTCGGCGGCTGGGGCTTCCGCGGCCTGCCCGGCGCGGCCACCATCATGCTGCGCGGCGGCGAGTGCCTGGTCGTCGGCTACCGCTCCGGGGGGCGGCTGGCGATCAGCATCGACGACGCCGAGCGCGGCGCCTCCCTCATCAACGCCCTCGTCTCGGAGCGTGCACGGTCATGAGAAAACAGCTTCCCGTCTTCCTCGCCCTCGCCTTCGGGCTGTCCTGGCTGGTGGCGCTGCCCATCTGGCTCGGCGCGGGCCTGGGCTCGCCGGCGGCCAAGGGGCTGGCCGCGGTCATGATGTTCACGCCGACCGCCGGGGTGCTCGGGGTGTGGGCGCTGTCGCGCGCGCCCTGGCGGCGCTGGGCCGCCGAGACCGGCCTGACCCTGGGCGACAGCAAGGGCCGCACCGGCCGGTACGTGCTGGCCGCCTGGCTGGGCGTGCCGCTGCTGATCGTCGTCTGCGCCGGGCTCAGCACCGCCGTCGGGCTGTTCCCGCTCGACCTCGACCGGTTCAGCCTGTTCCGGGCCCAGCTCGCGGCCGCGGGCGTGCAGCCGCCGGCCGACCCGGGCCCGGCGCTCTACCTGCAGATCGCCATCGGCGTGCTGGCGGGTCCGGTGCTGAACGCGGTCCCGGCGCTGGGCGAGGAGTGGGGCTGGCGCGGCTGGCTGCTGCCCCGGCTGTCCGCCACGTACGGCCCGATCGGCGGCCTGGCGCTGTCCGGGGCGATCTGGGGGCTGTGGCACGCCCCGCTCACCCTGCTCGGCTACAACTACCCGAGCCTCGGGTCGTGGGCGGCGCTGCAGTTCACCGGCTTCTGCGTGCTGGCCGGGATCGCGATCGGCTGGCTGCGGCTGCGTACGGGCAGCGTGTGGCCCTGCGTGGTCGCGCACGGCTCGCTGAACGCGGTGCTGCCCGCCGTGCTGCTGCTCGGGGACGCCGCGGCTCCGCCCGACACGGCGGTGTCCGGGCTCACCGGGCTGGTCGGCTGGGTCCCGCTCGCCCTGCTCTGCGTGGTGCTCCTGCGCGGCCTGCGCGCCCGAGCCCCGCAGCCGGTCGCCTGACCCCGCCTGCGCCGGTCTGGCGGTCTGGCGGTCTGGCGGTCAGGCGGTCTGGCGGTCAGGCGGTCAGGCCAGGATCGCGTACACCACCAGCGCGGCCGCCGTCCCGGTCTCCACCAGGGCGCCGAACACGTCACCCGTGACGCCGCCGAGCCGCCGCCGGGCGTGCCGGAGCAGCAGCAGCGCCGCCCCGAGCCCGGCCGCCAGGGCGACCGGCGGCGCCCACGTCCCGGCCGCCAGCCCCAGCCCGCCGGTCACGGCCAGGGCGGCGACCGTGGCCAGCCACGCCGCCGGATCGCCGACGGTGCCCGCCACCATCGCCCCGAGCCCGCCGGGCCGCGCGGCGGGCACGCTCGCCCGGCACGCCCAGGTGAGCGCCAGCCGCCCGGCCACGCAGGCGGTCACCAGGGCGGGGTAACCGGCCCCGGTCAGCGCCGCCGCCTGGACGAGCAGCGTGAGGACCAGCGTCATCACCCCGAACGGCCCGATGTCCGACTTTTTCATGATGTCGAGGGCGTCTTTGGCGGGCCGGCCGCTGCCCAGGCCGTCGGCCAGGTCGGCCAGGCCGTCCAGGTGCAGGCCGCGGGTGAGCGCGGCCAGCAGCCCGAGCGCGAGCGCCGCGCCCAGCAGCGGCGGCCCGGGCAGCAGCAGCGCCAGGCCGGCGACCGCGCCGAGCCCCAGCCCGACCGCGGGGGCGGCCACCATGGCCGGCCCGGCGACCTCCCGATCGATCCTGTCGACCGGCACGGGAACGGCGCTGAGCATGCCGATGGCGAAGCGCAGCCCATGGGTCAGCTCAGCAAGCGGCATAACGACCGATCCTAGGGCCGACTAATGTGGCGGGAATGCACGTGCT
This sequence comes from Nonomuraea sp. NPDC001831, assembly GCF_042892035.1. Classification (NCBI taxonomy): domain Bacteria; kingdom Bacillati; phylum Actinomycetota; class Actinomycetes; order Streptosporangiales; family Streptosporangiaceae; genus Nonomuraea; species Nonomuraea sp. NPDC001831. The sequence continues at coordinate 243,835 of NZ_JBIATU010000003.1, read as the reverse complement.
TGAACTCGAAGGTGTAGCTGTCCGGGTTGTCGGCAAAACGCTGCTCGACGGCATCGACTGGCAGGTGGCGTACGGCGACCACTGGGTGATCCTCGGCCCCAACGGCGCGGGCAAGACCACCCTGCTCTCGCTGGCCGGGGCGGTGCGCCACCCGAGCGAGGGCGCGGTCAGCGTGCTCGGCCACCGGCTCGGCCGGGTCGACCTGCGGGAGCTGCGCCGCCACATCGGCCTGGTCGCGGCCAGCCAGCGGCTGATCGACGAAGACCTGCTGGAGGAGGAGGGCGCCACCGCCCACACGGTGGTCCTGACCGGCCACACCGGCACGAGCGTCCCGCTGTGGGACAAGTACGGCGACAACGAGCGCGAGCGCGCCACCCGACTGCTGGCCGACCTGGGCTGCAAGGACCTGGTCGAGCGCCCGTTCCGGGTGTGCTCGCAAGGGGAGCGGGCCCGGGTCAGGGTGGCCAGGGCGCTCATGGCCGAGCCCGCCGTGCTGCTGCTCGACGAACCGTTCGCCGGGCTCGACCTGCCGGCCCGCGAGGACCTCATCACCGCCGTCGAGCAGCTGGCCGCCACCCGTCCGGTGCTGACCACGGTCACCGTGACCCACCACCTGGAGGAGGTGCCCGCGACCACCACGCACGCGCTGCTCATGCGCGACTCGCGGCTGCTGGCCGCCGGGCCGGTGTCGGAGGTGCTCACCCCCGGCCTGCTGTCCGAGTGCTTCGGCCGCCCGCTGCACGTCGACCGCCTCGACGGCCGCTGGTACGCCAGAGCCGTACGCCCGTAGCCCCTGCTCCGGGGCCCGGGGTCACAGTTCCAGAAGGCGTCCCGCGACCACCAGGGCGACGTACTCGGACTCGGCGGCGAGCCGTTCGTTGAGCTTGCCGAGCGCGTCCCTGAAGGCCCGGCCGGCGGACGTGGCGGGCACCACGCCCATTCCCACCTCGTCCGAGACCGCCACGAGCGGCACCGGCGTGCCGCGCCACGCCTCGACCAGCTCCGCGCAGCGCCGGGCGACCGGCGTGCGGTCGCCGTCCCAGGCCCCGTGCTCGTCGAACACCGCCGCCAGCCACGTGCCCAGCCCGTCGATCAGCAGGGGCGTGCGCGCCGCCGCGATGACCGCCACCAGGTCCGTCGTCTCGGCCGTGTCCCAGTGAGCGGGCCGCCGTTCCCGGTGCGCCCGTACCCGCGCCGCCCATTCGCCGTCCGCCGCGCCGTCGCCGCCGGTGGCGACATAGGTGACGTACGGCTCGGCCGCCAGCCGCAGCTCGGCCTCGGCCGACTTGCCCGACCTGGACCCGCCGAGCAGCAGCGCCCGCCGCGGCGGCGTCTCGCGTACCGTTCCGCCGCTCTCCAGGACGGTCCCGTCCGGCACGGCCACCGCCCCCCACAACCGCAGCCGCCTGGCCAGCTCCTCCTCCGACCTGATCCGGTGGTCCAGCCACGCGGCCACCACCGTGGTCCGCTCGTCGGCCAGCCCCGCGCGGCGCAGCTCGCCGAGCCGCTCCGGGCGGTCCAGCAGGTCCAGCACGACGACGTCGTAGCGGGCGGGACCGTCGGAGGGGGCCTCCCGGCCCGGCGGCAGGCACAACACCGCCGCGCCGTCGGCCGCCACCATGCCCAGCCCGCCGCCGAACGCGCCGCCGCCGGTGAAGGGGAACCGCGCCGCGTCGTCCACGACGAGCTCGAAGGGGCGGCGACGGCCCTGGGGGAGCCGGGCGCACGAGGCGCACGGGCACCCGTCCACCGGCCAGCCCGCCGCACCCCCGGTCCCGGAGAGAAGAAGCTTCACCGCCCAGAGGCTACCGACCGGCCCGACCCGGGCGAAGCTGGGCGGCGGTCGCGTCCTCGGCGCCGGCCACGCCGTGCCGTCGCTGCGCGAGACCCCCACAGCCGCACGACCTCCGGCGCTGGACCAGCGGGCCGCGAGGAGGGTGAGCCGAGCGCGGAGAAGGGGAGAAGGAGTACGGCGGCCGCCCCCAGGACGACCGCCGCGGCAACACGGCCCGCGCGCAGCATCGATGGACCTCCGAGCTCGGGAGTAGGGTTCCAGTGCCGTCGGAGGGAAGGCGCCGGCGAACCCGCGGAGAAGGAGCGTATGGCATGACATGGCGGTGGCGTTATGAAAATGCAAATGGTGGTGAGGTGACGGACCGCCCTTTGCCGCGAGAGGTTTTCCCGAGTCAGGCCGATGCGGAGTCCTGGCTCGGGGAGAACTGGCGTGAGCTGCTCGAATCCGGCGTCGAGCAGGTGGCGCTGCTCGACGAGGACCGCGTCGAATACACGGGATTGTCATTGCGTCCGGAGTGATCCGCGAAAAAACGGAAACCCCTTGAGCGCATTGTGGCTCAAGGGGTTTTCCGTTTTCCGGGTCACGGACGGGTGGCGGGGCTCACCGTCTTGGCCGGGTCGCGCTCCACGACCGTGCCGAGCACGTCGTCGATGCGCTTGAGCACGTCGTCCTCCAGCTTGACGCCGGCCGCCTTGACGTTGTCGCGCACCTGCTCGGGGCGGGTGGCGCCGACGATGGCGCTGGAGACGTTCGGGTTCTGCAGCACCCAGGCCACGGCGAGCTGGGCCATGGTCAGGCCGAGGTCGTCGGCGATCGGCCGCAGCTCCTGCACGCGGGTGAGCACGTCGTCGTTCATGTACCGCGCGATCATGGCGCTGCCGCTCGCGTCGGTCGCCCGCGAGCCCTGCGGAGGCTGCTGACCGGGCAGATACTTGCCGGTGAGCACGCCCTGCGCGATCGGCGACCAGACGATCTGGCCGAGGCCCTCGCGCTCGCTCAGCGGCACGACCTCCGCCTCGATGACCCGCCACAACATCGAGTACTGCGGCTGGTTCGACACGATCCGGTCGAAGCCCATCTCGTCGGCGATCTTCAGCGCGCGGCCGATCTGCTCGGCCGTCCACTCGCTGACGCCGACGTAGAGCGCCTTGCCCTGGCGTACCAGGTCGTCGAACGTCTTGAGGGTCTCCTCGAGGGGGGTCTCGTTGTCGAAGCGGTGGGCCTGGTACAGGTCGACGTAGTCGGTCTGGAGGCGGCGCAGCGAGGCGTGGATCGACTCGGTGATGTGCTTGCGGGACAGCCCGCGGTCGTTCTTGCCGGGGCCCGTGGGCCAGTAGACCTTGGTGAAGATCTCCAGCGACTCCCTGCGGACGCCCTTGAGCGCCCGGCCGAGCACCTCCTCGGCTTTCGTCCCCGCGTAGACGTCGGCGGTGTCGAAGGTGGTGATGCCCTCGTCGAGCGCCGCCTGCACGCACAGCTTGGCGGCGTCCTCCTCGACCTGGGAGCCGTGGGTGAGCCAGTTGCCGTAGCTGATCTCGCTGACCATGAGACCGCTGCGGCCGAGGTGTCGGAATTCCATACGTTCGACCTTAGAGCGTCACATGAGCCGATTCGATTCGGGATAGGGTGCGCGACGTGCTCAAGCTCGTCCGCCAGGCTCTCACCGCGGCCGTCCTGATCGCCCTCGCGGTGCGGTTGCGCCGCCGGGCCCGCCTGCCGCGGGCCGAGCCGCCGCCGTCCGTCCCGGCTCCCGCGCCGCGGCGCCGAAGTGCGGGGACGGTCCTGTCGTGGCTGGTCATCGGGGTCGTCGTGACGCTGACGCTGGGGTTCGCCCTGATGGGGACGTCGGTGCAGCGCGGCGCCCTGGCCCTCGTGCGCGCCGTCACCGAGCAGGAGGAACCGCCCCCGGCGGGCCGCGAGGCCCTGACACCCGTGACGCCCCTGACGGCCGTGACGCCCGTGGAGCCGCCGGCCGACCCCGCGGCGACCGCGCAGCCCACGCCCGCCGCCTCCGCCGCCCAGGCGCCCAACTGCGCGCCCCGGCGCCGCCCGATCGACCCCCGCAGGGTCGCGCCCGACGTCAAGCGGGCCGTGGACGCCCAGTGGCGGCGCATCGAACGCTGGCTCAGGAGCAACGCCCCCCCGCACCTACCGCACGCTCGGCGGCCCGGTCAGGGCGCGCACGATCGCCGTGGCCGAGTCGCAGATGGGCGTGGACTTCCCCGACGCCCTGCGCGCCTCCCTGCTGCGCCACAACGGCGCGCGCGGCGCCGGGATCCTCGGCTTCCGCCCCGGGGCGGGTGACCACCTCACCGTCCGCGGCATCAGGGACGCCTGGCGCGAGATGTGCGCCCGCCGCCCGGCCGGCTCCTGGGACGGCCTGCTGATCCCGATCCTGTCCTACACGGCCGCCGACGGCGTCACGGCGTACGCCACCGTGAGCTCGGCCGACGGGACGGTGGCCGGGGTCACGGCCCGGCGGCTGCGGTCGTCGTACACGCTGCTGCGGACCGTCGCCGACGCCCTCGAACGGGGCGGCACGATCGACGGACGCCGCCCCGTGGTCACCGGCGGCCTCCTGCGCTGGAGACCCGCCCGCTGAGCGGGCGGGACGCGGGAAGGCGGGAAGCACGAGTGCCCACCACCGGACGGTGATGGGCACGCGGGCGTCGCCGATAAGCCGTTTTCCCGAAAAATCGGGAAAACGGGGCTACTTCTTGGGCGGCGCGGGCTTCCCGCCCGGCAGCACCGTGGGCGGCGGGAAGCGCAGCTTGCGGATCTGCAAAGCGCGCATCGCCGCGTAGAAGCCGACGCCCTTCACGCTCTCGCTGGGGAGCTTGGCCGCGACCTCCTTCTTCACCTTCCACGCCACGTAGAGGGAGGTGGCCAGGACGCCGACCATCATGATCGGCCAGCCGACCGCGATCACGATGTTGAGCACGTCCTGGCGGATCTCGATCGGCCACGGGATCCAGGTGGCCAGCAGGATCAGTAGCGAGAACGGCAGGAAGTACTGGCTGGGCAGGCGCCGCGAGTCGACCCAGTCGCGCGCGAACTTGCGCGCCGGGCCCTTGTCGCGAACCGGAAGATAACGCTCGTCACCTGCGAGCATGCCCTTGCGGGCCCGGTCGCGCTCGGCGGCCTGCTTGGCGCGCATCTGCCGATAGGCCTCCTTGCGGTCCTTCGGCGCGGAGACCGGCTGGCGTCGTCTGCCCTCGGCATCCCGGCGCTTGGGTGTGGGACGACCTTTACCCTGGGGCTTAGGATCGTCAACGGGGACGGGGGTGTCGTCCACGGAGGTTTGGGATCGGCGTCGCAACACACGTCAACCCTACCTGGACTGCAACTTAGTGACGCCCCCGTGCGTTATGCGTAGGGTAATCCCAAGGCGGCTGCGCTGCATTGGGTGAACACCAGCACGACCTAGAAGGGGACGGCCGACGCGCATGAGCGTGATGAAGAGACTTTCGATGATCTTCAAGTCCAAGGCCAACAAGGCCCTGGACAAGATGGAGGATCCGCGCGAGACGCTTGACTACTCCTATCAGCGGCAGCTCGAGTTGCTGCAGAAGGTGCGTCGAGGGGTGGCCGACGTGGCCACCTCGCGCAAGCGGGTAGAACTGCAGATCAACGGCCTGGAGGCGCAGGCCAGGCGCTACGAGGACCAGGGCCGCAAGGCGCTGTCCGTCGGGCGCGAGGACCTCGCCCGCGAGGCCCTGCAGCGGCGGTCCAATCTGCAGGGGCAGATGGCCGACCTCAAGGTCCAGCACGACAACCTGCAGGCCGAGGAGGAGAAGCTGACCACGGCTTCCCAGCGGCTGCAGGCCAAGGTCGACTCCTTCCGCACGAAGAAGGAGACGATCAAGGCGACCTACACCGCCGCCGAGGCCCAGACGCGCATCAACGAGGCGTTCTCCGGCATCTCCGAGGAGATGGGCGACGTCGGCCTGGCGATCCAGCGCGCCGAGGACAAGACGGCGCAGATGCAGGCCCGCGCCGGCGCGATCGACGAGCTGCTGGCCAGTGGCGCGCTCGACGACTTCAGCGGCACCCGCGGCGACGACATCCAGGCCGAGCTCGACCGCATGGGCGGCGGCATGGACGTCGAGCTGGAGCTGGCCCGGATGAAGGCCGAGCTGGGCCAGGGCCCGGCGCCCAAGAGCGCCATCGAGCAGGGCCAGCCGCAGCAGCAGGCCCAGCCGCAGCAGGGTCACACCCAGCAGCTGCGTCAGCCCGGGGAGAACGCATGATCGTCAGAATCATGGGCGAGGGCCAGGTCGAGATCTCGCCGGACGACATCGCGGTGCTCAACGAGCTCGACAGCGAGCTGGAGGCCGCCATCGAGACCGGTGACGAGGGGGCCTTCCGCGTCAAGCTGCACGCGTTGCTCGACAAGGTGCGCCATGTGGGCAAGGCGCTTCCCGACGACAGCCTTGAGCCGTCAGAGCTGATCCTTCCCCCCGCGGACGCCTCGATCGAGGAGGTCCGGGAGATGCTGGGCGACCAAGGCCTCATCCCGGGCTGAGCCCCGTGGGCACGCGGTTCGCGTCCGACAGCGGCCTGACCCGCCGCATGGTCGTGACGATGTTCCTGCTGGGGCTGCTCTACGTGGCGTTCGTCGGCGTGCTGATCGCCCTCGGCGTGCGCGCGCTGACCGTGCTGGTGCTCGCCGGGGGGCTGCTGCTGGTGCAGTACTTCCTGTCCGACCGCATCGCCCTGTTCGCGATGCACGGACGGGAGGTCTCCCCACAGGAGGCCCCCGAGCTCCACGGCCTCATCGACCGGCTGTGCGCGCTGGCGGACATGCCCAAGCCGCGGGTGGCGATCGCCGACTCCGACGTCCCCAACGCCTTCGCCACCGGCCGTAACCAGAAGCGGGCCGTCGTCTGCGTGACGACGGGCATCCTGCGCCGCCTGGAGCCTCAGGAGCTCGAAGGCGTCCTGGCGCACGAGTTGTCGCACGTCGCCCATCGCGACGTCGCCGTCATGACGATCGCCTCGTTCCTCGGCATCGTCGCCGGGCTGATGACGAGGTTCGCCCTGTACGCCGGCTTCGGCGGGCGCCGGGACAACGGCCAGGGCGGCGTGCCGGTCGGGCTGATCATCATGTTCGTCTCGATCGTCGTGTACGCCGTCAGCTTCCTGCTCACCAGAGCCCTGTCGCGTTACCGCGAGCTGGCCGCCGACCGGGCCGGAGCGCTGCTCACGCAGCGTCCGTCGGCCCTGGCCAGCGCGCTGACCAAGGTCACCGGCGACATGGCCCGGATCCCGACCACCGACCTGCGCGAGGCGGCGCCGTTCAACGCCTTCTACTTCGCGCCCGCCCTGGCCAGGGGGGAGACGCTGGCGAACCTGTTCTCCACGCATCCGCCGCTGGAGCGCCGGCTCGAACTGCTCGCGTCCATCTCCAAGCAGCTCGGAAGGGGCTGAGGCCGTATGGGCTGGCTCGACTCGCTGCTGGGCCGGTCCAAGCCGGTCAAGCCCAACCTCGACGCGCTGTTCGCGCTGCCGTCCGCCGCCGTGACGCTCCAGGCCGCGACCGGTCTCGTCCCCACCGGTCTCGGCTCGGTGTCGTTCAGGGCCGCGGAGGGCGGCGCGTTCGCCACGCTGGAGAGCGACGTCAAGGCGCTGCTCGGCGGGCGCGTCGAGGAGTCCGACGACGGCTACGGCTACACCTGGCTGCTGGTCCGCCGCGCGCCGGACGACGTCAGCGACCTGGTCACCGAGTTGCACGCGGTCAACTCCTCGCTGGAGTCGGCCGGCTTCGGGCCCTCGCTGCTGTGCTCGCTGGTGTCGTTCGCCGATCCGGCGGGCAGGCGGCTGGCGGTCGTGTACCTGTACAAGCGCGGCACGTTCTACCCGTTCGCGCCCCTGCCCGGGAACAGGCGCGACAACGCCCTCGAACTGCAGGCCAGAGGCGTCCTGGACGGCGAGCTGCCGCTGGAGGCCGACCTCGGCCGATGGTTCCCGGTATGGGGTGCTCCGGGCCTTTGACCACGGATGGTGTTCTAATCATCACGTGGAGCGAAGGTTGTTCGTCGCCGCGGCCGCGGCGCTCATCGTGGCGGCCGTGCTGTACAGCGCCTGGATCACCGGCCAGTTCACCACGCCCGCCGTGGACAGGACCGACGGCTACGTGAGCGAGCTGGCCGCCCGCGACCAGCCGTGGACGCGCCTGTTCCGGGTCAGCGACGTGCTGGCCGGGCTGGCCTGCCTGGCCGCCGTCGCGACGCTGCCCAGGGTGGCGCGCGAGTGGGCCGGCTGGCTGGCGCTGGCCGCCTTCGGCCTGCTGACGGTCGTCTCCGGCCTGGTCCCGCTCGACTGCGCCGCGCTGAGCGACCCCACCTGCCGCGGCGTGGGGGTCTCGCACCGGCTCCACATGGTGGCCGGCGCGCTGGCCACGACGGCCGTGCTGACCGCCATGGCGGTGCTTTCCGCGCGCTGGCGCTCGTGGGTGTCGTGGTTGTTCACCGGCCTGAACGTAGGCGCCACCGCTCTCATGCTGGCCGCCCTGGCCGCCGGACGGCTGGCCGGCGTCGCCCACCGGATCCAGCTCACCATGGTCGCCGTCTGGGTCGTGTACGTGGCGCTGCGGCTGCTCGTCCACGACGACGACGAGGCCCCCGCCGGGCCTCCGCACGTCCTCGACCAGGGCGCGGGCCCCGGCGTGCTCATCACGGCGGGTCTCGGCGGCGCCTGGTTCCACTGGGACGCCGTGGCCGCCGGACTGGCCGCCTGCCACCGGGTCGTCCGCTTCGACCGTCCGGGGCTCGGCCTCAGCCCGCCCGCGACCGACCGGCCCACCCTGTACGGCGAGGTGGCCCGGCTGGCCGCGCTGGCGCCCGCGCAGCCGTCCCAGGTGACCCTGGTGGCGCACGGCCTGTCCTGCTGGCACGCCGAGGCGTTCGCCCGGTTGCACCCGCTCTGCGTGGCCAAGCTCGTCCTGGTGGACCCCAGCCCGCCGCCCGTGGGCCGGCCGCTCGCGCTCGCCGCCGCCCTGGGGGCGTGGCTGCCCGCGCTCGGCGGCACGTGGGGCGCGAACGTGCTGGCCCGCCTGACCGGGCCGCCGGCGCACCGCCTGGTCACCGGCATGGGCGACCCCTTCGGCGTGTACCGGATGGGCAAGGTGCCCGCGGCCGTGGCGGGGGAGTGGCTGGCCCGCCGCGACATGGCCGCCGACCTCCGCGACATCCGGGCCGGCCATCCCTTTCCCGACATCCCGGTCACCGTGCTCGGCGCGGGCGGCCGGGACGCCCGCAGGCAGAGCCTGGCGGCCCGCCTCGACGCCAAGCTGGTGCTGCTGCCCCGCTCGGGGCACCAGGTCGAGCTGGACGATCCGGACGCGATCGTCGACGCCGTGTGAGCCGCCCGCGGGTGAGGGCAGGCTCGTAGGATCGAGGCGTACCCAGTCGAGGGGGGGCAGGCGTGGACATCTCCGTCGTCGGTGAGGGCAGCGTGCAGGCCGCGCCCGACGTCCTGCGGTTGACGGCGGGCGTCGAGGTGCGCAGGGCGTCGGCGTCCGAGGCGTTCACGGCCGTCAGGGCCGCCGCGGCCCGGCTGGCTGACGCGCTGGCCGGGGCCGGGGTCGCGGCCCACGACGTGCGCACGGTCGAGCTCTCGCTCGGCCCCGAGTACGAGGTCTACCCGAAGGTCTCCGCCTACCGGGCGGCCCAGGGCGTCGAGGTGGTCGTCAGGGACCTGTCGCGGGCCGACGCCGTCATCGACACGGTCGCCGGCGTGGGCGAGGAGGCCCGGCTCAACGGCGTGGCCTTCGAGCTGTCCGACCCGGCGTCGGTGCTCGGCGAGGCCAGGACGAGGGCGTTCAGGGACGCCGCGGCCAAGGCCGCCCACTACGCCGAGCTGGCCGGCCGCCCGCTCGGCCCGGTGGTGTCGATCTCCGAGGACGTCAGGGGCGGCCCCCAGCCGCTGGTCACGATGGCCGCGGCGGCCGACAGCGCGTCCTCGGTCAGCCCCGGCCGCCAGACGCTGACGGTCGGCGTCCGCGTCGGCTACGACTTCGCCTGAAGCCGGGACCCGCGCCGCGACCGAGCCGGAACCCGCGTCGGGCCCAGCCGGAACGCAGCAGTGACGCAGCCGGGCCCGTGGCGAGGGCGGGCGCTCCTCGCCACGGGCCCGGCCCGTCGGGGGAGGGCGTTACGGGAGCGCCAGCATGCGGTCCAGCGCCACCCTGGCCCAGTGGGCGGTGTCCTCGTCCACCGTGATCCGGTTGACGACGTCGCCCAGCACGAGCGACTCCAGCGCCCACACCAGGTGCGGCAGGTCGATCCGGTTCATCGTGGAGCAGTAGCAGACCGTCCGGTCCAGGAACGACACGTTCTTGTCGGGGAACATCGCGGCCAGCCGCTTGACCAGGTTCAGCTCGGTGCCGACGGCCCAGCTCGACCCGGCGGGCGCGGCCTGGAGGGTCTTGATGATGTGCTCGGTCGAGCCCACGTGGTCGGCCTTGAGCACCACCTCGTGCCGGCACTCGGGGTGCACCAGCACGTTCACGCCGGGGATGCGCGCGCGCACGTCGTCGACGGACTCGGCCGTGAAGCGGCCGTGCACCGAGCAGTGGCCCTTCCACAGGATCATCCGCGCCCGGTCGAGCTGCTCGCGGGTCAGCCCGCCGTCGGGACGGTGCGGGTTCCAGACCACGCAGTCCTCCAGCGACATGCCCATCTCCAGCACCGCCGTGTTGCGCCCGAGGTGCTGGTCGGGCAGGAACAGCACCTTGCGGCCCTGCTCGAAGGCCCAGTCCAGCGCCCTCCTGGCGTTGGAGGAGGTGCACACCACGCCGCCGTTGCGGCCGCAGAACGCCTTGATGTCGGCGCTGGAGTTCATGTACGTGACGGGGACCACCTCGCCGGCCAGACCGGCGTCCTCAAGGGCCTCCCAGCACTCCTCCACCTGGTCGAACGTGGCCATGTCGGCCATGGAGCACCCGGCGGCGAGGTCGGGCAGCACCACCTTCTGGGCCTCGCCGGTGAGGATGTCGGCGGACTCGGCCATGAAGTGCACGCCGCAGAAGACGATGAACTCCGCCTCGGGCCGCGCGGCGGCCTGCTGGGCGAGCTTGAAGGAGTCGCCGGTCACGTCGGCGAACTGGATGACCTCGTCGCGCTGGTAGTGGTGGCCCAGCACGAACAGGCGGTCGCCCAGCGCCTCCTTGGCCTTGCGGGCGCGTTCGACCAGGTCAGGGTCGGACGCGGGCGGCAGCTCGCCGGGGCAGTCGACGCCCTTCTCGCTGTGCGGATCGGCGCCCTGCCCGAGGACGAAGAGCGGCAGCCCAGTCTGGGTGGCCATCGCCATACCCCCTTATCGTCGTTTTGACGATACTCACTATGACACATGGACGAACGTGGTTATTCCGGGGGTAGGGGACCCGGGAATGTGTGGCATGGGCGAGGTGTTGGTAGCGTCATCAGTAGGACGTCGGAAACAGACAGCCGGGTTAGGGAGTCAGCAGATGACGGTTGAGAGCAGCGAGACCACGACGCAGGGCCTGATCCTGACTGACGCGGCCGCCGCGAAGGTCAAGAGCCTGCTGGAGCAGCAGGGTGAGGAAGGTCTGCAGCTGAGGGTCGCCGTGCAGCCGGGTGGTTGCTCCGGCCTGCGCTACCAGCTCTTCTTCGACGACCGTTCCATGGACGGTGACGTGGTGACGGACTTCGGCGGGGTCAGCGTGGTCACCGACCGCATGAGCGCCCCCTACCTGATGGGCGCCAGCATCGACTTCGTCGACACGATCGAGAAGCAGGGCTTCACCATCGACAACCCCAATGCCACCGGCTCCTGCGCCTGTGGCGACTCGTTCAACTAAGGGGTCACGGCTTCGGCCTGTGGGGTCCCGCCCGCCTTTGTGCGAGCGGGACCTTCGCGTATTCTCGTGGGGCTCATTGGCCTGCTGACAACGAGGAAGAAGAATCCCGTGCGCATCGCCGTAACCGGCTCCATCGCGACAGACCACCTGATGACGTTCCCAGGAAGCTTCGGCGATCAGCTCATCGCCGAGCAGCTCGACCGGGTGTCGCTCTCGTTCCTGGTCGACGACCTTCAGATCCGTCGCGGCGGCTGCGCGGCCAACATCGCCTTCGGCATGGGCTGCCTCGGCCTCAAGCCGATCCTGGTGGGCGCCGTCGGCAACGACTTCGCCGACTACCGCTCCTGGCTGGAGCGCCACGGCGTCGACTGCGAGTCCGTGCACATCTCCGAGACGCAGCACACCGCGCGCTTTCTGTGCACCACCGACGAGCACCACAACCAGATCGCCTCCTTCTACACCGGGGCGATGGCCGAGGCGCGGCTGATCGAGCTGCAGCCGGTCGCCACCCGGCTCGGCGGGCTCGACCTGGTGCTGATCAGCCCCAACGACCCCGACGCGATGCTGCGGCACACCGACGAGTGCCGCCAGCGCGGCATCCCCTTCGCCGCCGACATCTCCCAGCAGCTCGCCCGCATGGCCGACGAGCAGATCAGGCAGCTCGTCGACGGCGCCGCCTACCTGTTCTCCAACGACTACGAGAAGGGGCTCATCGAGCAGAAGACCGGCTGGTCCGACGAGGAGATCCTCGACCGGGTCGGCGTCCGCGTCACCACGCTCGGCCCCAAGGGCGCCGTCATCGACCGCAAGGGCGAGCCGTCCATCCAGGTCGCCCCGGCCCCCGAGCGCGGCAAGGCCGACCCCACGGGCGTCGGCGACGCCTTCCGCGCCGGCTTCCTGTCCGGCCTGGCCTGGGGGCTGCCGCTGGAGCGCTGCGGCCAGATCGGCAACCTGACGGCCACGCACGTGCTGGAGCGCGTCGGCGGCCAGGAGTACGAGCTGGGCCAGAAGGTCTTCCTGGAGCGCTTCACAGCCGCCTACGGCGCCGAGGCCGCGGCCGACATCGCCGGCCACGTGCGCTGCTACCACCCCTGACACGCGTACGCCCCGCCCGCCGCAGGCGTGGCGGGGCGGTCCCCGTACGGGTGTCAGCGCTTGGCGTACACCCGGTGCACGAACTCGGCGAGCTGGTCGTCCGGCAGGCACCGGGCCAGGTCGGCCTCGCTGATCATGCCGACGATGCGGTCGTTCTCCAGCACCGGCAGCCGCTTGATCTGGTTCTGCTCCATGCGCGACAGCGCCTCCTGCACCGTGGCGTCCGCCGCCACCCAGACCAGGCCGGTCGCCAGCTCGCCCGCCGTCACCTGCGCGGGGTCGTGACCGGCCGCGACGCACTTGATCACGATGTCGCGGTCGGTGATGATGCCGGTCACCCGGTCGTCGGGGCCGCACACGGGCAGCGCGCCCACGTCGTTGTTGCGCATCATCTGAGCCGCCCGGTCGAGCGTCTCGTGCGCGGCGATGCACTCCGCGCCCGTGCTCATCACGTCGCGGGCGGTCTCGTTCCCCTTGGCCATGGTCTCCCCCGAATGGTCGATGTGCCGTCAGGGGAGGGCCCTACCCACAAACCGTCAGTAGTTGCGCATCACGTGGATGGCCCAGCCGCCCTGGGGCAGCTCGTACGAGGCCACGTGGCGGTGGGACTTCAGCCGGCACCACGCCGGCACGTCGGTGTAGGCCGCCGGATCGTCGGCCAGCACCGCCACCACGGCGTTGAGCGGCACGTGGTTGATCTGCTCGGCGAGCATGATGATCGGGATCGGGCACTTCTTCCCGAGCGCGTCGATCGTCAATGACGGCTGAGTTACCTCGGTCATGCGACTCCTGCGTCGTGCCGGATGCGGCGCACCAGATCGGGCAGCACGGCCAGGAACCGGTCGACCTCGGCCGCGGACGTGCCCCTGGGCAGCGACACCCGGACATTCCCATGCGTCAGCACGCCCATCGCTTCGAGGACGTGCGATGGACGAAGCGTACTAGCGGTGCACGAACTTCCGGACGATACGGCGAATCCCGCCTTGTCCAGCTCGGTGAGCAGCGCCTCGCCGTCGACGTAGAGACACGAGAAGGTCACGATGTGGGGCGCCCGGCCGACCGGGTCGCCGATCACCTCGACGTCCGGCACGACCTTCGGCACGGTCTCCCTGATCCGGGCCACGAGCGTGGACAGCCGCGCCTGCTCCTGCGCCGCCTCGGCGCTCATCGCGCGCAGCGCCGCCGCCGCGGCCACGATGCCCGGCACGTTCTCGAAACCGGGGACGCGCCGCCGCTCGCGTTCGTCCTCGGGCAGGAACGAGCGGAACCGGGTGCCCTTGCGCACCGCCAGCACGCCCACCCCGGCCGGGCCGCCCCACTTGTGCGCGCTCGCGGTCAGCACCGACCAGCCGGGCGGTATCGGCATGCGGCCGGCCGTCTGGGCGGCGTCGACCAGCAGCGGCACCCCGTTGGCCCGGCACGCGGCGGCGGCCTCGGCGACCGGCTGCACCGTGCCCACCTCGTGGTTGGCCGTCTGCAGGCAGGCCAGCGCCGTGCCGGGACGCGCGACCGCCTCGGCGAACGCGTCGAGGTCGACCCGCCCCTCCAGGCTCACGCCGACGGTCTCGACCGTGCCGCCGTCGCGTTCGTGCACGCCGGCCGCGTGCAGCACGCTGGAGTGCTCGACCGCGCTGGTGACCAGATGACGCCCGACCCTGCGCCTGCCGTGTAGGGTGCCGAGCACGCCGAGATGCGCGGCCTGCGTGCCGGACGAGGTGAACGACACCTCGTCGGGGCGCGCGCCGAGCGCCTCGGCCACCTCCGTGCGGGCCTGCTCCAGCAGCAGGTGAGCGCGGCGGGCCTGGGTGTACAGTCTCGCGGGGTCGGCCCAGCCGACGTCGATCGCCGCCAGCAGCGCCTCGCGTGCCTGAGGGTGGAGCGGCTCGCTCGAGGCCGCGTCGAAATACGCCACGAGACTCATCGTCCCACTTGCGGCACCATCGAGGGGTCGCGCGGTAGGGCGGGACACCTGCACGCTAATGTGTCTGCAATCAGCTGTGCATTTGGAAATACGAGCACCCAAGGGAAAGACTCTTGGGCTTCATCTGTGGGGTAGGCGATCCGTGAGTCCGACTCGCCGTACGACGCGGCGTTCGTTGGCCCGGCGCAGGGTGCCGCGCGCCGCCGCTTTGGCGTTGCTGCTGGCCACTGCTACGGCGTGTGCTAATGACGTTCCCAAGTTCGACTGGTCCAACGGCCTGCTGCCCGAGGGCGTGACCGAGCAGGCCGAGGTCGTTCAGCATCTGTGGAACGGGGCCTGGATCGCCGCACTCGCCACGGGCGCCGTCGTCATCGTCCTGATCGTCTGGGCCGCGATCTTCCACCGCAAGCGCAGGGGGAAGGCCGAACTGCCGCCCCAGGTGCGCTACAACCTGCCGATCGAGATCCTCTACACGGTGGTCCCGCTCGTCATGGTCTCGGTGTTCTTCTTCTTCACCGCCCGCGACAGCAAGGCCCTCACGGACGTCGCGGGCGACGCGCCCGTCAAGGTCAAGGTCGAGGCGTACCAGTGGAGCTGGCGCTTCACCACGACCTACAACGGCAAGACGACGAAGCCCGTGTCCGGCATGCCGGTGCACGACTACCACCAGGGCCCTCAGCTGGTCCTGCCGACGAACACCAAGGTCGAGTTCGACCTCTCGACCGACGACGTGATCCACTCGTTCTGGGTGCCCGAGTTCCTGTTCAAGCGGGACATCATCCCCGGCATCCCGGAGGGGAACCCGGGGCGCAAGTTCGAGATCAAGACGCTCGGCGACAACCGCGTGGGCGTCTACGCCGGCCGGTGCGCCGAGCTGTGCGGCGTCGACCACAGCCGGATGCTGTTCTCGGTGAAGCTCGTCAAGCAGGCTGAGTTCGACCAGTACATCGCGACCCAGGCTGGGAGTGCCCAGTGACCGCCATCCAAGAACCGCTTCGGGCGCCGGTCCGGCCCGTCACCAAGGGCCAGATCATCGCCAAGTGGATGTCCTCGACTGATCACAAGATCATCGGGCACATGTACCTGATCACGTCGTTCGCCTTCTTCCTGATCGGCGGCGTCATGGCGCTGATCATGCGGGCCGAGCTGGCGCAGCCGGGGCTGCAGATCACCAGCAACGAGCAGTTCAACCAGCTGTTCACCATGCATGGCACGATCATGCTGCTGATGTTCGCGACGCCGCTGTTCGCCGGTTTCGCCAACGAGCTGATGCCGCTCCAGATCGGCGCGCCCGACGTGGCGTTCCCGCGCCTGAACATGGTCAGCTACTGGCTCTACCTGTTCGGCAGCATCATCGCCGTGTCCGGCTTCCTCACCCCGGGCGGCGCCGCCTCCTTCGGCTGGTTCGCCTACACGCCGCTGTCGAACGCGATCCACTCGCCCGGCATCGGCGGCGACCTGTGGATCATGGGCCTGGCCCTGTCGGGCCTCGGCACGATCCTCGGCGCGGTGAACTTCATCACCACGATCATCTGCATGCGCGCCCCCGGCATGACCATGTTCCGCATGCCGATCTTCACCTGGAACGTCCTGCTGACCAGCATGCTCGTGCTGATGG
The DNA here is from genome assembly GCF_042892035.1 of Nonomuraea sp. NPDC001831. Taxonomy (NCBI): domain Bacteria; kingdom Bacillati; phylum Actinomycetota; class Actinomycetes; order Streptosporangiales; family Streptosporangiaceae; genus Nonomuraea; species Nonomuraea sp. NPDC001831. The sequence goes on along the minus strand of NZ_JBIATU010000003.1, from coordinate 227,583 downwards.
CCTTCCCCGTGCTGGCCGCCGCGCTGCTGGCCCTGGAGGCCGACCGCAAGCTCGGCACCCACATCTTCGACCCGGCCAACGGCGGGCCGATCCTGTGGCAGCACCTGTTCTGGTTCTTCGGCCATCCCGAGGTGTACATCATCGCGTTGCCGTTCTTCGGCATCGTGACCGAGATCCTGCCGGTCTTCAGCCGTAAGCCGATCTTCGGCTACATCGGCCTGGTCGGCGCCACCATCGCGATCGCCGGTCTGTCCATCACGGTCTGGGCGCACCACATGTTCCCGACCGGGCAGGTCCTGCTGCCGTTCTTCTCGTTCATGACGTTCCTCATCGCGGTGCCGACGGGCGTGAAGTTCTTCAACTGGATCGGCACGATGTGGCGGGGTCACCTGTCGTTCGAGTCGCCGATGTTGTTCTCCGTCGGCTTCCTGATCACCTTCCTGCTCGGTGGCCTGACCGGCGTCATCCTGGCCTCGCCGCCGCTGGACTTCCAGATCAGCGACACCTACTTCGTCGTCGCCCACTTCCACTACGTGGTCTTCGGCACGGTCGTGTTCGCCATGTTCGCCGGCTTCTACTTCTGGTGGCCCAAGTTCACCGGCAAGATGCTCGACGACAAGCTGGGCAAGGTGCACTTCTGGCTGCTGTTCATCGGCTTCCACACCACCTTCCTCGTCCAGCACTGGCTCGGCATGGTCGGCTTCCCCCGCCGGTACGCCGACTACAGCGCGGCCGACGGCTTCACCGACCTGAACATGATCTCGTCGGTCGGCGCGTTCATCCTGGGCGCCTCGACGCTGCCGTTCTTCTACAACGTCTGGAAGACCTGGCGTTCCGGGGCCAAGGTCACCGTCGACGACCCCTGGGGCTACGGCGGCTCGCTCGAATGGGCGACCTCCTGCCCGCCGCCGCGGCACAACTTCACCTCGCTGCCGCGCATCCGGTCCGAGCGCCCGGCGTTCGACCTGCACTACCCGCACATGTCCGCCAAGTCCGCCCAGGAGGTTGAGGCCTGATGAAGGTCCAGGGTTGGCTGTTCCTGCTGTGCGGCCTGTTCTTCGCCGGTGTCGACGTCGGCTACTGGTTCTGGACCAAGGCCGCGACCGGTCACGGTGAGCCCGTGGGCACCACCGCCATGGCGATCTCGGTCGGGTTCGCGTTCATGGTCGGCTACTACCTGATGTTCACCGCGCGGCGCATCGGTGCCCAGCCGGAGGACAACAAGCAGGCCGACATCAGCGACGGCGCCGGCGAGATCGGCTTCTTCAGCCCGAGCAGCTGGTGGCCGCTGTTCCTGTGCCTGGCGGCGGCCTTCGCCTTCGCCGGGTTCGTGATCGGCTTCTGGATGTTCCTGATCGGCGTGTTCCTGATCATCATGGCCATGATCGGGTTCGTGTTCCAGTACTACCGGGGCAACTTCTCGCACTGATCCGGCACTGACAAGCGGCTCGAAGCGGGCGTCCTTCCTATAGGGGAGGACGCCCGCTTTTTCGTGTTCTTTACCAGGTCACGGATGTCGTGAATAGATCACTCAGGGTAATAAGGGAGGAGAAGGTTGGATCTTGGGCGAGGGGGTCACTCGTGAGACGCGTGGCGAATGGATCGGCCGGCCTGCTGGCCCTGGCGCTGCTCACGGCGTGCTCGCTGAGCGGCGCGGCGAACGAGACGAAGGAGCTGACCGCGGTCGCGCGGCAGCCCGCGGTGGGCGTCACGCCGCAGGACAAGGCCGTGAACGTGGCCACCGACCAGCCCGTGGTGGTGTCCGCGCACGGCGGCACGATCAAGAGCGTCCGGGTGGACGGCGGCAAGGCGGGCCGGCTCAAGGGCGTCCTGAGCGGCGACGGCACCCGCTGGCGCAGCACGACCACCGCCCGGCCGAGCACCGGCTACACGGTCACCGTCGTCAGCGTGGACGCCTCGGGCAAGCAGAGCGAGACCTCCAGCACGTTCAGCACGGTCAAGGGCGACAAGACATTCGACATCCAGACGATCACTCCCAACAAGGACGACACCGGGCTGACGGTGGGCATCGGCATGCCCGTCATGATCGCCTTCGACAAGCCGGTGAGCGACCGGGTGGCCGTCGAGCGCAACCTGACCATCCGCAGCTCCAAGCCGGTGGAGGGGGCCTGGCACTGGTTCGACGACAGCCATGTGGACTTCCGGCCGCAGGACTACTGGCCGGCGTACACGAAGGTGCGGCTGGAGGCGAAGCTGGCCGGCGTGCGCGGCGGCCCCGGCCTGTACGGCAAGCGCGACGTCACCCTCGACTTCAAGATCGGCCGCTCCCAGATCACCCGGGGCAGCACCGACGAGCACGTGCTGACGGTCCGCCGGGACGGCAAGCGCATCCGCACCATGCCGATGAGCGCCGGGCAGGGCGGCCAGTGGAAGTACTACACCACCTCGGGCGTGCACCTGGCGATGTCACGGGAGCCGGTGACCGTCATGACCTCGCCCGGCATCGGCCCGGGACAGTCGGGCTACTACCAGCTCACCGTCTACAACACCGTGCGCATCTCCAACAGCGGCGAGTACGTGCACAGCGCGCCCTGGTCGGTGGGCTCCCAGGGCAACTCCAACGTCAGCCACGGCTGCGTGAACGTCAGCCCGGAGAACGCGGCCTGGTTCATCAAGAACACCCTGATCGGGGACCCGATCATCATCACCGGCTCGCCGCGCAAGCTGGAGCCCACCAACGGGTGGGGCCACTGGCAGGAGAACTGGAAGGACTGGCTCAAGTGGAGCACGCTCAAGGACGGTCCGAGCATCACCTTCTGAGCGACTGACCGCCACCCGGCCCTGAGCAGGCCCTGGAGGCTCTGCCGAGGCCCTCGGGACCACGTGCCGCCGAAGGACGTGAGCGCGCCTCAGGGGCGCGCTCACGGTCACGACGGGCGGTAGGAGCTGCTGACCTCGACCCAGCGGCGCAGCGTGTCGGCGGCCAGGCCGGAGTCGACCGCCTGCGTGGCGCGCTCGTAGCCCTTGATCATCGCCGTGTCGAGGTCGTCGCCGGCGCCCTCGTGGGCGACCAGCGCGGCCGCGGTGTTGAGCAGGACGGCGTCGCGCACCGGCCCCTTCTTGCCGCCCAGCACGTCGTGCACGGCCTGCGCGTTGAACTGCACGTCGCCACCGCGCAGCGCGCCCGCGTCGGCCCGGGGGATGCCCAGGATCGCGGGGTCGAACCTGGCCTCGGTGGCCGTGCCGTCGCGCACCACCCACACCGTGGAGGTGCCGGTGATGGTCAGCTCGTCGAGCCCGTCGTCGCCGCGGAAGACCAGGGCCGACACGCCGCGCTCGGCGAAGACGCCGGCGATCACGGGCAGCATGCGGGCGTCGTAGACGCCGATGGCCTGGGCGCTGGGCCGGGCCGGGTTGGTCAGCGGGCCCAGGAAGTTGAAGACCGTCGGGACGCCGATCTCCTTGCGCGCCGGACCGGCGAAACGCAGCGCCGGGTGGTAGACGGGCGCGAAGCAGAAGGCGATGCCCGCCTCGCGCGCCACCCGCGCGGTCTGCTCGGGCGTCAGGTCGAGCCTGATGCCCATGTGCTCCAGGACGTCGGCGGCCCCGCACAGCGAGGAGGCCGAGCGGTTGCCGTGCTTGACGACCCTGGCCCCCGCCGCGGCGGCCACGATGGCGGCCATGGTGGAGACGTTGACGGTGTGGGCGCGGTCGCCGCCCGTGCCGACGACGTCGAGGACGGGCCCCTCGACGTTCAGCGGCGTGGAGAACTCCAGCATCGTCCGGGCCAGGCCCACCACCTCGGCCACCGTCTCGCCCTTGGCCCGCAGGGCCAGCGCGAAGCCCGCGATCTGGGCGGAGGTGGCGTTGCCCGAGAAGATCTCCCGCATCGCCCAGGCCGTCTCGTCGGCCGACAGGTGCTCGCCGGAAAGGAGGGCGGAAAACAGGGCAGGCCAGGTCGTCCGGGAGTCCATGGGCACCTACTTCGCGTTGAGTCGGGTGGCGGATCGGCGGCGCATCAGGTCGGCGACGGTGTCGGCCAGGACCATGGGCTCGATGGGCTGCGGGACGACGGCGTCGGCCTTGGACCACTCGGCCAGCCAGCGGTCGTCGCGCCTGGCGATGATCAGGCAGACGGGCGGGCAGTCGTAGACCTCGTCCTTGGCCTGACGGGAGACGCCCATGCCGCCGGCGGGCTGGGTCTCGCCGTCGAGGACCGCCACGTCGATCTCGCCGGAGCCGAGCCACTGGTGGACCTTGGGCTCGGTGGCGCACTCGATGATCTCGACGAAGGGCACGTCGGCCGCCGGCCGCCGGCCGATCGCCTGCCGGACCTCGGCCCGGGTGGCGGCGTCGTCGCTGTAGACGAGGACCTTCATCGTGTCGTCGGTGCTCCCAGAGGACGTCACTGTCGCGCTCGCTATCGGTCGAAGCTGTATGGTCACCTGGATCGTACCGTTGCGCCGGGATGCAATCCCAGGCCACCGGGCTTGACAGGCGTTTTGTCCCAATTATCCCAGGTTGATGGCCGGTTTGTTCCTCCTAACGGGGGGTCGTTGGCCGGACCGAACACCGGAGCCGCAATAATGCTGCCCGTGGCGACAGCATCCGCAATAACTTCGACGACGACAGCACAGTCGTACCGGCGGCCGAACCTGGTCAGTGTCGGGACGATCGTCTGGCTGTCCTCTGAGCTCATGTTCTTCGCGGCGCTGTTCGCGATGTACTTCACCATCCGGTCGGTGAGCGAGGGGAAGGGCATCGAGTGGGGCCCTGCCTTCCTTCCTGCAGGCGTTGAGGCAGAAGGCGCTCACCTGAACATCCCGTTCGCGACGGTCAACACGATCATCCTGGTCCTGTCGAGTGTGACGTGCCAGCTGGGCGTGTGGGCCGCGGAGAAGGGGCAGGTCGGCAAGCTCCGCTTCTGGTACATCGTCAGCTTCCTGATGGGCGCGATCTTCGTCGCCGGTCAGCTGTACGAGTACGGCGAGCTGGCGTCAGAGGGCGCGACCCTGTCCGCCAACGCTTACACCTCGGTGTTCTACCTGACGACGGGCTTCCACGGCCTGCACGTGACCGGTGGCCTGATCGCGTTCCTGTTCATGCTGGGACGCACGTACGCCGCGAAGCGCTTTACGCATGAGCAGGCCACCAGCGCGATCGTCGTGTCCTACTACTGGCACTTCGTAGACGTCGTCTGGATCGGTCTTTTCGCGACCATCTACATCATTCGTTAAGGAACGGGATCTCTGTGACTAGGATCACCGCTTGGCGGCGGCATCCCCTCGCGAGATACGCCGTCCTGATTTTGGCGTTGGCGCTGGTCGGGATGGTATACGCCGCCTTTGTCCAGGCGGGTAAGCCTGCCGACGCGGCGCTGGCGGCAGGCAAGGTCGACGACGTGGCCGAGGGCAAGAGCCTGTTCGTGGCCCACTGCTCGAGCTGCCACGGCATGAACGCGGAGGGCACCAACACCGCCCCCACGCTCGTCGGCGTCGGCGCCGCGGCGGTCGACTTCCAGATGAGCACCGGCCGCATGCCCGCCGGCAACCCCGGCCCGCAGGCGCCGCGCAAGCCCCTGGCCCACTGGGTCAACGAGGACACGACCCGTCAGGTCGCCGCCTACGTGCAGTCGCTCGGCGGCGGTCCGCAGGTCCCCGGCAAGGAGCAGGTCGACCCGAAGCTCGGTGACGCCGGCAAGGGCGGCGAGCTGTTCCGGGCCAACTGCATCCAGTGCCACAACTGGGCGGGCGCCGGCGGTGCCCTGACGCAGGGCAAGTACGCGCCCAACCTCAACGAGTCCTCACCGACGCAGATCTACGAGGCGATGGTCACCGGCCCGCAGGCGATGCCGGTCTTCAACGACTCGACGATCACGCCTGAGGAGAAGCGCAGCATGATCGCGTACATCACCCAGGTCCGTGAGCAGAAGGACCCCGGAGGGTTCGGCCTCGGGCGCATCGGCCCGGTCACCGAAGGTCTCGTAGCGTTCGTGGTAGGCATCGCCGCCCTAGCCCTCGCCGCCATCTGGATCACCGCGAAGAAGCGACAGAAGTCATGACAGACAACGAGCACGAGATCGAGCAGCCGGACGAACGCGTGCCCAAGCGCGTCATCGGCACTCCCGCGCCGGGCACGTCGATGCTGGGCGCCGCGGAGAAGGAAGCGGACGCCGCCGACCGCGACGTCCCCGGCGTGACGCTGCAGGACGAGAGCAAGGCCCGCAAGGCCGAGAAGATCGTGGCGCTCTGCTTCGCGATCACCTTCCTGGCCGGCATCGCCTTCCTCATCTCCTACGTGGTGTTCCAGGTCGGCAGCCCCGAGGCGACGGGGGTCTCCAACCTCGCCCTCGGCGGCACGCTGACCCTGGCCGTCCTCGGCCTCGCGGTCGGCATCGTGGTCTGGGTCCGCCAGATCATGCCGAAGTACGCGCTGGTCCAGGAGCGCCACACGATGGCCTCCGACGAGGACGACCGCGAGGTCGTCTCCGAGACCTTCCTGCAGGGCGCCAACGAGAGCGGCTTCGTCAAGCGCAAGCTGATGCGCCGCACGCTGCTGCTGGCCGCCGCGCCGCTCGGCCTGGTGCCGCTGGTGCTGCTGCGCGACCTCGACAACTCCAAGATGCCCGGCGCGAAGTTCAACAAGCTGCTGCGCCACACGGTCTGGGGTGAGAAGACCAAGGAGGGCAAGCCGCTGCGCCTGGTCGTCGAGGGCACCGGCCAGCCGATCCGCGCGGCCGACTTCAACTCGCCCGGCGGCATCCTGTCGGTGGTGCCCGAGGGTTACGAGCACGACCTCAACGCGCTCGCCAAGGCCACGCTGATCCTGATCAAGTTCCGTCCGGAGGAGCTCAAGAGCGGCGTCAAGCAGAACTGGACGCACGACGGCATCGTCGCCTACTCCAAGATCTGCACGCACGTCGGCTGCCCGGCGGCGCTCTACGAGCAGACCACCCACCACATCCTGTGCCCGTGCCACCAGTCGACCTTCGACGCGGCCGACGGCGCCAAGGTCATCTTCGGCCCGGCCGCCCGGCCGCTGCCGCAGCTGCCCATCACCGTCGACAGCGAGGGCTATCTGATCGCCCAGGGTGACTTCAACGTGCCCGTCGGCCCCAGCTACTGGGAGCGCGGCGACGCCGAGGCCGAGGCCAGGGAGAAGGGAGGCCAGGCATGAGCGACCTGAACGCCGTACCGAAGGCCATCGCCGGGCCGTCGACCTTCCTGGACGACCGTCTGGGCGGGGCGAACTTCCTCAAGCGCAACCTGCGCAAGATCTTCCCTGACCACTGGTCGTTCCTGCTGGGTGAGATCGCGCTCTACTCGTTCATCATCCTGCTGCTCACCGGCACGTTCCTGACGCTGTGGTTCAAGCCGAGCATGGGCGAGATCGCCTACGACGGCTCGTACGCGCCGCTCAAGGGCGTCATGATGTCGGAGGCCTACGCGTCGTCGCTGGAGATCAGCTTCGACGTCCGGGGTGGTCTGCTGATGAGGCAGATGCACCACTGGGCGGCCCTCCTCTTCGTGGCCGGCATGACGGTGCACATGCTGCGGGTGTTCTTCACCGGCGCCTACCGCAAGCCGCGCGAGCTCAACTGGATCATCGGCGTGCTGCTGCTGACCCTGGCGCTGGCCGAGGGCCTGACCGGCTACTCCCTCCCCGACGACCTGCTCTCCGGCGCCGGTCTGCGGATCACCGAGGGTGTGGCGATCTCGCTGCCGCTGGTGGGCACGTACGTCACGTTCTTCCTGTTCGGCGGGGAGTATCCGGGCGAGGACGTCATCTCCCGGTTCTACTCGCTGCACATCCTGCTCATCCCGGGCATCCTGCTGGCGTTGGTCTCGGCTCACATGGTGCTCATGTGGGTGCAGAAGCACACGCAGATGCCGGGCAAGGGGCGCAACAACCAGAACGTGGTGGGCGCGCCGTTCTACCCGGCCTTCATGGCCAAGGCGGGCGCCTACTTCCTGTTCACGCTCGCCGTGGTGTCGGGGCTGGCGACGTTCGCCCAGATCAACCCGATCTGGCTGTTCGGGCCGTACACGCCGGCGGACATCTCCGCCGGTTCGCAGCCCGACTGGTACATGGGCTTCCTCGAAGGCTCGCTGCGGCTCATGCCGCCGTGGGAGTGGAACCTGTTCGGCACGGCCCACGCGGGTACGTTGCCGATGAGCGTGATCATCCCGGCGCTGGTGCCGATGGGCATCATCATGACCGGTCTCGCGCTCTACCCGTTCATCGAACGGTGGGTCACCGGGGACAACCGTGAGCACCACGTCGCCGACCGCCCGCGCAACAACCCCCACCGCACCTCGATCGGCATCGCGGCGATGACGTTCTACGGTGTGCTGTGGCTGCTCGGCGCCAACGACGAGATCTCGGCGAACTTCCACGTCAGCCTCAACTGGACGACGTACATCGGCCGGGTGCTGGTCTTCGTCGCGCCGGCGCTGGCCTACCTGATCACCTACCGCATGTGCCTCGGCCTGCAGCGCAGCGACGCCGCGGTCATCGGGCACGGTGTGGAGTCGGGTGTCATCAAGCGCCTGCCGCACGGTGAGTTCATCGAGGTGCACACGCCGGCGTCCGACGACCTCGAGGCCCACATGCGGGGCAAGGAGGCGGTGCCGGCCCTGCCCGTGGAGGAGGACGCCGCCGGCATCCCGCCCAAGGGCATGCGCGGCCCGCTCGGCAAGCTCCGCGGCCGGATGTCCAAGGCGTACGGCGGGGAGAAGATCCCGCTCGACGACGGGCACCACGGCGAGCACGGGGAGCACGGCGAGCACGCCGCGATCGGTTCCGGCGACGACCGGAGCCTCACCCACTAGGGTTTCGCCTGATCGAGATCGGCCCGGACGGGGTTCCCCGTCCGGGCCGATCCGCGTTCCGGGCCCGCCAGCCTGCGGTTGGCCTGTCGAGGACGGTCCGTCGGGACGGTTCGGGCCCGGAAACACGTCAGGCCCGGCCGGAGAACGGCCGGGCCCAAAATCGCACGCGAAAAGCGAACGCAGAGCCGGACCCGGGCGAACGCAGGAGCGGCGCGGGTGCGGGCGCAGGGCTTACGCGGGGACTTGCCAGGGGCTTACGCGGGGACTTGCGTGGGGGCCGCGGGGGAGGGGGTCAGTCGGATTCGGGGAAGCCGATCGAGAAGGCCGCGTCGAGGTCGTGCCTGGAGTAGGTGCGGAAGGCGATGTGCGTCTCGGTGTGCTCGACGCCGTCGACCTTGTTGACCCGCCCGGGGATGACCTCGGCCACCTCCTCGTAGCGGGCGACCCGGACCATGGCGAGCAGATCCCATTCGCCGGTGATGGAGTAGACCTCGCTGACCCCGTCGATCTCGGCGATCGTCTGGGCGACCTCCGGGATCCGGTCTACCTCGGCCTTGATGTGGACGATTGCCGTGACCATGTATTAACTGTATCCGGTCATCGCAAAGGACGTCCCTCTCGGTCGCGTCGCTGATCAAGCCCGCGGTAGGCCAGGTCGATGCGGGCCTTGTGGCGGGCGGCGCCCCGGGCGGGCATCGACCACACGCCGTCGACCTCGACCAGCCGCACGCCCGGCGACTCCAGCCAGCGCAGGATGCACTCGGTCTCCTCGGCGCTGGCCGCGTGGACCGGGCCGGGGCCCGGGATGACGGCCTCGGCCATGGCCTTGAGCGAGGCGACGAACGGCGTGGGGTGGGCGCCCTTGGGCATCACGCCTGCCGCGGCCAGCCGGCCGTAGCGGACGACGTGGATGTCCCAGCCGCCGTCGAAGGCCGGGCTGGCGGCCACGAGCTCGGGGATGCGGGTGATGGCGCTCAGGCGCTGCATGCGGGCCGCCGCCCGGACGAACGCGGCCAGCCGGTCGCGGTCGACGGACGCCTCCTCGTAGCGCTGCTCGACCGACAGGCGTTCCATGCGGGCCGAGACGGCGGTGTAGACGAGCGAGGCGTCGGAAGTCATGGCCCGGCGGGCGCTCTCGACGTGCGCGGCGTACTCCTCCGGGCTCTCCTTGCCCGCGCAGGGCGCGCCGCAGCGGCCCATCTCGTGCAGGACGCAGGCCGCGCGGCGGGTGCGCAGGCTGATCGGCTGGGTGCACTGGCGCAGCGGCACGGCCTCGTGCAGGGCGATGCGGGCCTCGTCGGCCAGGCGGGAGCTGCTGAACGGGCCGAGGTAGGTGGCGTCGTCGTCCTTCAGCTCGCGCACGATCGACAGGCGGGGGAAGGGACCGGTGGTGAGCTTGAGCCAGACCACCTTCTCCGGGAAGCGGGAGCGGCGGTTGTAGCGCGGCTTGGCGCCGCCGATCAGCCGCAGCTCCCTGACCTCGGCCTCCAGCCCGGTGGCGCAGACGACGTGGCGCACGCGCTCGGCGATGCCGATCATCTCGCGGATGCGCGGACGGGTCTCGGCGGCCGTGAAGTAGGAGCGCACGCGGTTGCGCAGGTTGGTGCTCTTGCCGATGTAGAGCACCTCGCCGCGGTCGTCCTCGAAGAAGTAGACGCCCGGGGCGTGCGGGACGGACTCGGCCAGGTGGCGCTTGCGCTGCTGCTCCGGCGTGGGCGCGCGGACGAACGACTTCAGCTCCTCCAGCGTGTGGACCTGGAAGGAGCCGGCCCGCTCGATCAGCCCGTGGAGCACGTGGACGGTGGCCCTGGCGTCCTGCAGGGCGCGGTGGCACGGATCGGTGGGGCTGCGGAAGAACCGGGCGAGCGTGGACAGCTTGGCGTTGGGCGTCTCGTCGCGGGTCAGCACCCGCCGGGCCAGGTCGACGGTGTCGACGACCGGGTTGGCGGGCGGGGGATAGCCGTGGGCGGCGCAGGCGGCCTTGACGAAGCGGGTGTCGAAGCCCGCGTTGTGGGCCACCAGCGTGGCGCCCCTGATGAACTCGAGGAAGCTCGGCAGCACCGCCTCGATGCGCGGGGCGGCCACCACCATGGCGTCGGTGATGCCGGTCAGCACCGAGATGAACGGCGGGATCGGCCCCCCGGGGTCGACCAGGGTGGAGAACTCGCCCAGCACCTCACCCGCCCGCACCTTGACCGCGCCGATCTCGGTGATCGAGTCTTCGGCCGGCGAGCCGCCGGTGGTCTCCAGGTCGAACACGACGAACGTGACGTCGCTCAGTGGGGTGCCGAGCTCGTCGAGGGTGCCTTGAACCGCGTCCACGTTCCAAGACCATAGAGAGGGGGACCGACAGTTACTCCGCCGGACCACGCCGGAGCGCGCGGAAGGGAGCCCGGGACGGCATAGGGGGATGAACGGGAAACGTGCTCGAATAACCATCCTTCTTGATCCTTAGTTACCCTTCCCTCTATGTCCGCGGGAAGACTTGCCGGCCGCTACGCCCTGCTGCGCCCACTCGGCGCCGGCGGCATGGGGAAGGTATGGCTGGCCAAGGACGAGATGCTCGACCGCGAGGTGGCGGTCAAGGAGCTCACCCTGCCCGAGGGCATGCCGGCCAAGGATCGCGCCGACGCGGTCACCAGGGCCGTGCGCGAGGCGCAGGTCACCGCCCGGCTGCGCCATCCCGGCATCGTGGCGCTGCACGACGTCATCGTCGAGCACGAGCGGCCGTGGCTGGTCATGGAGCTGCTGCGGGGCCGTACGCTGGCCGACACCGTGCGCGAGTTCGGCCCCATGCCCCCCGAGTACGCCGCCCGCGTCGGCGCCGACGTGCTGGAGGCGTTGCAGGCCGCCCACGCCCAGGGGCTGCAGCACCGCGACGTCAAGCCGGGCAACGTGTTCCTGACCGACAACGGCAGGGTGGTGCTGACCGACTTCGGCATCGCCCGGCAGGAGGGGCAGGCCGCGCTCACCGAGCAGGGGCTCATGATCGGCTCGCCCGGGTTCATCGCGCCCGAGCGGCTGGAGGGCGAGCCCGGCGGCCCGTCCAGCGACCTGTGGTCGCTCGGCGCGACCCTGTTCGTCGCCGTGACCGGCGCGAACGCCTACCAGGGCTCGATCGCCGAGCGGGTCAGGGCGACCGTGACGCAGCCGGTGCCGCTCGCGCCGGGGCCGCTCGGGCCGCTGCTGGCCGCCATGATGGCGCGCCATCCCGACGCCCGTCCCGATCCGCGCCACGTCGTGCACGCGCTCAGGCAGGTGGCCGCGGGCGGCCCGCCGCCGGTCCTGGCGGCCGGCGAGCAGGCCACCGCGCCCCGCCGGGTGCGGCGGCGCGGGCGGCCGCTGCTGCTGTGGGGGGCGGTCGGGGCCGTGCTCGTGGTCGCCGCCGGAGCCACCGGCTTCGTCGTGCTGCGCGAGGACGACGGGCCGCCGGCCGCGTTCACCGTGCCGATGGACGTGTGCACCCTGCTCACCCCGCAGGACGTCGGCGGCCTGCTGCGCACCCAGAGCCCGCCCAAGGCCCAGCCGGACAGCGACGAGGTGGGCCCCGAATGCGGCTGGCCGGTCGCCGGCACCGGCATCGGGCTGCAGGTGCAGAAGGACTCCGACACCGTCGATCCCTGGTCGATGACCGCCGCCACGGCCCGCACCCTGTTCCAGAACCAGAAGCGCTACTGGGCCAAGTACGACCAGATCGACTGGACCTGGCCAGAGATCGGCGTCAAGTCCGACATGCGCTCCACGCGCACCCCCGTGCACGACCTGGCGGGCCTCGGCGAGGAGGCGTTCGGGTTCGAGCTGAAGGGCAGGACCGGGCGCGTCCACTCGGCCCACGTCTACTACCGGATCGCCAACCTGGTGGTGGCCGTCGAGTACGCCACCCTGGCCGACAAGCCGACCGACGAGGACGTCCGGCAGGCGGCGATCAAGGCGGCCCGGGCGAGCGAGCAGGCGTTGCGCCGTGCGAAGTGACCACTACCTGCTGGCCGGCCGCTACCGGCTGGTCGAGCGGCTCGGGCAGGGCGGCGCGGGCACGGTGTGGCGGGCGCTGGACGAGACGCTCGACCGCGAGGTCGCCGTCAAGCAGGTGCGGGTGCCGCCGGGGCTGAGCCCCCACCAGCGGGCCGAGTTCGCCGGCCGCGCCATCCACGAGGCCAGGTCGGCCGGACGCCTGCGCGACCCGGCCATCGTGCTCGTCCACGATGTGGTGCTCGACGGCGACCAGCCGTGGATCATCATGGACCTGGTCACCGGCCGGTCCCTGGACAAGGTGATCAGGGAGAACGGGCCGCTGCCGCCCCCGTACGCGGCGCGCATCGGGCTGCAGGTGCTGTCGGCGCTGGAGGTCGCGCACTCCCACGGCATCCTCCACCACGACGTCAAGCCGGCCAACATCCTGCTCGACGCCGACGGCTCGGCCATGCTGACCGACTTCGGCATCGCCGTCCCCATGGGCGGTCAGGGCGACGGCGGCAGCGGCGGCTCGCCCGGCTACATGGCGCCCGAGCGGCTCAACGAGCAGGCGCCGGGCCCGGCGTCCGACCTGTGGTCGCTGGGCGCGAGCCTGTACACCGCCGTGGAGGGGCGGGCGCCGTTCGAGCGGCAGCTTCCCGCGGCGGTCGCGGCGGCGGTGCTGCTGCACGACCCGCCCTTCCCCGCGCGGGCGGGCCGGGAGTTCGGCGGGCTGCTCATGGCGATGCTGGCCAAGGACCCCGCCGCCCGTCCCACGGCGGCCCAGGTCCGCCAGGTGCTCAGCGGCGCGCCGGTGCGCTCCGGCCCGGTCCCCGGGCGTCGCCGGCGGTGGTTGCTGCCGGTGGCCGTCGCGTCCGGCGTCGCGGTGCTCGGCGCCGGCTGGTACGCCGTGGACGCCCTGGCCGGTCAGCCGGAGACCGGCCGGTACGCCGCCGCCCCCGACCCCTGCCGCCTGCTGACCGACGCCCAGGCCGCCGATCTGGTGAAGGGCGCCGTCCGGCGCAGCGCCACGCGGGACGGCGAGTGCCAGTGGGTCGCGGGGCTGGAGGAGCGGCGGGGCCGGCGGATCACCGTACGGACCTGGATCGAGAAGCCCGACGGCGACCTCGGCGGGCCGCAGGTGGCCGCGCGCCGGTTCGCCAGCGAGAAGGGCACCAGGAACGCGGCGCAGGGCACCCGGGCGCGGATGGCCGCCGGCGAGGTCGTGGACGTCGCGGGGGTGGGGGAGGCGGCGTTCGTGCAGAACCGGTTCGAGCTGTTGATGTCCTCCAGCACGGTCGGCCGGTCCGACAGCGTCGTGCTCTTCCGGTCCAGCAACCTGCTCGGCGAGGTGGTCTGGCACCGGGACGAGGTGTCGGTCAAGACGCCGGTCGACAAGGAGACGGCCCTGCGGATCGCCCGGCTGGTCTCCGGGGCGCTGCCGGGATGACCGTCATGCGTGCAAGGGGCGTTTCGCCATGTCTCACCGCAAGTCACGGCAATCTCAGGAGTCGCAGTGAACCCCGGTAGCGAGTACGAGCCGCCGACCACCCCTCATCCGGTGCCGGGCAGGCGGTTCGAGCCGCAGGGAAGGCCGCCGACGCCGCCCCCCGGCCCGCCCCTCGCGCCGCAACCGGGCCCGCCGCCTCGCCCGCACCCAGGCCCACAGCCCGGTCTACAGCCCCGTCCGCAGCCCGGCCCGCAGTGGGGGCCGCCGTCGGAGCCGCAGTGGGGGCCGCCGTCGTTGCCGCCCACGGGGCCGATGGGCGGACCGCCGGGGCCGCCCGCCGGTCGGCCCGGACGCCGCCCGGCGTGGTTGTTGCCCACCCTCGCCGCGGCCCTCGTGGTGGCCGTGGCCGGCGGCGGCGTGGGGGCCTACCTGCTGCTGTCCGGCAAGGGCGGCGCCGGGACGGCCGCCGGGCCGTCGTCGTCGGCGGCGCGGTCCGTGGCGCCGGCCGCCGCCGCGCCCGGCCCGGACGCCTGCTCGATGCTGCCCGCGGACGAGGTCGAACGGCTGGCGCCCGGCGCGACGGTGACCAAGTCCTCCAGGGACTCCGACTACACCGTCGCCTTCACCTGCAACTGGCAGAACCAGCGCATCTCGTTCGGCGAGTTCTGGCGCAGCAGGGAGATCGACGTCAGGATCGAGCAGCACAAGGGCGACGGCGCCAAGACCGGCCGCTCGATGGCCCAGAACTCCTACGAGATGGAGTACCGCGGCGCCAACTACGGCGCCACCGCCAAGCCCTCGCTCGACCCCGACGAGAAGGAGTACGTCTCGCCGGTCAAGGACGTCCCCGGCGTCGGCGAGGGGGCGTTCGCCCAGTACACCTGGCGGCGCGACGGCAAGCTGCTGTGGTACTCCTTCGGCCAGGCCCACGCCCGGGTCGGGGACATGACGATCCGGGTCAAGTTCCAGGCCGGGCAGCAGCGCAAGGACGCGCAGATCCTGTCCAACGAGAGCACCAGGTCCATCACCGAGGAGAACGCGATCCGCGAGGTCGGCGGCCTGATCGCGTACTTCGCCAAGGGCGTGGCCGCCTGGCAGGCGCAACATCCCGGCGTGCTGGCCAAGCCCGACCAGGCCACGGCCACCCAGAGCCCGGCCGCCCGCCCGACGCCCTCGCCCACGGAGCTGGCCGCCTTCCCGCCCGCCTGCCAGGCCGTCACGGAGGCCGCCACCCGTCTGGTGCCGAAGCCCGCCACCAGGGCGCGCGCCACCGAGTCGGGCAACGACGACGAGACCGAGTGCCGCTGGCTCAACCTCGACCTGCCGGGCACGGCCGGGAACGTCAGGATCCGCAGCGTGCTGATCACCACCCACCGCTTCACCAACCGGGCGGGCGCGATCGACCCGGGCGCCGCCAAGGCGTACTACGCCGGCGAGTACGGCGGCGACAAGAACACCGCCGGATCGGCCATCGGCGGCATCACGTGGGGCGAGCTGGGTGACATCGAGGGGCTCGGCGAGCAGGCCTACGGTCAGTACGTGCAGACCAGGCAGGGCGAGGTGTCGGCCGCCAGCGGCACGGTGATCGCGCGTACCGGCGCGCTGGTGGTCAGGGTCGACTACTCCGGCGCCGAGCGGCCGAAGGGCGAGCCGGCGAACTCGCCCAAGGCCCGGCTCATGCCGCGCAAGGAGGCCCAGGACGGCGCGCTCGCCCTGGCCAGGGCGTACCTGGCCGAGCTGGCCAGGCAGCCGTCGGGAAGCTGAGCCCCGCGGGTCCTCCGCGGGCGGCAGGCGACGCCGGTCCCGGCATCGTGCAGAGCTCATTCGCTCGGTGGGCGATTGACGCCAACGGTTAACAAGGCTGCAACTCCGTTGCAAGCGCGACAAATAGCGTAGTGACCAGCAAGCCGCCGGGCCGCGCGATCACGCTTGTCCGCTACAGGGGCATGGGCAACCGTGGTGGATCACGCGGCCGGCCGCCCGCCGCCCTGTCCGCCGCCCTGTCCGCCGCGCCGTCCGCCGGTCAGGAACGGCTCCAGCAGCCCCGGCACCGCTCGTGCCGCCAGGTCGAGCCCGTCGCCGCGGCCCACGTCCAGCACCTCGTAGTGGCCGCCGCCCGCCGCCGTGCAGGCCGAGACGGTCAGCAGGCCCGCGCGCCGCTGGAAGAACGATTGCCGGAACGTCCAGCCGGTGATGCCGGCCCGGTCCAGCGCCACCGTCCGGCGGACGAGCGCGCCGCGGCGCATGACCAGGTGCCGCGGGCCCAGCGCGTGCCCGAGAGCCCGCCGGCTCTCAGCGGCCAGCCACAACCCCGCCGGGAGCGCCAGGACGGGCGCCGCCCACACCCACGCGCGCGGCCACGACGCGGGCAGCAGCCACCAGGCGAGTCCAGCGCCCGCCGCCAGCACGACCGTGACCACCAGCGCCCGCACGACCCGCCGCCGCCCGGCCGCCGCCGGATGCCCGCTCAACGACACGCCCCCCGCCCCGTCGCCCAGGCCGGCTCCGGCGCCCGCGCTCGTGTCGGCGATCGCGGCGGCGACGCGGGCGGCTTCGGCTCGGGGGAGCGGCGGGGTGAGGGCGGCCACGTCCTCGGTCTCGTCGTCCGACTTGGCCAGGCCGGTGGCGACGGCCTTGACCCGGGCGCCGCCGCCCAGCCGCAGCAGCAGCGGCTCGCTGATCTCGACGCCGCGCA
This sequence comes from Nonomuraea sp. NPDC001831, assembly GCF_042892035.1. Taxonomy (NCBI): domain Bacteria; kingdom Bacillati; phylum Actinomycetota; class Actinomycetes; order Streptosporangiales; family Streptosporangiaceae; genus Nonomuraea; species Nonomuraea sp. NPDC001831. The sequence continues at coordinate 210,695 of NZ_JBIATU010000003.1, read as the reverse complement.
GCCGCCGTTCCTCCAGGGTCAGCGAACGGGTGGTCAGCAGCCCGCGGCGCAGCCTGAGCCGGCCGGGCTCGCGTTCCAGGCGATAGCGCCCCCAGGACTCGGCGTACAGCAGGAACGCGCCGAGCGCGCCGACGGCCGCGTTGAGCGCCAGCACCAGCGGGACCGCGAGCCACGGCTGCGCGCTCACCCAGCCCGACAGGCCGCTCGCCGCCCGGTCGGTGAAGTCCTTGAGCCCGACGGCGCCGAGCCCCTTGTAGGCCGCGCCCAGGACCACCGCCGCCCCGGTGAACGTCCAGACCGACAGGGGCGCGTACCGGATCCACGACCAGCGCAGCTCGGCGAGGGGGCCGTCCTCGGGCGCGGGCGCGTCCTGGCGCAGCAGCGTGCGGCGCAGCATCTCGGCCGAGTGCCGGTCGAGGGCGTCCAGCACCAGCTCCGAGCCCTCGGCCGCGCGTTCGCCCGTGCCGACCTTGACCACGGTCAGGCCGAACGCCCGGCGCACCGGGTCGGCGCGCAGGTCCACGCTGCGCACGCGGTCCAGCGGGACCGCGCGGTGCTGCCGGACGGTCACGCCCGAACGCAGTTCGAGCCGGTCGGCGGTGAGCCGCCAGGCGGTCGTGCGCAGCCGGGCCTCCTCGTAGGCCACCGCCCCCGCCACGATCAGCACGGCGGCCCCCGCGCACGCGGCGACCACGCCGCCCGTCTCCCAGTCCTGGCCCACCAGGAAGCGCGCCAGCGCGGCCACGGCCCCGGCCGCGAACGCCAGCGACCTGGCGGCCGCGTTCCACCGCCCCCGGCCCGACAGCCGCTGCCAGCCGGTCACGTCGCGTCCCCGGGCGTGGCCTGGGTGCGCGCGGTGAGCCGTTCGGCCAGGTCCGCGGCGAGCCGGTGGTCCAGCGCCGTGATCTTGACGGCCCCCGCGGACGAGGCGGTGGTCACGGTGACGTCGGCCAGCCCGAACAGCCGCTGCACCGGCCCCCGCTCGGTGTCGACCCGCTGGATCCGCGACATCGGCGCCACCTTCCACGTGTGCGTCAGCCACCCCTGACGGACGTAGACCGCCTCCTCGGTGACCTCCCACCGCTGCACCCGGTAGGCCGCCCGCGGCTCGGCCAGCGCCACCAGCAGGCAGGCCGCCGCGAACGCACCCGCCGCCACCCCGAGCCCCGGCGTACGCGGCGTGAACACCAGGTACGCGCCCACGGCCGCCACCGCCACGGGGACCATCAGGACGAGCCACTGCACCGTCCACCACGCCACCGCCCGGCGGTCGGGCCGGTGCCGCGGCGGACGCAGCGCCGTCCCGCTCATCGGCCCTCCTCCGCCCCGCCGGCCCTCCGCCCGGCCGCGTCCGCCACCGCGAGCAGCGCGAAGCCGAGCACGCCGATCACGACGGCCGCGAAGACCTCGTAACCGTCGAGGAAGGACAGCACGTTGACCACGAGCAGGCCGTGCGCCCACCCCCACCAGCCGAACAGCGTGTTGAGCAGCCCGCCGGCCCCTTGCAGGACCAGCAGCCAGCCGAACACCTCCACCACCGCTTTCATGCCCTCCACACTCGCCGCCGCGGCGGCCCGCCCGCCTCGGCCATCGGTCTGCGGCGACACCGACTTTGGTCGCTGTCGCCGGCTCCCGCGCAGGGCATAACCTCGACAAATGTGAGGGAACTGCGGGGGGAGGGCGATCCGGCCCTGGAATACCGGTGGGCGTTGCCGTCCACGCTGCTCGGCGACGGGCGCGGCGGCCGGGTGCGGCGCTCGACCCTCGACTGGGTCTCCGACATCGCGCTGTTCCTGCTGGCCTGCGGCGTGACGTTCATCAGCCTGGAGGAGATCAGGCACGAGCCGGAGCCGCTGCTGGCCGTCGAGCAGATCGTGGGGGCGCTGGCGTGCGCGGGGGTGTGGCTGCGGCGCCGCTGGCCGGTGGGCTTCGCGCTGGTGACGATCCTGCTGTCGTCCTATCTGGAGCTGGTCGGCGGGGCCTCGCTGGTGGCGCTGTTCACCGTGGCGGTGCACCGGCCGTTCAAGGTGTCGGGGCCGGTCACGCTGCTGGCGCTGGTCACCCTGGCCCCGTACGTGCTGCTGCGGCCCCAGCCGGACCTGACGCCGCTGTGGGGCGCGGCGTTCGGGGTGACGATCGTGCTGACCGTCTACGCCTGGGGCATCGTCATCCGGGCCAGGCGGCAGCTCGTCTGGTCGCTCAGGCAACGGGCCGAGACCGCCGCCGAGGACGCCAAGCGGCTCGAACGCGAGCGCATCGCCCGCGAGATGCACGACGTGCTGGCCCACCGCATCTCGATGCTCAGCCTGCACGCCGGGGCGCTGGAGTTCCGTCCTGACGCGCCCGCCGAGGACGTCGCCAGGGCCGCCGGGGCGATCAGGAGCAACGCCCATCTGGCGCTCCAGGACCTGCGCGAGGTGATCGGCGTGCTCCGCCACACCCCGCCCGGGGCTGCCGACCCGGTGCCCGACCGGCCGCAGCCGACCCTCGCCGACCTGCCCGCGCTGGTCGAGGAGTGCCGCCAGGCCGGCATGGACGTACGCCTCGACCTGGGCGCCGCCGACGGCGTCCCGGCCGGGGTGGGCCGCAACGTCTACCGCATCGTGCAGGAGGCGCTCACCAACGCGCGCAAGCACGCGGGCGGCGCGCCGGTGGCCGTCGCCGTGGCGGGCGAGCCGGGCGACGGCGTCTCGGCCGAGGTGCGCAACCCGGTGTGGTCGCGGCACGGGCCGCGCATGCCGGGGGCGGGCGCCGGGCTCATCGGGCTGACCGAACGCGCCGAGCTGGCCGGCGGCCGGCTGGAGCACGGCGTGACCGGCGGCGAGTTCCGGGTGCGCGCCTGGCTGCCGTGGCCGCCGGAGAAGGACGAGGACGGACGTTGACCGACGGAGGGCCGATGGACGCGCCGATCAGGGTGCTGATCGTGGACGACGACGCGATGGTGCGGGCCGGGCTGTCGATGATCCTCGGCGGGGCCGCGGACATCGAGATCGTGGGCGAGGCGGCCGACGGGGCCGAGGTGCCGTCGCGGGTGGCCGAGCACCGGCCGCACATCGTCCTGATGGACATCCGCATGCCGGGCGTCGACGGGCTCACCGCGACCGAGGCGCTGCGCCGCACCGCCGCGCCGCCCGAGGTCGTGGTGCTGACCACGTTCCACGCCGACGCCCAGGTGGTGCGGGCGCTGCGCGCGGGGGCGGCCGGGTTCCTGCTGAAGGACATCCCGCCCGGCGACCTGGTCGACGCCGTCAGGCGGGTGGCCGCGGGGGAGCCGATCCTGTCGCCCGCGGTGACCCGGCAGCTCATCTCGCACGTGTCCGACGGCGGCGGGCGCGACCGCACCGAGCGGGCGCGGGGGCTGCTCGGCCGGCTGAGCGAGCGGGAGCGCGAGGTCGCGCTGGCCGTGGGGCAGGGCAGGTCGAACGCCGAGATCGGGCGGGAGCTGTTCATGAGCGTGCCCACGGTCAAGGCGCACGTCTCGCGCATCCTGACCAAGCTCGACCTGAACAACCGGGTGCAGATCGCGCTGCTGGTCTACGACGCTAGCGGGTGAGCAGCTCCTCGATGGCGGCCCGGTGGAGCACCAGGTCGTCGGGGTCGTCCGGCATGGGCTGCTCGCCGAAGTGGATCCTGCGCTGCCACACCCGGGCCATGATGATGCCGTGGCGGAGGGCGGCGTACATCTCGTAGAAGTCGAGGTCGCGGGGCTCGTAGCCAGTTATTTCGCGATATTTCTGGCATACGTCGTCGCGGCGCATGAAGTCCGGCATGCCGGGCAGACCCATCGCCACCGCGAGGTCCTGGAAGAAGCGGTGCAGGAAGATCATCCAGGAGACGTCCAGCTCGCGCGGGCCCACGGCGGCCATCTCCCAGTCCAGCACCGCCACCGGCGTGAAGTCGCGGTACATCACGTTGCCGATCCTGGCGTCGCCCCAGGTCAGGACGTCGGGGCCGGGGTCGTCCGGCCAGTGTGAGCCGAGCCAGTCGAAGGCCCGCTCCAGCACGGGGATCGGCCGTGCGCCGTGCGCCCACCGGTAGTAGGCGCGCTGGGCCTCGACGTGCGCGCGCAGGCCGTCCGTGCCACCGGGGGCGAGCGGGCCGAGCACCGCGACGTCCTGTCCCGTGTACGGCGTCTCGTGCAGCGCCGCCATCAGCCCGACGCTCGCGTCCTGCAGCCGCCGCCGGTCGCCGGGGGAGGCGTCGTGCAGCCAGCCCCCGAACGTGTACGGCATGACGTCCGGCGGCACGTCGCCCTCGGCCCGCTCCATGACGAAGAACGGCGTCCCGAGCGGCGCGGGGTCGGGCTCGAACCAGAGCGGCCTGGGCGCTGGGATCCCAGCTTTCTCCCTGGCCAGCCGCATGACCTCGAACTGGGCCCGCAGATCGTAGGAGGGGAACACCGGGACGGCTTCCGCCGCAGGTGCGAGCCTGGCCACGCACCGCCGGGTCCCGGCGGCCCAGGTGGCGGTGAAGAACAGCGTCTCGCTCGACATGCCGTTGCCGGAGGGCCGCGACAGCTCCGACACCGTGGCGTCCCCGCCGACCCGGCCGCGCAGCCAGCGGGACGCCCGCTCGCGCAGTTCCTCCAGGTCACGCGTGGACGTGCGCATCTGTTCCGTCACCGCTCACCTCCGCGCCGGACCGCTGCCCCGGCTCAGTCGTATACCCCCTACCAAGCGCTTGTCTAGGTTCAAGGGACCGTTACGGTCAGGTACGCAAGAGCCGTACCCTTGTCTGAAAGGGCATGTCACGAAGGGACAAGTGGGATGAGTTCAGCGGGTGAAGGCCTGTCTCGCCCGCTTCCCGAGCAGGTGCGCCTCAACGTCGTCGACCTGGCCGCGCAGGTCCTCGGCACGATGCCCGCCGTCTCCGTGCCGCCGCCGCTGCGCGGCATCGCCAAGTTCGACCCGCGCAAGCGCGCCAAGCTGGGCAGCGCGCCGATCGCCGCGCAGCTGGAGAACGACAAGAAGTTCCGCGAACTGGTCGCCGAGTCCGTCGCCGCCGGGTGGCCCGAGCTGGTCGCCGCGCTGGCCGAGGGCAGTGTGCCGCCCGCCGCCGACCCCGTGCTGGTGGCTGCCGCAGCCTATCTCACCAGACCGCCCGGCTGGGCGGAGATGATCGAAACCGCCCGCGCCGACCTGGAGCAGTCCGCCGTGGCGGCCGAGGGGTCCGAGCGCGAGGAGGCCGTGACGCGGCTGCGCGAGCAGCTCGCCGCCCAGAAGAGCGCCGCCAAGGAGGAGGCCGACCGGCTGCGCGAGCAGATCAAGGCGGCCCGCGCCGAGAACTCCGACCTGCGGCGCAAGCTCCACGACGCCCGCGAGCGGGCCAAGGCCGCCACCCGCAGGGCCGAGGAGATGGAACAGGCCGCCGACGACGCCCGGCACGCCGCCTCCACCGCCGGCAACGCGGGCGAGGCCGAGCTGCGCCGCCTGCGCGAGCGCCTGGCCGACGTGGAGAGGCAGCTCGAAGCCTCCCGCCGGGCCGCCCGCGAGGGCCGCAGCATCGAGGACGCCCGCATCAGGGTGCTGCTCGACGCCCTGCAGGACGCCTCGGCCGGGCTGCGCAGGGAGCTGGCGCTGCCCACCACGATCAGCAGGCCCGCCGACTCGGTCGCGGCCAGCACCGGCGAGCGTCCCGGGGTGCGCGGCGTGCCCGCGCGGGCCCTGGCCGACGACGACCCCCAGCTCCTCGACCAGCTCCTGGCACTGCCGCAGGTGCACCTGATCATCGACGGCTACAACGTCACGAAGACCGGCTACGGCACGCTCACCCTCGCCGACCAGCGCAACCGGCTGATGACCGGCCTCGGCGGGCTGGTCGCCCAGACCCGCGTCGAGGTGACGGTGGTCTTCGACGGCGCCGAGCTCAACGCGCCGGTGCAGGTGGTGGCGCCGCGCGGGGTGCGGGTGCTCTTCAGCGCGCCGGGGGAGATCGCCGACGACCTCATCCGCCAGCTCGTCCGGGCCGAGCCGCCCGGCCGGGCCATCGCCGTCGTCTCCTCCGACCGCGAGGTGGCCGAGTCCGTACGCCGGATGGGCGCCAGACCGGTTCCGTCCGGTCTGCTGCTGCGCCGGTTGGGCCGCGCATAAGTTACGAATTAGCACTATTGGCGAGACGCCACCCGCCACTTCTGTACTATTTCGCCCCAGGTGTAATCCCTGGGAGGCGACGCTGTGAGGTTTGGCCGGGTGGCGGTGGCCGCGGGTCTCGCGATCGGACTGATGACGGTCCCGATGGGTGCGGCGCTCGCTGATCCCAAGCCCACTCTCAAACAGGCCAAGGCCAAGCTGGACAAGCTCAACGACAAGGCCGACAAGGTCGTCGACCGGTACAACACGGCGACCGAGAACTACAAGAAGGCCAAGGACGCCTACACCAGGCTGAACGACCGCTACAAGCAGAAGCTGCAGACGGTCGCCGACCTCCGCGCCGAGATCATCAAGGTGGCGGTGGACTCGTACAAGCTGGGCGGGGACGTCACCTCCCTGCCTGGCATGGTCGGCGTCAACGACCCCGAGAATCTGCTGGCCGGGCTGGCCATGGCCGGGCAGCTCTCGCGCGAGCGGCTGGAGAAGCTGGCCGCGTTCGACCGGGAGAACAAGGGGCTCAAGGCCGAGCGCGACAACGCCGAGACCGCGCTGGCCGACGCCGACAAGGAGCGGGACGCCGTCCAGAAGGAGCGGGCCGAGGTGCTGAAGCTGGTCGGCCAGCAGAAGAAGCTCCTGGACAAGCTGGGGGCCTACAACCCGGGCAACCCCAACAGCACCGGCATCAAGTACACCGGTCCCGCCTCGGGCAGCGCGGCCGCCGTGCTCAACTTCGCCTTCGCCCAGGTCGGCAAGCCGTACATCTTCGGCGGCACGGGCCCGCGCGGCTACGACTGCTCAGGGCTGACCCAGGCCGCCTGGCGCGCCGCCGGCGTCTCGCTGCCGCGTACGACCTGGCAGCAGTGGGCCTGGGGCGCGAGCCGCAAGGTGGACCTCAAGGACCTCCAGCCGGGGGACCTGATCTTCAGCGAGGGGCTCGGGCACGTCAGCATCTACGCGGGCGGCGGCAAGATCGTCCACGCGCCGCAGACGGGTGACGTCGTCAAGGTCGTCCGCCTCGCCGACTACGGCCGCCCTCTCGTCGGAGCCATCCGCCCCTGACTCGGCCCCGCCCGAACCGGTGTGCGTGACCCCTGAGGCGAATGGGACAAATGGGGCGAAAGCGCCCTGACAATCAGGTGTGCCGGGAAGTGTGAGAAGGGTCACAAATCTGTAACGGAACCCTCGGTTCCAGCAGCGGTTTCACCCTTGACTCCTGTCCTTATCTGATCTTTACAGGCCGTGTCTCCCTTTGCCAAATCTTGACCCCTCGGCGTAGTTTCTGGCGTCGCGGTCAGCAAGCCATGCGCACCGCGGATCGACATCGGAACCCCGATGCGGACCAGAGAGAAATCCAGCGGTCGCCGCCGATATCCCCGTTCAGGCACAACATCGGGTGGCGACCTGCCGAGTCCGTGCAGCCAGGAGGCACGGAGCCGGGGACCCAAAGATCCCGTCATCCCCCGGGATCAGGGGTGAATCGGCGCGTCATCGCGCCGTAGGGCGACTTCCAGGCCCGAATCCGTCAGCTAACCCGGTAGGCGTTCGTGGAAGACACAAGGAGAAATCCTGTCTACCTCCCTGCATAACCCCCGTCTGTCCCGTCTCGCCCTGAGGGGCGTCGCACTCACGATGACCGTGACGGCCGGAGGTGCGGTTCTCCATGCCGTACCGGCCGGGGCGCAGACGGTGAGCGAATCGGCCGTCAGGCTCACCGCGGTGTCCAGCACCGCCAAGGCGGCCACTGCGAAGTCGGCCAAGTCGGCGAAGACCGTCAGGTCCGCGAAGTCGGCGAAGGCCGCGCGGCAGGCGTCGAAGGCCCGCAGGGCCGTCGCCGTCGCCAAGCATCAGGTCGGCGACCCGTACCGGTACGGGGCCACGGGCCCTGGTGCGTTCGACTGCTCCGGACTCGTCCAGTACGCCTGGAAGAAGGCCGGAGTACGACTCCCGCGCGTGACGAACAGCCAGTTCGCCCGCATCAAGCGGAAGGTCTCCTGGCGCAATCTCAAGCCGGGCGACCTGATGTTCTTCAACGGGCTGGGCCACGTCGGCATGTACGTCGGCCACGGCAAGATGGTCCATTCGCCGCGGACCGGCGAACGGGTGCGCATCGACAAACTGGGCGGATGGCGGAAGTCGTCGTTCGTCGGCGCGGTGCGTCCCGGCGCGTGACAACGGGCCCCGCCCGGACCCTCCCCGGTCCGGGCCGGGGCCTGTCGCATGCCCGGGCCCGTGAAGGGCTGGTCTCGTAAAGGGCTCGTCTCGTGAAGGGGCTGGTCTCGTGAAGGGGCCGGGAGGGGTGTGGGCCTACTAGCATCGGGCCGTGTCCTCGCAGGTGCGTCCGTCCCTCCGTGGTCCGCGCCTGCTCCTTTCGGTCCTGCTGGCGGCGGCTCTCGTGGTCGCCGACGCGCCGCCCGCCGCCGTCCTGCCCGCCGGGGCGCGCGGGTTGTGGAGCGACGGCGGTCAGGTGGCCCGCGGCGCACGGTCCGTGGTCGTGGGGCATCGCGCCGACCCCGGCGTGCTCGCCGATCTGGCCCGCCGCGCGGACCTCGCCGGAGCGCGGGTGTCCGCGGTGCTCGGCCGGCCGGTACGCGCGCTGGTCGTCGTGCCGGACTCCGACGCGGAGGCGGCCGGGCTGGCGGGCACGGGCCCGCTGGACGGGCTGGCCGCGGTGGCCGACGGCGCCAGGGTGATCGTCGTGCCGGGCTCCTTCGCCCGGCTCACCCCCACGGGACGCGACGTCGTCCTCACCCATGAGCTCACCCACGTCGCCGCGGGCACCGACCGGCTGCCCGTCTGGCTCTACGAGGGGTTCGCCGACTACGTGGCCTACCGCGACGCCGGGCTCCCCGTCGGGACGGCCGCCGCCGAACTGGCCGCCGACGTACGGGCCGGCCGACTGCCGAGCGAGTTGCCCGGACCTGCGGCTTTCGCCCCCACGGCGGCCGACCCCGGACGGCTCGCGCGGGCGTACCAGGAGGCCTGGATGGCGTGTCGCTTCCTCGCAGACCGGTTCGGTGACGGGACCCTGGTACGGCTCTACCGTGATGCCCGCGTGGCCGGCGTCGATCAGGCGCTCGCCTCCGTGGGGCTCACCGCCGAGACACTGGCGGCACGGTGGCGCGAGTACGTACGAGAGCAGCTCGCGTGAAGGGGAGGCAGATGAGCGAGCGGAACGACCCGCCCCGGGAAGGGGACGAGCCCGCCGGAGCGGTCGCCGGAGTGGCCGACGAGCCCGGCACGGCGGCGCACGGCGGAGGTGTGGCCATCAGGGACGACGGCGGAGACCGGCCCGGCGACGGTGCGCCGCAGGAGCCGTCCGGCACCAACGAGCCCCCCGAATCCCCGGGACACCCCGACGACCCGGACGATCCGGACGCCCGCCCGGACGCCCGCCCCGACGCGGACGCCGACCCCGACACCGAGGACCCCCGTCACCCCCAGCCCCCCACCCCCGACGACCGCCCCCACGCGACCCGCGCCGACGCCCCCGCCGCCGACGCCTCGGCCCCCGCGCAGGCCGCCGAGGGCACGGACGACCCCGCAGCCCCGCTCGCCGCGGACGCCGGCCCCCGTCCGGGAACCGGCAAGCTGACGGGAACGGCGGAGCACCTGATCGCCCGCGAACGCCAACGCGCGGAATCCCGCTCCAGGCGCGCGGCCGGCGCCGCCCTGGCTCTGGTCGGCGGCGTGATCCTGGCGGTGGCCGCGTTCACCACCCCCTGGCGGGTCCTGGCGGCGGGCGCGCCCGCCGTCGCCCCCGACCCCGCCCGCGACTTCAGCGCCGCCCAGATCGCCAGGGCGCAGGCGTTCGACGCGGCCACGACCCTGCCCGGCTACATCTCGCTCGGCCTCACGGTCCTGTTCGCCGGGCTGCTGGTCCTGACGCCGTTCGCGGCCAAGGTGCTCGGCGTGCTCAGGGGCCCGTGGTGGGTGCGGGTGGTTCTCGGCGTGGTGGTGCTCACCGCGATCACCGAGGTGCTGAGGTGGCCGCTCGGCATGTGGTTCGAGACGATCCTGCGCGACTACGGCCTGTCCACCCAGGACTGGGCGGGCTGGACCGCCGACCGGCTCAAGAACACCGGCGTCAGCGTGCTGCTGACGGCCGTCATGCTGCTGGCCCTCGTGGCGCTGGCGCGCAAGGTGCGCCGCTGGTGGATCCCGGCCGCCGTGGGCGCCTTCGCGCTCACCCTGGGCGTGTCGTACGTCTATCCGGTGGTGTTCGAGCCGCTGTTCAACGACTTCACCTCCATGCCGCAGGGCTCGTTGCGGTCGGAGCTGCTGGCCATGGCCGAGCGGGACGGCGTCCCGGTCGAGGACGTGCTGGTCGCCGACGCCTCGCGGCGCACCACGGCGCTCAACGCGTACGTGTCGGGCTTCGGGGCCACCCGCCGGATCGTCGTGTACGACACGCTGCTCAAGGCGCCGGAGTCGGAGGTCGAGCTGGTCGTCGCGCACGAGCTGGGCCACGCCAAGCACGCCGACGTGCTCGACGGCACGCTGCTCGGCGGCCTGCTGGCCGCCTTCGGCGCGATCGGCCTGTTCCTGCTGGTCGGGCCGCTGCGGCGGCGTACGGGGATCGCCTCGGTGGCCGACCCGCGCGCCATCGGCGTGCTCATGGGGCTGATGACGCTGGCCTCGCTGGTCTCCGACCCGGCCCAGAACCTGATCACGCGGCACGTGGAGGCGCGGGCCGACGTGCACGCCCTCGACCTCACCAGGGATCCGGCCACGTTTGTCGCGATGCAGAAACGCCTCGCCATAACCAACATTTCCGACTTGTCGCCGGATGCGGTGGAATATGTGCTCTATGCCTCCCATCCCTCCAGCCCCGAGCGCATCGCCCTGGCCCGCTCGTGGGCGAGACTGAACGGCGTCCCCGAACCGTGACCGACGTGGTCTTCGTGACGAACGACTTCCCGCCCAGGCCGGGCGGCATCCAGTCGTTCGTGCACGGACTCGCGCTCCGTACGCCGGGTGTGGCCGTCTACGCCCCCGCCTGGCCGGGATGCGAGGAGTTCGACCGGCGTCAGCCGTACCGGGTCGTCCGGCACCCGACGCGGCTGATGCTGCCCACTCCGGCCGTCGCGCGCAGGGCGGCCGGGCTGGTGGCCGAGCACCGCGCCGAGACCGTCGTCTTCGGCGCGGCCGCGCCGCTCGGCCTGCTCGCCCCCCGCCTGCGCGCGGCCGGCGCGCGCCGGGTGGTGATGCTCACCCACGGCCACGAGGCGTCGTGGGCGGGCGCGCCGGGCTTCCGCTCGGTGCTGCGCAGGATCGGCGCGCACGCCGACGTGGTGACCTACCTGGGCGACTACACACGGCAGCGCCTGGCCGCGGCGATCCCCCCGCACAAGCTCGTACGCCTGGCGCCCGGCGTGGACGTCGAGCAGTTCCACCCGGGGGCCGCCAAGGCGGAGCTGGGCCTCGACGGCCGGCCGGTGGTGGCCTGCGTGTCCCGGCTGGTCCCGCGCAAGGGCCAGGACCAGCTCATCCGGGCCTGGCCCAGGGTGCTGCGCGCGGTGCCGGACGCGGTGCTGCTGCTGGTGGGCGGCGGCCCGTACCGGTCGCGGCTGGAGCGTCTGGCGGGCGGGCACGAGTCGATCAGGTTCACCGGCACGGTCCCCGCCGCGAGCCTGCCCGGCTATTACGCGGCGGCCGACGTCTTCGCGATGCCCTGCCGCACCCGCTTCAACGGCGTGGACGTCGAGGGCCTCGGGATCGTCTTCCTGGAGGCGTCGGCGACCGGCCTGCCGGTGGTCGCGGGCGACTCCGGCGGCGCGCCGGACGCCGTCCGGCCCGGGGAGACGGGCCTGGTCGTGGACGGCTCGGACGTCGCGGACGTCGCCCAGGCGGTCGTCGACCTGCTCTCCGACCCCGCGCGGGCGCGCAAGATGGGCGCCCGCGGCCGCGACTGGATCACCCGCGAGTGGACGTGGGAGCAGGTCGCCACCCGCTTCCACACCCTGCTCCGCCCCGCCTGATCGACCTCACCTGATCGACCTCATGGGACCAGAACACCTAGCCCTTGGTCGAGCCCAGCGTGAGCCCGGCGACGAACTGCTTGTGCAGGAGCTGGAAGACGACCAGCGTGGGCAGCGCCACCAGCAGGGACCCGGCCGCCAGCAGGTTGTAGTCGGTGAAGAACTGGCCGCGCAGGTTGTTCAGCGCCGAGGTCACCGGCAGTTTGTCGCCCGAGGACATCAGCACCAGCGCCCACAGGAAGTCGTTGTACATCCAGGTGAACTCCAGGGTGGCCAGCGCCGCCAGCACCGGCCTGCACAGCGGCAGGGTGAGCCGCCAGTAGCGCTTCCACACGCTCGCGCCGTCCACGAGCGCCGCCTCGGTGATCTCCTCCGGGATCGTCCGCATGAAGTTCGCGATGACGAAGACGCAGAAGCCGAACTGGAACGCCACGTGGATGAGGATCAGCCCGAGGTAGGAGTCGTAGAGCGACTGGGAGTCCGACAGCCAGGCGGGCAGCGGCACCAGCGTGTAGAGGGTGTAGAGCGGGGTGATGAGCACCTGCGGCGGCATCAGGTTCCCGGCGGTGAACACGATCAGCAGCGCCTTGCGCCCCGGGACGCGCACCCGCGCGACGGCGAACGCCGTGAACGAGGCCAGCGACAGCGTGACCAGCACCCCGGGGACGACGATGATCAGCGTGTTCAGGTAGTAGCGGGGCAGCTCGGCCTGGCTCCACGCCTCGGCGTAGTAGCCGAGCGTGAGGTGCTCGGGCACCGACAGGTAACCCAGCCGGGCCGTCTCCTCGTACGGCCGCAGCGAGGCGTAGACCGACAGGGCCAGCGGCAGCAGCCAGCCCAGCGCGACCAGCGCGAGGAAGGCGTGCAGCAGGACGCGCAGCGGCCGCAGGGGCCGGCGGGCGGGCGGCCGCCGGCCTTGCGCCGGGGGAGCGGCGGCGGGCGCGGTGAGCGTCATCGCTCCTCCTTGAACAGCTGCGACAGGTACGTGACGATGAACCCCAGCGAGATGACCAGCAGGATGACGGCGATGGCCGAGCCGAAGCCGATGCGGCCGGCCTCGCCCACGATGTTCTCGGTGACCAGCACCGACAGCAGCTCCAGGCCGTTCCTGCCCTTGTTGACGGCGTAGACGACGTCGAACGCGCGCAGCGCCTCGATCACGGTGATGACCAGCACGATCACGTTGACCGGCCGCAGCGTCGGGAACACCACGCGGAAGAAGGCCTGCGCCTCGGTGGCGCCGTCGATGGCGGCGGCCTCCTTCAGCGCCGGGTCCACGGCCTTGAGCCCGGCCAGGTAGATGATCATGACGTAGCCGACGTGCCGCCAGCCGGCCGCGACCATCACGACCCAGATGTTGATCGACCGGTCGCCCAGCCAGTCCACGGTCAGGCCGGTGACCGCGTTCAGCACGCCGTAGTCGGAGGAGTAGACGAGCTGCGCGATGAAGCCCACCACGGCCAGCGACAACACGACCGGCAGGTAGAGCGCGCTCTGGTAGACCCGCGACCAGCGCAGCCGCCGGTCCAGCAGCACCGCGCAGAACAGTCCGAACGGCGTCGCGACCAGCCCCAGGAAGCCCAGCCACAACACGTTGTTGCGCACCGCCGACCAGAACGGCGGGTACGCGGTGGCCAGGTCGTGGTAGTTGCGCCCGCCCACCCACTCGATCGGCCCGATGCCGTTCCAGTCGGTGCCGGACAGCGCGACGGAGGCCAGCGCGGGCCCCCAGATGAGGCCCACGTTGACGATGACGGCCATCCCCAGCCCGATGACCAGCACGGTCACGTCCCGGGCGGAGTAGCGACGGGTTTTGACGGCCATCAGCGGAAGATGTTGGCCTTCTGCTTCTCGATGCCCGCCAGCAGGGAGTCGATCTCGTCCGGCGCGCCGACGAACGCCTGCAGGGACGGGATCATCACGGTGGAGGCGAAGTCCGGCCGGGTGTCGCGGTCGAGGAACTGCGCCAGATGGGTGGCCTGGGAGACCAGTTCGGCGCCGCGCTTCTGCAGGGCGCTGTAGCCGCTGGTGTCGGCCTTGGAGCTGGAGGCCAGCGTGCCCGGGTCGAGCCTGGTCGCCTCGTTCTGGGACGAGCCCTTGGCCAGGTGCTTCAGCAGCGCCTTGGCGCCGTCCACGTTCCGGGCCTTGGCCGAGATCATGTAGCCGTCGATGGGGGCGTCGATCGAGTCGGTGCCGTGGGCGGGGTCGATCTCGGGGAAGGTGAAGAAGTCGAGGTCGTCGCGGTCGGCCTCGGGGAACTGCTGGGCGACGAACATGCCGAGCAGGATCATGCCGGTCTTCTTCTGCGCGAGCGACTGCCCGGCCTCCTGCCAGGTACGCCCGAGCGCGGCCGGCTGGTGGTACTCCATCAGCCCCCGCCAGGTGTCGAAGACCTGCCTGACCCTGGGGTCGGTCCACGACTCCTTGCCTGCCATGAGCGAGATGTGGAAGTCGTAGCCGTTCGTGCGCATGTTCAGGATGTCGAACGTGCCCATCGCCGGCCAGCCGTCCTTGTCGGCGAAGGCGATCGGGACCAGCCCGTCGGCCTTCATCCTCCTGGCCAGGGCGGTGAACTCGTCCAGGGTCCGCGGGGGCTCGTACCCCTTGGCCCGCCACAGGCTCTTGCGGTAGAAGACGGCCCACGGGTAGTAGGTGAACGGCACGAAGTACTGCTTGCCGTCGGTGCCGGTCGACTGGTCCTTGAACGCCTGCGTGTAGTCGCCGCCGATCTCCCGCCACACGTCCGAGATGTCGGTCGCCAGGCCCTGCTCGGCGAAGAAGCGCATCCGGTAGCCGGCGAACCAGGTGAACACGTCGTCGGGCGTGCCCTTGAGATAGCGGTTGATGTTCTCCTGGAACGTGTTGTGGTCGACCGTGTTGACCTTCGGGACGGCCTGGGTGAAGCCCTTGAGCACGGTCTCCAGGGCCTTCTTGGGGACCTCGTCGGAGGCGTTCGAGCCGATCGTGACCGTGCCCGTCCCAGCGCCGGACGACCTGCCGGGCCCGGTGGCGGGGCTGCCGGATCCGCACCCGACGAGGACGGCGGGCACGCCGAACGCGGCGGCTCCGAGCAGTAGACGGCGGCGGGAGATCGGCATGTGTCGGTCCATGGTGGTTCCTCCTTGCCGGACCCTTCAGATTCCCCCGAGTTCGCTCACACCCATTCATCGAAAGACGAAGCCCTACCGCTGTCAACGCACTGTTTCATGACGTTTTCGACGCATTCACCAGGTCGGTGTCATGTCATGATGCGGACGGGATGTGTCGGAACCTGTTGGGATCTGGTGATGCGATGCTCGCCCCGCAGCGTCAGCAGGCGATCCTGGACCTCGTCCGGCAGAACGGCGGCGTCCGGGTCGTGGACCTGGTGCGCACGTTCGGCGTCTCCGACATCACGATCCGGCGTGACCTGGAGCTGCTGGCCGAGCGCGGCCTGCTGGCCAAGGTGCACGGCGGCGCGACCACCATCGGCGCCACGAACGAGCCCGGCTTCGCCGCCAAGTCCGTGCAGCAGGAGGCGGAGAAGCAGGCCATCGCCGGGCACGCCGTCGCGCTCGTCCGCCCCGGCACGGCCGTGGCCCTGTCGGCCGGCACCACGACCTGGACGCTCGCCCACCACCTGGGCCAGGTCCCCGGCCTGACCGTCGTGACGAACTCCGTCCGCGTCGCCGACGTCTTCCAGCACGCCGGCCGCCCCGACCAGACGGTCGTGCTCACCGGCGGCGTGCGCACCCCCTCTGACGCCCTGGTCGGCCCGGTCGCCGTCGCCGCCGTCCGCCGGCTCAACGTGGACCTGCTCTTCCTGGGCGTGCACGGCATGACCGCGCGGACGGGCTTCACCACCCCCAACATGATGGAGGCCGAGACCGACCGCGCGCTGGTCGAGGCGGCCTCCCGGCTCGTCGTGCTGGCCGACCACACCAAGTGGGGGACCGTCGGCATCAGCACGATCGCCGAGCTCGGCGAGGCCGACGTGGTCGTCTCCGACACCGGCCTGCCGGAGGCGGCCAGGCAGGCGCTGTCGGAACGGGCCGGCCGGCTCGTCCTGGCGGAGGCTCGGCCCGTCCCGAGATGAGGCCCGTCACCGGTCGAGGGGCCGCGCCGCGCCCCCGCTCGCGGACGGCGGCCTCAAGCGACCGCCGCCGACAGCCGGTCGTACTGCTCGTCGGAGAGCTCGACCGACAACGCCGCCACGTTCTCCTCCAGGTGCCCGATCGAGGAGGTGCCCGGGATCGGAATCACCGTGGGGGAGCGGCGCAGCAGCCAGGCCAGCGACGCCTGGGCCGGGGTGACGCCGATCTCGGCCGCCACCGCCGCCAGCGGCGTGCCGGGCCCGGCGTGCGAGCCCGCCGCGATCGGGAAGAAGGGCAGGAACGCGATGCCGTGCGCGGCGGCGTGGTCCACGACGTCCTCGTGCTGCCGGGTGGCCAGGTTGTACATGTTCTGCACGGCCGCGATCGGCGTGATCTCCGCCGCCCGGCGCAGCTCCTCGACGCTCACCTCCGACAGGCCGATGTGCCGGACCTTGCCCTCGTCCCTGAGCTGCTTGAGCGCGCCGATCTGGTCGGCGAGCGGGTAGGCCGGGTCCAGGCGGTGCAGCTGGAGCAGGTCGATGCGCTCCACCCGCAGCCGGCGCAGGCTCAGCTCGGCCTGCTGGCGCAGGTAGGCCGGATGGCCGAGCGGCACCCACTCGGCGGGGGAGGGCCGCAGCACGCCGATCTTGGTGGCCACCGCCACGCCGTCCCCGTACGGGTGCAGCGCCTCGGCGATCAGCTCCTCGTTGGCGCCGAGCGCGTAGGAGTCGGCGGTGTCGAAGAGGTTCACGCCCAGCTCGGCCGCCCGGCGCAACACGGCCACGGCGCCCGCCCGGTCCGCCGGCGCCTCCCAGATGGGCGCTTCCGTCGCCGGGCGCGCGGGGTCAGGGGCGTCGGCCAGCCGCATCGACCCGTAGCCGATCCGGCGCACCTCCAGGTCTCCGCCAATGGTGAACGTCTGTACAGTTTCGCGAGGAATTTCTCTCATGGACGTCACGCTAGAAGCTCACATCGATGTGAGATGCAAGCGGGTGTGAGGAGCATCACGTGAAGATCGGCGCGCTCTCCGCGGAGACCGGGGTCAGCCCCCGGCTGCTGCGCTACTACGAGGAGCAGGGGCTGCTGACGTCGTACCGGGCCGACGGCGGTCACCGGCGCTACGGAACGGACGCGCCCGTCGTGGTCCGGCGCATCCGCACGCTGCTCGCCGCGGGCCTGCCGACCAAAGTGATCAAGGACGTGCTCCCGTGCGCCTCCGGCTCCGGCGAGGTGCTGGACGCGTGCACCCTCGACGCCCTCCGCGGCCGGCTCACCGGCCTGGACGAGCAGCTGGCCGAGCTCCAGGCCACCCGCCAGGCCCTGGCCGCGATCCTGGCCGCGACCGAGCGGGCCGGCGACCCGGCCGATGAGCCGGCCGGTGAGCTGGTGAGGGCCGCCTGACGGCTAGTGGCGGTAGAGCTCGTCGATCTCCTTGGCGTAGTCGCGCATCACCAGGTTGCGCTTGACCTTCAGCGTCGGCGTCAGGTGGCCGCTCTCCTCGGTGAGGTCGGCGTCGAGGATCGTGAACTTCTTGATCTGCTCGGCCTTCGACACCATGCCGTTGGCCCGGTCGACGGCCTCCTGGACCTGCGCCAGGATCGCCGGGTCGGTGCGCAGCTCGGCCGCGCCGCGCCCGGCGGGCGTCGCCTCGGGGTCGAGCGTGACCAGCGCGGCGACGAACGGGCGGCCCTCGCCGACGATCATCGCCTGGGACACCAGCGGGTGGGCGCGCAGCGCGTCCTCCAGCGGGCCGGGGGCGACGTTCTTGCCCGCGGCCGTCACCAGGATCTCCTTCTTGCGGCCGGTGATGCGCAGGTAGCCGTCGGCGTCGAGCTCGCCCACGTCGCCCGTGTGGTACCAGCCGTCGGCGTCGACCGCCTCGGCGGTGGCGGCGTCGTTCTTCCAGTAGCCGTGGAAGACGTTGCGGCCCTTGGCCAGGATCTCGCCGTCGTCGCCGATGCGGACCGAGACGCCGGGCAGCGGCTTGCCGACCGTGCCGATCTTGTTGGCGCCCGGCATGTTGACCGAGATGGGGGCGGAGGTCTCGGTCAGGCCGTAGCCCTCGAAGACCTCGATGCCGACGCCCCGGAAGAAGTGGCCGAGCCGGTCGCCGAGCGCCGAGCCGCCGGAGACGGCGGCCGACAGCCGGCCGCCGGTGGCCGCCCGCAGCTTGGCGTAGACCAGCCGGTCGAACAGCAGGTGGCGCAGCCGCAGGCCGAGCGGCGCGCCGCCGGACGCCTCGGCCTTGCTCCAGGCCACCGCCACGTCGACGGCGCGAGCGAAGATCTTGCCCTTGCCGCCCGCGGCGGCCTTCTGCTCGGCGCCGTTGTAGACCTTCTCGAACACGCGCGGCACGCCCAGCAGGAACGTCGGCTTGAAGTCCTGGAGGTCGGGGGCGACGTTCTTCATGTTCGGGGTGTGCGCCATGATCGCGCCGGCCTCGACCAGCACCACCTGGATCATCCGCGCGAAGATGTGCGCGAGCGGCAGGAACAGCAGCGCCGCCGGGGCGTTCGAGCTGAACAGCGGGTCGAGCGGCCCGCGCAGCACGTTGAGCGCGGTGAACAGCAGGTTGTCGTGGGTGATGCGGCAGCCCTTGGGACGGCCGGTGGTGCCCGAGGTGTAGACGATCGTGGCCAGGTCGGCGGCGACGACCTGCTTCCTGCGCTCCTCGACGGCCGAGTCGGGCACGCCCTCCGCGTCGAGCCGCCCCTCGACCCGCCACACGGCCTTGAGCTCGGGCGCGGCCTCGCGCACGGTCTCCTCGTGCGCGTCGAGCTCGACGAAGGCCGCCTTGGCCTCGCTGTCGGCCAGGATCCACCGGACCTGCTCCACCGACGACGTCTCGTAGATCGGGACGGTGACCGCGCCGACGGACCACAGGGCGTAGTCGACCAGCGTCCACTCGTAACGCGTGCGCGACATCAGCGCGACCCGGTCGCCGTGCTCGATCCCGGCCGCGATGAGCCCCCTGGCCACCTCGACCACCTGGTCGCGGAACTCGCCCGCGGTCACGACGGGCCAGCCGTCGTCGGTCTTGCGGCGCATGATCACGGTGCCGGGCTCCCGCTCGGCCCGGTCGAAGACCGTGTCGGGCAGGCTTGCTGAGGCAGGCACATCGACCAGGACGGGGACGCTGTACTCGCGCACGAACTTTCAACTCCTCTACGGGGACCGCCTGGACGTTACCGCCTTAAGTTACGCGCCGGTAGCATCGTCATGGGAGCGTTATGAAGGGCGTTCATCACGCTAGCAGCCGTCCCACCTAGGATTTCCCCATGAGGGTCCACGTGGTGAGTGACGTGCACGGCAGGGCCGACGCGCTGGCCCGCGCGGGCGAGGGCGCCGACGCGCTGGTGTGCCTGGGCGACCTGATCCTCTTCATCGACTACGACGACCACGCCAACGGCATCTTCGCCGACCTGTTCGGCGCGGAGCGGGCCGCCGAGTTCATCGCCCTGCGCACGGCCAAGCGCTTCGACGAGGCCAGGGCCATGTCGGCGCGCCTGTGGGCCACCCTCGACGGCGACCCGCGCGAGCACATCGAGCGCAACGTGCGCGCCCAGTACGCCACCCTCTTCGCGGCCATGCCCACCCCCGCCTACCTCACCTACGGCAACGTGGACATTCCCCGCCTGTGGCCCGACTACCTCAAACCGGGCCATCAGGTGCTCGACGGTGAGGTGGTGGAGATCGGCGGCCTGCGCTTCGGCTTCGTCGGCGGCGGCCTCAAGACCCCCTACCGCACCCCGTACGAGATCGGCGACGAGGAGTACGCCGCCAAGGTCGAGGCGATCGGCGAGGTCGACGTGCTGTGCTGCCACATCCCGCCCGCCCTGCCCGAGCTGCTCTACGACGTCGTGGCCAGGCGCTTCGAGCGCGGCAGCGAGGCCACGCTGGCGGCCATCCGGCGCACCCAGCCGCGTTACGCCCTGTTCGGCCATGTTCACCAGCCCCTCCACCGCCGCGCCCGCGTGGGCCGCACCGAGTGCGTGAACGTCGGCCACTTCCGCGGGAGAGGAGAGCCGTTCGTCCTGGAATGGTGAGCCGTTCGTCCTGGAATGGTGAGCTGGACGGCCCGTGACCGGCGCTCCGCCGCAACGGGCGGATTCTGCATTACGGTGGTCGCATGGCTGATCGCACCACTTCGAGCACCACCATCGGCGCCGGCCGCGCAGAGGTCATGGCGGTCATCGCCGACTTCCCCGCCTATCCCGAATGGGCCGGATCGATCAAGCGCGCCGAGGTCGTCAGCACGGGCGCCGACGGGCGGCCCGAGCAGGTGCGGTTCGTCCTCGACGCGGGCGTGATCAACGACACCTACACCCTGGCCTACACCTGGGACGGCGACGACGGCGTGCGCTGGCAGGTGGTCGAGCCGGGCAAGATGGTCGGCGACCTGCGCGGAAGTTACCAGCTCACCGAGACGGGCAGTGGCACCGACGTGACGTACGAGCTCACCGTCGACCTCACGGTGCCCATGATCGGGATGATCAAGCGCAAGGCCGAGAAGGTGATCGTGGACACCGCGCTCAAGGGCCTGAAGAAGCGCGTCGAGGGCCGTACCCGGTGAGCCCCCGCGTCCTGCTCTTCACCGGCAAGGGCGGCGTGGGCAAGACCACCGCCGCCGCCGCGACCGCCACGCTGGCCGCCGAGCGCGGGCTCAAGACGCTCATCGTCTCCACCGACACCGCGCACTCGCTGGCCGACGCGCTCGCCGTCGAGCCCGGCGAGATCGCGCCCGGCCTCCACCTGCACCAGGTCGACACGCAGAAGACCCTGGAGCGCCACTGGGGCGACCTGCAGCACTACGCCAGGGGCGTGCTCACCGAGCTGGGCCTCGACGAGATCACCTCCGAGGAGATCACCGTGCTGCCCGGCGCCGAGGAGGTCATCGCCCTGCTCGAACTGCGCGAGCACGCCCGTCAGGGCGCCTGGGACGTCATCGTCATCGACTGCGCCCCCACCGCCGAGACGCTGCGGCTGCTGGCGCTGCCCGAGGCGCTCGACTGGCACGTCACCAGGCTCATGCCGGTCGGCCGCAAGCTCGTCAAGGTCGTCTCGCCGTTCATGCGCAGCGTGGCCAGGATCAGCGCGCCGGACGACGACGTCATGAACGCCGCCGAGCGGTTCCACCGCGGGCTGATGGAGGTGCGCGAGCTGCTCACCGGCGACAGCGCGTCCGTGCGGCTGGTGCTCACCCCCGAGGCCGTGGTGCTCGCCGAGGCCAGGCGCACCCTCACCTCGCTCAACCTGTACGGCTACCGCGTCGACGCCGTCATCGCCAACCGGGTCTTCCCGGCCGGCGGCGCCGACGAGTGGCGGGCCAACTGGGTGAGCGCGCAGGCCAGGCTGCTGGCCGAGGCCGAGGAGTCGTTCGCGCCGCTGCCCGTCCACACCGTGCCGTACCTGCCGGCCGAGCCGGTCGGCCGGCGCGCGCTGGCCGAGGTGGGCGCCTCCGTCTACGGGGACACCGACCCGTTCGCCGCGCCCGCCGTCGAGCCGCCGCTGCGGCTAAGCGCCGACGAGCTGACGCTCGCCCTCCCAGGGGCCGACCACGACGACGTCGACCTGGCCCGCAAGGGCGACGAGCTCATCATCACCGCCGGCCCGTACCGCCGGATCCTCGCGCTGCCCGCGGCGCTGGCCCGCAGGAAGATCGGCTCCGCCGTGCTCCGCGACGGCGCGCTGAGAATACGGTTCAGTGTGGGGAGCGAATCCGGCTCCGAATGAGTTGAGCAGGATGAGCGAACCATACGCAGGGAGGGCCAGATGACCGACAACAACGACAGAGACCCCATCGGCACCGTGGCCGACGAGGCGCGCAAGCTGTTCGAGACGATCCAGGGGCGCGCCACGCGCCAGGTCGGCAGGACCGTCTACAACTCCTTCACGGGCGGCGGCGCCCGCAAGGAGCGGGACGTGTGGAGCGAGGCGGTGTCCGAGCCCCACGACGAGTACATCTGCCGCGCCTGCCCGGTGTGCCGGGCGATCGCGGCGCAGCGGGAGTCGGGCTCCGACGTGACCGGTCACCTGGTGGCCGCGGGCGGCGAGCTGTTCGCCGCGGTGCGCGGCGCCTTCGACGCGCTGAGCAGGCCCGCCCCCCGCGGGCCGCGCGACACCCGTGACCGCGACCGCGGCGACGTGGAACACATAGATCTGGGATAGGGAGACAGGCGGCATGCTCACGATCGGTGTCGACATCGGCGGTACCAAGGTCGCCGCGGGCGTGGTCGACGACAACGGCGAGATCGTCGAACACACGCTCAGGCCGACCGCGGCCGACCGGCCCGACGTGGTCGCCGACACGGTCGCGGACGTCGTCCGCGAGCTGTCGCAGGGCAGGGACGTCGAGGCGGTCGGCGTCGGCGCGGCCGGGTTCGTCGACGAGACCCGCTCGATCGTGCGCTTCGCCCCCAACCTCGCCTGGCGCGAGGAGCCGCTGCAGAAGAAGATCAGCGACCTGGTCGGCCTGCCCGTCGTGATCGAGAACGACGCCAACGCCATGGCCTGGGGCGAGACCAGGTTCGGCGCCGGGCGCGGCCAGTCCCACGTCGTCTGCCTGACGCTCGGCACCGGCATCGGCGGCGGCATCGTCATCGACGGCGCCCTCTACCGCGGCCGCTGGGGGATGGGCGCCGAGCTCGGCCACATGCAGGTCGTGCCCGACGGACGGGTGTGCGGCTGCGGCAACATCGGCTGCTGGGAGCAGTACGCCAGCGGCCAGGCCCTGGTCAAGGAGGCCAGGGAGATCGCCGCCCGGCAGCCCGACCGCGCCGAGATCCTGCTCGGCCTGGCCGGCGGCCGGATCGAGGGCGAAGAGGTGACCGAGGCCGCCCGGCTGGGCGACAAGGCCTCGCTGGCCGCCTTCCGCAGCCTGGCCGACTGGCTCGGGCAGGGCATGGCCGACCTGGCCGCCGTGCTCGACCCCGGCTGCTTCATCGTCGGCGGCGGCGTCTCACGGGCCGCCGACCTGTTCCTCGACGAGGCCCGCGAGGTGTTCGCCAGGCAGCTCACCGGCCACGGCCACCGGCCGCTCGCCGAGATCCGGCTGGCCGAGCTGGGCGCGTCCGCCGGGGTCGTCGGGGCCGCCGACCTGGCCAGGCGGCGCTAGCGCGTGCCGGCCGTGGCTCCCTCGTCCGGCACGCCGGGCATGCGCGAGGGCGTGCTGGTCAGGGTCGCCTCGTACAACGTGCGCAGCATGCGCGACGACGTGCCCGCGCTGCGCCGGGTGCTCGCCGCCATGCGGGCCGACCTGGTGTGCGTCCAGGAGGCGCCGAGGTTCGTCCGGTGGCGGGCCAGGCGCCGGGCCCTGGCCGAGGCCGGCGGGCTGCGGGTGGCCACGCCCGGACGCGCCGGCGGCGTGTGCGTGCTGGCCGGGCCGCGGGCCCGGGTGCTGCAGGCGCGGCTGCACCGGCTCAAGGCGTTCCCCGGCCTGGAACGCCGGGTGCTGGCCGTTGCCGTCGTCGAGATCGGCGGCGCGCGGCTGGCCGTCGGCTCGCTCCACCTCGACCTGCACCTCGCCGCCCGGCTGCGGCACGCGGGCGAGGCCATGTCCCTCATGGAACGGGCGGCCGCCGCGCACGGCGCCGCCGTCGTGGTCGGCGCCGACGTCAACGAGCGGGGACACCAGCCGGCCTGGCGTTTCCTGGCCGCCCGGCTGTCCGACTGCCACGCCGTCGCGCCCGCGGGCGACGGGCTGACCTTCCCGGCCGCGCGGCCCGCCGAGCGCATCGACGCGGTGTTCGCCGCGCGCGAGGCACGCGTCCTGTCCTGCGGGGGAGTGGCGGCCGGGAACGCCGATCTGGCCGGGGCCAGCGACCATCTGCCGGTGCTCGCCGAGTTGCAGGTTGGACTCTGACGGGCGAGCCGCCCGGGCCAGCCCGTAGCATTTGTTCATGACCCGTCGCTCTCAGCGGCGTGCGCTCTCCGTCCTTCTGGCGACGTCCGTGGCCTTGCCGCAGGTCACGCCCGCCGCGCATGCCGAGCCCCGCCCCGCCGCCGAGGCGTGGCAGAAGTCGACGAGCGCGCGCCTCGACGCGGACGGCTCGCTCTCCGACGTGCTCGCCGTCTCGCCGGGCGACGTGTGGGCGGTCGGCCAGCAGGAGATCTGGGACGTCTGGAAGAACCGCGGCACGATCCGCCACTGGAACGGCGCCTCCTGGAACGAGGTGGCCGTGCGCGACGCCACCGCCGCGGGCAACCTGCGCGGCCTGGCCGCCGCCGGGGCCTCCGACGTGTGGGCGGTCGGCGACGGCCACGACGGCCTGCCCTACCTGGCCCACGGCGACGTCACGGGCTTCGACCGGGTCCGGCCGCAGGGGCTGCACGCCGGCGACTGGCTGGGCGGCATCGACGCCAAGGCGGGCCGGGTGGTCGCGGTCGGCAGCCGGGAGAAGTACGGGCTCATCCTCACCGGCCAGGGCAACACCTGGACCGTCCAGGAGACCAAGGAGAAGGGCGCGCTCTACGCGGTCGCCTCGGGCTTCGCCGTCGGCGACACCGGCGGCGCGCCGCTGATCATGCATTACACGTCCGGGGCCTGGAAGTCGATGTCCGTGCCCGCCGTCCCCGGCGGCTACCTGCGTGACATCCAGGTCGACAGCTCCAAGCGGGCGGTGGCCGTCGGCGGGATCTACCACGGTCCCGGCGAGATCTCGCCGCTCGTGCTCACCTGGAACGGCAAGCGCTGGCAGCGCCTGGCGATCCCGGCCACCGGCGCCCGCCTCTACGGCGTCACCGGCGACGGCAAGGGCCGCTACTGGATGACCGGCTACGACCCGGAGCAGGCGGCCCAGCCGTTCGTGATGCGCTGCGAGAAGGACGCCTGCCAGATCATCCGCGGCGCCGCCGAGAAGGGCCGCAGCAGCGTACGCCTCCAGGCGGTGGCCTACCTGGCCGGCAAGGGGGCGCTGTGGGCGGTCGGCCACGCCGTCGACGCGGCCGACCGCTACACCGACGTGGTGGAGTCCTTCGCCCCCCGCACCACCACGGCCAAGTCGTAGCGGGCCGGCCTACAGGACGGCGCCGTCGTCCCAGCCCGAGTCGTTGGGCGGCCCGTCGCCCATGCGCACGACCAACGCCACGAACCCGCCGATGAACGCCGCCACCGCGGTGAACAGCGCCCACCCCTCCATCTGCCAGCTGGCCATCGCCGCCACCAGCAGGTAGGCGGGCCCGCCGAACAGCGCCACCCAGGCGAGCTTGGTGGGCAGGTCGAGCTTGGGCAGCGGCGGCGGGGGAGGCGGCTCGAAGTGCCCCTCGTCCTCGTCGTCGCGGGCGGGTTCGTCGCGGTCGTCGCGGTCGTCGCGGTCGGGCGCGGACTGGCCGAGCTCGGGCTCCTCGGACGGTTTGACCACCCTGCGGGTGGGCTCGGCGGGCACGTTCTCGCTGTCCGGCCATGGCTGGTCGGCCGAGTCGCGCTCGGCTGTGTCGTTGAAGGACGCGACGATCTGCCGCCAGACCTCGTCCTCGTCACTCTGGGGCGTCACCTAGATGGGCCTCTCCGCAGCGATCGCGACTTCCCCCTGGGTGCGATCAGTCCCTCTGCAAGGGTACCGAGGCATGTGTCCGGATGAAGTCGAGGCTACCGGCAAAGATCCTGTCGGCATCGTTGTCAAGCGTCGCAACATGGTAGCTGTCCGTGAGCTCCTCGATCGTGGCCTGCGGGACCTTCTGGCGAATGATCGCCACACTCGTCGGTTTCACCACGTGGTCGTCACGGCTGTGGAAGACCAGCAGCGGCTGGGTGACCTTCGCCAGGTCGGCCTGCACCAGCGACCACAGCCCCGGCAGCGACGCGGCCGCCTTGACCGGCGTACGGGCGTAGGCCAGCTCGGTCACGCCGGGCTTCTTGACGTCGTTGGCGACGCCGGGCACCGACGGCAGGAACCACTTCAGCAGCGGCGCCAGCCTCAGCAGCGGCACGTCACTGGCGATGGACGGGTTGACCACCACCACGCCCCTGATCGCGTCCCCGTGCACCTCGGCCAGCCGCAGCGCCAGGCAGCCGCCCAGCGACAGGCCCGCCACGAACATCTCCGAGCAGCGCCCCTGGAGGTCGGCGAACGCCTTCTCCACCTCGGCGTACCAATCTTCCCAGCGGGTGCGGTTCATCTCCTGCCACGTGGTGCCGTGCCCCGGCTGGCGGGGCAGCGAGACGCTGACCCCATGGCCCGCCAGGTACTCGGCCCAGGGCCGCAGCGACTGCGGCGTGCCGGTGAACCCGTGGCACAGCAGCACACCGACCTGACCCGCTCGGTGGTGGTAGGGCTCCGCGCCTGGCATGAGCGGCATAACAGCTCCTTGACGCAATTTCATCCCGGAACTGCCCGATCGTCGCACGTTCAGGGGTGATTGTGCGAGAGCTGGTGTAGTTGCATCTCGCCAGGGATGGGAAGATGACTCTGCTCAATCACGATGTCCTGGGGAAGAGGTGGCCGGGTGTTCTACTGGGTGGTCAAGGCCATCTTGAAGCCGATCCTCATGCTCTTCCGCCCGTGGACGGAGGGCGGCGACAACGTACCCAAGCAGGGGCCCGCGATCCTGGCCGGAAACCACCTCTCCTTCGCCGACCACTTCTTCGGCCCGCTGCAGATCCGCCGCAAGGTGATCTCGCTCGGCAAGGCCGACTACTTCACCGGCACCGGCATCAAGGGCTTCTTCACCCGGCTGTTCTTCAGCGGCGTCGGCACCGTGCCGATCGACCGCTCCGGCGGCAAGGCCAGCGAGGCCGCGCTCCGTACCGGCCTGCGCATCCTGCGCGAGGGCAACGTCCTCGGCATCTACCCCGAGGGCACCCGTTCGCCCGACGGCCGCCTCTACAAGGGCAAGACCGGCGTGGCCCGGCTGGCGCTGGAGTCGCGGGCGCCGGTCATCCCGTGGGCGATGGTCAACACGTACGAGATGATGCCGCCCGGGCGGCTGTTCCCCAAGCTCGGCATCCGGCCGGGCGTCCGGTTCGGCAAGCCGCTCGACTTCTCCCGCTACTACGGCATGGAGGACGACCGGCTGGTCCTGCGCGCGGTCACCGACGAGATCATGTACGCGCTGATGGAGCTGTCCGGCCAGGAGTACGTCGACAAGTACGCCGCCAGCGCCCGCGTCGAGATGGAACGCGCCCGCCGCGCCGCCGCCAAGGCCGGCTCCTGAGAGCCCTGCTCGTCTCAGCTCCTGAGAGCTTGTTCGCTTTTCGTCATCGCGCTGGTCAGTGAGGTCAGCTCGGCGCGGCTGAGCCGGTCGATCAGGTAGTCCCGCACGACCGCCACGTGCCCGGGAGCGACGCGTTCCAGGCAGCGCTCGCCCGCGTCCGTGAGCACCGCCAGCACCCCGCGCTCGTCGGACGGGCACGTGGCGCGCTCCACCAGCCCCGCCTTCTCCAACTGGGTGATCTGGTACGTCAGCGCGCTCTTCGACACCACCACGCCCCGGGCCAGCTCGGTCATGCGCATCCGGCGCTCCGGAGCGGCCGACAACCGCACCAGGATCTCGTACTGCGGGTGCGTCAGCCCGGCCGCGGCCTTGAGCTGCTCCTCGATGCGCCGTTCGAGCAGGTGGGAGGCCGACAGGAAGGCGCGCCAGGCGGCCATCTCCGTCTCGTCGAGCCAGCGGGTGTCCGTCACGTCCCAAGTGTACTTGTTGTTCAGATTTGAACTACCGGTAGAGTGGTTGTTCAAATCTGAACGACTCCCTTGGAGGGTCCATGATCGACCGGGCGCGTCCCATCGCCCTGCTGCTGGCCAGGATCGCCGTCGGCGTGATCTTCCTGGTGCACGGCTACCAGAAGTTCGCCGACATGGGCATCGCGGGCACCACGAAGTTCTTCGAGTCCGCGGGCATCCCGCTGGCCGGGGTGGCCGCACCGGCCGTGGCGGTGCTGGAGGTGGCCGGCGGGATCGCGCTGATCCTCGGCGCCGCCCTGCCGATCGCGGGCACGCTGCTGGCCCTCGACATGATCGGGGCCATCGTGTTCGTCCACGGCTCCAGCGGCTTCGGGGCCGGTGAAGGGGGCTACGAGTTCGTCCTCGCGCTGGCGGCGGCGAGCCTGGCGGTGGGATTCACCGGCGGCGGCGCCCTGGCGCTCGACGCCTTCCTCGGCCGCCGTCGCACCACGGCTCCGGCGACCGCCTAGCGGCCCGCCCGTACCGGCCGCTCGCGGCCCTCGCGCGCGCCCACGCCCGTGGCGCGGCGTGCGCGGGGGTCCCGCGGCCGGGGCTTCGTCCGTACGGCGTGCGCGCGTCGTGGGGGCGGGGCTCCGTCCGTACGGCGTGCGCGGGCGGACGGCCAGGGCTTCGTCCGTACGGTGTGCGGGGGAGTCCTGCGGCCGGGGGGTTCCGGTGTGATGGTGACGTCTCGGCGGGCCGGGCGTCAGGTCAGGTGGGCGCGGATCTGCCTGATGTGCTCAGGGGTCGTACGGCAGCAGCCGCCGATCAGCGACGCCCCCGCGCGCTCCCACTCCTTGGCGGCCAGGCCGTACTCCACCGGGTCGGACAGGCCCAGCCACCGGCGCTGCTCGGCGTCCCACGTCTCGCCCGAGTTCGGGTAGACCACGACCGGCAGGCCGCCGGACAGGCGGGCGACCAGCCCGGGGATGTGCCGCGGCGCCGTGCAGTTGACGCCTACCGCCACCACCTGCGGGTTCCCGGAGAACAGCGCGGCGGCCCGGTCGATCGGGGTGCCGTCGTTGATGCGCTCGGCGTCGCGGCAGGAGAAGCTCACCCACGCCTTGACCCCCGGAGTGGAGGCCAGCAGCGCGGCCAGCGCCCGCGCCTCGGCGTAGGACGGGATGGTCTCGCAGGCCAGCAGGTCGGCCCCGGCGGCGGCCAGGATCTCCCAGCGCGGACGGTGCCAGGCCAGCAGGCCGTCTTCGTCGAGGTCGTAGTCGCCGGTGTACTCGGCGCCGTTGGCCAGATAGGCGCCGTAGGGGCCGACCGAGGCGGCCACCAGGCCGTGGCCGGCCTCGTCGCGGGCCTGCCCGGCCAGCTCGACCGACAACCTGATCAGCCGCTCGGCCTCGGAGCGGTCGAGCCCGCGGCGCTGGAAGCCGGGGATGGTGGCCTGGTAGCTCGCCGTGGTGGCCACGTCGGCGCCCGCCGCGTAGTAGTCGGCGTGCACCCGCCTGATCAGCTCGGGCTGCTCCAGCAGCAGGCGCGCCGACCAGAGCTCGTCGCGCAGATCCGCGCCGAGCGACTCCAGATGCGTGGACAGGCCGCCGTCCAGGACGAGTGTGCTCACCCGTCCAGAATAGGAGGCCGCGGGGGATGGTGGCACATGAGAATGGCACGCCTTTTCCCGGGGACGCCTGAATATCGCGGCCGGGATATGACCGGGCGTGGAATTCATAATGGGTGCTCGCGGGTGCCGGGGTTTTCCGTGCGCCGGTACGCGGATGTGCCGGGTCGTCCGCGGCGCCGGGGCTTGTCGGGTGGTCCCGCAGTCCCACGGACGCCCGCCACCGGCCCATTGCGCCGGGCCTGCAGCTCGTCGAGTTGATTAGGCGGTGAAATCGGCAAAGAATCCAGAATTCCCGCCTTTGGCGGAAACGGCGGTTCTGAAAACGGCGCCACCGCCGACCCCTGACACCCGGCAGCGCTGCGGGGTGGCGCAGCGCGGCCGGGGTGTCAGGTGAGCGTCAGCCGCGTTTCCAGAAGGGGCGGTGGCGCTTGCCGGGCTCGGGGTCGCCCGGGGCGAGCGGGCCGTCCCCGGGGAGCGGGTCACCGGGAGCGACGGGGTCCTCCGGGAGGGCGGGGTCCTCCGGGCGGGCGGGGTCGGCCGGGACGCGGTCGGCGGGGGCGCCGGTGAGGGCGGCCAGCGTTGCGACGGCGTGGTCGTGCAGGGCGCGGAGGTCCGTGCCGGGACGTTCGGCCGCCTCCAGATCGGAGGCCAGCGTCGCCAGCGCCTCGTTCCCGCCCAGGTACGCCGCCAGCGCCGCCAGACGCGAGCCCAGGTCGGCCAGGTACGGCGCGTCCGGCACGCGCATCGCCCTGAGCCGGTCGAGCTCGGCCTTCAGTTGCGGCCGGACCGACTCCAGCCGGAGCGCCGGACGCGGCGACGACGGAGGCGCGAACTTCGGCGAGGCCCCGGGCCCAGGGCCGCCACCGGAACCGGGCGCGGACGGCGCCCCGCCGCCGGGCGCGGACGGCGAAGGACCCGCGGGGCCGCCCGCCAGAGGCGGGGCCGGGAAGGGGGCGTCGGCCGGGGCGGGGCCGCCGAGCGTAGGCGGCGCGCCGAAGCCCCGGTCGAAGCCCTGGTCGAGAGACGCCGGGGCCGGCGGCATCATCCGCGGAGCGCTCGCGGGACGCGCCATCGTCATCGCCTGCGCCACGAACCGCCCGCCCATGGACGGGTTCGGCGGCAGCTCCCACCCGCTGGGCGGCTCGACCGGCTGGATGACCCGGTGCTCGGGCGCGCCCTCCGCGACCTGCCGCGTGTCGATCGCCACGTACGCCGTGAACCTGCACAGCACGCCGTTCTCCAGCGAGACCTCGACGATCCGCGGCTCCAGGCCGTGCTCGCCCATGGCGTACCGGTCCTCCAGCTCACGCAGGTGGGCGCGGGCCCAGACGGCGCGCAGGGCGGGGCTGCCGGTGGTCACCCCCGTGACCCGCTCCTCCCACGGCCCCCCGGCCGACGTGCCGCGCACGGTGACGGCCTCGGCGCCCTCGCGGCACCGTCCGTACACACGGAGCGGGACCCCCGGGAAGATCGAGCCGAGGTGGGTCACCGAGCCGGGCTCGGTCTCCAGCCCCTTCAGGGACAGGTCCGTCACCAGCGGCGCGCCGATCCTGCGGTGGATCTGCTCCATCGCCGCGTCGAGCCGGTCCTCGGACTCGACCAGCTCGCACCGGCCGGCGCCCAGCCCGGCGAGCCGGCCGAGGAAGCCGGCGTTCACCGCCCGGTCGATGCCGACCGTGTGCACCCGCATCGCCGACAGCGCGCCGCCGGCCTGCTCCAGGATCTGGTCCTCGTTGCCCACCTGGCCGTCGGTGACCAGCACCACCACCCGCTCCCTGTCGCCGGGCGCGCCGAGGAGGGCGATGGCGCGGCGCAGCGGTTCGAGCAGCTCGGTGCCGCCGCGCGCGTCGACCCGCGCCAGGTGCTCGACCGCGCGGTACCGGTTGCGGTCGGACGCCTCCACCAGCCCCTCGAACGCCGTCTCCACCACCGAGTCGAACGTCAGCACGTTGAAACGGTCGTGCGCGGTCAGCGTGTCGACGATGCGCGCCGCCGCCCGCCGCGCCGCGACCATCTTCCAGCCGCCCATGCTGCCCGAACGGTCGAGCACCAGCACCACGTCCCGCGGCGCGCGGGCGGCCTGCAGGGCGGGCGGGACGACGGTGAGCGCGAACGTCCCCCGCCCGTCGAGCTGCAGGGACGTGGACGCCTCGAACGACAGCCGCAGGATGAAGTCACGGTCGAGGCGCTCGCCCGGACGCAGGCGCACGGTGTGGCCGTCCTCCTCGACCACGTGCAGGCTGGAGGCCAGCTCCCGCAGATCGAGCCCGGAGGCGTCGACGCGGGCGGTGAGCGAGAGCCGCACGGGGCTGGGGAAGCCGGGCAGCAGCACCGGCGGCGTGATCCTCGACGCGTCGGGCACGGCGTCGGTGTCCGGCGCCACCCCGGAGCCCGCCGGGTCGCCGTCGAGCGGGGTGCCCGGGACGTACCGGGGGGCCACGACGAGCGGGAACCGGAAGGTCGCCGCGCCGTCCTCGTAGGGGAGGGGCTGGCTCATGGTCAGCCGGACCGAGACGCGTTCGCCGGGCAGGATGTTGCCCACCCGGATGGTGAAGACGTCGGGCCGGTCCTCCTCGGCGATGGCCGCCCGCCGGCCCTCGCGCAGCGCCTGGTCGTAGTCGGCCCTGGCCTGGCCGCGCTCCTTCAGCACGCCCTCCACGACCCGGTCGTCGGCCTCCATCCGGAACCCCGTCACCGCCGCCCGGTCGGGCAGCGGGAAGACGTAGGTCGCCTCCAGCGTGACGTCGAACGGGTTGCGGAACCCCTGCTCGACCTCGACCCCGGCGACGAGCCCGGCGATGTCGGCGCGGACGTCCACGCTGTCCAGCGGCAGGTTGCCGCGCTCGGTCAGCAGCGCGCCGAACCCGGCGTCCGGCACCGGCAGGCACCGTGCGGGCTCCAGCGAAGTGATCTTCACAGCAGTCTCCTCTCTACGAGCACCGCGAGCAGCGGCCCAGCCGCCGCCAGCACCGCCTGAACGTCGTCCTCGGACGGAGGGCGCCCCCCGTCCCACACCACCCGCACCCCGTCCGCGAGCACGACCCCGGCGACCGGGCCGCCCCCGGCACGCGCCGCTTCCGCGTCGGCGGGGCGTTCGCTCCCGGCCGGGGCGGGGCGGACCGGCCGTTCGGCCCAGAACCTCTCACGGCCCGGCTCGCCGCCGGGCGTCCCGTTCGCCGTCGTGGCGATGACGGACGCGGGCCCCGCGAAGCGCGGGCCGTCCGGCGGGGAGACGGGGACCGCCCGCCCCTCGGCCGCGGACGGCACGTCGGCGAGACCGGCGGCCGCCGCCAGCGTGGCGTTCGTCGCGCCGGCCAGCGCCGTCTGGATCTCGGCGATCGAGTGCCCCGCCGCCTGCATGCGCTTGACCGCCACCAGTTGCAGCAGGTGCCGCCGGCCGTAGCGGGCGATCCTGCCGCGCCGGGTCAGGGGCGGGTCCACGAGGCCGATGGTGGTGTACCACCTGATCAGGCGTTCCCCGGGCACGTCGCGGACCCGGCCGTTGACCGGCTGCGCCCCGGCGCGCAGCGCCCGCGCCGCGTGCTCGGCCAGCTCGCCGATGGTCCAGGTGTCGCTCATACCTCCACAGTGACACTGTCACTATTACACTGTCAACAAGGGAAAGATCGGAAGAATCCAGCCCCGGATGACGTTCTAAATAGGCGAAAGCACCACTGAAGGGGAGGAAATACGACATGGCTACGATCACCGGTCCGCTCTCGGGCGAAGCCAAGAACGCCGTCGCCGAAGCCCTGCAGGGCGCCCTGGTCGATCTGATCGATCTGTCGCTGATCGCCAAGCAGGCGCACTGGAACCTCGTCGGCGCCCATTTCCGCCCGATTCACCTTCAGCTCGACGAGCTGACCGACCTGGCCCGTACCCATATGGACACCATCGCCGAGCGCGCGGTAGCCCTCGGCGTGAACCCCGACGGGCGTTCGGCGACCGTCGCCAGGTCCACCCAGCTCCAGCAGCCCGAGCGCGGCTGGCTGGAGGACGGCAAGGTGGTGGCGACGATCACTGACATCCTCGACGGCATCAGCAAGCGCATGTACGACCGCATCCGCGCCACCGACGAGGCCGACCCCGTCAGCCAGGACCTGCTCATCGCCGTGACGCAGGACATCGACAAGCAGCACTGGATGTTCCAGGCCCAGCGCTGACCGCGCGCGGCCGCCGGCCGCACCACCCGAAGAGCCCGGGCACGACCACAGTGCCCGGGCTTTCGTGTGTCCGCCCCCGGGGTGGGCGATCTTCCGCCCAGTGGGTACGGACTGTCCCGCATCGTCCAGGGGCCCGCGGCGATCTCACGCCACGACGGAGCGCGGGGTTTGCGCAGAGTTTGATGTCACGAGTCCTTGCCATTCATGTCGGTGCGGTCGACTAGCGTGGCACCTAGAGGGAGGCCCCACGATGTCCCACAAGACTCTCCTCCGCACGGGCCCGCTCTTGCAGGGCGGCATCAGCCCGTACGGGCCGCTCACGCCGGCGTCCGCCGACGGGCTCGCGCTGCCGCCGGGCTTCACCGGCCGGGTGGTGGCCCGGTCGGGCGACAAGGTGGCCGGGCTCACCTGGCACGCCGCGCCCGACGGCGGCGCCTGTTTCCCCGACGGCGCCGGCTGGATCTACGTCTCCAACTCCGAGCTGCCCCTGCTCGGCGGCGCCTCCGCGCTGCGCTTCCACGCCGACGGCTCGGTCGCCGACGCCTACCGCATCCTGTCCGGCACCGACCTCAACTGCGCGGGCGGCGCCACGCCGTGGCACACCTGGCTGTCGTGCGAGCTCGGCGACCGCGGCCGCGTCTTCGAGTGCGACCCCTACGGCGCCCGCGCGGCCCGCCCCCGCCTGGCCATGGGCCGCTTCCGGCACGAGGCCGCCGCCTGCGACCCCGAGCGGCGCGTCGTCTACATGACCGAGGACGAGCACGACGGCTGCTTCTACCGCTTCCGCCCCGGCGACTGGGGCGACCTGACGGAGGGCACGCTGGAGGTGTTGTGCGCGTCGGGCGGCTGGCGGCCGGTGCCGTCCCCGGCCGCGCTGCTCACCGCGGCCCGCCACCAGGTCGAGGACGCCCGCCACTTCGACGGCGGTGACGGCTGCCACTACGCGGGCGGCGTCTGCTACTTCACCACCAAGGGCGACACCGGCCTGTGGGCCTACGACGCCCACACCTCCACGCTCGACCGGCTGTG
This sequence comes from Nonomuraea sp. NPDC001831, assembly GCF_042892035.1. Classification (NCBI taxonomy): domain Bacteria; kingdom Bacillati; phylum Actinomycetota; class Actinomycetes; order Streptosporangiales; family Streptosporangiaceae; genus Nonomuraea; species Nonomuraea sp. NPDC001831. The sequence goes on along the minus strand of NZ_JBIATU010000003.1, from coordinate 176,130 downwards.
CGAGGGCGTGCGCGCGATCACCGCCGCCCCCTCGGGCGACCTCTACGTGGCCAGGGAGACCACGGAGATCGACGTCATCGCGCCCGACCGGGCCGTCACGCCGTTCCTGCGGCTCACCGGGCACGAGGGGGCCGAGCTCACGGGGCTGGCGTTCTCGCCGAGGGGCGACCGGCTCTACTTCTCGGCCAGGCGCGGCCGCACCGAGGGCCACACCTTCGAGGTCAGCGGCCCCTTCCGTCCCTGATCGCAGGCTCAGGTCAGGTAACGGCCCCTTCCTCCCGTGATCGCAGGCTCAGGTCAGGTAGCGGCCCCACCCGTGATCGCGGGCTCAGGTCAGGTAGCGGACCAGCATGAGCTTGAGCTCGGCCACGAGCTCCGCGCCGCGCTCGGGCGTCGCCGGCCCCAGCATGGGCAGCACCGCCTTCACCATGGCCAGCGCCATCGTCGCGTTGAGCAGCGCCCGCTCCTGCGGCAGCTCGGGCGAACGCCGTCGCAGCAGCGCCGCGATCCGCTCCGCCAGCGAGGCGTGCATGCGCTGGGAGGCCGCCGCGAGCCGGTCGCCGGTGGCCGACCCGTACAGCAGCGACCAGTACGCCGGTGAGTCGGCCTTGAACGCCACGCTCTCGTCCACGAGCTGCCCCACCAGTGTCTCCAGCGGGACGTCCGGGGTGATCGCCGCCAGCCGGGCCGCCCAGAACTCGTCCCGGTCGTCGGTGTAGCGGGACACCAGGCCGTCCAGGATCTCCTCCTTGTTCCGGAAGAACTGGTACAGCGACCCGGGGGAGAGCCCCGCCCGCGCGGCGACCTGGTTCGTCGTCATGTCCGGGTAGCCGACCTCGGCGATCACCGACTCCGCCGCGTCGAGGATCTCGGCCATCCGCTTCAGGCCGCGCGCCTGCCTGCGGACCGTGCGTTCAGGCATGGGTCACCTCGTTGACAAATACGAGCATTTACTTGTATTTCTGGGTTCGACAGCGAAACACGAGTAGTTTACCGAGTTTTCGGGAGATCCCATGCGAACCTGCCCATCAGGCCCGGCGCGGGCGGTGCCCGCATGGCCGTGAACGTCGCCACCCGGGGCCCGCGCGCCGCCGCCGAGCCGCCGCTGCGCAGGCTGGGCCACCTCCTCGTCCGCCGCCGCCGGCTCGTGCTGGCCCTGTCCGCGCTCCTGCTCGTCGTCGCAGGCGTCCTGGCCGCCGGTACGGTCTCCCGCCTCTCCCTGGCCCGCTTCGAGGCGCCGGGCTCGGAGTCCGACCGGGCCCAGGCCGAGCTCGCCCGCCGGTTCGGCGCCGGCAGCCCCGACCTGGTCTTCCTGGTCACCCCCAGGTCGGGCACCGTCGACGACCCCGCGGCCGAGGCGGCGGGCCGCGCCCTCACCGACCGGATCGGCCGCTCGGACGGCGTCGCGGAGTCCTCCTCGTACTGGACCAGGGGCAGGCCCGCCACCCTGCGCAGCAGGGACGGCCGGCACGCGCTGATCGTGGTGCGCGTCCCCGGCGACGCCGACCACGTGCGGGCGCGGGTGCTGCCCGCGCTGGTGCCGCGGATCGTCGGCGAGCAGGGCCCGCTCCAGGTACGGGCCGGCGGAGGGGAAGAGGTGTTCCGCGAGACCGTGCCGCTGGCCAGACAGGACTTCGTCCGGGCCGAGCTGGTCATCTTCCCGCTGGCGTTCGTGCTGCTCTGGCTCTACCAGCGGCGCGTGACGGCCGCCCTGGCGCCGATCCTGGCGGGGGTGCTGGCCATGGTGGTGGGCCTGGCGCTGCTGCGCGGCGTCCTGGTGTTCGCGGAGGTCTCCACCTTCGCACTCAACCTCACCCTCGCCATGGGCCTCGGGCTCGGCATCGACTACTGCCTGTTCGTCGTCCAGCGTTTCCGCGAGGAGGTGAGCGCCGGACGCGACCGCGCGGCGGCCGTCGCCGGAGCCGTCGAGCACGCCGGGCGCACCGTGCTGTTCAGCGGACTCACGGTGGCCGCCTCGCTGACCGTGCTGTTCGCGCTGCCCTTCGACTTCCTGCGCTCCTTCGCTTACGCGGGCATCGCGGTCGTGGCCGGCGGCCTGTTCGCGGCGGTGATCGTGCTGCCCGCGGTGCTGGCCGCGGCCGGCGGCGCGATGGTGCCCAGGCCGGGGCGTCCCGGGCACGGCGGAACGGAGGCCCTTGGAGCCGGGTTCTGGCACGGCCTGGCCGTCCGGGTCATGCGCCGGCCGGTGGTGTTCGGCGGCCTGGCGGCGGCGCTGCTGCTGGTGCTCGCCTCGCCGTCCCTCGGCCTGCGCTTCGGCACGGCCGACGATCGCATCCTGCCGCCGGAGGCGTCCTCGCGGCAGACCCAGGAGGTCATCCGGCAGACCTTCCCGGCGGAGGAGACCGACGCCGTCCAGATCGTCTCGACGGGCGCGGCGCGGGCCGCCGACGTCTCGGCGTACGCGATGCGGCTCTCTCAGGTTCCCGGGGTCGCCCAGGTGGACTCGGCCGCCGGCGCCCACGTGGCCGGGCGGCGCGTCGGCGACGGCGACCCGGCCCGCTTCCGCGGGCCGGGCGCGTGGTTGTCGGTGGTGCCCTCCGCCGAGGCGCTGGCCGGTGACCCCGTCCGGCTGGTGGAGTCGGTACGGGCCGTGCCGCCGCCCTTCGAGGTCCTGGTCGGCGGCTATCCCGCCGAGCTGGCCGACTACCGCGCCTCGGTCGTCGACCGCCTGCCGCTGGTGCTGGCGCTCATGCTGGGCCTCACGTTCGCCGTGCTGTACCTGATGACCGGCAGCCTGGTGCTCCCGCTCAAGGCGACCTTGCTGAACGTCCTCAGCCTCGGCGTCATGTTCGGCGCCGTCGTCTGGGTCTTCCAGGAGGGCCACCTGGCGGGCCTGCTCGGCTTCACCCCGACCGGCACGCTCGACCCGAGCATCCCGATCCTCATGCTCTGCGTCGCCTACGGCCTGTCGATGGACTACGAGGTCTTCCTGCTGTCCAGGATCAAGGAGGAGTACGACAGGACGGGCGACACCGGGCAGGCCGTCGCCGCCGGCATGCAGGGCGGCGCGCCCCTGATCACCGCGGCGGGCGGCATCCTGGCGCTCACGTTCGCCGCCTACGCGACCGCGCGGGTGGCGTTCGTGCAGATGCTCGGGGTGGGCATGGCCGTCGCGGTGCTGGCGGACGCCACCGTGATCAGGGCGGTGCTGGTGCCGAGCCTGATGCGCCTGGCCGGGCCGCTCAACTGGTGGCCGCGAGGTCGAGCGACCACATCTCCTCGGTGACCTCGGCGCCGTTCTCCACGCCCCGCTCCGCCGACTCCAGCTCGAACCCGGCCGCCTGGTAGATGCGCCGCGCGCTCACCAGGCAGTCGCGCGTCCACAGCTCGATCCGCCGGTAGCCCCGGTCCCTGGCGTGGCGCAGGCACTCGGCCACCAGCCGCCGCCCGATCCCGAGACCCCGCGCCGACGGCTCGACCAGCAGCATGCGCAGCTTGGCCGTCGTGTCGTCCTGGTGCACGCAGAACACGCACCCGGCGCGCTCGCCGTCGACCTCGGCGATCCAGCCGGCGTCGCGGGCGGGGTCGTAGGCGCCCACGATCCTGGCCACGAGCTGCTCGAACTCGGTGCCCCAGCCGTACTCCTCGCTGTAGAGGGCGCCGTGCCGGTAGGCGACCCAGCCCAGGTCGCCCGTCCGTGGTGGCCTGATCACGTACGAGCGGGCGGCGGGCTCGCCGAGCAGCCGCCTGATCGTCGCCATGCTGCCGACCAGCAGCGCCCGGTCCGCCTCGGGCAGGCCGCCGAGCAGCCGTTCGATCTCCTCGGCCGAGCGGCGGTCGAGCCCGGCGAACGTGGCCGCGCCCGCCTCGGTCAGCCGGACGAGCTGCTTGCGGGCGTCGGCGGCCGACCGCTCGCGGGCGACCAGCCCGTCGCCCTCGAACCGGGCCAGGATCCGGCTCAGGTAGCCCGCGTCGAGGTCGAGCAGGCCGCGCAGCTCGCCGGTCTCCATGCTCCCGGCGTGCGCGAGCTCGAACAGCACCCTGACTTCCGTCAGCGAGTAGGGCGAGTCGAGCATGCCTGCCTGGAGGACGCCGATCACTTTCGTATAGAACCGGTTGAAGGCTCTGACCTCAGAAACCCTTGCCTCCGTCAACGAATTCATTGCCCCAGTCAACCATAAGAAGGATCCCGTTGTGAACCTCTACATAGGCGGCTACGGTCCCGGCATCGTCACGGTGGGCGGCGAGCTGACCCGCGTGGCCTCGCCGTCGTTCCTGGCCGCGCACCCCACCCTGCCGGTGCTGTACGCGGCCGGCGAGCTGCAGCGCGGCTGGCTCACCGCCTTCACCACCGAGGGCGGCCTGTCCCCGCTGGACGAACGCTCCAGCGACGGTGACAGCCCCTGCCACGTCGCCGTCCACCCCTCGGGCAGCCTGCTGGCCGTGGCCAACTACGGCGACGGCACCGCCGGCCTGCACCACCTGGACGAGCGGGGCGCCTTCACCGGCGACCCCGTCGTCCTGCGGCACGAGGGCTCGGGCCCCGACCCCGACCGCCAGGCAGGGTCGCACGCCCACATGTGCGTCTTCCACGACGACGTCCTGCACGTCTCCGACCTCGGCACCGACGAGATCCGCCGCTACCGCCTGGACGGCTCCCCGCTCGACCCGATCACCCTGGCCCCCGGCACCGGCCCCCGCCACTTCGCCTTCGCCGGCGACCGCCTGTACGTGGCCGGCGAGCTGGACGGCACCGTGACCCTCGTCGAGGGCGAGCGCCGCACCGTCGTGCCCGCCTCGCGCGCCGGGGGCGACAACGCGCCCAGCCATCTGCAGCTTGACGGCGACCTGGTCTACGTCGCCAACCGCGGGCCCGACACGGTCTCGGTTCTGCGCGCCGCCGACCTGTCCCCGGTGGCCGAGGTGCCCTCGGGCGGCGCCTGGCCCCGGCACTTCGCCATCGCCGGCGACCGCCTGTACGTCGCCAACCAGAACTCCGGCGAGGTGACCCTGTTCACGCTGGCGGACGGGGTGCCCGAGCCGGCCGGCCAGTCGTACGAGGTGCCCAGCCCGTCCTGCGTGCTGCCCGCGTAGGAACGCCGGGAAGGGCGCGGCCCCAGGCGGGCGGCGGCGCGGGGTAAGGATCAGGCCAAGTCGTGGCCCGGCCCGGGGGCGGGCCGCGACGATGGCCGGGTGCGCAAGCTCCTGCTGCTCCTCGCCCTGCTGATCGCCGTCCTGCCGGCCGCCGGATGCGGCGGCGGTCCCGTGCGGCCGGCGCCGTCCGCGTCGCCGGCGCCGCCCGTCCCGCAGCCGTCGGAGCCGGACCGCCCGTCGCCGCCGCCGCCGGTGAACGCGGGGGAGTCCTGGCGGATCACCACCCGCGGGGCCGACCACGAGATCGAGGGCTACGCCGACCACGTGAGCGTCCTGCCCGGCCAGTCCTTCGCCCTGCACGTCTCCACCACCGCCCCGCGCTTCACCGCCGGCGCGTTCAGGATGGGCGCGCACCCGGCCAAGGTGTGGGAGTCCCCGCAGGTGAAGGGCGTGCGCCAGCCGCCGGCCAGGACCGTGGACGGCACGGTGACCGCCGCCCGCTGGAAGCCCTCGCTCACCGTGGACACCCGCGGCTGGACGGAGGGCGCCTACCTGATCAGGCTCGACGCCTCGACCGGCGCCCAGCGGTACGTGCCGATCACCGTCCGCTCGGCCTCCACCCGGGGCCGGGTGGTGCTGGTGAACGCGGTCACCACCTGGCAGGCGTACAACCTGTGGGGCGGCCGCAGCCTGTACCTGGGGCCCGGCGGGTTCGCCGGCCGCTCGCGCGAGGTCACCTTCGACCGCCCGTACGACGGCGGCGGCGCCCGCCTGTTCCTCGACTTCGAGCAGCCGGCCCTGGCCGTGGCCGAGCGCAGCGGCGTGCCCCTGGCCTACCTCACCAGCCTCGACCTCGGCCCCGGCGTGCTGGACGGCGCCCGGGCCGTGGTCTCGCTCGGCCACGACGAGTACTGGTCGCCCGCCATGCGCACGGCCGTCACGAAGGCCAGGGACAGCGGGACGAACCTCGCCTTCCTCGGCGCGAACGCCGTCTACTGGCGTATCGCGATCAAGGGCAGGACGGTCGCCTGCGACAAGGAACGGCTCTGCCCCCTGTGGCGGGACTCCCGCCCGGAGAGCGCTCTGGTGGGCCAGATGTACGACTGCTTCCCCGCCCAGGGCGCCTACACGGTCCGCAGGCCGGGGCACTGGATCTTCGCGGGCACCCATGGGCGGCGCTTCCCCGGCATGGTCGGCCCGGAGACCGACAAGGTCTCGCGCGGCTCGCCCAAGGGCGTGGAGGTGCTGGCCGACTCGCCGTTCTCGTGCGGGGGACGCGGGACGACGTCGCAGAGCACGTACTACACGGCGCCGAGCGGGGCCGGGGTGTTCGCCTCGGGCACGATGCGCTGGGTGTGCGCGATGCGCGGCAGGCGCTGCGGCCACGGCGTCCCGGAGTCCGCGGCCGCCTTCACCCGCCGCGCCACGGCGAACGTGCTGACCCGGTTCGCCGCCGGCCCCGCCGGGCTCTCCGGTCACCCCGCCCACCCTCCTCAGGGCCGCGCGGGCCCGCCGCGGAACGCCGCTATGGGCGGCGCTCGCGCAGGATCGCCGTCAGCCGCTCCCTGATCTCCCGCTCGGCCGCCTCCTTGCGCACGCCGAGCTCGGCGAGGGCCGCCACCACCGGGCCCTCCTCCAGGGAGAGCACGCCGAGCAGCAGGTGCTCGGTGCCGACGTAGTTGTGCCCGAGCCGCAGCGCCTCCCGCAGCGTCAGCTCCAGCGCCTTGGCGCTCTGCGCGGAGAACGGCAGGGTGACGGGCGACTGCCCGCCGCCGGGCCCCATGGCCGCCGTGACGGCCTCCCTGACCGCCTCGGGGGAGGCCCCGAGCGTGGCCATGGTCGAGGCGGCCAGCGCCTCGGGCACGTGCAGCAGCCCGAGCACCAGGTGCCCGACCTCGATGTGGTCGTGCCCCGACAGGCGCGCCTCCTCCTGGGACTTGACCACCGCGACCCGGGCCTTGTCGGTGTAGCGGGCGTAGTTGCGCAGGTCGTCGGCGAGCGAGCCGCTCTCCTTGACCACGAAGCGCTTCTGCGCGGCCTGCTTGGTCACGCCCATGCTGCGGCCGATGTCGGTCCAGGAGGCGCCGGAGTGGCGGGCCTTGTCCACGAAGTGGCCGATCAGGTGGTCGGCCACCTCTCCGAGGTGCTCGCCCAGCGTGACGGCGTCGGAGAGCTGGCCGAGCGGGTCGTCGTCGGGATGACGGCTCTTGATGGCGGCGATGAGGTCGTCGAGACGTACGGTTTTATCCATGCGTCAACCATAGGTTGACGCCGCCACACCGTCAACCCTGGGTTGACGATTGCTCCGTCCAGGAAATGATCGACGGCCGGGCGTTTGGTCTAGACCACTGAGCGTCGCGGCAGGCACAATGCGAGCTGTCACCGAGCAATGGTTCGTGAACCCCATCGGGAGGAACCCGCCATGCGTATTGGAGTGCTCACCGGAGGCGGAGACTGTCCAGGTCTCAACGCCGTCATCAGGGCCGTGGTGCGTAAGGGGGTGAGCACGTACGGCCACGAGTTCGTGGGGTTCCGCGACGGCTGGCGCGGGCCCCTGGAAGGCGACACGATGCCGCTCGACATCCAGGCCGTGCGAGGCATCCTGCCGCGGGGCGGCACCATTCTCGGATCCTCCCGCACCAACCCGATCAAGATCGAGGGCGGCGTCGACCGCATCAAGGAGAACCTCGCCGCCACCGGCGTCGACGCCCTGATCGCCATCGGCGGCGAGGACACGCTCGGCGTGGCCAAGCAGCTCTACGACCGTGACGTCAAGGTCGTGGGCGTGCCCAAGACCATCGACAACGACCTGTCCGGCACCGACTACACCTTCGGCTTCGACACCGCGGTCAACATCGCGATGGAGGCCATCGACCGGCTGCACACCACCGCCGAGTCCCACCACCGCGCGCTGATCTGCGAGGTCATGGGCCGCCACGCGGGCTGGATCGCGCTGCACGCGGGCATGGCCGGCGGCGCGAACGTGATCCTCATCCCCGAGAAGCCGTTCGACATCGACCGGGTCTGCGAGTACGTCGAGTCCCGCTTCCGCACCCGCTACTCGCCGATCATCGTCGTGGCCGAGGGCGCCCACCCGATCGAGGGCCAGATGGAGCTGCAGACCGGCACGCTCGACGCGTTCGGGCACGTCCGGCTCGGCGGCATCGGCGAGGTGCTGGCCAAGGAGATCGAGAAGCGCACCGGCAAGGAGGCCCGCACCACCGTGCTCGGCCACATCCAGCGCGGCGGCACCCCGACGGCCTACGACCGGGTGCTGGCCACCAGGTTCGGGCTGCAGGCGATCGACGCCGCGCACGAGGGCGACTACGGCACGATGGTCGCGCTGCGCGGCACCGACATCGTCCGGGTCGGGCTCGACGAGGCGACGGCCGAGCTGAAGACCGTGCCGGCCTCCCGGTACTCCGAGGCGGAGGTGTTCTTCGGCTGAGACGCCGGCCGGGTGAGGCTTTCTACGGCTGGCTGAAAGCGGCTTGCAAGCGCCGGGCCGTACCTTCTGGGCAGCGGGGTTACCGCTTACAACCCCCCTCGGGGTACGGCTTGGGGCGCAGCGAGTCGGCGGCCCACTTTGCGCCGCAAGCCGTACCCAGGAGATAGCTCGACCGCGGGGCGCGCCGAGGTGATCCACCTCCGGCGCGCCCTCGCCGCGTCCGGCCCCGTCCGGACGCCCGGCGCCGGCGGCTACCTGCGGCGCGTGCGCATCATCTGCGGCTGTTGCGGGCGGGGGGCGGCCGGCGGCGCGGGGTAGGCCAGGCGCTGCTGCTGCTGGGCGGCGCGCCGGCGCAGCTCCAGGCGGGCGACCATCTCGGCGTCCTCGTGCAGCTCCTCCTCCGAGGGCGCGAGGATCACCATGAGCAGCATGGTCAGCGTGATCAGGCTGATCACGGTCATGAGGGGGACGAGGAAGTCGAGGGCGTCCGCGCCGGTGACCATGCCGGGCTCGGCGTCGACGGAGACGCGCATGGCGTACATGCCGGTGTAGTGCATACCCGAGACGGCCACGCCCATGACCAGCGCCGCGCCGGTGATCCAGACCGGCTTCTTGACCCGCAGCGTGAACCAGAGCGCGGCGGTCGCGGCCACGACGGCGATCACCACGGACCCGGCCACGATCGTGCGGTCGTAGGAGACGTGGGCGCTCATGTTCATGGCGTACATGCCGAGGTAGTGCATGCTGGCCACGCCGAGCCCGGTGAGCAGGCCGCCGCCGAGCAGCGCCAGCGCCCGGCCGCGGCCGTAGGAGACCAGGAACAGCCCGGTGCCGACCACCACGACGGCCACGGCGGCCGAGGCGACGGTGAGCGGGACGTCGTACTTGATCTGCGTGCCCTCCACCGCGAAGCCCATCATCGCGACGAAGTGCATGACCCAGATGCCGGTGCCGCCGATGGAGATGGCCGCGCCGATCAGCCAGCGCACCCGCGACGCGCCGCGGCTGGCGTGCGCCTGTGCGGTGAGCCGCAGTCCGAGCATCGAACCCAGGCACGACATCAGGTACGCCAGCAGCGGTGTGAGCGGTCCGTGGGTGAAATGATTAACAGCGGTCATATATCGACATTCCTTGTGATTAGGGGTTGACGGATTGTGTCATCCGATCCGTCCCTTCCGCATGGATACCGCAACTATCGGTCAACCGGCGTGTCGGAAACGTGAGAGGGTCTCATGACCATCGAGGGCCCCTTCTGGCGCGCGATCGCGGTCTTCCGCGCCGCGTCGTTGCTGTACGCCGCCGTGCTGATGGCCCAGCACCGCGGGTACGAGCAGCCCGTCGCCGGCTGGCTGGTGATCGCCCTGATGGCGTTGTGGACGGCCGCGGCCACGTACGCGTACGCGTCCGAAAAGCTGCGCGGACGGCCGCTGCTGGCCGTGGACCTGGTGGTGGCGCTGGCCTGCCTGCTGACGTCCCCGTACGTGGAGGGCGTCCGGCAGGGTGTGGCGGGCACCATGCCCGTCCCCGCCACCTGGGTCGCCGCGCCCGTCCTGGCCTGGGCCGTGTACGGCGGTCGGCGCGCGGGCGCGGTGGCGGCGGCCCTGGTCGCCGCCGCGGACCTGTGGCTGCGCGTGCGCGCCCCGGAGGCGCCCGTGATGATCAACGGCGCGGTCCTGCTGTTCCTGTCAGGAGTGGTTGTCGGACACGTGGCCCGGCTGGCCAAGGAGGCCGAGGAACGCATGCAGCGCGCGGCCGAGATGGAGGCCGCCCAGCGCGAACGCGACCGGCTGGCCCGCGACCTGCACGACTCCGTCCTGCAGGTGCTGGCCCTGGTCCAGCGGCGCGGCCGGCAGATCGGCGGCGAGGCGGCCGAGCTGGGCCGCCTGGCCGGCGAGCAGGAGGCCGCGCTGCGCGAGCTCATCGCCGCCCGTCCCGCCCCGACCGGCGCCACGGACCTGCGCTCCCTGCTCATGCGGCACGGCTCGCCGCTGGTGACGGTCTCCACCCCGGCCACGCCGCTCGTCCTGCCCACGCCGGCGGCCGAGGGCGTGGCGGCCGCGGTCGGGGCCGCCCTGGACAACGTGCGCGAGCACTGCGGCGCGGGCGCGCGGGCCTGGGTGTTCGCCGAGTCCTGCGACGACGTGGTCATGGTGACCGTGCGCGACGAGGGCCCCGGCATCCCGGCGGGACGCCTGGAGCGGGCCGCCGCCGAGGGCCGCCTGGGCGTCGCGCAGTCCATCCGCGGGCGCGTCGCCGACCTGGGCGGGACGGTCGCCGTCGCCTCCACGCCGTCCGGGACCGAGATCGAGATCAGTCTTCCCTGCCGATAGGCGAGGAGCGGCCCGGTTAGAGTGACGTCATGGTGCGGGTCATGGTGGTGGACGACCATCCCATGTGGCGCGATGGCGTGGCCAGGGATCTGTCCGAGGCGGGCTACGAGGTCGTGGCCGTGGTGGGGGAGGGGCGGCAGGCGATCAGGGCGGCCGCGGCCGTACGCCCCCAGGTCGTCGTGCTGGATCTGCGCCTGCCCGACATGTCCGGCGCGGAGGTGGCCGCCGGGCTGGCCGGGGCCGAGCCGGCGCCCAAGGTCCTGGTGTTGTCGGCCAGCGCCGAGCAGGACGACGTGCTGGCGGCCGTCAAGGCGGGCGCGTCCGGATACCTGGTGAAGTCGGCGAGCCGGGAGGAGTTCCTCGACGCCGTCCGCCGCACCGCCGAGGGCGACGCCGTCTTCACGCCGGGCCTGGCCGGGCTGGTGCTCGGGGAGTACCGGCGGCTGGCCGCGCGTCCCGCCGCCGGACGCGCCGACGACGACGGCCCCAGGCTGACCGAGCGCGAGACGGAGGTGCTCAGGCTGGTCGCCAAGGGCCTGACCTACCGGCAGGTCGCCGACCGCCTGGTGCTCTCGCACCGCACGGTCCAGAACCACGTGCAGAACACGCTGAGCAAGCTCCAGTTGCACAACCGGGTGGAACTGGTCCGATATGCGATCGAGCAGGGCCTCGACGCGGACTAAACTCGACAGGTCGCGGCGTTGCCTTCCTAGCGGCCGCGCTTTCCCCGTCTTCCCCGGAGGTTCCACCATGACGATGTCCGCCCTGGGCGAGCCATGCGTTCTGCTCAAGCTGGGCGAGATCGTTCTCAAGGGCAAGAACCGTGAGCTGTTCGAGCGTCGCCTGATCGACAACATCCGCTTCGCGCTGCAGGATCTCGGCCTCAAGACCGACGTGCGCCGGCGTCACGGCGTCGTCGCGATCTTCCTGCCCGAGGGATCGGACGTCGAGCAGGCCGACGCGGTGGCCCGGCGGGTCGCCGACGTGCCCGGCCTGGTGTGGATCCACCGCGCCTGGCGGGTGGCCAAGGACCCCGACACCGTGCTCAAGGCCGGCCTGGAGCTGATCCGCGACCGCGAGGAGGTCGCCCGCGGGGCCCGCTTCGCGGTGCGCTCCCGCCGCCGCGACAAGCGTTTCCCGCTGCGCTCCAACGAGCTCGACCGGCTGGTCGGCGGCGCGATCAACGACGAGTACCACCTGCCCGTCGACCTGAAGAACCCCGAGCTGACCGTCTTCATCGAGGTCGACCGGGACGAGGTGTTCGTCTTCACCGACGGCATCCCCGGCCAGGGCGGCCTGCCGGTCGGCAGCAGCGGCCGGGCGCTGGTGCTCATGTCGGGCGGCATCGACTCGCCGGTGGCGGCCTACCGGATGATGAAGCGCGGTCTGCACGTCGACTTCCTGCACTTCTCCGGCATCCCGTTCACCACCTCCGAGTCGATCTACAAGGCGTACGCGCTGGTCAGGAAGCTCGACCGGTTCCAGGGCAGGTCGCGGCTGTGGGTGGTGCCGTTCGGCAAGGCGCAGCAGTCGATCCGCAACTCGGGCCAGGACCGCCTGGCCGTGATCGCCCAGCGGCGGCTCATGCTGAAGACGGCCGAGGAGGTCGCCCACCGCATCCGCGCCGGCGCGCTGATCACCGGCGACGCGCTCGGCCAGGTCTCCTCCCAGACGCTGGCCAACATCACCGCCCAGGACAACGCGGTCGACCTGCCGATCCTGCGCCCGCTCGTGGGCTGGGACAAGACCGAGATCATGGCCGAGGCCCGGCGCATCGGCACGCTGGAGATCTCGGAGCTGCCCGACGAGGACTGCTGCTCCCTGCTGGCTCCCAAGCGCGCCGAGACGCGGGCCAAGATCGACGACCTCAAGCAGATCGAGAAGCGGCTCGACGCCGAGGAGCTGTGCGTGCAGCTCGCCGACTCGATCCAGGAGTACACCCTGTAGCTCAGGCCGCGTCGACCTTGAACGGGTCGTGCTCGGCCAGCAGCTTGTCCAGCCTGGCCTGGTCCACGCGGTTGGTGACCTCGGCCAGCTCCTGCCGGTCGCGGACGACCTTGCACAGGTTGACCGTGGAGGTGACCACGTACAGCAGGCCGAGCGCGAGGAACGCCCTGATCCAGCCGGAGGCCGGCAGGTAGATCAGAGCGATCACCACGGACGACACGGAGACGGCGAACGACAGGACCGCCTGGACGTAGAACGCGGCGGTCTGCGTGGGACGGATGGGCTTGCTCATGAGTTCATGGTGATCTCGCAGGCCAGGCCGTCGCATGGGCTTTCGTACTCAAGTTACTCCTGAGTACGAAAGGCCCGGCCGCAGCCCCGGACGCGGGGCGCGGGCGCGGCGATGGCAGGATGGCCCAAGACGCGAGATCGGTGAGGGGAGTGATCGTGGAGGAGTCGCGCCTGCCTCCAGGCCAGTACGTCCCGCGCGGCCGCCCCGTGATCCACTACGGCAGGGTGCCCGCGTTCAAGCCGGACAGCTGGGACTTCCGCGTCTTCGGCGCCACGGCCTCCGGCGAGGAGCACTGCCTGACGTGGGCGGACTTCGAGCTGCTGCCCCGGGCCACGCGCGTCGCCGACTTCCACTGCGTCACCAAGTTCTCCCTCATGGCCAACGAGTGGCGGGGCGTCACGCCGGCCACGATCATGGAGCTCGCGCCGCCCGACCCCGGCGTGCGCCACGTCATGATCTGGGCCGAGTACGGCTACAGCGCCAACCTCCGCATGTCCGACTTCGCCGCCCCCGACACCCTGTTCGCCACCGAGCTGGACGAGAAGCCGCTCAGCCCCGACCGCGGTTTCCCCGTGCGCATCGTGGTCCCCCACCTGTACGCGTGGAAGAGCGTCAAGTGGGTGCGCGCCGTCGAATACCTCCTGGAGGACCGGCGCGGCTTCTGGGAGGAACGCGGATACCACAACCTGGCCGATCCCTGGCGCGAACAGCGCTACTCCTACCAGGAGGAACCCGGCGAGGGCCCCCCGTAGACTTCGCTGCGGGTTTCCACCCGAACACGACCGGTTATTGGCTACGGTTTGGCGCATGCAGACCACCGCATGCGTGGCGCTCTCCCTCCTGCTCTTCCTCCTCGGCTACGCCTGCGCCAGGACGCGCCGCCCCGCGCTCCCCGAAGGCGGCAAACACGAGGCCACCTTCACCGCGCTGCACGTCGCGGGGCTGGCCGCGCCCGCCCTGCGCGGCGGGCTCGACCGCGACTCGGCGCGCAAGGCCGTACGCCACCTGCACGCGCTGCTCGGCACCCGGGCCGTCGCGATCACCTCCACCGACGCCGCGCTGGCCTGGAACGGCCCGTGCACCGACGACGTGCTCACCTACGCCCGCACCACGCTGGCCGCCGGGCGGGCGCAGGTGTTCGCCGGGCGGCCGCACGGGGCCGTGGTCGTGCCGCTGACCGTGGACGACACGGTCGTGGGCACGCTGGCGGCCTTCGACGAGGAGGTCAGCGCGGCGCTCGTGCGCGCCGTGACCGAGCTGGGCCGCTGGGTGTCGGGGCAGCTGGAGCTGGCCGACCTCGACGCCTCCCGGCGGCGGGCGCTGGAGGCCGAGATGCGCGCGCTGCGCGCCCAGATCTCGCCGCACTTCGTCTACAACGCGCTGACCACGATCGCCTCGTTCGTCCGGACGAACCCCAAGCGCGCCCGCGAGCTGCTGCTCGACTTCGCCGACTTCTCCCGTTACGCCCTGCGCCGGGCCCACGACTTCACCACCCTGGCCGACGAGCTGACCTGCGTCGACCGGTACCTGCTGCTGGAGCGCGCCCGCTTCGGCGACAAGCTGCGCTTCAGCCTGCAGGTCGCGCCCGAGGTGCTGCCGGTGCCGGTGCCGTTCCTGTGCCTGCAACCGCTGGTGGAGAACGCCATCAAGCACGGCATGCGCGGCCGGCGCGGCGGCGGCGAGGTGCGGGTCGTGGTCCGCGACGCCGGCCCCGAGGCCCACATCACCGTCGAGGACGACGGCACCGGCATGGACCCCGAGTGCGCCAGGCGCATGCTCGACGGCGATCCGGCCCGCGAGGGCGGCGGCATCGGCCTGGCCAACGTGGACCTGCGCATGCGCCAGATCTACGGCGACGGCTACGGCCTCGTGGTGGAGACCGCCCTCGGCGCCGGCACCCGGGTACGGCTGCGCGTCCCCAAGACGCAATTCACCTCACTGTAGTCAATTCCTTACCCAGAGCTGGCGTGTCGCTTGTGACCTTTGCTTTGATACGGCAGCGTGGAGCCCATGCTGAGGGTCCTGGCAGTCGACGACGAGCTGCCCGCTCTTGAGGAGCTCGCCTACCTGCTGCGCCAGGACACGAGAATCGAGCACGTCGCCACCGCGGCCGACGGCGTCACCGCGCTGCAGGACATGGTGCAGATGATCGGCGGCGGCGAGCGGCTCGACGCGATCTTCCTCGACATCCGGATGCCGGGCCTCGACGGCCTCGACCTCGCCCGGCTGGTCGGCGGCTTCCCCAGCCCGCCCAAGCTGGTGTTCGTCACGGCGCACGAGGAGTGCGCGGTGCAGGCGTTCGAGCTGGAGGCCGTCGACTACCTGCTCAAACCGGTCCGGGCCGAGCGCCTGGCGGAGGCGGTCAGGCGGCTGGAGGCGGCCTCCGCGCCGCTCGCCGAGCCGAGCCAGGACGACGTGATCCCGGTCGAGCTGGGCGGGCGCACCAGGTTCGTGCCGCAGCAGGCCATCTGGTTCGCCGAGGCCAAGGGCGACTACGTGCGGCTGCACACCGGCGACGGCAGCTACCTCGTCCGCATGTCGCTGGCCGCGCTCGAACGCCGCTGGTCGGAGGCGGGGTTCATCCGCGTCCACCGCAGCACCCTGGTCTCGGCCCGGCACGTCAGCGAGCTGCGCTTCGAGGGCGGCCGGGTCACGCTCACCGTCGGCACCGAGACGCTGCAGGTCAGCCGGCGGCACAGCCGTCAGGTGCGCGAACAGCTCGTCCGCCAGCATCGCGGCGTCTTCTCCTGACCGCCGGCCCGCGCGTCCCCGCGGGCTGGTGCCGATGGGTGGGCGTGAAGCTGGGCGTGTCCGGCGGGCGCCGGGCCCCGGCCGCCGGGTCGTCTGCCGCCGCGATGGTAAAAGATTTCCCAGGTCACGTCGGGGGCGGGCCCTTGGCGGCGGTTCCCGCGCTGCCCTTCAGGTGCCCGCCGGCCGCTGGGAGGACCCAGGAATCTGCCGTTCGTCGCTCGCCGGTGACCGCTCGCCGCCCGGCCACCCTCCGTATGTCGATGACTACAGACCGTTCAGCGAGCTGACCGTAAACAGGGTTTCGCCCACAAGATCGCGACCGTAGTGTTTCGGCATCGAAGCCACCCGGCGCATCGGGGGGGACGGGCCGCAAGGCCCAAGCAAGGGCCTGATGCGTCGGCTTCACCGGTGACCAGCCAGGTCACCACGGCTGTCGGGCCTTTGACCGGGGGGTAGGGCCCGCCTGCCGATCAGGTGAAGGGGCGCCTGCGGAGGCCACGGACCCCGGCCCCGCGATCCGGCCTTCGGGGGCGGCCGGATCGTGCGAGCAGGCGCCCCTATCACGATTGATGACCAGGACGGGCTTTCATCCCCGTTGCCGGGGATCGCCCTGGGTCAGCCCTCGTCGCGGAGCTTCTTCAGCAGCTCGATGTCCTCGCGGTGCTTGTCGGCCTTGCCGGGCGTCTCGATGCAGATCGGCACGCCCGCCACCGCCGGATGCCGCATGATCTCGGCGAACGGCTGCGCGCCGATGTGGCCCGCGCCGATGTTCTCGTGCCGGTCCTTCTTGGCCCCGCACACGTCTTTGCTGTCGTTGGCGTGGATGAGCTTGAGCCGGCCGGGCGCGATGGCGTGCAGGGCGTCGAACGTCTCCCGCACCCCGCCCTCGGCAGCCAGGTCGTGGCCGGCGGCGAAGGCGTGGCAGGTGTCGAGGCAGACGCAGGCCCGCGGGTGCCAGTCGAGCGCGGCGAGGTAGGGCTCCAGGTCCTGGACGGTCGCGCAGAGCATCGCGCCCTGGCCCGCCATGGGCTCCAGCAGCAGGTCGGGGCCGCCCTCGGGGATCTCGTCGAGCAGCGGCAGCAGGGTCTCGCGGATCTGCCGCAGCGCGTCGTCGCGGGACTGCGTGACGGCCGAGCCGGTGTGGACGACGACGCCCTTGGCGCCGGTCTCCACCCCGCGCCGCAGCCCGTGGCGGACGACGGCGATGGAGTTGGCCAGCGTCTCGGGGTTGGGCGAGCCGAAGTTCACCAGGTACGGGACGTGGATGAAGGCGGTGACGCCGGACTCGGCCAGCTTGGCGTCCTCGGCGGGCTTGCCGTCGTTGAGCGCCCAGCCGCGCGGGTTGGTGACGAACACCTGGACCATCTCGGCGCCGATCTCGGCCATGTACTTCAGGCCGCCGGTCGCCAGGCCGCCGGTGACGGACACGTGCCCGCCGATCAGGGATGTCAAGGTCATGATGGCTCCCAGTGTAGGCGCAGCTCAGGGGCGTCCCGGCCGGGGCCGGGTTGGAGCATGACACGAAAAGTCCTGGCCATCCCGTTGCGTACTTGGGAGTTCTCACGGATGGACCGGGAACCGGGCCCGTGTGTGTACTGCTGACATGTGCAACTCCCTGGCCGCGTTCAACCGGCGGCCGCGCGCGGAGGCGGAGGCGGAGCTGCTGGCCTGCTGCGCCTCCCGCGCGTTCGCGGCGGCGGTGGCCGCCCGCAGGCCCTACGCCGCCCCGGAACGGCTCGCCGAGGCCGCCGAGGCGGCGGTGCGCGAGCTGGAGTGGCCCGACGTGCTGGAGGCGCTGGCGGCCCACCCGCGCATCGGGGAACGCCCGTCCGGGGACGGCCGGGAGTCGCGCTGGTCGCGCCAGGAGCAGGCGGGCGCGCACGCGGACGCGCCGGGGGCCGGGGAACTCCGGGCCGCGCTGGCCGCGGGCAACCGCGCGTACGAGGAGCGGTTCGGGTACGTCTACCTGGTCTGCGCCGCCGGCCTGAGCGGGGCCGAGCTGCTGGCCCGGCTGCGCGCCCGGCTGGACAACGACGAGGAGACCGAGCGCGGGGCCGTCCGCGACGAACTGGTCAAGATCACCCGGCTCCGGCTGGGGAGGCTCATGGAAGGGGAGGGGAGATGAGCTTCTCGACGCACGTCCTGGACGCCGTCTCGGGCCGCCCGGCCGCCGGGGTGCGCGTCCGGCTGGAGCACGAGGGCCGCGTGCTGGCCCGGGGCAGCACCGACGACGACGGCCGGATCAAGGGCTGGGACACCGGGGAGGGCGTGCACCGCGTCGTCTTCGACACCGGCGCCTACCTGGCCGACACCTTCTACCCCGAGGTCGTCATCGCCTTCACCGTCACCGACCCCGGAGCCCACCACCACGTGCCGCTGCTGCTCAGCCCGTACGCCTACTCCACCTACCGAGGGAGTTAGATGACCGTCAAGCTCGGCCCCAACCGTTACGGCAAGGCGGAGACCAGGCTGGTCCACGTGGTCAGGGACGGGGCCGTCCACCACCTCAAGGACATCAACGTCAGCACCTCGCTGTCGGGCGACATGGAGGAGGTGCACAGGAACGGCAGCAACGCCGCCGTCCTGCCCACCGACACGCAGAAGAACACCGCCTACGCCTTCGCCAGGAAGCACGGCGTCGGCGAGATCGAGGACTTCGCCCTCTTACTGGCCCGCCACTACGTCTCCGCGCACCCGTCCATCCACCACGCGCGGGTGGAGATCGAGGAGTACGCCTGGAACCGCATCCCCGGCCCGTCGCGGCACTCCTTCGTGCGCGACGGCGGCGAGGTGCGCACCTGCGTCGTCCACCACGACAGGGACGGCCGCACCACCGTCGTGTCCGGCCTGACGGACCTGGTCGTGCTGAACTCGACCGGCTCGGAGTTCCACGGCTACCTCGTGGACGAGTACACCACCCTCCAGCCGACGACCGACCGCGTCCTGGCCACCGCGGTCACCGCCCGCTGGCGGCACATCGGGACGGGCGGGCGCCCGCCGTACGCGCAGGTGCGCGCCTGCCTGCTGGACGCCTTCGCGCAGACGCACAGCCTGTCGTTGCAGCAGACCCTCTACGCGATGGGCGAGCGGGTGCTGACGACCTGCCCGCAGGTCTGCGAGGTCCGGCTCACGCTGCCCAACAAGCACCACTTCCTGGTCGACCTGTCGCCGTTCGGCCTGGACAACGAGAACGAGGTCTTCTACGCCGCCGACCGTCCCTACGGGCTGATCGAGGGCAGTGTGCTGCGTGAGGACGCACCCGACGCGGGATTCGCCTGGGAGTGAGGACGATGGACTTTCTGCGGCCCACCACGTGGGCTGAGGCGCTGGCCGCCAAGGCGGACCGGCCCGGAGCGCTGCCCGTCCAGGGCGGCACCGACGTGATGGTCGAGATCAACTTCGACGTGCGCAGGCCGGAGGCGCTGCTCGACCTCAACCAGGTGGCCGAGCTGCGCGAATGGCACATGACCGACGGCATCTGCCGGATCGGGGCGGGCGTCACGTACGCCACGGTCGTGGACGAGCTGGGCGGCGTGCTGCCGGGGCTCGCGCAGGCCGCGCGCACGGTCGGCTCGCCGCAGATCCGCAACCGCGGCACGGTCGCCGGCAACCTCGGCGCGGCCTCGCCCGCGGGCGACAGCCATCCGCCGCTGCTGGCGGCGGGCGCGGTCGTCGAGGTCGAGTCGCGCGAGCGCGGCACCCGGCTGATCCCCGCGGCCGAGTTCTACTTCGGGGTCAAGCGCACCGCCCTGGAGCCGGACGAGCTGATCAGGGCCGTGCGCGTCGAACCCGCCCAGGGGCCCCAGTACTTCTCCAAGGTCGGCACGCGCAACGCCATGGTGATCGCGGTGTGCTCGTTCGCGGTCGCGCTGCACCCCGGCCGGCGGCGGGTCGGCACCGGGATCGGCTCGGCCGCGCCCACGCCGCGCCGCGCCCTGGAGGCGGAGGACCTGCTGGCCAGGGAGCTGGACTGGCACGCCCCGCTCGACCCCGCGCTGCTGGCCCGCTTCGGCGAGCTGTGCGCGCGGGCCGCCGCGCCGATCGACGACGTGCGCGGCACCGCCGCCTACCGGGTGCACGCGCTCGGCGTGATGGCCCGGCGCACGCTCACCTGGGCCTGGACCGACCACCTCGCGAGGAGGGCCGCCTGATGCGCCTGAACGTCACCGTCAACGGCCGCGCCCACAGCGTGGACGACGTCTGGGAGGGGGAGAGCCTGCTGTACGTGCTGCGCGAGCGGATCGGGCTCCCCGGCTCCAAGAACGCCTGCGAGCAGGGCGAATGCGGCTCGTGCACGGTCCTTCTCGACGGGCTGCCGGTCTGCTCGTGCCTGGTCGCCGCCGGGCAGGCCGAGGGACGGCAGGTGCGCACGGTCGAGGGGCTGGCCGCCGGCGACCGGCTCGACCCGGTGCAGGAGGCGTTCGTCGAGTGCGGGGCCGTGCAGTGCGGGTTCTGCACCCCCGGGCTCGTCGTTCAGGCCCATGACCTGCTCGAACGCGTGCCCCGGCCGTCCGACGCGGAGATCCGCGAGGCGCTGGCGGGCAACCTGTGCCGCTGCACCGGCTACGAGAAGATCCTCGACGCGGTCCGGCTGGCCGCCGCGCGGAAGGCGTCCCGATGACCCTGCTGATCGAGAACGTGCACATCGCGCCCGTCGCCGGCCCCGAGATCCCCTCGGGCCACCTCGTCGTCGAGGGAGACCGGATCGCCGCGCTCGGCCCCGGCCCCGCGCCCGCCATCCCCGGCGCCCGGCGCGTGGACGGCTCCGGCTGCCTGGCCACCCCCGGCCTGGTCAACACCCACCACCACCTCTACCAGTGGGCCTCCCAGGGGCTGGCCCAGGACGCCACCCTGTTCGAGTGGCTGGTGGCGCTCTACGACGTGTGGGCCGCCATGGACGCCGAGGTCGTCAGGGGCGCGGCCACGGCCGGGCTCGGCTGGCTGGCGCTGTCCGGCTGCACCACCTCCAGCGACCACCACTACGTCTTCCCCAAGGGCCGCGGCGACCTGCTCGCGGCCGAGGTCGAGGCGGCGCGGGAGATCGGCCTGCGCTTCCACCCGGCGCGCGGCTCGATGGACCTGGGCCGCTCGCAGGGCGGGCTGCCGCCGGACGAGGTGGTCGAGCAGCTCGACGACGTGCTGGCCGCGACGGCCGAGGCGGTGGACGCCCACCACGACCCGTCGCCGTCCTCGATGGTGCGGGTCGCGGTCGCGCCGTGCTCGCCGTTCTCGGCCAGCACGGAGCTGATGACCGAGTCGGCGGCCCTGGCCAGGGCCAAGGGCGTCCGCCTGCACACCCACCTGGCTGAGACCCTCGACGAGGACGAGCACTGCATCGACCGGTTCGGCCTGCGCCCGGTCGACTACATGGACAAGCTCGGCTGGCTGGGGCCCGACGTGTGGCTCGCGCACGCCGTGCACCTCAGCGACGCCGACATCGCCAAGCTCGCCCGCACCGGCACGGGCGCGGCCCACTGCCCCTCCTCCAACGGCCGCCTGGGCAGCGGGATCGCCCGCGTGTCGGAGATGCTGCGCATGGGGGTGAACGTCGGCCTCGGCGTGGACGGCAGCGCCTCCTCCGAGCTGACCTCGCTGGCCGGGGAGATGCGGCAGGCCCTGCTGTTCCAGCGGGCCCGGTACGGCCCCCGCGCGCTGTCGGCCCGCCAGGCGCTGGAGCTGGCCACCCTGGGCGGGGCGCGCAACCTGGGCCGCGAGGCCGAGCTCGGCTCGCTGGAGCCGGGCAAGCTGGCCGACGTCGTCCTGTGGCGGACCGGCGGGCCCTTCACCGCCGCCGTGGCCGACCCGGTGTGCGCGCTGGTGTTCGGGCCCCCGCCGCCGGTGGCCCGCGTCCTGGTCGGCGGCCGGACCGTGGTCGAGGACGGCGAGCTGCGCACGACGTCCCACGACGCGGCCGGACGGGCGGGCGCCGAGGCCCACCGCAGGCTGATGCGGCTGGCCGCCGAGCGCGGGCACTCGGCGGGCAGGGAGATCCAGCACTAGGGTGGTGAACGTCCGGAACGTGATATTCGGTACCGAAAGGCGGTCCCGTGTCGGCAGAACTCCCCGCTGAGCGGCTGGCGCAGCTCAAGAGCACCTTCGCCGAGATCGACACCGACGGCGACGGCTTCGTCAGCGAGGCCGAGCTGAAGCGGCACTTCCCCGACCTGCCCGCCGAGGCCCTCGGGGCGCTGAGCCAGGAGGCCGACAGCGACCAGGACGGGCGTTACTCGCTTGAGGAGTTCATCCGCGCGGTCTCGTGACGCCCTACTCCGCCGGCGCGCGTTCCAGGGGCGCGTTCCAGGGGCGCGTGCTCCAGGGGCGCGCGCTTACGCCCTACTCCGCCAGCGCCCGCTCCAAGGGGGTGCGGAAGCGCGGTGTGATGCGCACGCCGCCGAGCCAGGAGGCCAGAGCGGCGATCTCGGCCTCCACGGCCGCCACGGCCTCGGAGCCCAGGTCGGTGAGCGCCCGCCACACGATCTCGCCGCCGGGCCGCTGCCCCCAGCCGCCGACGACCCGCCCGTCCCACCACACGGTGGGGCCGACGTTGCCGCTGCGGTCGAACAGCTCGGCCCGGTGCTCCTTCGGCAGGTACCAGTCGCGGCC
This sequence comes from Nonomuraea sp. NPDC001831, assembly GCF_042892035.1. Taxonomy (NCBI): domain Bacteria; kingdom Bacillati; phylum Actinomycetota; class Actinomycetes; order Streptosporangiales; family Streptosporangiaceae; genus Nonomuraea; species Nonomuraea sp. NPDC001831. The sequence continues at coordinate 153,704 of NZ_JBIATU010000003.1, read as the reverse complement.
CTGCCAGCCCATCGGCGTCGGGTCCAGGGCGGGCAGCAGCGCCGCCCAGGGCTCGGGCTCGGGCGTCTCGTCCAGATCGCCGGGCAGGACGTAGCCCGCGCCCTCGTCCAGCTCGACCTCCACCGCGCCGACGGCCGCCAGCGCGGCCCGCACCTCGCGCAGCGTCCAGCCGGTCCACCACTTGACGTCGGCCTCAGTGCCGGGGCCGAACGCGGCCAGCCAGCGGCGCACCAGCTCCGCCTGGGCCTGCGGGACCGTGGACTCCTCCATGGGCGGGGCGACGGCCCACAGGTGCTGCGTGCTCGTCCACGAGCCGGACGGACGGCCCTGGCGGACGAGCCGGCCCTCCATGCCCATCAGAGTGATCAGCCGCTGCCCGACGCTGTGCAGCGCCTCGTACGGCTTGCCCACGGCCACCCGGAACTGCTCGCGCAGCCGCGGCTCCAGCAGGCCCAGCCGGGCCGCCGTCGCCGTGCCCTCCTCGGCCAGGACGCGCAGCACCGACGACTCCACGTCGGCCAGCCACGTCTCGTCCCAGCCGCCGGCCGCGGTGAGCTCCTTGACCAGCGCCCTGCGCACCTTCGTGGCGACCGCGAGCGTGGAGGAGTGGTGCACGACGGGCACCAGCGCGGCCGGGACCACGAACACCGTGCGGCGCATCCCGTGCATGCGCACCAGCGTGCGGTCCTCGTACAGGGCCCGCTCGACCGGCTCGATCCCGGGCGCGGTGAGCCGGGCGCCCGCCGACAGGAACACGGTCGCCGGGTCGGTGGCGTGCAGCACCACCACGGACGCCGTCGCCTCCTCCGGCGTCGCCGCCTTGGCCGCCAGGTTGTGGCGCACGCCCAGCCGGCGCCGCCTCTCCCGCTCAGATATGCGCATGAAACGCCTCCTTACGGGATGTGAGCCTAATTGGAGGATCACACACCTCAGAACCCGCCAAAGCCGCTCAGATTCGTGCTCGCGGCCCATGGGCGGCGGGCGCGGCCGCCTGTTTCACTGAGGGCACCTTCCTGGAGGGCGCCTTTCACTGAGGGCACCTTCCTGGAGGGCGCCTTTCACTGTGGGCACCTTCCTTGGGGGCGCCTTTCACTGTGGGCACCTTCCTTGGGGGCGCCTTTCACTGAGGGCGCCTACCCTCGGCCGCCGCCGGCCGGGGGGCTGATGTGATGATGAGTCACGCCTTCCTGCCCGCTCGCACCGGGCAGGAAGGCGTGTCCGGCCATTGTTCAGCATCTTGTGGGAGTTCGTAGTGGTAAAGCAGGTTCTGGTGGCACCCGACAAGTTCAAGGGCTCCCTCACGGCCGCCGAGGTCGCGGCGCGGGTGTCGGCGGGGCTCGGGGTGCCCACGGTCGAGCTGCCGGTCGCCGACGGCGGCGACGGCACCGTCGAGGCGGCCGTGGCCTGCGGGTTCGACCGCGTCACCGTGGAGGTCACCGGGCCTACCGGCGAACGCGTGAGCGCGGCGTACGCCTGGCGGGCGGCCGGCGGCACGCCGACGGCTGTGGTCGAGCTGGCCGAGGCGTCCGGGCTGCGGCGGCTGTCCGCCGGCCCCGCCCCCTTGACCGCCACCTCCTACGGCACCGGAGAGCTGATCGCCGACGCCCTGCGCAGGGGCGCCCGGCGGGTCGTCCTCGGGCTCGGCGGCAGCGCCTGCACCGACGGGGGAGCGGGCCTGGTCCGGGCGCTCGGCGCACGACTGCTCGACGACGACGGCGCCGAGCTGCCCGACGGCGGCGCCGCGCTGCGCGGGCTGGCCCGCATCGACCTGTCCGGGTTCGCCGACGTCTCGGGGGTGGAGTTCGTGGTGGCGAGCGACGTCGACAACCCGCTGCTCGGCCCGCACGGAGCCGCCGCCGTCTACGGGCCGCAGAAGGGCGCGACCCCCGAGGACGTCAAGGTGCTGGAGGCGGGGCTGTCCCGGCTGGCCGCCGTCGCCACCCAGACCCACGGCCTGGTCGGCGCCGTCGAGCACGACGACACCCCGCGCGCCATGGGCGTCGCCGGAGCCCCCGGGGCGGGCGCGGCGGGCGGCGTCGGGTTCGCGGCGCTGGCCTTCCTCCACGCCGAGCTGCGGCCCGGCATCGAATACCTGCTCGACCTGCTCGGCTTCGGCGCGCTCGTCCAGGACGCCCGACTGGTGATCACCGGCGAGGGCTCGCTCGACGAGCAGTCCCTGCGCGGCAAGGCGCCGATCGGCGTGGCCCAGGCGGCGGCCAGGGCGGGCGTGCCGGTGGTCGCCGTCTGCGGCCGGCGCACCCTCGGCGACACCGAGCTCAAGGACGCCGGCATCGAGGCCGCCTACGCCCTGACCGACCTGGAGCCCGACCCGGCCCGCTGCATGGCCGAGGCCGGGCCGCTGCTGGAACGCCTGGCCGCCCGCGTGGCCGCCGAGCACTTGGAGGGCAGATGACCGTCCACGACCTCGTCGTCCGCTCCCGCAGGGTGGTCACGCCCGAGGGGGAGCGGGCTGCGGCCGTGGCCGTACGGGGCGAACGCGTCGAGGCCCTGTACGACTACGCCGAGCCCCTCGACGCCGCCGAGGACATCGACCTGCGCGACCTGCCCCTGCTCCCCGGCCTGGTGGACACGCACGTGCACGTCAACGAGCCGGGCCGCACCCACTGGGAGGGCTTCGCCTCGGCCACCAGGGCGGCCGCCGCGGGCGGCGTCACCACGATCGTGGACATGCCGCTCAACTCCCTGCCGCCGACCGTCAGCGTGGAGGCCCTGGAGGCCAAGCTGCGGGCCGCCCGCGGGCAGTGCCACGTGGACGTGGCGTTCTGGGGCGGCGCGGTCCCCGGCAACCTCAAGGAGCTGCGGCCGCTGCACGAGCGCGGCGTCCGGGGCTTCAAGTGCTTCATGTCCCCGTCGGGCGTCGAGGAGTTCCCGCCGCTCGCCACGGCCGAGCTGCGGGCGGTGCTGAGCGAGGTCGCCGGGTTCGGCGGGCTCGTCGTCGTGCACGCCGAGGACCCCGAGCTGCTGGCCGAGCCGGGCGGGCCGACGTACCGGGAGTTCCTGGAGTCGCGGCCGGGAGCCGCCGAGCGCAGCGCGGTCGCCAAGGTCGTCGCGCTGGCCGCCGAGACCGGCGCGCGCGTGCACGTCCTGCACGTCTCCAGCGCCGAATGCCTCGACGTGCTGGCGCGGGCCCAGGCCGACGGCGTGGCGGTCACGGCCGAGACCTGCCCCCACTACCTGACGCTGGAGGCCGAACAGGTGCCCGAGGGGCGCACGGCGTACAAGTGCTGCCCGCCCATCCGCTCGCGCGCCAACCGCGAGCTGCTGTGGGACGGCCTGGCCCGCGGCGTGCTGAGCAGCGTCGTCTCCGACCACTCACCCTCGCCCGCCGACCTGAAGGTGCCCGACTTCGCCGCCGCCTGGGGCGGCGTCGCCTCCCTCCAGCTCGGCCTGTCCGCGGTCTGGACGGAGGCCGCCCGGCGCGGCCACACCCTCGCCGACGTCGTGCGCTGGATGTCGGCCGCGCCCGCCGAGACGGCCCGGCTCCCCGGCAAGGGCGCGATCCGCCCCGGCGGCGACGCCGACCTGGTCGCCTTCGACCCCGACGCCGACAACCCGGTGGACGCCGCCCGCCTGCACCACCGCAACCCCGTCACCCCCTACCACGGCCGCCTGCTCAAGGGCGCGGTGCTGACCACCTGGCTGCGCGGCCGTCCCGTGGACGGCGAGCCGCACGGCCGCCTCATCCTGGGGGAGCAGTAGATGCCCGGCTTCACCGCCCTGCCCGACCTGGCGCTGCGCACCCTCGGCGGCGCGGTCGTGGCGGCCAGCGACGAGTCCTTCGCCGAGAAGGAGAGCCTGATCAGGCCGGGCCGCCCCGGCTTCCGCGCCGAGACGTTCGGCAACAAGGGGCAGGTCTACGACGGCTGGGAGACCCGCCGCCGCCGCACGCCCGGCCACGACTGGGCGCTGGTGCGGCTGGGCCTGCCGGGCGCGATCCGCGGCGTGGTGATCGACACGGCCTGGTTCAAGGGCAACTACCCGCCGTACGCCTCGGTCGAGGCCGCCGCCGTGCCCGGCCATCCCTCGCCCGCCGAGGTGGCCGCCGCCGACTGGACGGAGATCGTCCCGAGGACCGCGCTCAGGGGCGACGCCAAGCACCACGTCGAGGTCACCGGCGACGACACCCGCTACACCCACGTCCGCCTGAACATCTACCCCGACGGCGGCATCGCCCGCCTGCGCGTGCACGGCGAGGTACGCCCCGACCTGTCCGTCTACGACGGGCTGAGCCTCGACCTGGCCGCCCTCCAGAACGGCGGCCTGGTCACCGCCTGCTCCGACGAGTTCTACTCCGCGCCGAACAACGTCATCGCCCCCGGCCTGGCCCGCCACCAGGCAGAGGGCTGGGAGACCGCGCGCCGCCGCGAGCCGGGCAACGACTGGCTGCTCATCCGCCTGGCCGCGCCGGGCCTGCTGCGCCTGGCGGAGATCGACACCACGAACCTGATCTTCAACGCCCCCAGCCACGTCGCGCTCACCGGGCTGTCCAGTGGTCTGTCCGACGGTCTGTCCGGCGGTCTGTCCGGCGGGCGCGAGGTCACGCTGCTGCCGAAGACCCGGCTGCAGCCCGACGCGCCCCACCGCTTCCGGCTCGGCCACCCCGAACCGGTCACCCACGTACGGGTCGACATCTACCCCGACGGCGGGCTGGCCAGGGTGCGCCTGCACGGGCACCTGGCCTGACCCGGCGCGCTACTGCCAGAGGAAGACGGTCGCGCCGGGCGGCCGCTCACTGTTCGGTAACGGCCGCTGGTACTGCACGACGCCGCCGTTGGCCAGCCGCTGGATCCGCACGCGGAAACCCAGCGACTCCAGCTCCGACTTGGCGTCCTTGACGTTCTTGCCGATGACCGCGGGCACCAAGCGGAACTCCTGGTCGTCGCGGGCCTCGTTGTCGCCCTTGAACCAGTCCCAGAAGTCGGTCTGGCAGCGCGCCACCGTGATCATCGCGGGGGTGCCCTTGTCGACCTCGGACTTGGCCTTCGGCGCCTGGGCGATGACCGTGCACGGCTCGGCGTCGTCGTCGACCTCGTTGACCTGCACCTGGAAGCCCTGGCCGCCGAGGTAGGCGGCGGCCTCGTCCTTCGGCATGCCGGTCACGTCGGGCATCACCATGCCGGCGCTCACGAAGATGCCGACCTTCGCGCCCTCCTTGACCTTCTCGCCGGCCTCGGGAGAGCTGCGGATCACCTTGTTCCGCTCGACCTCGCCGTTGGGCAGCCGCTTGACGCTGCCCACGGTGAGCCCGGCCTCGGCGATCTTGATGCGGGCCTCGTCGCTGGTCAGGCCCCTGACGCTGGGGACGATCACCCGCTTGGGGCCGAGCGAGGGCACCAGCGTGATCGTGCTGCCGCTCTCCAGCTCGGTCTTGCCCTCGGGATCGGTACGCAGCACCAGCCCCTCGGGGGTGTCCTCGTCGTACTCGCCGGCGACCTTGTTGACCTTGAAGCCCTTGCCCGTGGCGGTGCGCTCGGCGACCACCATGTTCTGGCCGACCAGGTCGGGCACCTGCACGTACTTGGTCTGGGAGAAGTACCAGCCGGTCAGCGCCACCGCGACGACCATGACCGCGGCCAGCGCGACCAGGAACCAGTTGGGCCGGAACGAACGTCCGGACGGCGGCGGCGGCGACACCGGCGGCGTCACCTCGGCGCGCGGCTGGATCAGCGTGTGGGCGGGCGCGGCCAGCGGCATCGACGGGGCGCCCGCGCCGCTCGGCCGCGGCGGCATCGACTGGTTGAACACCGCCGTCATGGCCGGCGGGGTGCTCAGCCGGGGCAACATCCGGTGGGCGTCGACCGCCTCCACCAGCATCGCCGTGGCGTCGGCCGGGCGGTCGTGGGGCTCGCGGGCCGTGGCGTGCCCGACCAGCGTGTCGATCAGCGGCGGCACCTCGGGCACCAGCGACGACGGCGGCGGCACCGTGTCGTGCACGTGCCGGTAGGCCACCGACATCGGCGTCTCGCCGTCGTAGGGCTGCTGCCCGGTCACCAGCTCGAACAGCATGATGCCCGCGGCGTAGACGTCGCTGCGCACGTCGGCGCCGCCGGTGGTGACCTGCTCGGGCGACATGTAGCCGATCGTGCCGATCATCACGCCGGTACGGGTCTGGTTGGTCGCCTCGATCGCCCTGGCCAGCCCGAAGTCGACGACCTTGACCCGGCCGTCGTCGGTCATCAGCACGTTCTCGGGCTTCACGTCGCGGTGGACCATCCCGGCCTGGTGGGCCGCGCCCAGGGCGGCCAGCACCGGGATCATGATCTCCAGCGCCTCGCGGGCGGGCAGCCTGCCGCGCTCGCGCAGGATGTCGCGCAGCGTGCGGCCCGGCACGTACTCCATCGACAGGTAGACGACGTCGGTGTCGGTGCCCTGGTCGAAGACGTGCACCACGTTGGGGTGGGACAGGCTGGCCACCGACTTGGCCTCGCCGATGAACCTGCGGACGAAGGCCGGGTCCTCGGCGAGCGAGCGGTGCATGACCTTCAACGCGACAGTGCGATCCAGCCGGACGTCGAGCGCCAGGTAGACGGTCGCCATACCGCCCCGGGCGATCCGGCTCTCGATGCGGTAGCGCCCATCGAGGAGCCGCCCGACCAGGGGGTCCGCAGTCGTCTTATCCACCACCCCCCTGAGTTTACGGGCGTTTTGCCACCGGCAGGGCCCGCGCGCCCGAAACCGATGCGGAGACGTTCCCGCGGAAGCGGCCCCGACCGGCGGGAGGGCCGGGGCGAGCCGGCCCGCCGGGGGCCCAGGGGTGTCTCCCGGGCGTCGCTAGGGGGTCGTCGGCGAGGACGCCTCGGCGTAGCGCCGGCGCGGGATCCGGCCCGCCTGCCGCGCCTGTCGTCCGGCCGCCACGGCCGCCCTCATCGCCGAGGCCATGAGCTCGGGCCGCTGGGCCCGGGTGACCGCCGTGGCCAGCAGCACCGCGTCGCAGCCCAGCTCCATGGCCAGGGCGGCGTCGCTGGCCGTGCCGATGCCGGCGTCGAGGATCACCGGCACCCCGGCGGCCTCCACGATCAGCTCGATGTTGTGCGGGTTCCTGATCCCGAGCCCCGAGCCGATCGGCGCGCCCAGCGGCATCACCGCCGCGCAGCCGGCCTGCTCCAGCCGCCGCGCCAGCGCCGGGTCGTCGCCGATGTACGGCAGCACCACGAACCCGTCGGCCACCAGCCGCTCGGCCGCGTCGAAGGTCTCGATCGGGTCGGGCAGCAGCGTGCGCTCGTCGGAGATGACCTCGAGCTTGACCCAGTTCGTCCCCAGCGCCTCGCGGGCCAGCCGGGCCGTCAGCACGGCGTCGCCCGCGGTGAAGCAGCCCGCGGTGTTCGGCAGCACCTTGATGTCGCGGCGGCGCAGCACGTCGAGGACCGAGCCGCGGGCGCCGGGGTCGAGCCGCCGCATGGCCACCGTGGTCAGCTCGGTTCCCGAGGCGACCAGGGCCTGGTCGAGCACGTCCAGGGAGGGCGCGCCGCCGGTGCCCATGATGAGCCGGGAGGCGAACTTCTCCCCGGCGATGATCAGCTCATCCACCCTGCACCGCCGTCAGCACCTCGACGCGGTCGCGGTCGCCGAGCGCCGTCGTCTCCCACGAGCTCCGCGTGACCACCTCGTCGTTCACGGCCACGGCCACGCCGGTGGTGGCCGTCGTCAGCGTCCGTACGGCCTGGGCCACGGTGGTGCCGTCGGCCACCTCGTGCGCGGCGCCGTTGATCGTCACAATCATGAAATATCCCGAAATCTCGCGGGCGAGCACAGCGCGGCCAGCTCGCCCTCCTCACCCGTCAGAATCCCCGCGCCCGCCGAAAGCTGCGCGCCCGTCGAGAGCCTCGTCGAGAGCACCGCCGTCTGGGCCGCAGTCCGGGCCGCCGTCTGTGTGCCTGTCCGGGCCGTTGCCGGGGGCGCCGTCGTCGCGGCCGGGGGCGTCGCGGGCGGTGTCAGCACCGCCGCCGTGACCAGGGCGGCCGTGAGGGGGGCCAGCAGCACCCCGCCCCGGTGGTGGCCGGTCGCCAGCACCAGCCCCGGAGCCTCGCCCGCCCCGATGATCGGCAGGTTGTCGGGGGTGCCCGGACGCAGCCCGGCGACCACGTCGGCGACCTCCAGCTCGGTGACGCCCGGCACCAGCTCCCTGGCGTCGCGCAGCAGCTCGTAGAGTCCGCCCGCGGTCACCCGGGTGTCGAACCCCAGCTCCTCCTGGGTCGCCCCGAGCACCAGCTCGCCGTCGCCCCTGGGGACGAGGTAGACGGGCGTGCCGTGCACCGTCCCGCGTACGCACCGCCCGAGCAGCGGCTGCGCCGAGCGCAACCGCATGATCTGCCCCTTGACCGGCCGGACGGGCACGTCGGCCAGCTCCCCGCTCCACGCCCCGGCGGCCAGCACCACCCGCTCGGCCGCGATCTCCCGCACCGCCGGCTCAGGCTGACCGGGCACGGGCTCAAGCCGCACCCCCGTCACAGCGCCGCCGGTCCCGGAACTGCTCCAAGGGCTGGTCCCAGCGCCTGCCACGGCGTCTGGAACGGCGTCTGGAACGGCGTCGTCGTCGCGCAGCAGTCCGGTCACCCGCGCCCGCACCACGGGCACGCCCAGCCGGTCGAGCGCGGCCAGCAGCGCTGCCGTGACCCGGCGCGGATCGACCCAGGCGTCACCGGGGGCCAGCAGCCCCCCGCGCACCGAAGGGGCCAGCATGGGCTCCAGACGGCGGCACTCGCGCCCGGTCAGCCGCTCGACCCGCAGCCCCAGCTTGTCCATGAACGCCGCCAGGTCGTCGAGCGCCGCGAGGTCGTCGGCCCCGAAGGCGACGTCGAGTGTGCCGTCGGCGCGCAGGTCGAGCGCCCGGCCGCCAGCCCCCTGCGGCCCGATCATCCCGAACGCGCCCCCGAACGCCTCCCCGGCCCCGCCACCGGCCCCCCCACCGGGACCGCCACTCAGCCCCGTGCCGAGACCTGCCCCAGGACCCGCACCGAGGTCCGGGCCGAGCCCAGCGTCGGCGGCCAGTTCGGCGGCGAAGGACGGCCACCGCCGGAGCGAGGCGGCCCCCAGCCGCAGCAGCGGCTCCTCGGTGTAGGCGACCTCGCTGACGGGCGCCAGCATCCCGGCCGCCGCGTAGGACGCCCCGCGTCCCGGGGCCGGGTCGACCACCGTGACGGGCAGCCCCTCGCGGGCCAGCCGCCAGGCGATCGACAACCCGACGACCCCGCCGCCCACGATCACATTCATCCGCGCTCCCTTCGCCGGCATGATCCGGATCAGGTGTCTTGCGGTCGAAGGCCCGCTCAAGCCTTCCTCTCAGCCCGGTGACGGCCGGACTCCCGCGCGTCTTGCGCCTCCAGCCTACGGCCTCGGCGCGACGTGCCGGCACCGCCCCCGTTATGGTCATGAACGTGAACCATGTCGTAGTGGTGGGAGCGGGCCTGGCCGGGCTGCGCAGCGCGGAGGCGCTGCGCGGGCGCGGCTTCACCGGACGGATCACGCTGATCGGCCAGGAGCGCCATCGGCCCTACGACCGTCCGCCGTTGTCCAAGGCCGTCCTGTCAGGCGCGGCTGACTCCAGCTTCCTGGAGGCCGACCTCGACGCGCTGGAGGTCGACTTCTGGCCGGGCGTCACCGCCAAGGCCCTGCGCGAGGGCGTCGTGGAGACCACCGAGGGCGAGCTCGGCTACGACGGCCTGGTGATCGCCACCGGCACCGAGCCGATCACCGTGCCCGGCGACGGCCCCCAGCACGTCCTGCGCACCCTCGACGATGCCCACGAGCTGCGCGCCGGCCTGGTGGCCGGGGCCCACGTGGCGATCATCGGCGCCGGCTGGATCGGCGCCGAGGTCGCCACCGCCGCGCGCAAGGCCGGCTGCTCGGTGACCGTGATCGAGGCCGGCCCCGCCCCGCTGGCCAACGCCGTGGGCCCGGAGATCGGCGCCCGCACGCGACACTGGTACGACGGCATCGACCTGCGCCTGAACACCATGGTCGACGAGGTGGACGAGGGCGGCGTGCGGCTGGTGGGCGGCGAGTTCGTCCAGGCGCACGTGGTCGTCACCGGCATCGGCGTGCGCCCGGCCGTCGAATGGCTGGCCGGCTCCGACATCGACCTGCACAACGGCGTCGTCACCGACGAGCACCTGCGCACGTCCATGCCGAACGTGGTCGCCGCCGGCGACTGCGCGGCCTGGTGGTCGCGCCGCTACGGCGTCCGCCTGCGCGTCGAGCACTGGGACACCGCGCTCGGCTCGCCCGAGGTCGCCGCCGCGACCCTGCTGGGGGAGGAGGCCGTCTACGACCCGGCGCCCTACTTCTGGTCCGAGCAGTTCGGCCACATGGTCCAGTACATCGGCCACCACCCCTCCGGCGACCGCCTGCTCTACCGGGGCGAGCCCGAGGGCAAGTGGTCGGCCGTCTGGCTGACCTCCGGCGACACCCTCGCCGCCGTGCTCGCCGTCGACCGGCCCCGGGACTACGTGCAGGGCCGTAGGATCATCGAAGGCGGGCACCGCCTCGACACAGAACGCCTGGTAGATCCAGAGGTCCCCCTACGGGATTGTGTTGTTTGAGCAAGGACGGCATGTGGTAGTTGTGGTTTCGTGACGCTTTCTGTTGCACAGATCGACCGGGAGACCGACCAGCTCGTCGACGAGTGGCTCACTCTCCCCGAAGTGGCCTCACGCCTCGAGCTCTCGATCGGGCGGGCCAAGCAACTCCTCAAGGACCACAAGCTGCTCGGCGTGCGCCGCGGCGGCGGCGGGCCACAGGTTCCCGCGGTGTTCCTCGACGGTAAGGACGTGATGAAGGGCCTGCCCGGCACACTGACCGTGTTGCAGGACGCCGGCTACGACGACGTCGAGTCGCTGCGCTGGCTCTTCACCCCAGACGAGTCCCTGCCGGGGTCGCCCATCGAGGCGATCAAGGCCGGCCGTCACACGGAGGTCAAGCGGCGTGCCCAGGCCCTCGGTTTCTGAGGCCCGCCTCTATCTCTGCACCGACGGCCGCCGCGACCGCGGCGACCTGGCAGAGTTCCTCGACTCGGTGCTGGCCGGCGGCGTGGACATCATCCAGCTGCGGGAGAAGGGCCTGGAGGCACGCGAAGAACTCGCGCTCCTGGAAGTCTTCCGCGACGCCTGCGACCGGCACGGCAAGCTGCTGGCCGTCAACGACCGGGCGGACATCGCCTTCGCCGCCCGGCCCGACGTGCTCCACCTGGGGCAGGACGACCTTCCCGTGACGGTCGCGCGAGAGATACTCGGCGACGACATCGTCATCGGCCGGTCCACCCACTCCGTCGCCGAGGCGTCCGCCGCGGCCGTGGAGGAGGGCGTCGACTACTTCTGCTGCGGCCCGATCTGGCCCACGCCGACCAAGCCGGGCCGCCACGCGCCCGGCCCGGCGCTGCTGCGGCACGCGGCCTCGCTGGGACCGGCCCCCGGGTCGGCCGCGCCGCGGCCGTGGTTCGGGATCGGCGGCATCGACCTCACCAACCTCGACGAGGTCATGTCGTACGGCGTGAGCCGCGTGGTGGTCGTACGCGCGATCACCGACGCGGAGGACCCGGGGGCGGCGGCGGCCGAGTTCGCCAAACGCCTGACCGCGCCGAGTTCGCCGAACGCCTGACCGCGCCGAGTTCGCCGAACGCCTGATCCCCTGACACACGACCGGGCGCCCGTCCACGACGGGCGCCCGCCGCTCCGCGCCGAGCCCGCCTGCCGAAGCGGGCCGCCCAGACCGACGCCGCCCGCCGAAGCGGGCCGCCCAGGCCGGCGCCGCCCGGGCCGGCCGCGGGCACGAGGGGCCCCACGAGGGGCCCGGGGTCAGGTCTTGCGGGACGTCGCGGCGATGGCCAGCTCGGTCAGCGCCGTGCGCGACTCGGCGGTGACCGGCGCCTCGTCGAGCGCGGCCAGCGCGTCGGCGAGATAGCCGGCGATCAGGTCCTCGCATTCCCGCAGCGCGCCGCTGTCGGTGATGATCTCGCGCAGGGCGCGCACCCCGTTCTCGTCGAGCGCGGGGTCGCCGAGCAGCCTGCGCACCGTCGCGGCCGCCTGCGGAGGCGCCCCGGCCAGGGTGCGGGCCACCAGCATCGTGCGCTTGCCCTCCCGCAGGTCGTCGCCGGCCGGCTTGCCGGTCTGGGCCGGGTCGCCGAACACGCCGAGGATGTCGTCCCTGAGCTGGAAGGCGATGCCGACGCGGCGGCCGTAGCCGGTGCACAGCTCGTCCATCCACGGCTCCAGCGCGCCGGCCGCGAGCACCAGGCCGAGCCTGAGCGGCTGCTCCACCGAGTACTTGCCGCTCTTGAACAACGCCACCCGCAGGGCCGACTCGAAGGTGTTCTCGCCGTGGGCCTGCTCCAGCAGGTCGAGGTACTGGCCGCACATCAGCTCGGTGCGCATGTGGTCGTGGACGGGCTGGGCGGCGGCCAGCGACGCCGGCGGCAGGCCGCTGGTGCGCCACATCTCACCCGACCACACCAGCAGCAGGTTGCCCAGCAGGATGGCGGCCCCCTCGCCGAACTGCTCGGCCGAGCCGTGCCAGCCCTCCTTCTCGTGCAGGGACTGGAAGCGGCGGTGGGCGGCCGGCATGCCCCTGCGCAGGTCGCTCTTGTCCATCACGTCGTCGTGCACGAGCGCGCTGGCCTGCAACAGCTCCAGCGACGCGGCGGCGGTGAAGATCTCGGGCACGTCGGTGCCGCCCGCTCCGCGCCAGCCCCAGTAGCAGAACGCGGGACGCAGGCGCTTGCCGCCGGCCAGCAGGTCGCCCGCGGCGGCGCGCAGCGGTTCGAGCTCGGCGTCGCCCGAGGCGGGCAGCTGCCGTTCGACGAACTCCCCGAGGGCGCGCTCCACCTGGGTGCGCAGGGCGTCCATGCTCGCGGCGTCAGTGGTCATGCCTTGAGACTAGTGGGCGCGGACTCGGGGTCGGGTCCCCGGTCTAGGGGCGGCCGATCCGGACACCGGCCTGTACGCTTGGGCCATGGCGCTTGGTCGACCCTCCATCCTGCCCGATCGTGTCCCCACCGTCCGTGAGCTGCTCGCCACCGGTGGCCGGTCGTTCTCCTTCGAGTTCTTCCCGCCGAAGACCGACGAGGGCGAGCGGCAGCTGTGGAAGGCGATCAGGGAGCTGGAGTCCCTGCGTCCCACGTTCGTCTCGGTCACCTACGGGGCCGGCGGCTCGACCCGCGACCGCACGGTCGACATCGTCGAGCGCCTGGCCCACGACACCACGCTCACCCCTGTGGCGCACTTCACGGCGGTCAACCACTCCGTGCGCGAGCTGCGCCACCTGGTCGGCCGCTTCGCCGACGCGGGGGTGCGCAACATCCTGGCCGTGCGCGGCGACCCGCCCGGCGACCCGACCGCCGAGTGGGTGCGGCATCCCGAGGGCGTGCTCTACGCCGAGGAGCTGGTGCGGCTCATCCGGCAGGCGGGCGAGTTCTGCGTCGGGGTGGCGGCGTTCCCGTACAAGCATCCGCGCTCGCCGTCGATCGAGTCCGACACCGAGTACTTCGTGCGCAAGTGCCGCGCGGGGGCCGACTACGCGATCACCCAGATGTTCTTCCAGGCCGACGACTACCTGCGGCTGCGCGACCGGGTGGCGGCCCAGGGCTGTGACACGCCGATCATCCCGTGCATCATGCCGGTCACCCAGATGAGCACGATCGCGCGGTCGGAGCAGCTGTCGGGGGCGCCGTTCCCGGCCGAGGTGGCGGCCCGCTTCGAGGCGGCCGCCGACGACCCGGCCGCGGTGCGGGCGCTCGGCATCGAGCACGGCGCGGAGCTGTGCCAGCGGCTGCTCGACGAGGGCGCGCCCGGCATCCACTTCATCACGTTCAACCGGTCCAGCGCCTCGCGCGAGGTGTTCCAGCGCCTGACGCCGGTCGCCGCGACCGCCTGACCGCACCGCCTGACCGCACCGCCTGACCGCACCGCCTGACCGCACCGCCTGACCGCACCGCCTGACCGCACCGCCTGACCGCACCGCCTGTCCCGCCGCCCCGTCCCCTTACGCGCGGTTGCCCGTCACCCGCCCGCAGGGGGACCGGGCGGGTGACGGGCAGGGGGTGGTATCCAGTCGGTAACGTGTCCGTCACTTTCTGTCATGAAGATGCCCTCGGGCATGACCAGGCAAACCCCACAAGTACCGGCTTTACCTGCGGCGACGTGCGACGCCCTCAGTCGAGGGGCAGCGGGCGGCCGACGATCGCGTACTCCTCGTGGCCGCCGGGGAAGACGAAGCGGGTCAGCAGGTCGGTGAAGCCCATGCTCGCGTAGAGGTGGCGGGCGGCCGTGGGGCGGTCGTGGGTGGACAACACGGCCGAGCGCTCGGCGCGGCCGGCGCACAGAGTCCGGATCATGGCCCGGCCGATGCCCGCGCCCTGGTGGTCGGGGTGCACGTGGATCTCGGCCAGCTCGAACGCGTGGCCCATCCAGGCGCGCGCGGCCTCATCGCCCGCCTCGTCGGCCAGCGCCCGGCTCACCACGTCGTGCCACCACTGTCCGGTCGCGCCGCGGAAGCCGTACGCGAAGCCGACGGTCTGGGGGCGTGCCACGCCGGTCGGGTCGCGCAATTCTGCGAAATAGCACTGGAAATGGGGATATGTGCCGTGGTTGCGCATGATGGTCTTGCGGCCGGCGATCTGCTCGGGGGGCGGGTTCATCGCCGCCGTGTAGATGTCGATCACCGTGTCCAGGCGTTCGGTGAACTCGGCCGGGCCCGCCCCGCGAAACTCGATCACCCGTCGCACATTACTCGACGTCACTCGACGTCGACGGGAGTGCCTCCGGTGATCGCCACCAACTCCTCGAACGTCGTCGGGAACACCGTCAGCGGGTGGCCGCCGGCCGCCCACACCACCTCGTGCTTGCTCAGCCAGTTGTCCACCAGGGTGCGGACCGGGGCCGGATGGCCGACCGGGGCCACCCCGCCGATCGGCTGACCGGTCGCGGCCCTGACGAACTCCGGCGTGGCCCGCCGCACCTCGGCGACGCCGGCCGTACGGGCGACGAGCTCGACGTCCACCCGGTGGGCGCCGCTGGTCAGGACCAGCAGCGGCGCGCCGTCGGCGTCGAAGATCAGGCTGTTGGCGATCGCCCCCACCTCGCAGCCGAGCTGGGCGGCGGCGGTCGCCGCGGTAGGGGCCTTCTCGGGCAGGACGACGATCTCTCCGGTGGCGCCCGCCGCGCGCAGGGCGGCCTCCACGACGACGGCGTTAGCCGGCAACTTCTCGGACATGAGGACACTCTAAACAGGTTGACCGGCTTATTACCTGTTCATGGCGGGTGGTGTAGGGTCCATCGATCCGGATAGTTCGTGATATGAGAGGTGGTACCGGTGGGGGCTCGACGGCTGCCCGGAATGGCTGCTCTGCTGACGGCTGGGGCCGTCGTACTCACGGGCTGCGGCGCGCAGGCGCACACCTCCGCCGCGACGACCGGCGTCACCGGCGTCACCGGCGCGCCGAGCACGGCCGGCACCTCCGGCGCGGCGGGGGCCAAGGCGGGCCCGGAGACAGCGCCCGCCGCAGCGCCCGTCACAGCGCCCGTCACGGCGCCGCGCAAGACGCTGAAGCTGGGCGCGAAGGGCACGTCCGTCGCCTGGCTGCAGCGGCGCCTGGCGGCTCTGGGCTACCTGCCCGGCAAGGCCGACGGCCGCTACGGCGGCGCCACCCTCGCCGCCGTCTGGGCCTTCCAGAAGGTCAACGGCATCACGCCGACCAGCACGATCGCCCGCAGGACGTGGGAGGCGCTGGAACGGCCGAGGACCCCGAAGGTGCTGGTGGGCAACGGCAAGCCGACCCGCGCCGAGGTCGACCTGACCAAGCAGGTCATGGTCCTGTACGTCGACGGCCAGGTGCGGCTCATCACCCACATCTCCTCCGGCAGCGGCGTCCCGTACTGCGAGACGACCACCTGGCAGGGCAAGGAGCAGCGCTTCTGCGGCTCGGCCCGCACGCCGACCGGCGACTTCCGCACGACGTGGCGGGCCAGCGGCTGGCACAAGTCGTACCTGGGGCAGCTCTACAACCCGATCTTCTTCAACGGCGGCATCGCCTTCCACGGCGCGCTGTCGGTGCCGCTCTCCCCGGCCTCGCACGGCTGCGTGCGCATGCCGATGAACGTCGCCGAGGTGCTGCCCGGCCTGCTCGGCAAGGGCGTGCCGGTGCATGTGAGAGGCGCGTTCAGGCGCGCATAACGTCCGCGTAACCGGATCCGGTGACGGCCGGGTTATCCGCTTCTTGCTGGACTTCCCCCGACTTGAGGGGGGATTCCATGACGACGACGTTCGCAGCTCGTGTTCCGGCTCCTGCCCCGTACGTGCGGCGCGGGGGCCGGTCGCGGTCGTGGTGGTTGCTGGCGATCGGGTGGGTGGCGCAGGTCGCGCTGCGGCTGTGGTTGTTCCGGCAGCACGCCGGGCCGGTGGCCAACCCGGACGAGACCGGATACCTGATCGCCGCCCGGTGGCTGGCCGGCGGGCCCGGGGCGGATCTGACCGGCTTCACCTTCTACCAGGGCGGCTACCCGCTGCTGCTGACGCCGGTGTTCTGGTTCACGCAGGACCCGGTGGTGGCCTACCGGCTGGTCGTCGGGGTGGGGTCGATGGCGGCGGCGGGGGCGTTCCCGCTGGCGTACCTGCTGCTGCGGCGGCTGGGGACGGGGCCGCGGGCGGCGATGGCGGCGGCGTTCGCGGGCGGGTTGTCGCCGTCGCTGCTGCTGTTCTCGGGGCTGGCGCTGGCCGACGCGGTCCTGCCCACCCTCGTCCTGGCCTGGCTGGTCGCGCTGCACGACCTCGTGGCCAGGGGGTCGGCCAGGGCGGGGGTGCTGGCGGGCGGGCTGGCGGGGTTCGCGATGGCGGTGCACCTGCGCGGGACCGTCGTCCTGGCGGTGACCCTCCTGGCGATGGCGGGGATGCTCGTCGCGGGCCGCCGGGACGCGGCGGGCAGGTTCTTCGCGCGCCGCAGGGGCGCGGCGGCCGGGCTGGTGGCCGCCGTGGTGACGGCGGGAGCCGCGACGGCGCTCAACCGGGTGTTGTCCGCGGCGCTGTACCCGGGCGGGGCGCGTGACCTGTCCGGCCTCCTGGCCGAGCGGGTGAGCGGGCTCGACGGGCAGGCTTGGGCGCTGGCGGGTGCGGCCGGGCAGCTCTGGTACCTGATCGCCGGGACCTGGGGGCTGGCCGGGGTCGGGCTCGCGGGCGCCGTCGCCGTCGTGGCCAGGCGGTCGGCGCCGGGGCCGCGGCGCGTGCTGGCGGCCGTCCTGCTGGCCACGACCCTGGGCATCGCCTACGCCTCCTCGGCCGCGCTCCCCGACGAGCACCGGATCGGCAACTACGCCTATGGCCGCTACCTGGCCTGCGTGGCGCTCGCCTGGACCCTGGCCGGGCTGCTCGTGCTGGCCAGGGCCGGCCGCGGGGCCGTCGTGCGGCACGCGCTCGCGGCGGCCGGGCTGCTCGCGGCGACCGGCGGCGTGGTGGTCTGGTACGCGGGGGACCGGCTCCAGCGGTACGCGTTCATCGCCTTCGACTTCCCCGAGGTGATCTTCCTCAGCCGGGTGCGGGACTCCTTCGACCTGGTCACCGCCTCCCTCGCGGCGCTCGCCCTGCTGGCGGGGCTGGCGGGCGCGGCCCTGCTGACGGCCCGCCGCGGATGGCCGGGGGTGCTGGCCGTGCTGGCGGCGGTCAACCTGGTCTTCGCCGCCGACCTGGCGCCGAAGTCCGCGCCCGCCGCAGGGCCCGACTGGCTGCCCGTGCTCACGGGCCCGGGACGGGTGGCCGTGGACCGGCGGGTGATGTGGAACATCCGGGCCGTCCTGGCCTACCGCGTCTCCTGGACCGAGGCCGAGCTCTACGACGGCAGGCCGCCGGCCGGCGCCTGCACCGCCGTCGTCCCGCCCGGCTCGGGGCCGGCGCCCGCGGGGTGGGCCGCGACCGGCGCGGGCGGCGCCCGCCAGGGCTGGACCACCTGGGTCAGCGACCGCTGCGCCGGCGGGTCAGCGCGGTGACGCCGTCCGGGCCGCGGTGTACGCACGGACCATGCCGACGGCCTGGGCCAGAGCCGCCACCAGCAGGAGCACGGCCGAGAAGTACTGGTACGGCGGGAGCGCGTCGGCGAAGGCCTGATGGTCGTAGAAACCGGCCAGCCTCGGCGCGGGGTTGTAGACGGCCGCCGCGAGCCCGAGCGCGTACGGCAGGATGAGCACGCCCGACGACACCAGCAGCGGGCCGCGACCCCGGGCCGCGCGGCGCAGCAGCAGGCCCACCACGGCGATCCCCGCCGCCGCGACGCCCGCCACCAGCGCGATGCCCCTGACGATCCACCACAGGTCCGAGCCCAGCGACGTCAGGCCGCCGGAGGTCATCGGGTCTGCCGGGTCGGGGCCCCGCGTCCCCGACGCCGTGCGCAGAGCCGCGTAGTTGACGGCCGCGTACGCCGCCGCCAGGACCGGCCCCGACAGCAGCAGGATGAGAGTGCCCGTCCGTCCCCGCACCGATCCCCCTCACGCGGCCGTTCCCGTAGGCGGCCCGCCGCCCGCGCCGACAGCCTGTCAGACGCGCGCCGTCACGCGCCACCCGCGGCGACCCCGGCAGAGCGGTCGGCGGAGGCGGGGCGGCGGGGGAGGCCGTGGAGGCCGTGCAGGGCGATGTCGGCGGCCCGGCGGGCGGCGTCGCGGGCCTGCTCCACCGGGAGGCCGTCGTTGAGGGTGGCCATCACGGCCAGCTTCACCGCGCCGATCAGCGCCCCCACGGCCGCCGCCGCCTCGACCCGGCCGAGCCGGCCGGGGTAGGCCGCCGACAGCGCCTCCGCCAGCCGGAGCTGGCTGTCGAACAGCAGGTGCAGGGCCCGCGCCTGGAGGGGCGGCTCGCGCATGATGAGCTCAAGGCGCAGCGCCGTCTGCTCCGACCAGGTGTCCTGGCCGTCGTCCGTGGTCGAGAACGCGTCCTCGATGAAGGCGCGCAGCAGGTCGGCGGGCGCCTGGCCGGGGGCGGGCGCGGACAGGAACGCCAGCGCGCGCTCGATCTGGTGCTCGGAGTCGTAGAAGAGCACGTCCTCCTTGCTGGCGAAGTAGCTGAAGAAGGTGCGGGTGGAGACCTCGGCGGCGGCGGCGATCTCCGCCAGCGTGGTCTCCTCGTAGCCCTTCTCGCCGAACAGCCGGAGCGCTCCCTCGATCAGCGCCCGGCGCGTGCGCTGCTTCTTGCGCTCCCGCAGTCCTACCATGACGGAACTCTACACCGATACACGAATTTCATGCATTGAAGTTTTGCATCGGTTGAGGTTTTCTAGGGAGTGAGCTCGGAAAGGAGCCAGCATGTCCGACCTGACCTTTCCCGTGACCCGCCGGCGGCCGTTCGATCCGCCCGAGGAAGCCACGGCCCTGCGACAACAGGGCGCCATGCATCGCCTCACCTTCGCCGACGGCCACCTCGGCTGGCTGGTCACCGGCTACTCGGCCGCCCGCGCGATCCTGGCCGACCCCCGCTTCAGCAACCGTCCGGAGCGGTTGCACCCCATCGTGCCCACCCGGGCGCAGCTCGTGCAGGAACTGCCGCCCGGGTTCTTCCTGCGCATGGACGCGCCCGAGCACACGCGCTACCGCAAGCTGCTCATGGGGCAGTTCACCGTGCGGCGGATGAAGGCGCTCGAACCCAGGATCGAGGAGATCACCCACTCCTGCCTCGACGCCATGCAGGCCGCCGGGCCGCCCGCAGACCTGGTGCAGTCCTTCGCGCTGCCGATCCCGTCGCTGGTGATCTGCGAGCTGCTCGGGGTGCCGTACGAGGACCGCGCGGTGTTCCAGGAGGAGACCAAGATCCTGGTCAACCTGGAGACCAAGGCCGACGACGCCCTGGCCGCGTTCACCAGGATCGGGGCGTACCTGTCGGAGCTGATCGGTCGCAAGCGGGCCGAACCGGCCGACGACCTGCTCAGCGGGCTCGTCGAGGATCTCAACCACGAGGAGCTGACCGGGGTCGCGTTCCTGCTCCTGCTGGCCGGGCACGAGACGACCGCCAACATGCTGGGGCTGGGCACGTACGCGCTGCTCACCAACCCCGGCCAGCTCGCCGCCATGCGCGACGACCCCTCGGTGGTGGACAACGGCGTGGAGGAGCTGCTGCGCTACCTCACGATCATCCACATCGGCCCGGTGCGCAGCGCCCTGGAGGACGTCGAGATCGAGGGCCACCTGGTCAGGGCGGGCGAGTCGGTCGCCTTCCACCTGCCCACCGTGAACCGCGACCCCTCCCGCTTCCAGGACGCCGACCGCCTCGACGTCCGCCGGCCGGTCGGCGGGCATCTGACGTTCGGCCACGGCATCCACCAGTGCCTCGGGCAGCAGCTCGCCCGGGCCGAGATGCGCATCGCGTACCCGGCGCTGCTGCGGCGCCTGCCTGGCCTACGCTTGGCCGTAACGCCTGAGGAGGTGCCGATGCGCTCGGACATGAGCGTCTATGGAGTGCACCGCCTCCCTGTCACTTGGTAGGTCACGATGAAGATCACAGCGGATACGACGGTGTGCATCGGGGCGGGCATGTGCGCCCTGACGGTGCCGGAGGTGTTCGACCAGAGTGAGGACGAGGGCACGGTGGTGCTGCTGCGCGAGGTGCCCGAGGAAGGGCAGGAGGAGGCCGTGCGGCGCGCGGTGTCCCTGTGCCCGTCGGGGGCCATCTCCGTCTCCTGAGCCGCCGTCCCGTCCGATCCGGCCGTCCCGCCGCCGCCACCGCCCCCGGTGGCGGCGGCTTCGTGCGCTCCGGGCGCCCTCGCGGGTGGCGATCCTCATGCCCGAACGGAGGGACGTCACGGGACGGATCGATCGTTTCGCCCCATGGTCATCGAACCTGTGTTCGTGGAACAGGTTGACACCGAGCGTGATCGAAATTATGTTCGACCTAGTGGCGGTGAGGCTCGCGGCTCAACGTCACCCAAGGGCCTGGCCGCGGCCGTTCGCTTCCCCAAGCGATTTCCGCGGCCAGGCTCCACGGGCGAAGGGCGCGTCCTCGTCGTCGGCGGAGACGAGTGGGCGTGTCCTGGCCGGACGGGGAGAGGGGAAGCTCCTCGTCCGGCCGGCCCGGCGGAAATGTCGGTGGCGTCTGAGAGTGTTGGCCTCACCGGTGGAGACGCCGGCCGCCGCCCACGACTCCAAGGAGGCGCGCAAGATGGCACCACGGCCTAGAGAAACGCCCGGGCCTCGGCTGTCGCCTGCGGTTCGGGCACACTTGACCGATTCACGTTCCTGCCTGGCGGAGGCGACCGCCGCCCGCACCCCGGCATCCCGATACGTGGCCGCCCACCTGGCGGCTCTTCGTGCGGCCGCGGCGATCCTGGCCGCCCGTCCCCGTCCCATGGAAGGTCGCCGGCGGCGGCTGCGCAGCGCGTGGGAGCTGCTGCCCGAGGCCGAGCCGCACCTGGCCGAGTGGGCCGCCTACTTCTCCGTGAGCGCCGCCAAGCGCGCGGCCGCGGAGGCCGGCGTGGTCCGTGGCATCAGCGCGGCCGACGCCAGTGAGATCCTGGCCGAGGCCGAGACGTTCGTCTCGACGGTGGAAGACCTGCTCGGCGTTCCCGCCCAGCCCCAGCTTCCGGTGGACGTGCCGCTGGCGGGCTGACCCCGCCGCCCGGCTCTCCAGGCGACGCCGCCGCGCGGAAGAGCGCGGGTGGCGGGGTCCAACAAAGCCGATGAACGTGAGCAAGGCGGCTGTTGCTGACACGCGTGCCCGAAGGAGGCCGGTCAGCCCTCGGTGGTCCCCGCTGTCCCTCTGATAAGCCGGAGGGTCTTCTCTCGTCCGCGCCCGGCCTCTCGGAGCGCGTGAGGGCCTCACGAATCGGTTTTTGTGGATTCGGGGCCCTTTGTCGCGTTCGCCGAATAATTGAAAGTTCATTTTCGTGGCGGTACGACGGAGGGCCCGCCAGGGGAATTGGCGGGCCCTTCGGGGGTGAAGCGGTGGGTGCTAGAAGGACTCGACGGCCCGGCGCGCCTCGGCGTCGAGCACGCCCCAGCTGATGAGCTCCTCGGTCAACTCGCTCGGCGACTTGTCATAGATCACAGCCAACGAACGCAGGTCCTCCTGGCGGATCGACAGGACCTTGCCGTTGTAGTCGCCACGCTGGCTCTGAATGGTGGCGGCGTAACGGGCAAGCGCTCCGGCCTTCTCCTTCGGCAGTGTCGCCAGGCGCTCCAGGTCGATCACAAGCTTGGGAGTGGGCCCGAGCGGGCTCGGCGCGGCGCCTCCGGGCAGCAGCTCGGAGACGGGCACCCCGTAGAAGTCGGCAAGCTCGGCAAGTTTCTGCACCGTGACAGCTCGGTCGCCACGCTCGTAAGAGCCCACGACCACGGCTTTCCACCTGCCGCGCGACTTCTCTTCGACTCCATGCAGGGACAGCCCCTGCTGGGTGCGGATGGCGCGAAGTCGTGCACCCAGCGACTTTGCGTACTCAGACGGCATCGTGTGGCCCCCCGGCTCTCGTATGTATCGCTCTTAGTAGATTGTGCTCCCTTGCGGCATATGCCCCAGCCACCGGGGGGTACGGTGCCAGGCTCGGCACCATCGGTAGCCGTGGCCCTGGGTTTACCCCAGAACGCCGCGCGGTGTGGTTACGCACAGTGACGGTAAAGGGGTGGGAGCCTAAGGTCAAGCTGATTGGAAAAAAGATGCCGAATCCGGTCCGGGAGGGAACGCAACAAACGCCCCTCTTGTACCGGTGGCAACACTACTTCGTCATAGTTTGACGAGTGAAATCGAGCGTCAGGTCTCGCGGGTCAGAATCATGACCGGGCAGGTCGCGGCCTGGACGATCTTGATGGACGTGTCGCCCAGGAAGACCCGGCGCAGCGGCCCGGCGTCGCTGGAGGCGCACACGAGCAGCTCGCCCGGCAGCCACGTGGTCGTCCCGAGCGCCTGGGCCACGTTCCGGCCCTCCAGGAGCTCCACCTCGACCTGAAGCCGGCGCCGCTGCCCCCGCGCCGCCGCGCGCAGGTCCGCGGCGGCCTGGTCGCGCAGCCGTACGAGCATGTCCTCCTCGACCTGGACGCGGCGGCCGGTCCTGACCACCAGGGTGACCAGCCGCAGCGGGATGTCCAGGGTGACCGCGGCCTTGGCCGCGCCCCGGACGGCGGCGTCGGCGCCGGGCCCGCGGCGGTAGGCGACGGTGATGCGCTCGAACGCGGCCGGGGGGTCGTCGCCGTAGCCGCGCGGGGCCAGCAGCACGGGCACCGGCGAGGAGTGCAGGAGCTGGTCGGCGGTGCTGCCGACGGTGATGCGGGACCGGGTGCCGCCCGGCGCCGAGCCGATGACCACGACGTCGGCGCCGCGCCTGCGGGCCACCTCCACCAGGCCGCGCCCGCTGCCCTTGTTGGTGTGACGCACGTACTCGGCCTGGTCGCCGGCCAGCTCGCGGGCCTGCGCGAGGGCGGTCTCGGCCTGCTCGCGCAGGTAGGAGCGCCAGGCGCCCTCGTCGGCGCGGGCGGGGCCCGGCGTGGTCGTCACGGGCGGCTGGACGGTCGCGACCGTCAGGCTGCCCCCGGTCTGCCGGGTCAGCACGACGGCCAGCGCGAGCCCGTCCGCGCCGCGCGGCTCGGCGATGTACCCGGCCAGGACCTTGTCGAACTTCATGTCACCGCACCTCGGCATTCAGCCGTGAATGCCCGTAGCCGTACAGGAAATAGCAGATCAGGCCGACCAGCATCCACAGGCCGAAGGCGGCCCACGTGACGCCGGCCAGCCCGGCCATCACGATGACGCAGAAGATCGCGCCGAGCACCGGGGTGAGGGGGAAGAGCGGCGTACGGAAGCTGCGCGGCAGCTCCGGGCTGCGGTAGCGCAGGACCAGCACGCCGAGGTTGACGATGAGGAAGGCGAACAGCGTGCCGATGCTGGTGGCCTCGGCGAGCTGGCCGAGCGGCACCAGCCCGGCCAGGACCGAGATGAACAGGGCCACGATCAGGGTGTTGGCGACCGGCACCTGGTGGCGCGGGTTCACCCGCTGGAAGATGCGGGGGATGAGCCCGTCGCGGGACATCGCGAACAGGATGCGGGTCTGGCCGTAGATGACCGTGAGTACGACGCTGGCGATGGCGATCACCGCGCCGAAGGAGACGATCACCCCCGGCCAGGTGGCGCCGGTGGCCTGGTCGACGATCTGCGACAGGCTCGCCTCGGTGCTCTCCGGGTCGAACTCGGTCCACGGCTTGGCCCCGATGGCGGCCACGGCGACCAGGACGTACACGGCGGTGACGATGAGCAGGGACAGCAGGATGGCCAGGGGCAGGTCGCGCTTGGGATTCCTGGCCTCCTCGCCCGCGGTGGAGGCGGCGTCGAAGCCGATGTAGGAGAAGAACACCTGCGAGGCGGCCGCCGTGATCCCGGCCACCCCGAGCGGCGCGAACGGGGTGAAGTTCCCCGACTGGAACGCCGTGAACGCCACCACGCAGAAGAACACCAGCACCGCGATCTTGATCAGCACGAACACCGCGTTGGCCGTGGCCGACTCCGAGGCCCCGTAGAGCAGCAGCCAGGTGGCCAGGAGCACGATGAGGATCGCGGTGACGTTGACCACGCCGCCGTCCTGGCCGGGGGAGCGGGTGATCGCCTCGGGCAGCGTCCAGCCGAACAGGCTGCGCAGGAAGGCGTTGAGGTACTCGCCCCAGCCCACGGCCACGGCCGCGACGGACACGGCGTACTCCAGCATGAGGCACCAGCCGCACACCCACGCCACCAGCTCGCCCAGCGTCGCGTACGCGTAGGAGTAGGACGACCCGGACACCGGGATCGTCCCGGCCAGCTCGGCGTACGACAGGGCCGAGAACAGCGCCGTGACCGCCGCCAGCACGAACGCCAGCACCACCGCCGGACCCGCCTTGGGCACCGCCTGGCCCAGGATGACGAAGATGCCGGTGCCCAGCGTGGCGCCCACGCTGAACAGCGTGAGCTGCCACAACGTCATCGTGCGCCGCAGCTCGCCGCCCTCGCCCTGCCCGCCCTCGGCCACGATGCGCTCGGTCGGCTTGGTGCGCAGCAGCCGTGCGGCCAGTGTCACGTCGGTCTCCTAGAGGGTGCTCGTCAACGGCCACATCCCGTTGGGCGTGACAATCGTGCCCGCGGAACCGGCGAGTATGTCCTGCGCCTCGTCCAGCCTGCCGATGGCGGCCATGTCGCCGGTCGTCTCGACGAACCGGCACACCGCCTCGACCTTCGGTCCCATCGACCCGGCCGGGAAGCGCAGGCCGCGCAGCTCGTGCGGGGTGGTGCAGGCGATCTCGCTCTGGTCGGGGGTGCCGAAGCCGCGGTACACCCGCGGGACGTCGGTCAGGATGAGGAAGGCGTCGCACTCCAGCGCCTCGGCCAGCATCGAGGCGGTCAGATCCTTGTCGATGACGGCCTCGACGCCGGCCAGCCGGCCGCGGGCGTCCCGCACGACCGGGATGCCGCCGCCGCCCGCGCAGACCACCACGACGCCCTCGCGGACCATCCTGCGGATCAGCCGGGTCTCCACGATGCGCTGCGGGGTGGGGGAGGGGACGACGCGGCGCCAGTGGTCGCCGTCCTGCTTGACCGTCCAGCCGTACTCGGCGGCCAGTTTGCGGGCCTCGTCCTCCTCGTAGATCTGGCCGACGAACTTGGTGGGGTCGTCGAAGGCCGGGTCGACGGCGCTGACCAGGGT
The DNA here is from genome assembly GCF_042892035.1 of Nonomuraea sp. NPDC001831. Classification (NCBI taxonomy): domain Bacteria; kingdom Bacillati; phylum Actinomycetota; class Actinomycetes; order Streptosporangiales; family Streptosporangiaceae; genus Nonomuraea; species Nonomuraea sp. NPDC001831. The sequence continues at coordinate 128,071 of NZ_JBIATU010000003.1, read as the reverse complement.
CTGGGTGACCATGGCGAGCACCTGCCGGCCGGGCAGGGCGTTCTGCAGCGCCTGCTGCATCCAGTAGCCGAGCATGCCCTGGGTCTGCGCGCCGAGCGTGTCGAAGGGGTAGGGCCGGCTCAGGTTCGGGTCCGCGGCGCTCTCCAGCGCCAGCATGCCGACCTGGGGGCCGTTCCCGTGGGTGATGACCAGCTCGTGCTCGCCGGCCAGCTGCGCCAGCGTCCTGACGGCGGTGGCGATGTTGTCCCTCTGCACGTCGGCGTCCGGCTTCTGGCCGCGCTTGAGCACCGCGTTGCCGCCGAGTGCGACGATGACCCGCATTCAGTCCCCCAGGGTTGCGACCATGACCGCTTTGATGGTGTGCAGCCGGTTCTCGGCCTCGTCGAAGACGATGGAGCGCGGCGACTCGAAGACCTCGTCGGTCACCTCCAGGGCCTCCAGGCCGGTCCTGGCGTGGATGTCGGCGCCGACGCCGGTCTCCCGGTTGTGGAAGGCCGGCAGGCAGTGCATGAACTTCACGTCCGGATTGCCGGTGGCCCGGACGACGTCGTCGTTCACCTGGTACGGCAGCAGCAGCTCGATCCGCTCGTCCCACACCTCCTTCGGCTCGCCCATCGAGACCCACACGTCGGTGTAGAGGAAGTCGGCGCCCCTGACGCCCTCGGCCACGTCCTCGGTGATGGTGATCCGGGCGCCGGTGGACCTGGCCAGCTCCTCGGCAGGCCGCACCGCGAGGTCCCGGTCGGGCCGCAGCGCCGCCGGGGTGACCAGCCGGATGTCCAGGCCGAGCAGCGCGCCGGTGACCAGCAGCGAATGGCCGGTGTTGTTGCGCGCGTCCCCCAGGTAGGCGAGGGACACCTCGCGCAGCGGCTTGTCGCTGTGCTCCTGGACGGTGAGCATGTCGGCCAGCATCTGCGTGGGGTGCCACTCGTCGGTCAGGCCGTTCCACACCGGCACGCCGGACAGCGCCGCCAGGTCCTCGACGTAGGACTGCTTGCTGCCCCGGTACTCGATGCCGTCGAACATACGGCCCAGCACCCGCGCGGTGTCCCTGACCGACTCCTTGTGCCCGATGTGCGAGCCGGCCGGGTCCAGGTAGGTGACGTGCGCGCCCTGGTCGTGGGCGGCCACCTCGAACGCGCAGCGGGTGCGGGTGGAGGTCTTCTCGAAGATGAGCGCGATGTTCTTGCCCTTGAGCCGCTGCCGTTCGATCCCGGCGTACTTGGCGGCCTTCAGCTCCGCCGACAGGTGCAGCAGGAAGCCGAACTCCTCCGGAGTGAAGTCCAGTTCCTTGAGGAAACTGCGGTTGCGCAGGTTGAACGCCATGTCGCCCCTTCCCTGAAGCCGCCCGGGCGCCGTCCGGGTGCCGGCCGGATGTCCGCTAGATGCCGTCGCGCTCCAGCGGGCAGCTCATGCACCGCGGGCCGCCGCGCCCTCTGCCGAGCTCGCTGCCCCGGATGGTGATGACCTCGATGCCGTTGTCGCGCAGGTGGTTGTTCGTGGTGGTGTTGCGCTCGTAGGCGATGACGACGCCGGGCTCGACGGCCAGGCCGTTGCAGCCGTCGTCCCACTGCTCGCGTTCGGCGGCGTACACGTCCTGGTGGGGGGTCAGGACGGTGATGTCGTCCATGTCGAGGGCGCGGGCGATGGCCTTGTGCATGTCCTGGGGCGGGTGGTCGGTGACCCGCAGCTCCTTGGAGGTCTCGCCCGGCTCGATGGTGTACGCCGGCAACATCCCGAGCCCGGCGTACTTGGTGAACACCCCGATGTCGAGCATGGTCATGACCGTGTCGAGATGCATGAACGCGCGCGCCTTCGGCATGTCCAGCGCCACGATCCGGGTCGCTGACCCGGCCGCGAACAGCCGCTGGGCCAGCATCTCGACCGCCTGCGGCTGGGTGCGCTCGCTCATCCCGACCAGCACCGCGCCGCGCCCGATGACCAGCACGTCGCCGCCCTCCAGGGTCGCCGGGGCCATCGCGTGGCCGGGCAGCCAGCAGTGGAAGCCGCCGTCGTAGGGCCGGTCGAAGCCGGCGGCGAACATCGGGTGGAACCGGTAGACGGCCTCCAGGTTGACCGTCTCGCGCATGCGGGCCTTCTTGCGCATCGCGTTGATCGACACGCCGTCGTAGATCCAGCAGGAGGTGTCGCGGGTGAACAGGTGGTTGGGCAGCGGCGGCAGGACGAAGTCGTCGTCGGCGGTGGTGTGGAAGGCCACCGACTTGGGGTCGCAGCCCATCGCGACCAGCTCGCGCTTGGTGATGCCGCCGGTCAGGTGCATCTGCAGGGTGCCGGCGTCCATGCCGTCGAGGGTGTTGCGGATGTCGTCGATGGCGGTCGGGCCGAGCCAGCGTTCGTCGATGACCGCGTCCAGGATGTGCTTGCGGGCCTCGGGGATGTCCACCACGTCGCGCAGGAGGTCGGCCAGCATGTGGACGACGATGCCGCGCCCGCGCAGCACCCGCTCGAACTCCTCGTGCTCCTCCACCGCGCGCTGCACCCACAGCACGTCGTCGAACAGGAAGGCGTCCTTGTTGCTGGGCGTCAGCCGCTTGAGGGCCAGCTCCGGCTTGTGCAGCAGGACCTGGCGCAGTCGGCCGACCTCTGAATCGACATGAAAGGTCATTTTTCAGATATCCCCTCAGGGCGCCGGACATCACGCGGGCCGTACTCGCCGTGTCTGGCCTTCAGCCAGACGTAGACGGGCACGCCGACCAACATCATCAGCGTCCCGCCGAGCACGGCGGGGGGCCCGGAGCCGTACGCCATCCAGAACGAGAACAGCAGCGCGAGCACCGCGACGGCCAGGTCGCGGGCCAGCCGCCCGCGGTCGATCCGCCGCTCCCGGGTGACCAGCCAGAACAGCTGCGCGGCGGCCGAGAAGAAGTAGGGGATGACCGTGGTGAAGGAGGCCAGCAGCACGATCGTGTCGAAGGCGTTGGCGGAGGCGTAGCCCACCAGCAGCATGAGCGAGGTCAGGACGGTCCCGGCCAGGATGCCCGTCAGGGGCGCGCCGCGGCGGGTGACCACGGAGAAGGCGGGCGGGAACATGCCGTCCTTGGCGGCGGCCAGCGGCATCTCGGCGACCAGCAGGGTCCACCCGTTCAGCGCGCCGATGCCCGAGACGACGGCGCAAGCCGCCATGAGCAGCCCGCCGCCGGTGCCGCCGAACATGTGGTCCAGCGCCGCGGCGAAGGGCGCGGTGGACCCGACGAGCTCGTCCTGCGGCACGGTGCCCATCACGGCGACCGTGCTGAGGATGTACATGACGGCGCACGCCAGCACGCCGATGACGCTGGCCCGGCCGATCGTGCGGACCGGGTCCCTGACCCGGTCGGCCGCGATGGCGGCGCTCTCCACGCCCGAGTAGATGAACAGCGTGACCGCCCCCGCCAGGGAGACGGCCGAGACCCAGCTGCCGCCGCTGGCGTTGAACTGCGGGTAGTTGTCCTGGTGCACGAAGAACAGGCCCACGATGGCCACGAACAGCAGCGGCGCGAACTTCAGGACCGTGGTGACCACCTGGAAGGCGGCCGCGTTGCGCACCCCGGCCAGGTTCACCACGGCCGGGATCCACAGCCCGGTCAGGCCGATGAGGATCGCGCCGAGCGTGCTGCCCCAGTTGAGCCCGAACAGGCCCTGGGCCAGGTACTGGACGTAACCCACCCACGCCACGGCGATGGCCGCGTTGCCGATCCACGCGGTCAGCCAGAACGACCAGGCGATCCAGAACCCGGCGAACTCCCCGAACGCCTCGCGGGCGTAGGCGTAGGGGCCGCCCGCCGCCGGGGTGCGCCCGCCCAGGCGGCCGAAGACGATCGCCATCGCGATGGCGCCCGCGGTGACCAGGACCATGGAGACCAGGCTCACCGTGCCGAACGCGGCCAGCGAGGCCGGCAGCAGGAAGATGCCGGTGCCCACGACGTTCCCCATGACCAGCGCGACGGCCGCGCCGAGGCCGAGGCCGCCGGCGGCCGCCGGGCGCCTGCCGCGCGCCGCCGTGGTCACGCCTTCCGAGGGCGGACGTGGTTCCCCCATGCGTGCCCCCCGCGCGAGTCCCCAGGAAGAGCCGCCGCCGAGCGCGTACGGCCCTCGGGGACGTGCCCTACGCGAAGGACGCCGACACGGGAGGTTGCGGGGGTTTTACCTGATCACGGCGTGCGGCAGGGGGTCGGGTGAACCGGTCAGCAGCAGCACGACGGCGAACACCGCCAGGCACAGCGCCATCAGCGCCAGCGGCCAGGCCAGCGACGCCGGAGCGCCGTGCCGGGACATGGCCGCGTACAGCTCGGGGTCCTCGGCCCTGACCTGCCGGGCGATGGCCTTGAGCACCGACCGCTCGCGTGCCGACAGCGCCATGTGAAACCTCCCCCGAGAAGACTTAGAGCAGGTTTTATACCGGTATGTCGGTAATTGCCAAATTCGCCCGGCTGACCGGGCCGAACGGCCGGCCGGGACGCCCGCCACACCCGGACGGCAGGGCGGGGCGCTCACGTTCTACCAGGTAGCCCCTGGTACTGTGTGTCCCGACCAACACCCTTTTAAGACCCGTCCCGTGAGGCGGGAAAGGTGGTGAGATCCCTCCATGTCCGATTCCAGGGCCGTGCTAGAAGGCCCGGACATCCACCGGGCGCTGACCCGAATCGCGCACGAGATCCTCGAACGCACCAAGGGCGCCGGTGACGTCGTCCTCCTCGGCATCCCGACCCGCGGCGCCACGCTCGCCCGCCGGCTCGGCGACCGCGTCGAGCAGTTCGAAGGGCTCAAGATCCCCGTCGGCTCGATCGACATCACCATGTACCGCGACGACCTGCGCCGCGGCCCCGTCCGCCCGCTGGGGCGCACCGAGCTGCCGCCCGACGGCATCGACGGCAAGGTGGTCGTCCTCGTCGACGACGTGCTCTACTCCGGCCGCACCGTCCGCGCCGCGCTCGACGCGCTCAACGACCTCGGCCGCCCGACCGCCGTGCAGCTCGCCACGCTGGTCGACCGCGGCCACCGCGAGCTGCCCATCCGCGCCGACTACGTGGGCAAGAACCTGCCCACCGCCAAGAGCGAGAAGGTCAAGGTCTACCTCTCCGAGATCGACGGCCGCGACGCCGTCCTGCTCATGAAGGAGGACGACAGGTGAACCGGCACCTCATCTCGGCGGGCGACCTCACCAAGGACGACGCGCTGCTCATCCTCGACACCGCCGAGGAGCTGGCCAGGGTCTCGGAACGATCCATCAAGAAGCTGCCCACGCTGCGCGGCCGCACGGTGGTCAACCTGTTCTTCGAGGACTCCACCCGCACCAGGATCTCCTTCGAGGCGGCGGCCAAGCGGCTGTCGGCCGACGTCATCAACTTCTCGGCCAAGGGGTCGAGCGTCTCCAAGGGCGAGTCGCTCAAGGACACCGCGCTCACCCTGGAGGCCATGGGCGCCGACGCCGTCGTCATCCGCCACGGCTCCTCCGGCGCGCCGCACCGGCTGGCCGGCTGGGTGCGCGGCAGCGTCGTCAACGCCGGCGACGGCACCCACGAGCACCCCACGCAGGCGCTGCTCGACGCCTTCTCGATGCGCCGCCGCCTCGGCGGGCTCGAAGGCCGCCGGGTCACCATCGTCGGCGACGTGCTGCACAGCCGGGTCGCCCGCTCCAACGTGCTGCTGCTCAACACGCTCGGCGCCGAGGTCACCCTGGTCGCGCCGCCCACGCTGCTGCCCGTCTCGGTCGGCACCTGGCCGTGCGAGGTGTCCTACGACTTCGACGCCGTGCTGCCCAAGTCCGACGCGGTCATGATGCTGCGGGTGCAGAAGGAGCGGATGAACGCCGCCTACTTCCCCAGCGAGCGCGAGTACTCCCGCCGCTACGGCCTCGACCGCGACCGCTTCGCCAAGATGCCGGACGAGGCCATCGTCATGCACCCCGGGCCGATGAACCGGGGCATGGAGATCGCCGCCGAGGTGGCCGACTCGCCGCGCTCCACCATCGTGGAGCAGGTCGCCAACGGCGTGACCATCCGCATGGCCGTCCTGTACCTGCTGCTCGGGGGAGAGATCCAGTGATCATCAAGAACGTGCGGATCCTCGGCGGGGAGCCGGTGGACCTGCGGATCGCCGACGGGCGCATCGCCGAGATCGGCGCCGGCCTCGACGCCGGCCCCGGCGGCGAGACCGTCGACGGCGGCGGCGCGATCGCGCTGCCCGGCCTGGTCGACCTGCACACCCACCTGCGCGAGCCCGGCCGCGAGGACGCCGAGACCGTCCAGACCGGCACCCAGTCCGCGGCCCGCGGCGGCTACACCGCCGTGCACGCCATGGCCAACACCTCGCCCGTCGCCGACACCGCCGGCGTGGTGGAGCAGGTGTGGCGGCTCGGCCGCGAGTTCGGCCACTGCGACGTGCAGCCGGTCGGCGCGGTGACCGTCGGCCTGGAGGGCAGGCAGCTCGCCGAGCTCGGCGCGATGGCCGACTCGGCGGCCCGGGTCCGGGTCTTCTCCGACGACGGCAAGTGCGTCAGCGACGCCGTGCTGATGCGCCGCGCCCTGGAGTACGTCAAGGCGTTCGACGGCGTCGTCGCCCAGCACGCCCAGGAGCCCAGGCTCACCGAGGGCGCCCAGATGAACGAGGGCGTCGTCTCCGGCAGGCTCGGCCTGACCGGCTGGCCGGCCGTGGCCGAGGAGGCGGTCATCGCCCGCGACTGCCTGCTGGCCGCGCACGTCGGCTCCCGCCTGCACGTCTGCCACGTCTCCACCGCCGGCTCGGTCGAGATCATCCGCTGGGCCAAGTCCAAGGGCTGGAACATCACCGCCGAGGTCACCCCTCACCACCTGCTCCTCACCGACGACCTCGTCGAGGAGTCCCCGGTCGGCGCCTACAACCCGATCTACAAGGTCAACCCGCCGCTGCGCACGCACGCCGACGTCCAGGCGCTGCGCGCCGCGCTGGCCGACGGCACGATCGACGTCGTCGCCACCGACCACGCCCCGCACCCGGTCGAGGACAAGGAGACCGAGTGGCCGGCCGCGGCCATGGGCATGATCGGCCTGGAGACCGCGCTGAGCGTCGTCCAGGAGGCCATGGTCGAGACGGGGCTGCTCGACTGGGCCGGGGTCGCCGAGCGCATGTCGATCACCCCCGCCCGCATCGGCCGCCTGTCCGGCCACGGCCGTCCGCTGGAGCCGGGCGCGCCGGCCAACATCACGCTGTACGACCCGTCGGCCCGCACCGAGGTGGACCCCTCCGCCTACGCCTCCAAGAGCAGGAACACCCCGTACGAGGGGATGACGTTGCCCGGCCGGGTGGTGGCCACGTTCCTGCGCGGCACGCCGACCGTTCTCGAAGGGAAGCTGGTTTGAACACCGCGGTGCTCGTCCTGGAAGACGGCCGCGTCTTCCACGGAACTCCTTACGGCGCCGAAGGCGAGACGTTCGGCGAGATGGTCTTCAACACCGGCATGACCGGCTACCAGGAGACCCTCACCGACCCCTCCTACCACCGGCAGATCGTCGCCATGACGGCCCCGCACATCGGCAACACCGGCGTCAACGACGAAGACCCCGAGTCGGGCCGCGTCTGGGTCGCCGGGTACGTCGTGCGCGAGCCGTCCAGGATCGTCTCCAACTGGCGGGCCGACCGCTCGCTCGACGACTACCTCAAGCAGCAGGGCGTCGTCGGCATCGCCATCACCGGCACCCGCGCCCTGACCCGCCACCTGCGCGAGCGCGGCGCGATGCGGGCCGGCATCTTCTCGGCCCCCTCCGCGACGGTCGAGGAGCTCGTCGAGCGGGTGCGGCGCGCGCCCGCCATGGAGGGCGCCGACCTGGCCGCCGAGGTGGCCACGGCCGAGCCCTACGTCGTGCCCGCCGTCGGCGGGAGGCGCTTCACGGTCGCCGCCGTCGACCTCGGCATCAAGGGCATGACCCCGCAGCGCATGGCCGAGCGCGGCTGCGAGGTGCACGTGCTGCCCGCCACGGCCACGTACGAGCAGATCATGGCGGTCGAGCCCGACGGCGTGTTCTTCTCCAACGGCCCTGGCGACCCCGCCACCGCCGACGTGTCGGCGCTGCGCAGCGTCCTTGAGGCCGGGGTGCCGTTCTTCGGCATCTGCTTCGGCAACCAGCTGTTCGGCCGGGCGCTCGGGCTGTCCACGTACAAGCTGCGCTACGGCCACCGCGGCGTCAACCAGCCGGTCCAGGACGTGCGCACGGGCAAGGTCGAGATCTCGGCCCACAACCACGGGTTCGCCGTCGAGGCGCCGATCGGCGAGCCGTTCGAGACCCCCTACGGCCCGGCCGAGGTCAGCCACGTCAACCTCAACGACCGGTGCGTGGAGGGCCTGCGCCTGCTCGACGGGCGCGCCTTCAGCGTCCAGTACCACCCCGAGGCCGCCGCGGGTCCGCACGACGCCGCTTATCTCTTCGACGAGTTCTGTGAGGTCATGAGCCGTGCCCAAGCGTGAGGACATCCGGTCGGTCCTGGTGATCGGCTCCGGCCCGATCGTGATCGGCCAGGCGTGCGAGTTCGACTACTCCGGCACGCAGGCCTGCCGCGTGCTGCGGGCCGAGGGCTTCCGCGTCATCCTGGTCAACAGCAACCCGGCCACGATCATGACGGACCCCGAGTTCGCCGACGCCACGTACGTCGAGCCGATCACCCCCGAGTACGTCGAGAAGATCATCGCCAAGGAGCGCCCCGACGCGCTGCTGCCCACCCTGGGCGGCCAGACCGCGCTGAACACCGCGGTCGCGCTGCACGAGTCGGGCGTGCTGGAGAAGTACGAGGTCGAGCTGATCGGCGCCGACTTCGACGCGATCCAGGCGGGCGAGAACCGCGAGAAGTTCAAGGAGATCGTCGCCAAGGTCGCCCGCGAGCACGGGCTCAACGCCGAGTCGGCCAAGTCGGTCATCTGCCACACGATGGAGGACTGCCTGGCCGCCGCCGGCGAGCTGGGCTACCCGCTGGTCGTACGGCCCAGCTTCACCATGGGGGGCGTCGGCTCCGGCTTCGCCTACGGCGAGGACGACCTGCGCCGCATCGCCGGCGCCGGCCTCGACGCCTCGCCGACCACCGAGGTGCTCCTGGAGGAGTCCATCCTCGGCTGGAAGGAGTACGAGCTGGAGGTCATGCGCGACAAGGCGGACAACGTCGTCATCGTGTGCTCCATCGAGAACATCGACCCGATGGGCGTGCACACCGGCGACAGCGTCACCGTCGCGCCCGCGCTGACCCTGACCGACCGCGAGTACCAGAACATGCGCGACGTGGCGATCGCGGTCATCCGCGAGGTCGGCGTGGACACCGGCGGCTGCAACATCCAGTTCGCCGTCGACCCGCGCACCGGGCGCATGATCGTCATCGAGATGAACCCGCGCGTCTCCCGCTCCAGCGCCCTGGCCTCCAAGGCCACCGGCTTCCCGATCGCCAAGATCGCCGCCAAGCTGGCCATCGGCTACACCCTCGACGAGATCCCCAACGACATCACCAAGGAGACCCCGGCCTCCTTCGAGCCGACCCTCGACTACATCGTGGTCAAGGTGCCGCGCTTCGCCTTCGAGAAGTTCCGCGGCGCCGACCGCACGCTGACCACGCACATGAAGTCGGTCGGCGAGGCCATGGCCATCGGCCGTTCCTTCACCGAGGCGCTGCAGAAGGCGCTGCGCTCGCTGGAGAAGAAGGACTCCGCCTTCACCTGGGCGGGGCCCGTCCAGGACAAGGACGAGCTGCTGGCGGCCTGCCGCACCCCGCACGACGGGCGGCTGCGCACGATGCAGCAGGCCGTGCGCGCGGGCGCGACCGCGGCCGAGCTGTTCGAGGCCACCAGCGTCGACCCCTGGTTCCTCGACCAGCTCCTGCTGCTGGAGGAGGAGGCCCAGGAGATCGCCGCCGCGCCCGAGCTCACCGCCGCCGCGCTGACCCGCGCCAAGCACCACGGCTTCTCCGACGCGCAGATCGCCGAGATCCGCGGCGTCGAGGAGGCCCACGTGCGCGGCCTGCGCCACGCGCTCGGCGTGCGGCCGGTCTACAACACCGTCGACACCTGCGCCGCCGAGTTCGCCGCCAGGACGCCGTACCTGTACTCCACCTACGACGAGGAGACCGAGGTCCCCTCCGGCGAGCGGGAGAAGGTCATCATCCTCGGCTCCGGCCCCAACCGCATCGGGCAGGGCATCGAGTTCGACTACGCGTGCGTGCACGCCTCCTTCGAGCTGTCGCGGGCCGGGTTCGAGACCGTCATGGTCAACTGCAACCCCGAGACCGTCTCGACCGACTACGACACCTCCGACCGGCTCTACTTCGAGCCGCTCACCCTGGAGGACGTCCTGGAGGTCGTGCATGCCGAGCAGCAGACCGGCCCGGTCGTGGGCGTGATCGTGCAGCTCGGCGGCCAGACGCCGCTCGGCCTGGCGCAGGCGCTGAAGGACGCGGGCGTGCCCGTGGTCGGCACCTCGCCCGAGTCGATCCACCTGGCCGAGGAGCGCGGCGCGTTCGGGCGGGTGCTGGCCGAGGCCGGGCTGCCCGCGCCCAAGCACGGCACCGCGCTGACGGTGCCCGAGGCGCTGGAGATCGCCGGGGAGATCGGCTACCCGGTGCTCGTCCGGCCCTCGTATGTGCTCGGCGGGGCCGGCATGGCCATCGTCTACGACGACGAGACGCTGACGACGTACATGGCGGCCCAGGAGGGCGGCCACCCGGTCCTGGTGGACAAGTTCCTCGACGAGGCCATCGAGATCGACGTCGACGCGCTCTACGACGGCCAGGAGCTGTTCCTCGGCGGCGTCATGGAGCACATCGAGGAGGCCGGCATCCACTCCGGCGACTCGGCCTGCGCGCTGCCGCCGCTCACGCTCGGCAGCCACGACGTCAAGCGCATCCGCGCCGCCACCGAGGCCATCGCCGCGGGGGTGGGCGTGCGCGGGCTGCTGAACGTCCAGTACGCCATGTCAGCCGGCGTCCTGTACGTCCTGGAGGCCAACCCGCGGGCCAGCCGTACCGTGCCGTTCGTGTCCAAGGCGACGGCCACGCCGCTGGCCAAGGCGGCGGCCCGGGTGATGCTCGGCTCCTCGATCGCCTCGCTGCGCGCGGAGGGCATGCTGCCGGCCACCGGCGACGGCGGCACGCTGCCGCTGGAGGCGTCCATCGCGGTCAAGGAGGCCGTGCTGCCCTTCAACCGCTTCCGGGGCGTCGACACCGTGCTCGGGCCCGAGATGCGCTCCACGGGCGAGGTCATGGGCATCGACGCGTTCTTCGGCGTGGCGTTCGCCAAGTCCCAGGCCGGGGCCTACGGCGAACTTCCGACCAAGGGACGCGCGTTCGTGTCCGTGGCCAACAGGGACAAGCGTGCGATGATCTTCCCTGTGAAGGCACTGGCCGACCTCGGCTTCGAGATCCTCGCCACCGAGGGCACGGCCGAGGTGCTGCGCCGCAACGGTGTCCATGCCAAGATCGTGCGAAAGCACAGCGAGGGGACCGGGCCCGGAGGTGAGCCTACGAGCGTGCAGGCGATTCTCGACGGCGAGGTGGACCTGATCGTCAACACGCCGTTCGGCAGCCCCGGTCAGTCCGGGCCGCGCCTGGACGGCTACGAGATCCGCACCGCGGCGGTGCTGCGCGGCATCCCGTGCATCACCACCGTCGCGGGGCTGGCCGCGGCGGCGGCCGGGATCCAGGCGATCGTCCGCGGCGACGTCGGCGTGCGGTCACTCCAGGAGCACGCACAGGCACTACGCGGCTGACCCGCGCGGGAGGTGAAGACGACTGGCCGGCACACCTGTGCAGGTGACGGGCACGGTGCTGACGACGCGCCGGGTCGACGCCTACCATGCGCTGACGGTGGTGGCGCCCGGCATCGCCGAGCGTTACCGCCCCGGCCACTTCGTCTCCGTGGCGGTCGGCGGGGCCCACACGTCGATGGTGACGCGCCGCGCGCTGTCCATCCATGACGTCAAGTCCGACTACGGCGGCACGGTCGAGCTCGTCTTCACCGCCGCCGGGCCGGGCACGTCCTGGCTGGCCGAGCGGCGTGCCCGCGACACGCTCGACCTGGTCGGGCCGCTCGGCCGGCCCTTCCCGCTGCCGCGCGACCCGGTCAACTGCGTGCTGGTCGGCGCCGAGTACGGCTCTGCCGTGCTGTTCCCGCTGGCCGACGCGCTGCTGGCGCGCGGCTGCCGGGTCGACTTCGTGCTCGGCGGCGCCGGGGCCGACCGCGTCTTCGGCGCCATGCGGGCCCGCCGCATCGCCGAGACCACGACCCTGACCACCGAGGACGGTTCGCTCGGCCTGCGCGGCAAGGTCACCGACGCGCTGCCCTCGGTGATCGCCGACACCCGGGCCGACGCCGTCTACGCCTGCGCGCCCATGCCGGCGCTGCGGGCGGTGACGGCGGTGGCGATGGAGTTCGACATCCCGGTGCAGGTGGCCGTCGAGGAGCAGATGGCCTGCGGCATCGGGGTGTGCATGACGTGCGTCATCCCCGTCATCGGCGACGACGGCGCGACCAGGATGGTCCGCGCGTGCGCGGAGGGACCGGTGTTCCGGGGGGAGCGGGTGCGCTTCGAGGACGTGGGAACGATCCCGTTCGACGCGCTCGGCGCCCCCGGAGGCGGTGCACGACATGTCAGTTGATATGCGTACGTTTCTGGCGCACGTCGAGCTGGCGAACCCCGTCACCACGGCCGCCGGCTGCGCGGGCTCCGGACGCGAGCTCGCCCAGTTCTTCGACCTCCACCGGCTCGGCGCGCTGACCACCCGGTCCATCACCATGGCCCCCAGGGCGGGCCGGCCGACCCCGCGCATGGCCGAGACGCCCTCCGGCATGCTCAACGCCGTCGGGCTCCAGGGGCCGGGCATCGAGGCGTTCCTGGAGCGCGAGCTGCCCTGGCTGGCCCAGCGCGGCATCAAGACCATCGTCTCGATCGGGGGCGGCACCGTCGCCGAGTACTCCGAGCTGGCCCGCAGGCTCGCCGACGCGCCCGGGGTGACCGCGCTGGAGGTCAACCTTTCTTGCCCGAACATGGAGGACAGAGGGCGTGTCTTCGCGCGCGAGGGCAGCGCCGCGGCCGAGGTGATCGCCTCGGTGCGCTCCATCATGCGCTACGACGTCCCCGTGGTGGCCAAGCTCGCGCCCGACGTGGCCGACATCGTCTCGGTCGCCCGAGCCTGCGTGGACGCCGGCGCGGACGCCCTGTCCATGATCAACAACCCGCTCGGCATGGCCATCGACACCGAGGCGCTGCGCCCGTCGCTGGCCGCCGTCACCGGAGGGCTGTCGGGGCCCGCCATCCTGCCCCTGGCCGTCCGGTGCGTGTGGCAGGTGCACGCGGCCCTGCCCGGGGTGCCGCTGATCGGCATGGGCGGCGTGATGACCGGCAGGGACGCCTTCCAGCTCATCCTGGCGGGCGCCTGCCTGGTCGGGGTGGGCACCGCGCTGTTCCACGACCCCTACGCGTGCCTGCGCATCGAGCGCGAGCTGGAGGACCTGCTGCGGGCACGCGGCTTCCAACGCCTCGCCGACGCCGTCGGCCTGGCACACCGGCCGCCGGGGAGCGCTCCCCGGCACCTTCCAGTCGACTCCGAGGAGATCTCCCCTTGACGCCCGCACCCATCGCCGTCGCCCTCGACGCCCCCGACCTGGAGACCGCCGCCAGGTGGGCGAGCCTGGTGACGCCGCACGTCAGCACCATCAAGGTGGGCCTGGAGCTGTACCTGCGCTATGGCCCCGACGTGATCGCCTCCGTGCGCGGCGCCAGCGGCGTCCAGATCTTCCTCGACCTCAAGCTGCACGACATCCCCAACACCGTCGCGGGCGCCGCCAAGGCCGTCGCCCGCCTGCGTCCGGCCATCCTGACCGTGCACGCGGCCGGCGGCGCGGCGATGATCCGGGCCGCGGTCGAGTCCGCCCCGCAGACCAAGATCGCCGCTGTGACGATCCTCACCTCGCTGGACGAGTCCGACCTCGACCGCATGGGCCTGGCCGGGCCGGCCGACGAGGCCGTGCGCCGCCTGGCGGCCCTGTCGGTCGAGGCCGGGGCCACGGCGCTGGTGTGCTCGCCCAACGAGGTCGCGGCGGTGCGGGCCGAGGTGGGGCCCGGCATCACCCTCATCACGCCGGGCGTGCGCCCTCAGGGGGCCGACGTCCAGGACCAGGTGCGCGTGGCGACACCTGAGCAGGCGCTGGCCGACGGCGCCGACCTGCTGGTCATCGGGCGTCCGATCACGGGCGCGGCGGACCCGGGAGCGGCCGCCGCCGCCATCGCCGCCTCACTGCGCCGCACGACCGCCTCCTGAACCCAGGCCCGGGGCCGCGGCCCCGGGGCACCCGCCCGCGGCCCGCCGCGCCGGCTCCCGGCTCGTGCGTGGCCGCGCGCGGCAGGGCAGGGCTCTCCGCAGCGCCCGAAGACGCGCCTTCCTGCGCGCTTCAGGCGTGCGCGGAGATGTGCTTGTCCGCGTGAGCGGAGGCGCGCTTCCCGCGCGCGGTTCTCCGTGCGGGCGCGGGCATGGCGGCAGGTGTCGCCGGACCGTTCGCGCAGCCCTCGCTTCACAAGATCGTAATGCATCCGCGCGGCGTTCGCGCACCCTTCCCGATTCTGGTTTCGGTCCTGGTCCGGCCCTGGTTTCGGACATCGTCCGGTGCCGCGCGGGCGATCTTCGCCCAGTTCCGGGACGCCGTCCGGAGCGGACGCGTGAAGAGGGAAGTGAGGGCGATTTGATCAGCAGTGTGTAATTTTACGCTCACGGACAGTGATGAAGTGGATTTTGTGAGGAGAGAAACCGCTCTTGACGTTGCTTAGGGGGCGATGACCAGCTAGTTTCCCTTCCCGTCCGAGTACATCGACAGAAATTCGAGGTGACCCGGCGTGGCTCTTCCTCCCCTGACCCCTGAGCAGCGCGCCGCAGCCCTTGAGAAGGCTGCCAAGGCCCGTAAAGAGCGTGCCGAGGTCAAGAACCGGCTCAAGCATGGCGCGGTTTCTCTGGCTGAGGTGCTCAAGGATGGGCAGACCGACGACGTCATCGGCAAGATGAAGGTGTCGGCCCTGTTGGAATCGCTCCCCGGCGTGGGCAAGGTCCGCGCCAAGCAGCTCATGGAGCGGCTTGCCATCGCCGAGTCCCGCCGCGTGCGGGGTCTCGGCGCGAACCAGAGGGCTTCCCTCGAGCGCGAGTTCGGTGGCAACGAGAGCTAATCTCTGTTCCACAAGAAAGCGCAGGTTCAACGGGGGGTAGGAAGTGACCGACAGGTCCTGGTCCGGCGAAGCAAGGGCCCACGAGGCAGTCGGATCGGGAGCGAAGGTCGGCTTCCTCCCCCTGAGCAGGAGGCGTCTGACGGTCCTGTCAGGGCCGTCGGGCGTCGGCAAGTCCACGGTCGTCGCCGAGCTCCGGCGGGCACACCCCGAGGTGTGGCTGTCGGTCTCGGTGACCACCAGGAGGCCCCGTCCCGGCGAGGTCAACGGGGTCCACTACTTCTTCGTCGACGGCGCGGAGTTCGACCGGCTCGTCGAGGCCGGCGAGCTGCTGGAGTGGGCCGAGTTCGCGGGCAACCGCTACGGCACCCCGCGTGAGCCGGTGCTGGACAAGCTCGCCCAGGGCGTGCCGACCGTCCTGGAGATCGACCTGGAAGGCGCCAGGCAGGTGCGCACCACCATGCCCGACGCCCTGCTGGTCTTCCTGGCCCCCCCGACGTGGGAGGAGCTGGAGAAGCGGCTGCGCGGCCGCGGCACCGAGCCGGAGGACGTCATCGAGCGCCGGCTCCGGGCCGGGCGGGTCGAGATGGCGGCCGAGTCGGAGTTCGACCTCACGCTGGTGAACACGAGTGTCCAAGAAGTGTGCCACCGGCTGATAGCCTTGATGACTGACCCTCAGGGGGTCACCACCACCATCAACCGAGAGGTCTGACAATCGTGGCAGGCACCACCCCGGCCGCGGAGGGCATCACCAACCCGCCGATCGACGCGCTGCTCGACATCGTCGACAGCAAGTACTCCCTGGTGATCATGGGTGCCAAGCGCGCCCGCCAGATCAACGCCTACTACTCCCAGCTCGGCGAGGGCCTGCTGGAATACGTCGGGCCGCTGGTCGAGACGCATGCTCAGGAGAAGCCGCTGTCCATCGCGCTGCGCGAGGTCTCCGAAGGCCTGCTCAACGCCGAGCCCATCGAAGGCGCGGTCTGACCCCTTCGATGAAGGTCGTCCTCGGCGTCAGCGGCGGCATCGCCGCGTACAAGGCATGTGAGCTGCTGCGGCTGTTCACCGAGTCAGGTCACGAGGTGCGGGTCGTCCCGACCCGCGAGGTCCTGCGTTTCGTGGGCGAGCCCACGTGGGCCGCCCTGTCGGGCAACCCCGTGTCCGCCGACGTCTGGGACGACGTTCACGAGGTGCCCCACGTCCGCATCGGCCAGCGCGCCGATCTTGTCGTGGTGGCGCCGGCGACCGCCAACACCCTGGCCAAGGCGGCCCACGGGCTCGCCGACGACCTGCTGACCAACACGCTGCTGACGGCGCGCTGCCCGGTCGTGTTCGCCCCGGCCATGCACACCGAGATGTGGCAACATCCGGCCACCCGCGCCAACGTCGCGACCCTGCGCGAACGCGGGGCCGTCGTCATCGACCCGGCCGTGGGGCGCCTCACCGGCGCCGACACCGGCCCTGGCCGCCTGCCCGACCCCGCCGAGATCTTCCAGGTCTGCCTGCGCGTGCTGCGCGGCAGGCCGCGCGACCTGGCCGGGCGCAAGGTGGTGATCTCCGCCGGGGGCACCCGCGAGGCGATCGACCCGGTCCGCTACATCGGCAACCGTTCGTCCGGCCTGCAGGGGTACGCCCTGGCCCGCACGGCGGTCGCGCGCGGCGCCGAGGTCACCCTCGTGGCGGCCAACGTCGCCCTCCCCGATCCCGCGGGGGCCGCGGTGGTGCGGGTGGGGTCCACGGCCGAGCTGCGCGAAGCGGTGCTGGCCGCCGCCGAGAAGGCCGACGCCGTCGTCATGGCCGCCGCGGTGGCCGACTTCCGCCCGGCGTCCCGGCACGAGACGAAGATCAAGAAGACCGACGGCGAGCCCGACCCCATCCACCTGACGAAGAACCCCGACATCCTGGCCGAGCTGGGCCGGCTGCGGCGCGAGGGCGGCGCCGCTCCCCGGGTGATCGTCGGGTTCGCGGCCGAGACCGACGACGTGCTCGCCAACGGGCAGGCCAAGCTGGCCAGGAAGGGCTGCGACCTGCTGGTCGTCAACCAGGTGGGGGAGGGGCTGGCGTTCGGCACGCCCGACAACGCCGCCACCGTCCTCGTCGCCGGCGGCGCGCCGGTCGAGGTGCCGCGCGGCCCCAAGGACGACGTCGCCGACGCCGTCTGGGACCTGGTCGCCCCCCGGCTGTCCTGACGCGCGTTCTTCGCGCAAGAACGATTACCTGATCGCCAGTTGCGGCACCCCGGACACCTACCGATACTTGGGGGCAAAGGGGGACGGAATGCCGGTGGGTTCCGCTGTCAGGGATCGTTGCAGGAGATTGCTGGAAGACCAGGGAGGTATCCGTTACGTCTTCCCCGCGTTGTCCGTGGGGCCGACGGGAACGGGCCACTTCCTCATCGTCGTCACCGATTCGTCCGTCTCGGTGCTCACCACCAGGACCCTCAGGAGCGACCGGCCGGTCGCGGTGTTCGCCACGTACCCGCGGCACACCAGGCTCGGCCCGATCCTGCCCGGCCCGTTCATCGAGCTCGGCAACACCGTGTTCGAGTTCGACGAGGAGTACGCGGCGGTGGTGTCCGCCGCCGACGCCGAGGTCTTCGCGCCGGAGACGCTGCCGCCGGATCCCCTTCCCGACCTGTGACCGGACACATGTCGGACCTGTGCGCCGACACGTGACCGGACACGGACACGGGACGGTTTCGCGACCGGACGCCGGGTGGGGCTAGACTTCGGCGAGGCCCTGGCGTGTTCTTCCGTCCCGGGCCCCACATCCGTCAGCAGCCGCTGCATGAGGAGCCACTGAGTTGTCACGTCGCCTGTTCACCTCCGAGTCGGTCACCGAAGGCCACCCGGACAAGATCGCCGACCAGATCAGTGACGCGATTCTCGACGCCATGCTCAAGGACGACCCCAAGAGCCGGGTCGCCGTCGAGACGCTGATCACTACCGGCCAGGTCCATGTCGCAGGCGAGGTCACGACCGAGACCTACGTCGACATCCCCGGCGTCATCCGGGAGAAGATCCTGGAGATCGGCTACGACGCTTCCCACAAGGGCTTCGACGGCGCCTCCTGCGGCGTGTCGGTGTCCATCGGCGCGCAGTCGCCCGACATCGCCCAGGGCGTCGACGACGCCTACGAGCACCGCGTGGGCGGCGACGCCGACGAGCTCGACCGTCAGGGCGCCGGCGACCAGGGCCTGATGTTCGGCTACGCCTGCCGCGAGACGCCGGAGCTGATGCCGCTGCCGATCACGCTCGCGCACCGGCTCGCCCAGCGCCTGTCCGAGGTCCGCAAGACCGGCAAGGTTCCCTACCTGCGCCCCGACGGCAAGACCCAGGTCACCATCGAGTACGACGGCGACAAGCCCGTCCGCCTCGACACCGTGGTCGTCTCCACCCAGCACGCGGCCGAGATCGACCTCAAGGAGATGCTCGCCCCCGACATCAAGGAGCACGTGGTCGACCCCGTGCTCGACGGCCTGGAGATCGAGACCGAGGGCTACCGGCTGCTGGTCAACCCGACCGGCCGCTTCGAGATCGGCGGCCCGATGGGCGACGCCGGCCTGACCGGCCGCAAGATCATCATCGACACCTACGGCGGCATGGCCCGCCACGGCGGCGGCGCGTTCTCGGGCAAGGACCCGTCCAAGGTCGACCGTTCGGCGGCCTACGCGATGCGCTGGGTGGCCAAGAACGTCGTCGCGGCCGGGCTGGCCGACCGGTGCGAGGTGCAGGTCGCGTACGCGATCGGCAAGGCGCAGCCGGTGGGCCTGTTCGTGGAGTGCTTCGGCACCGAGAAGCTGCCGGTGGAGCAGATCCAGGCCGCCGTGCTGCGCGTCTTCGACCTGCGTCCGGCCGCGATCATCCGCGACCTCGACCTGCTGCGCCCGATCTACTCCGAGACCGCCGCGTACGGGCACTTCGGCCGTGAGGGCTTCTCCTGGGAGTCCACCGACCGCGCCGAGGCGCTTCGGACGGCTGCCGGTCTCTGACCTACCCGGTCTCTGGTTTCTGCGCAGGTGCCGCATCCGGCCCTTTCGAGGGTGGGGTGCGGCACTTGTCGTCGGCCGGGGTGGTTCGGTGCGGGCGTTCGCCTGGTCTCTTGAGGGCTTGGGGCTCGCCGGTGACTGCTGATCTCTTGGGGCTGCCGGCCCGCTGGTGACTGCTGGGCTGATGCTCTGCCGCGCCTGCGGCCCAGTGACGATCTCGGGTTGCTTTCTCGGGCGTCGGCGGTGGGCGTCGTTCTGCGTGCTTGTCGTGTCCTGTGTGCTTCTCTTGCGCTGTTCGGGCTGGTGGGGGAGCGGGTGGTCGGCGGGGGCGGTGCGGGGGGTGCGCCGGTGGTGTGGGGATGGCGGGGCGCGGGGTCTGGTAGACGTTAGTGCGTGACCCACTCCGACGACGCCCTCCTGCCGCTCGACGCCGTGCGGCCTCCTGCGTCGTCCAAGGACACCAAGGGGGCGGTGGTCGCGGCGCCCGAGCGGCCCGTGGCGCGGGTGGTCGTGGACAGCCCGCTGCCGCACCTCGACCGGCCCTTCGACTACCTGGTGCCCGCCGCCATGCACGAGGCGGCCCGGCCGGGGGTGCGGGTGCGGGTGCGGTTCGCGGGCAAGCTGATCGACGCGTTCCTGCTGGAGCGGGTCGACGAGAGCGATCATGAGGGCAGGCTGACGCCGCTGGAACGGGTGGTCTCTCCCGAGCAGGTGCTCACGCCGGAGATCGCCGGCCTGGCCCGCGCGGTGGCCGACCGTTACGCGGGCACCCTCACCGACGTTCTGCGCCTGGCCGTTCCGCCGCGCCACGCCAAGGCCGAGGCCGAGGTCCCGCCCCCCGCCACTTCGGCCCCGGCCGACCTGGCCCCGGCCGGCCCGGCCGCCGCCGGCCCGGTACCCGCCGAGTTGCGCGATGCCGAGGTGCCCCGCGCCGAGCCGCCCGCCAATCTGGCCCCGGCCGGCTCCGCCGAGCTGTCCGCCGCCGACCCGGGCCCAGCGCCCGCACCCTCCGGCGAGGCGGTGCAGGGTGCTTCCCGTACCGTGACCCAGGCTGCCGGGAGCGCGTCTCTCGTCGCGGCGCAGGCGGCCGGGAGTGGGGTTCCCGGCATCGTCCGAACCGCTGGGAGCGGAGCTGTCGCGGTCGCGCAGGTCGCTTCGGGGGCGCCCGTCGCCTCCGGTGCGCCTGCGGAGGCCGGGCGAGCGCGAGGCGTGGAGGGCACGTCCTTCTCAGGACGGGGACTGGAGACGGCGGCCGGCACCCGGCGCGTGAACGGGACGGACGCCCCCGAGCGGCCGGGAGACGGTCGCAAGAGCGCCTGGGACGCCTACCCGACCGGCCCCTCCTTCCTGGACGCGCTGCGCCATGGCCGCGCCCCCCGGGCCGTGTGGTCGGCGCTGCCCGGCGCCACGGGATGGGCCGTGGCCATGGCGGAGGCGGTGCTCGCCACCCTCGACGGCGGCCGGGGAGCGGTCCTCGTGGTGCCCGACGGCAAGGACGTCGCGCTCGCGGACGCCGAGTTCGAGCGGCTGCTCGGCCCCGGCAGGCATGTGGCGCTCACGGCCGACCTCGGGCCCGCCGAGCGGTACAGGCGATGGCTGAAGGTCCTCAGAGGCCAGGTGCGCGCCGTCGTGGGCACCCGGGCCGCCATGTTCGCCCCCGTCGCCGAGCTCGGCCTGGTGGCCATCTGGGACGACGGCGACGACCTGCACGCCGAACGCCTGGCCCCCTACCCCCACGCCAGGGAGGTCCTCGGCCTGCGCGCCCACCGGACGGGCGCGGCCATGCTGATCGGCGGCTACGCGCGTACGGCCGAGGCCACCCAGCTCATCGCCGCGCGCTGGGCCAGGCCGATCGTGGCCGCCCGCACGACGATCAGGAGCCTGGCCCCGCGGGTGCGTCCCGCCGGTGAGGACGCCGAGCTGGCCAAGGACCAGGCGGCCCGGCAGGCGAGGCTGCCCAGCCTGGCCTGGCGGGCGCTGCGCCAGGGGCTGGAGAGCGGGCCGGTGCTGGTGCAGGTGCCCAGGCGCGGTTACCTGCCGGCGCTGGCCTGCCGCCACTGCCGCGCCCCGGCGCGCTGCGTCCTGCCGCCGACCAGGATCGCCCCGCACCTGGCCGGGCCGGTCGCCGGCGGCCGGCAGGCCGCGGCTCTCGGCGAGGCCGAGCCGGACGCCGCAGTTCTGGCCACCGCCACGGACGCGGCGGGCGGGACGCCGGAAGGTCTCGGGAGCGGCGAGTCGCTGTGTCACGGGCCGCTCGCGCTCAGGGCCGGGCACGCCGCCCCCTACTGTCGCTGGTGCGGCCGGGTCGACGCGGACTGGCGGTGCCCGTCCTGCGGCAGCCCCCGGTTGCGGGCGGTCGTGACCGGCGCCCGCCGCACCGCCGAAGAGCTGGGGCGGGCCTTCCCGTCGGTGCCGGTGCGCACCTCGGGCCGCGACGGGGTGCTGGCCGGCGTGCCCGCCGCGCGCGCCCTCGTGGTCGCCACGCCCGGCGCCGAGCCGGTGGCCGAGGGCGGCTACGCGGCGGCCGTGCTGCTCGACGGGTGGGCGCTGCTCGGCCGGGCCGACCTGCGGGCGGGGGAGGAGACGCTGCGCCGGTGGATGAACGCCGCCGCGCTGCTGCGGCCGTCCGCCGAGCTGGTGGTGCTCGGGGACGCCGGGCTGCCGTCCGTGCAGGCGCTGCTGCGGTGGGATCCGATCACGCACGCCGAGCGCGAACTGGGCGACCGGGCCGAGCTGGGGTTCCCGCCCGCCGTGCGGATGGCGACGCTGACGGGTTCGGCGAGCGCGGTCCGGCAGATGCTCGACGAGGTGCGCCTGCCGCCGGACGCCGAGGTGCTCGGTCCCGTGCCGGTGGACGAGTCGGGGCTGGAACGGGCCATGATCCGGGTACGGCGCGGCGGCGGGGCGGCGTTGTCGGCCGCGCTCAAGGGGGCCAGTGGGGTGCGTGCGGCGCGTAAGACACCAGATGTCGTGAGGGTGAGTGTCGACCCACTCGACCTGATTTAGACCGTTTCCCCGATTCGCTCATCTGTTGGTCAGCCGTTAGCGTGCCCCTGTGTCGATCGAATGGGTGAACCAGGCCATCGACGACCTGCGCGCATGGGGGCGCGCGCGGGAAGTCGAGGTGGACGCGGACGAGGTCCGCCTGCTCTGCGACTACGCCAGCGACTATCTCAACGTCAACGAACTGCGCGACTTCACGCCGGAGACCTTCGACGAGCTGCTGCTGTCCATCTACCCGCGCAAGGTGATCGCGCCGCCCGAGAGCGCGCCCGAGACCGTGGCGGCCGCCCGCACGCTGGTGGACTACCTCGGCGAGGCCGGTCACGCCAGCCCGGCCACCGTGGCCGGCATGCGCGCGCGGCTCGACGACATCGGCCCCCGCATGCCCGAGGCCCTCGCCGACCCGGCCAACTTCGGCATGGCCAAGAGCCTGTTCAGCTCGATCGGGCCGGAATCGCTCGAACAGGCGGTGCCGATCCCGTCCGGGGAGCTGCCCGACCTGGGCGAGGCGCCGTGCGACTGTCCGGGCTGCACGCCGCTGCCCGCCGTCCGGCTGGCCTCGGAGGCGGAGCTGGTCGAGGCGCTGCGGACCGTTCCGAAGCTGGCCGGCGGCCCCCCGCCGGGCGACGGCGAGCCGCTGCGCGCCTGGGCCGACACCGTGGCCCGCCTGCTGGAGGACGACACCGGCGGCGAGATCACCGGCCACGCCGAGCTCGACGACGGCCTCTACGACCTGTTCGACATGCTCTACCGCCTCCAGGCGCCGGTGCCGCTCGAGGTCGTCGCCGACTACCTGGAGGAGGTCTCCGGCGAGGGCGGCATCGACGTGGCCGGGGCGCTCGACCGGCTGGCCGGATGGGGCATGGTCCGCCTCGACGGCGAGGCGGCCCAGCTGACGCCCCTGGCGGTCTGGGGGCTGCGCGAACACTACCTCTCGCTCGGCCTCGACGCCCCGATCGCCCCCGACCTGGGCGAGGCCGACGCGCGCGGTCTCATCGAGGGGCTGCTCGAAGGGCTGCCCGCCGAGCTGGCCGAGCAGGACATCTCCCGCTGGTTGTCCGGCCGCGCGCCGGGCGAGGCCGCGGCCGAGCTGCTGAGCGCCGCCTCCGGCGCGCCCGCCGTGGCCCGCGGCATCGCGATCACCATCGTCGACCGGCTGGGCGCCGAGGCCGAGCCGCAGGTGCGCGACCACCTCGACGACCAGGAGTTGCGCCCGCACGTCATACACTGGCTGGCCGCACGTGGTCTCGGCGCGCCGCCGCTCACCCAGGACGAACTGCTCTGGGTCAGCGTCGACATGCTCGCCCTGGCGATGCCCGCCGCGCGGGAGGATCCGGAGATCTTCGCCGAGAACATGGCGGCGTCCGGTCCGCCGGCCCATCTGATCGAGGAGATGTGGCGGGTCGACCACCCCGACGTCGTCGAGGTTCTGGAGCTGCTCGGACGTTCCATCCCCGACGACACGGTGGCCAAGGCGGCGCGCAAGGCGGCGTTCAAGGCGCGCTCCCGGGCCATCCGTTGAGTATGCCCTTGTGACTGCTGTGCAGTAAGTTTCCTGGGTGGCAAACAATGTCTTCGACCTCGCCGAGCTGCGCAAGCTGATCGATGAGCAGGCCGCCGTGCCTCCACGGCCACCTGAGGAGACCTCCGTGGAGCACGAGGCGCTGACCTTCCCGC
The DNA here is from genome assembly GCF_042892035.1 of Nonomuraea sp. NPDC001831. NCBI lineage: Bacteria > Bacillati > Actinomycetota > Actinomycetes > Streptosporangiales > Streptosporangiaceae > Nonomuraea > Nonomuraea sp. NPDC001831. The sequence goes on along the minus strand of NZ_JBIATU010000003.1, from coordinate 104,248 downwards.
CCGTCCTGCTGGCGAGCGACGCCGAGCTGGCCCGCGCGGTGCCCGCGGTGCCGCTCGTCGCCGACGCCATCCGGCTGACCGCCTGGACGGGCAGCCGCGAGGTGGGCGCCGACGGCATGCTCAGCGAGTCCGACGCCAGGGCCGCCGCCGAAGAGCTGGGGCTTCAGGAGTCCCGGCTGCGGCTGATCTGGATCGTCGCGGTCAACACCGGCCTGCTGCGCATCCTGGGCGGCCGGGCCTCGCGCGGCCCGCTGTCGATGCAGCTCACGGTCGAGGCCACGCTGGAGTTCTGGGACGGCGTGGTGATGGACGTCCTCGACCGCGCCGACGAGGGCCTGACCGGCTCCTCCGTGGTCGACGACCACCTGGCCGAGATGCTGGCCACGATCTACTCGGTGCGCTCCGGTGTCGCCGTGGGCAACCTGGCCAGGGGCATCCTGCAGTCGCACGAGGTCGCCTGCGCGCCCGGCCCGGTCGAGATGCGCAGGCTGGCCGCCGCGCTGCCGGCCGAGCTGCTGGAGGCGCTCTCGCTGCTGACGTACTGCGGGCTGGTGGAACAGACCGAGGCCGGGCGCACGGCGCTCACCCCGCTCGGGGTCTGGGCCGTCCGGCGCGACCTGCTGCGCGAGGGCCACGACGCGCCCACCGCCGCCGAGGTGCAGGTCTTCGCCGACCTGTCGGCCGCCGAGCTGGTCGAGGCGCTGGTGAAGGGCACCGCCACGCAGAGCGCCGTGGCGGGCTGGCTGGAGCGGCGGCCCCCCGAGGCGGCCGCCCGCGAGCTGATCGAGATCGCCGCCTCCGGCACCGCCGGGCAGCGCGGCGCGGTCGGCGCGATCCTGGAGGAGCTGGGTCCCGAGGCCGAGCAGCCCGTCCGGCAGGCGCTCGACCACCCGCTCATGCGCCGCTACGCCGCCTCCTGGCTGCACATCCGCGACCTGGAGGCCCCGCCGCTCAGCCCCGAGGACCACACCTGGATCGCGGTGGACAACCTCGCCGCGCTCATGCACCTGTCCGGCCCGGCCGCGGGCCGCCTCGACATGCCCGAGCCGGGCGAAGACCTGATCAAGCTCGTCGGCGAGATGCCCGCGGTCGGCCACCCCGACACGCTGGCCGTCCTCGACATGCTCGCCGGCTCCCACGACGACCGGGCGGTGGCCAAGGCGGCGCGCAAGGCCGCGATGAAGGCCCGCTCCCTGCGCCACGACCGGCCGCCGGCCCATCGCCGGTAAACTGGGCTGATCCACGTTCGAGAACAGGAGTGAGCCCCTTGGCGATCCAGTCGATCCGGCTGTTCGGAGATCCGGTGCTGCGCACCGCGGCGGCCCCGGTCGTCGACTTCGACAAGGAGCTCCGCAAGCTGGTCAAGGACCTCACCGACACGATGATGGACGCCCCGGGCGCGGGCCTGGCGGCCCCGCAGATCGGCGTCGGCCTGCGGGTGTTCACCTACTACGTCGACGACCGGCTCGGCCACCTCGTCAACCCCGACCTCGACCTGTCCGCCGACCTCGACGAGGACGGCGAGGAGGGCTGCCTGTCCTTCCCCGGCCTGTCCTACCCGACGCCGCGCGCCGTCCGCGCCGTGGCCAAGGGCTTCGACATGCACGGCGAGCCGGTCACGCTGGAGGGCACCGACCTGATGGCCCGCTGCTTCCAGCACGAGACCGACCACCTCGACGGCATCCTGTTCATCGACCGCATGGACCCCAAGCAGCGCAAGCTGGCCATGAAGGCGATCCGCGAGGCCGAGTGGAGCGGCCTGTCCGCCCCCGTGATCAAGATGTCGCCGCACGCCACCGGCGGAAGGGCGCTCTGACGATGCGGCTGGTCTTCGCGGGCACACCCCGGACGGCGCTGCCGTCGCTGCGCATGCTGATCGACTCGCCCCGGCACGAGGTCGTGGCCGTCATCACCCGTCCCGACGCCCAGTCAGGGCGGGGGCGCAAGGTCCACCCCTCGCCGGTGGCCGAGCTCGCGGAGGAGGCCGGCATCGAGGTGCTGCGCCCGGCCAAGGTCGGCGATCCCGCCTTCCTCGACACGCTGCGCGCGCTGGAGCCCGACTGCTGCCCGGTGGTGGCCTACGGCGCGCTGTTGCCGCAGTCGGCCCTCGACGTGCCCCGCCACGGCTGGATCAACCTGCACTTCTCGGTCCTGCCCGCCTGGCGCGGCGCGGCGCCCGTCCAGCACGCGGTGCTGCACGGCGACGAGATCACCGGCGCGACGACGTTCCAGATCGTCAAGGAGCTCGACGCGGGCCCGGTCTACGGGGTCGTCACCGAGGAGATCCTGACCCACGACACCAGCGGCTCCCTGCTCGAACGCCTGTCGGTCTCCGGCGCCGGCCTGCTGGCCGCCACGCTCGACGGCGTCGAGGACGGCGCGCTGGAGGCCCGTCCCCAGCCGCTCGACGGCGTGACGATGGCACCCAAGATCAACGTCGCCGACGCGCGGGTCGACTGGTCCAAGCCCGCCATGCGGGTCGACCGCCTGATCCGCGCCTGCACCCCCGGCCCGGGGGCGTGGAGCGAGTTCAGGGGCCAGCGGGTGAAGCTGGGGCCGGCCAAGGTCGCCGTCCAGGCCGACCGGCTCGCGCCCGGCCGGATCCTGGCCACGAAGAGCCACGTGCTCGTCGGCACCGCCACCGACCCGGTCGAGCTGGGCGAGGTGCAGCCGCAGGGCAAGCGGGCGATGGGCGCGGTCGAGTGGGCGCGCGGCGTCCGGCTTGCGGGTGACGATGCCTTCGCGTGAGCCCCGCCGGTCGACGGGCGGCCCCACGGGCACCAAGCCCCGTCCGCGCCGCCCTGCCCGCGACCACGCCCGCAACGCGGCCTTCGACCTCCTGCGGGCCGTCGACGAGCGCGACGCCTACGCCAACCTGCTCCTGCCGCGGCTGCTGCGCGAGCGCGACATCCGGGGGCGTGACGCGGCGCTGGCCACCGAGCTGGCCTACGGCACGCTGCGCGGCCTCGGCACCTACGACGCGATCATCGAGATGTGCAGCGACCGCGCGCCCGACCCGGCCGTGCGCGACGCCCTGCGGCTGGGGGCCCACCAGCTCCTGCGCATGCGCGTCCCGCCGCACGCCGCCGTCGGCACCACCGTCGATCTCGTACGCCTGCGCGTCGGCCAGGGCGCGGCCAAGTTCGTCAACGCGGTGCTGCGCAAGATCGGCTCGCGCGAGCTGGAGGACTGGATCCCCATCGTCGCGCCCGACTCCGACCACGACCCGGTCGGCCATCTGGCCGTCGCCTACGGGCATCCCCGGTGGATCGTCTCGGCCTTCCGCGACGCGCTGGGCGGCGGCGGGGAACTGGCCGACCTGCTCGACGCCGACAACGTCCGGCCGCTGGTGACGCTGGTGGCCCGGCCGGGGCGCAGCTCGGTGGCCGAGCTGGCCGAGTCCGGCGCCGCGCCCGGCCGCTACTCACCGTACGCGGCCTACCTGCGCGAGGGCGACCCCGGGCAGATCGAAGCCGTGGCCGAGACCCGCGCGGCCGTCCAGGACGAAGCCAGCCAGCTGGTGGCGCTGGCCCTGACCCGCGTGCCGCTCGACGGCGAGGACGAGCTCTGGCTCGACATGTGCGCCGGGCCGGGCGGCAAGGCGGGCCTGCTCGACGCCGTCGCCACGTACGGCGACCTGGCGGGTCTCGACGGCGAGAGCCGTCCGGGCGACGGTGAGCGCCGTCCGGGCGACGGCGGTGCGGCGGCCGACGGCGCCGCGGTGAGCGTCGGCGGTGCGGCGGGCGGCGGTCCCGTGGCGTTCCCCGGTGGGGCGCGCGTGCTGGCCGCCGACGTGCAGTACCACCGGGCGCGGCTGGTCTGGCAGACCACCAGGACCGCCTCGGTCGTCACCGCTGACGGCACCGAACCCGCCTGGCGGCCCGGGGTGTTCGACCGGGTCATGCTCGACGCCCCCTGCACGGGGCTGGGCGCGCTGCGGCGGCGTCCGGAGGCCCGGTGGCGGCGCGACCCGGCCAGCATCGCCGAACTGGGCGCGTTGCAGCGGCGGCTGCTCGGCACGGCCCTCGACGCCGTGCGCCCGGGTGGGGTGGTGGCGTACGTGACCTGCTCGCCGCACCTGGCCGAGACGCGCGTCGTGGTCGGCGACGTCATGGGCCGCAGGGGCGACGTGGAGCAGCTCGACGCGCGCGACTACCTGCCGGAGGTCGACGGGCTCGGCGACGGGCCGCACGCGCAGTTCTGGCCCCACCGCCACGGCACGGACGCCATGTTCCTGGCCCTCCTCCGCAAACGCCCCTGACCCCGCCCGCCCGCTCTTGCCCGAGTGGTGGCGGGGGTGGGAGGGGTGTCGAGGGGGGAGCGGGCGGTTCAATAGACTGGCGCATCATGGCCGTACAGATCTCGCCCAGCATCCTCGCCGCCGACTTCGCGCGGCTGGCCGACGAGGCCGCCGCCGTGCCGAACGCCGACTGGCTGCACGTGGATGTCATGGACTACCACTTCGTGCCCAATCTCACTCTCGGGCTGCCCGTGGTGGAGTCCCTGCGCAAAGCCACCCAGACACCCCTCGACTGCCACCTCATGATCGCCGACCCCGACCGCTGGGCCCCCCAGTACGCCGAGGCCGGGGCGGGCAGTGTGACCATCCACGCGGAGGCGTCCAAGGCGCCGGTGCGGACGTTGCGCGAGATCCGGTCGCTCGGCGCCAGGGCGGGGCTCGCGCTCAACCCGGCCACGGCGGTGGAGCCGTTCGAGGGGCTGTTCGGTGAGATCGACATGCTGCTGCTGATGACGGTCGAGCCCGGGTTCGGGGGGCAGAAGTTCCTGGACATGGTGCTGCCGAAGGTGCGGGCGGCGCGGGCTCTGATCGAGCGGCACGGCGGGTCGATCTGGCTGCAGGTCGACGGGGGTGTGACGGCCGAGACGATCGAGCGCTGCGCGGAGGCGGGCGCCGACGTGTTCGTGGCCGGCAGCGCCGTCTACGGGGCCGCCGACCCGGTGGCTGCCATCGACGCCCTCCGCGCCGCCGCCACCCGCTGACCCTTCCCCGTTCACCGCTGCCCTTGCCCGCCGCCACGGGCGTGCCCCGCGCGCTCCCGTGGCCCCTCCACCCCTGCGTGAGGCGTGCTCCGCGCAGGTCCGTGGCTCCTTCGCCTCTCCAGGAGGCGTACGCCGCCCCCTGGGCGGAACCTTCGCCAGGTGCCTCAGGCACTCCCGCGGGTTTTCCGCAAGGAGCGCACCACACTCCTGCCGTCGCGCCTCGGTCCGCTGGGAGGCGCGAGCCCACTGGGAAGCGCAGGCTCACCGAAGGTGCGGGCCCCGAGGAGTTGCAGGCCCAGCGGTGTGCAGACCCGCTCGGGGTGCGGGCCCAGGGGAAGTGGAGTCCAATGCAGGTCGGCTTGGGCGGAGGTGCGCAGGCGCCGAGGGGGCGGGCCTGGTGGGAGTGTGAGGACCGCTTGGTGCGGGGGGCGGGGCAGGGCCGGTCTTGAGGCGAGGGGCCGGCGGCGCTGGGGTGGTGAGCGGAGCGTGAGCGTGGGGGGAGCGTCCCGGGGACGTCTTCGGGGCGGGCGGCAGCGTGCCCGCGGACCGGCCCGTCCCGGCCACCCGCCTGAGATCAAAAGCCGCGACGTCGCAAAATACGAATCCTCAGTCTATTGATCAGTATGACCTGCGTCACTTAGAGATTGGGTTATTTTTTGTCAGGATTCTGTGACATACGCTGATCCGATAGCGCCGGTTACCGATCTTGGTAGCGCACGTTTCCCCAGCTCAACCCCCCTACGGACCCATGATCGACGGCAGGCTGCCACCATGCTTAGTGACCTTACCGTTATGTCGAACTATTGCTGACTGTGATGTTTGGCTAGATATCCTGCGTTTTGATCGCCGTTCCGCGTCATGACTTTTCGCGGCGTAAGACGGTCTTTTTCCATTGCGGGGGTCTTCTCCTACCGGGGTTTCCGGGCCCTCGTTCAGTGCGAACGGAGGGTAATGGGCAAGTACCTGCTCCGCAGGTTGGCGATCAATCTGATCTTGGTCGCGATCGCGGCCAGCTTGGCTTACATGCTCGCCGCGACGACCATGAACCCTCGCGGCGCGTATGAAGGCCGCCAGCCTCCTGTCGCCGAGGAAGTCATCGACGCCACCCTCGACAGCTACAACCTCAACGACAAGACGCCCGTCCTGGAGCGCTACGCGACCTGGGCCAAGGGCGTCGTCACGGGTGACTTCGGCAAGACCTGGAACGGCGGTTCGGTCAACGACGAGATGGGCCGGCGGATCTTCGTCAGCCTCCGGCTGCTGCTGGTGGGCACGATCCTGGGGTTCGTCCTCGGAGTGGCGCTCGGCGCACTGTCGGCGGTCAAGCAGTACCGGATATCCGACCGGGCGATCGGGGTCGGCTCGTTCGTGATCATGGCGGTGCCGGTGTTCGTGCTGGCCACGCTGCTCGCGATCGCCGCCTACAACCTCAACCGCGGGCTCGGCTTCTCGCTGATCGAGTTCACCGGCGAGTACAACCCCAAGCTGTCCGGCTGGGAGCAGTTCACCAACCGGCTGAACCACCTGATCCTGCCGACCATCTCGCTCAGCCTGGGCTCGATCGCCTTCTACAGCCGCATCCAGCGCAACATGATGCTGGACGTGCTCGGCCAGGACTTCGTCCGCACCGCGATGGCCAAGGGCCTGCGGCGCAGGACGGCCCTGGTCAAGCACGCGCTGCGCACCGCGCTGATCCCCGCGGCCACGTACTTCGCCTTCGCCTTCGGCACGATGCTCACCGGCGCCACCTTCACCGAGAAGATCTTCGCCTGGAACGGCATGGGCGCCTGGCTGGTCGACTCGATCAACCAGAACGACGTGAACTCGGTGGCCGCGGTCAGCATGTTCGCCTCCGTCTGCGTCCTGTTCGCCGGCTTCCTGTCGGACCTGCTGGTGGCGGCCCTCGACCCTCGAGTGCGGGTGAGCTAAGTGCGTTCCAAGGTTGTTCTCGGGCGGATGCTGCGCAACCGGCAGGCCCGCTACGGCTTCATCGCCCTGGTGCTGCTGGTGGCGCTGGCCTACCTCGGCCCCTACTTCGGCGCCTACGACTGGAAGGACAAGGACTTCCTCGCCTTCCTGTCGGCTCCCTCGTCCGACCACTGGTGGGGCACCACCTCGATCGGCCAGGACATGTACGCCGTCACCCTGCGCGGCATGCAGAAGTCGATCATCATCGGCCTGCTCGTGGCGCTCATCTCGACCGGCCTGGCCGCGATGGTCGGCGCCTTCGCCGGGTACTTCGGCGGCTGGGTGGACCGCGTCCTCATGTGGGGCGTGGACCTGCTCCTCGTCCTGCCCAGCTTCCTGATCATCGCGATCGCCTCGCCGCGCCTGCGCGGCGCCTCCTGGCTCTGGTTCGTGGTCCTGCTGGCGGCGTTCGCCTGGATGATCACCTCCAGGGTGGTGCGCAGCATGACGCTCTCGCTCCGTGAGCGCGAGTACGTGCAGGCGGCCGTCTACATGGGCATCCCCCGCTGGAAGATCATTTTCCGGCACATCGTGCCGAACCTGTCCTCCTTGCTGATCATCGACGCCACCCTCAACGTGAGTGGCGCGGTCATCGGCGAGGCCGCGCTGTCCTTCTTCGGCTTCGGCATCCAGCCGCCCGACGTCTCGCTCGGCACGCTGATCGCCGAGGGCTCCCGCAACGCCACCGGCTACCCCTGGCTGTTCGCCTTCCCCGCCGGGCTCCTGGTGCTGCTGGTCCTGAGCATCAACCTCATCGGAGACGGCCTGCGCGACGCACTCGACCCGGGGAGCAACTCATGAGCATCCTGGAGGTTCAAGACCTCACCGTGACGTTCCCCGGCGGCATCGAGGCCGTGCGCGGCGTCAGCTACGAGGTCGCCCGCGGCGAGGTCCTGGGCATCGTGGGCGAGTCCGGTTCGGGCAAGTCCGTGACGTCCCTGGCGATCATGGGTCTGCTGCCGCGCAACGCCCAGATCAGCGGCTCGGTCAAGCTCCACGGCCAGGAGCTGATCGGGATGAAGGAAGACGACCTGGTCAAGGTCCGCGGCAAGTCGATGAGCATGATCTTCCAGGATCCGCTGTCGGCCTTCACGCCCGTCTACACGATCGGCGACCAGATCTCCGAGGCGCTGCGCGTCCACCAGAAGCTGGGCAAGGACAAGGCCGCCAAGCGCGCCGTCGAACTGCTCGACCTGGTCGGCATCCCGCACCCGGACGTGCGGGCCAAGGCGTTCCCGCACGAGTTCTCCGGCGGCATGCGCCAGCGCGCGATGATCGCGATGGCCATCGCCAACGACCCCGACCTGCTGATCTGCGACGAGCCGACCACCGCGCTCGACGTGACCATCCAGGCCCAGGTGCTGGAGGTGCTCAAGACCGCCCAGCGCGAGACGGGCGCCGGCATCGTCATGATCACGCACGACCTGGGCGTCGTCGCGGGCATGGCCGACCGGGTGCTGGTCATGTACGCCGGCAAGCCGGTCGAGCAGGGCAACGTCGACGACATCTACTACCGGCCGCGGATGCCGTACACGATGGGACTGCTCGCCTCGATCCCCAGGATCGACGGCGAGGAGGGGCCGCTGGTGCCGATCGAGGGCAACCCGCCCTCCCCGGCGGCGCTGCCGCCGGGCTGCCCGTTCGCGCCGCGCTGCCCGATGAAGATCGACTCGTGCGACGACGAGGAGCCCCCGCTCACCGACGTCGGCGGCGGCAGGCACGTCGCCTGCATCCGCTCCCGCGAGATCGAGTACAAGGGCCTGACCGGCACGGACGTGTTCCCGGTCCCGGTCATCCCGGTCAGCGAGGTGGTCCGCGTGCCGCGCGAGCAGCGCGCGACCGTGCTGGAGCTGGACAACCTCATCCGGCACTACCCGCTGATGAAGGGCGCGGTGTTCAAGCGCCGCGTCGGCACCGTGCACGCCGTGGACGGCATCAGCTTCGACATCGCCGAGGGCGAGACGCTGGCCCTGGTCGGCGAGTCGGGCTGCGGCAAGACCACGACCCTGCAGCAGATCATGCAGCTCGCCCCGCCGCAGAGCGGCCGGATCGTCGTGCTCGGCCAGGACAGCGCCAAGCTCGGCCCGTCCGGGCGCAAGGCGCTCAGGAGCGACCTGCAGATCGTCTTCCAGGACCCGATGGCGGCGCTCGACCCGCGCATGCCGGTCGGCGACATCATCGCCGAGCCGCTGCGCGCCCACGGGCGCAAGAACGTCAAGCAGCGGGTCGCCGAGCTGCTCGAACTGGTGGGGCTGGCGCCCGAGTACGCCGAGCGCTACCCGCAGAGCTTCTCCGGCGGCCAGCGCCAGCGCATCGGCATCGCCCGCGCCCTGGCCCTGGAGCCCAAGCTGCTCGTCCTGGACGAGCCGGTCTCGGCACTGGACGTGTCCATCCAGGCCGGCGTGATCAACCTGCTGGACGAGCTGAAGAACACCCTGGGGCTGTCGTACCTGTTCGTGGCGCACGACCTGGCCGTGGTCCGGCATCTGGCCGACCGCGTCGCGGTCATGTACCTCGGCAGGATCGCCGAGATCGGCACGGTCGAGGAGGTCTACGACCGCCCCGCGCACCCCTACACGCAGGCGCTGCTGTCAGCGATCCCGCTGCCCGACCCCGAGATGGAGCGCACGCGCAAGCGGATCCTGCTCGAAGGCGACCTGCCCAGCCCGGCCGACCCGCCATCGGGTTGCCGGTTCCGCACGCGTTGCCCCAAGTTCGCCCTCCTCACCGAGGCCGAACGCCGGCGCTGCGTGGACGAAGAGCCCTCGGTTGCCCGGCTCGCGACCGCCGTGGACCACGGCGCCGCCTGCCACTACGCGGAGGAAGTCGAGGTCATCACGGCCTCGGACGATCAGGAGGAAAAGTGAAGGTTCGTTACCGGGCGGCGGCGGGAATCGCCGTCCTCGCCATGGCCGCGGCGGCTTGTGGCGGTGGTGGCGGCGAGGCCAAGAAGCCGAGCGCCGAGCAGTCGCAGCAGGCTCAGAAGCAGATGTCGGAGCTGCCGGGCATCTCGATCAACCCCGTCCCGTACGAGCAGGTCAAGGACGGCGGCACGCTCACCCTGGCGGTCGGCCAGTGGCCGAGCCAGTGGAACGGCAACCACGTCGACGGCAACCAGCTGGACACGGCGGACATGCTGGACTCCCTGATGCCGATGTTGATGGTCGCCGACTCCCAGGCCAACTTCAAGGCGAACCCCGACTACCTCACCGACGTCAAGATGGACCTGTCGTCGGGCAAGCAGGTCGTCACCTACACGCTGAACGAGAAGGCCCAGTGGTCGGACGGCACGCCGATCACCTGGAAGGACCTCGAGGCGGCGTGGAAGGCCAACAACGGCAAGAACAAGAAGTTCAAGCCGGCCTCCACCGACGGCTGGGACCGCATCGAGTCGATCACCAAGGGTGACTCCGACAAGGTCGCCATCGTGACCTACGGCAAGAACTACCCCGAGTGGCAGGGCCAGTTCTCCCGTTCGCCGCACCTCTACCCGGCCTCCCACATGGAGACCCCGGAGAAGTACGAGAAGGACTACCTGCAGAAGATCCCGGTCACCGCCGGGCCCTTCAAGGTCGAGAGCATCAACGAGGGCACCAAGACCCTCACCGTGGTGCGCGACGACAAGTGGTGGGGCCGCAAGCCCAAGCTCGACAAGGTCATCTACCGGACCATCGAGACGCCCGCCGCGCAGGTGAACGCCTTCGCCAACGACGAGCTGGACGCGGTGGAGATCCCGCCGGGCAGCCCGGCCGACCTCAAGCGGGCCAAGGAAGTCCCGAACGTGGACATCCGCAAGTCGCTCAGCCCGAACTGGCGGCACATCACCGTCAACAACCAGAGCGAGTTCCTGAAGGACAAGTCGGTCCGCCAGGCCGTCGCGTACGCGATCAACCGTGACGTGATCACGCAGTCCGACCTCAAGGACATGGACTGGCCGCTGCAGACGCTGGGCAACCACGTCTTCATGAACAACCACAAGGCGTACGTCGACAACTCCGGCGAGCTGGGCAAGTACAACCTGCCCAAGGCCAAGGAGCTGCTCGACGCGGCCGGCTGGAAGCAGGAGGGCGACGTCCGCAAGAAGGACGGCAAGGAGTTCTCGCTGAACTTCGTCGTCCCGGCGGGCGTGCCGTACGCCAAGACCGAGGGCGAGCTCACCCAGGCCATGCTCAAGGAGGCCGGGATCAAGCTGACGATCCGTCCGGTCCCCGATGACAAGTTCTTCACCGACTACATCATCAAGGGCGACTTCGACCTGGTGCCGTTCTCCTGGATCGGCACGCCGCTGCCCCTCGGCGGCCTGCCGCAGATCTACAAGACCGGCTCCGAGTCGAACTTCCCCAAGGGCAGCGACCCGGCGCTGGACGCCGCGATCGACGCCGCTGTCGGTGAGATGGACCAGACCAAGGCCTACCAGCTGGCCAACGCCGCCGACAAGCTGATCTGGGACCAGGTGCACACCATCCCGCTGTACCAGCGTCCGGCCATCCAGGCGACCAAGAAGACGCTGGCCAACTTCGGCACCTTCGGGTACCAGGCCCGCGACTACACGGCGATCGGCTTCACCGGCTGATCTCCGTAGCCTCGACGAAAACCCCCGGCCGGTTCCCGGCCGGGGGTTTTCTGCATGCTTCACCACCTATTGGGGTAACTGTTCACTTATGGACGACGACTATGGGATCTTCGGCCCCGAGTCGGTGACCTGGCGGGTGATGGGGGAGCCGATCCAGCTCGTCGGCGGCTTCCGCGCGCTGCTGATGCAGGGGCTGCACCCCCGGGCGATGCGCGGCGTGCTGCAGAACTCGGCGCTGCTCGACCCGGCCGAGGCGTGGTCGCGCTTCCTGCGGACCAGCGAGTTCGTCCGGGTGCGCACGTACGGCACGCGCGCGGAGGTGGAGCGGGCCGGCCGCCGGGTGCGCAGGATCCACGCCACGCTGACCGCCCGCGACCCCGACACCGGCGAGACCTACCACCTCGACGACCCCGAGGCGCTGCGCTGGGTGCACGTCGGCGAGGTCGACTCCTACCTGACGGTGGCCCGCCGTGCCGGCGTGCGGCTGTCCGACGCCGACGCCGACCGGTTCGTCGCCGAGTGGCGGCGCGCCGCCGAGGTCGTGGGCCTGGACGGGGACGACGTGCCGGGCTCGGTGGCCGAGCTGCGCGCCTACATCGACGGCCGGCGTCCGGGGCTGCGGCTCGTGCCCGAGGCGGCCCACCCGCTGCGGCTGTCGCTGCACACGCCGCTGCCCGGCGCGCTGTCCGCGCTGCGGCCCGCCGTGCCCGCGCTGACCGTGCTGGCCCTGGCCACGCTGCCGCGCTGGGCCCGCCGCCTGTACGGCCTGCCCGCCACGCCCGTCGGCGACCTGTGGGCCTCGGCCACGCTGCGCGCCCTGCACACCGGCATCGGCCTGGTCCCCGAGCAGGTCCGCTACGCGCCCTCGGCCCGGCGGGCGCGCAAGTTGATGGCTGCCTGAGCGAGCGCTTGTTCAAATAGCACGGGGGCGGTCGCGCTTTCCGTAATCGGCATGGCAAACTGGTACAAGAAGAGAGCTAGCGTGCTCCGGGGTCGGTGAAAGTCCGAACCGGCGGTTACAGTCCGCGACCCGGCCGATGCCATCGGCCGGTTGACCCGGTGAAATTCCGGGACCGACGGTTAAAGTCCGGATGGGAGGAAGCGCGCGAGGTGTCCGGCGTCCCAGCCGGGCGCCTGACGTGGTGCCGTGCCGGCACCCGAAAACCCCCCGGGGCCCGCCGTGGCTTGAAGCTACTGGCGAGTAGGAGACCCGGGTGGACATCTCAGCCGCCGATGCCGCGCACATGGCGCGCGCCGTCGAGCTGGCCGCGCGCGGACACGGCGGCACCAGCCCCAACCCCGTCGTCGGCTGCGTCGTGCTGTCGGCCGCCGGGCAGGTCGTCGGCGAGGGCTTCCACGCCTACGCGGGCGGGCCGCACGCCGAGGTCGTGGCGCTGGCGCAGGCGGGCGAGCAGGCGCGGGGCGGCACGGCGTACGTGACGCTGGAGCCCTGCGACCACACCGGCCGCACCGGGCCGTGCAGCCGGGCGCTGCTGGCCGCGGGCGTGGCCCGCGTGGTCGTCGCCGTGGCCGACCCCAACCCGAAGGCCGCCGGCGGCGCGGCGCGGCTGCGCGCGGCCGGGGTGAGCGTGACGCAGGGCGTGCTGGCCGAGGCGGCCGAGCGGGTCAACGAGGAATGGCTCACCTACGCCCGGCTCGGCAGGCCGCACGTGACCTGGAAGTTCGCCGCGACCCTCGACGGCAGGTCGGCCGCCGCCGACGGCACCAGCCAGTGGATCACCTCGCAGCAGGCGCGGGCCGACGTGCACCGGCTGCGCGCCGCCTGCGACGCGATCGTGGCCGGGATCGGCACCGTGCTGGCCGACGACCCCCACCTCACCGTCCGCCTCCCGGAGAACGCCGGGGCGCACGCGCGGGAGGGCGACGCGGGGGCGCTGCTGGCCGGCAGCCCGCCGCTGGCCGGGCGGCCGCTGGGCGCCCGCCCGCCGCTGCGGGTCGTCGTGGACACCGAGGGCAGGACGCCGCCCGCGGCCCGCGTCCTCGACGACGAGGCCCCCACGCTGGTCGCCGTCGCCGACGACGCCGTGACCGAACTCAAGGCCGGCCTGCTGCGCCTGCCCCGGCACCCGGAAGGCGGCCTCGACCTGCACGCCCTCCTGCGCGAGCTGGCCGCCCGCGAGGTGGTCGGCGTGTTCCTGGAAGGCGGCCCCACCCTCGCCGGCGCGTTCCTGCGGCAGGGCCTCATCGACCGAGTGATCGCCTACCTCGCCCCCGCCCTCCTCGGCGAGGGCAGGGCCGCGCTCGGCCCGGCGGGCGTCGGCACGATCAGCGGCGCCCACCGCCTCACCTTCGACGAGTTTTCCCCCATCGGGCCGGATCTGCGGCTGACCGCGCGGCCCGCTCCGCATCAAGGCAGGGAGAAGTGATGTTCACCGGAATCATCGAGGAGAAGGGCGAAGTCGTCGCCATCGAGCCGGCCGGCGGCGGCGCTCTGCTGTCCGTACGCGGCCCGCTCGTCACCTCCGACGCCGCCCACGGGGACTCGATCGCCGTCAACGGCGTCTGCCTGACGGTCGTCGAGGTCGAGGACGACGTGTTCACCGTCGACGTCATCAGGGAGTCGCTGGACCGCAGCTCGCTCGGCGGCCTCACGGCGGGCTCGGCGGTCAACCTCGAACGGTCCGTGCGCGCCGACCAGCGCCTCGGCGGCCACATCGTCCAGGGCCACGTCGACGGCACCGCCCGCCTGCTGTCCCGCGCCCCCGGCGAGAACTGGGACGACCTGCGCTTCTCCCTGCCCGGCCCGCTCAGCCGGTACGTGGCCGAGAAGGGCTCGATCGCCATCGACGGAATCAGCCTGACCGTCACGACGGTTGACGACGACAGCTTCGGCGTGAGCCTCATCCCGACCACGCTGAAGCTGACCACCATGGGCGACCGCCAGGTCGGCGACGTGGTGAACCTTGAGGTCGACGTGATCGCCAAGTATGTGGAGAGGCTGGTGGGCGCCCGATGAGCTGGGTGGACGCATCGATTGACATCTTCGGTCTGCCGGTGAAGTGGACCGACCTGGCCGGCAACGTGTTCGCCCTGGCCACGGTGGCGTTCGCGATGCGCAAGTCCATGTGGACCTGGCCGGTGCAGTTCACCGGTTCGGTGCTGCTGTTCCTCGCCTCGATCAGCGCGCACGTCACCGGCAACGCGCTCAAGCAGGCCCTGTTCGCCGTGCTGGCGGTTTACGGGTGGTGGAAGTGGCGGCAGGGCACCCAGGAGCACGCCCTGTCCGTCCGGCCGGCCACGGGCGGCGAGCGGTGGCGGATGCTGGCGGCGCTGGCCGTGGGCACCGCGGTGGTGACCGTCCTGTTCAAGGCGTTCGACCTGTCGTGGTACCCGGGCGCGCCGGTGGCCGTCGTGGCCTCCGACGCCTACATCTTCGTCGGCGGCGCGGTCGCCACCTGGGCGCAGGGCCGGGCGCTGGTCGACTTCTGGATCGTCTGGGTGCTGGTCGACCTGGTGGGCGTGCCGGTGGCGTTCAACTCCGGCCTCTACGTCTCCGGCGCCGTCTACGCCGTGTTCTTCGTCATGGTCCTCACGGGCTTCGCCAAGTGGCTGCGCGAGTACCGCGCCGCCCGTCCGGAAGTGGTGGCAGTGGCATGAGCGAGTTCAAGCTCGACCCGATCGAACGGGCGATCGAGGACATCCGCAACGGCCGTCCCGTCGTGGTCGTCGACGACGAGAACCGCGAGAACGAGGGCGACCTGATCTTCGCCGCCCAGAAGGCCACGCCGGAGCTGTGCACGTTCCTGATCCGGCACACCAGCGGCATGATCTGCGTGGCCATGGACGGCAAGGAGCTCGACCGGCTCGGGCTGCCGCTCATGGTGTCCCAGAACCGCGAGCGCATGCGCACGGCGTACACGATCACCGTCGACGCCCGGGACGGCGTCACCACCGGCATCTCCGCCGCCGACCGCGCCAGGACCATCCGCACCCTCGCCGACTCGGCCACCGAGCCCAACGAGCTGGTCCGGCCCGGCCACATCTTCCCGCTGCGCTACCGCGAGGGCGGCGTGCTGGCCCGGCGCGGCCACACCGAGGCGGCCGTCGACCTGGCCAGGCTCGCCGGGCTGTCGGCCGCCGGCGCGCTGGCCGAGGTGGTCAACGACGACGGCACCATGGCCAGGCTGCCCGAGCTGCGCCGCTTCGCCGACGAGCACGACCTGGCGCTGGTCTCCATCGAGCAGCTCGTCGACCACCGCCGCCGCGCCGAGAGCATGGTCACCAGGGTCGCCGAGACCCGCCTGCCCAACGCGTACGGCATGTGGCGGGCCTACGGCTACTCCAGCGCCCTCGACGGCGGCGAGCACGTCGCGCTCGTCTACGGCGACCTCGGCGGCGGCGAGAACATCCTGGTCAGGGCCCATTCCGAGTGCCTGACCGGCGACGTGTTCGGCTCGCTGCGCTGCGACTGCGGCGTGCAGCTCGACCACGCCATGGGCGCCATCGCGCAGGAGGGCCGCGGCGTCGTCGTCTACCTGCGCGGCCACGAGGGCCGGGGCATCGGCCTGCTGGCCAAGCTCAAGGCCTACAGCCTCCAGGACAACGGCAGCGACACCGTCGACGCCAACGTCGAGCTGGGGCTGCCGGTGGACGCCCGCGAGTTCTCCAACGCCGGGCAGATCCTGGCCGACCTCGGCGTGCGCTCGGTGCGGCTGCTCACCAACAACCCGGCCAAGCTCAAGGGCATGGACGGCTACGGCATCAAGGTGCTCGGCCGCGAGCCCATGCCCGTGGCCCTGAACCCGCACAACGAGCGGTACCTGGAGGCCAAGCGCGACCGGCTCGGCCACGACATCTCCTCCAGCGTCCCGCACGAGATCTCGGAGGCGTCATGAGTGGCGAAGGCCGTCCCGGAGTGGCCGTGGTGGACGCGGCGGGCCTGGTCGTGGGCGTGGTGGCGGCGAGCTGGCACGCCAAGATCACCGACCAGCTCGTGGCGCGGGCCGTGCAGGCGTGCGACGACAGCGGCGCCACCGCGACCGTGGTCCGCGTGCCCGGCTCGCTGGAGATCCCCGTCGTGGCCCAGGCCCTGGCCCGGCGTTGTGACGCGGTGGTCGCCCTCGGCGCGGTCATCAAGGGCGAGACCGCCCATTTCGACTACGTCTGCGACTCGGTCACCAGCGGGCTGACCCGCGTCTCGCTCGACGAGGAGACGCCCGTCGGCAACGGCGTGCTCACCTGCGAGACGATGGACCAGGCGCTCGACCGCTCCGGGCTGCCCGGCAGCAAGGAGGACAAGGGCTACGAGTCGGCCCTGGCCGCCCTGGAGACCGCCCTCCTCCTGAGGGACCTCCACTGACCTGCGGTAGGTTTCCCTCGTGCCCGAGCCCGTGACCCCGCCGCCCCTGCCCGTGACCTGGCGTCCCCGCCGGGGCCGGGTCGTGCCCTACGCCTTCGCCCTGGTGGTGGTGGCAGGGGCGGTCCTCATGGCGATCTTCATCGCCGACCCGTTCAAGCTGCCCGACCGGGTGGCGATCGTGGGCTTCGGCCTGGCGGTGGCGTATGTGCTCCACCTGCTGGGCCGGGTCCGGGTGGAGGCCGACGAGCAGGGCCTGACCGTCGTCAACGCCCTGCGCGTCCACCGCTACACCTGGCCCGAGGTCATCGACGTGACCCTCCTGGTGGGCGACCCGTGGCCGAAGATCGACTTCTCCGACGGCCGGACGATCGGCGCCATGGGCATCCAGGGCTCGGAGAAGGCCCGCGCCCGCCGGGCCACGGCCGAGCTGGCCGCGCTGATCCGCGAACGCGGCGAGGCGGCCGAGTCCGGCGACTGAAACCCGAGGAAGTCCGGCGACTGAAACCCGATGATGAGGGCGAGCCGATATCGCCGGGCCGGGGTTGCGACGTAGCCTGAAGGCGTGCTGCGGCGGACAATCAGGGCAATGGACATCGAGTCGCCGGACAAGCTCACCGAGCTGCTCGACCGGCACGACTACCTGGCCGACCGGGGGCTGGCCACGGCCGCCTTCCTGGCGCTGCGGATGGGGCGGCCGCTGTTCCTGGAGGGAGAGGCGGGCGTCGGCAAGACCGAGCTGGCCAAGACCCTCGCGACGATGCTCAGGGCCCCGCTGATCCGGCTGCAGTGCTACGAGGGCCTCGACGCGTCCCAGGCCCTGTACGACTGGGACTTCGCCCGCCAGCTCCTCCACCTCAAGGCCGCCGAGGCCGCCGGGATCACCGACGCCGCCCGGCTGGAGGGGGAGATCTACGACCGCCGCTTCCTGATCGCCCGTCCCCTGCTGAAGGCCGTGGAGACCCAGCCGAGCGTGCTGCTGGTGGACGAGATCGACCGGGCCGACGACGAGTTCGAGGCGTTCCTGCTCGAAGTGCTCTCCGACTTCACCGTCTCCATCCCCGAGCTGGGCACGATCAGGGCCGCGACGCCGCCGGTCGTCGTGGTCACCTCCAACCGCACCCGCGAGGTGCACGACGCGCTCAAGCGGCGCTGCCTCTACCACTGGCTGGAGCACCCGAGCTTCGACCGCGAGGTCGCGATCCTGCTGCGCCGCCTGCCCGGCTGCACCGAGGAGCTGGCCCTGCAGGTGGCGCGGGCGGCCGAACGGCTGCGGCAGGCGGACCTGGTCAAGCCGCCGGGCGTGGCCGAGACGCTCGACTGGACCGAGGCGCTGCTGACGCTCGGGGCCAGGGAGCTCGATCCCGACCTGGCCGCGGCCACGCTGGGCGCCGCGCTGAAGTACCGCGAGGACGTCGCCGCCGTCCTGGCCGACGGGCTGCTGTCCGGTGGATGAGCTGGTCCGGACCGTGACGGGCTTCGTCAGGACGTTGCGCGCGGCGGGCGTGGACGCCGACCACGAGCGGACGCGGAGCCTGCTGCAGGCCCTCGGCCACCTCGACGCCGGGGACCGGGAGGCGTTCTACTGGGCCGGCCGGCTCACCCTGTGCGCCACCCCCGACGACCTGCCCCGCTACGACCGCTGCTTCGCCGCCTGGTTCGGCGGACGGCGGGCGGCGGCGGCCCGTACCGCGACGACCAGCGTCACCCGGCACCTGGCGGCCGGCGACGGCGACGAGGCGGGCGCGGGCGAGGACGCCGCCGCCCCGGCCACGGCCAGCCGCGCCGAGGTGCTGCGGCACCGGGACGTCGCCCGGCTCACCGAGGCGGAACGCGCCGAGGTGCACCGCATGCTGGCCCTGCTCGGCCGCGGCCGGGCCGCGCGCCGCTCGCGCCGTTTCGAGCGGGCCCACCGGGGCAGGCTGGACCAGCGCCGCACCGTGCGCGAGGCGCTGCGCAACGGCGAGGTGGCCCGGCTCCGGCGGCGCCGGCACACGACCAGGCCCCGGCAGGTGGTGCTGTTCGTGGACGTCAGCGGGTCGATGGCCCCCTACGCCGAGACCCTGTTGCGGTTCGCCCACGCGCTGGTCAGGACCGAGCCGCGGGCCACGAGGGTCTACTCGGTCGGCACCCGGCTCACCGAGGTCACCGCCGAGCTGCGCCACCGCGACCCCGGCACGGCGCTGAACGCGGCGTCGGCGGTCATCCCCGACTGGAGCGGCGGCACCCGGCTCGGAGAGGAGTTCAAGGAGTACCTGATCCGTCACAGCGCCCGGGGGGCGATCGTGGTCATCGCCTCCGACGGCTGGGAACGCGGTGACCCCGCGCTCCTGGGCGCCCAGCTCGCCAGGCTGGCCCGGCAGGCGTACCGGCTCATCTGGGTCAATCCGCACAAGGGATATGAGGATTACCAGCCGCTGACCGGAGGCATGCGGGCCGCCCTGCCGCATCTGGACGACCTGGTGGCCGGGCACAGCCTGGCCGCCTACGAGGAACTCAGCGAAAGGCTCGCCCATGCGTGACGTGCTCCCGGAGATCATGCGGTGGTGGAGGTCGGGGCTCAGGTTCGGGCTGGCGACCGTGGTGAGCACGTTCAGCAGCGCGCCACGCCCGCCGGGCGCGGCGATGGCGGTGCGCGGCGACGAGGTGGTGGGCAGCGTCTCGGGCGGGTGCGTCGAGGGGGCGGTCTTCGAGCTGGCCTCCGAGGCCGACGCCCCCGTCCTGCAGCGGTACGGCGTCAGCGACGACGACGCCTTCGCCGTCGGGCTGACCTGCGGCGGCATCATCGACATCCTGGTCGAGCCGGTCTCCATCGAGACCTTCCCCGAGCTGGGCGAGATCTTCGCCGCGGTCGAGGCGCACCAGCCGGTCGCGGTCGCCACCATCGTCGCCGGCCCCGGCCCGATCGGCGCCCGCCGGATCGTCTGGCCCGGCCGCTCGTCGGGCACCCTGGGCCTGGACCGCCTCGACGAGGCCGTGGACGACGACGCCCGCGGCATGCTCGCCCAGGGCCTGACCGGCATCAGGCACTACGGCGGGCACGGCGAGCGGCGCCTGGACGACCTGTCGGTGTTCGTCCAGTCGTTCGCGCCGCCGCCGCGCATGCTGGTCTTCGGCGCGATCGACTTCGCCGCGGCCGTCGCCAAGGTGGGCAAGTTCCTCGGCTACCACGTCACGGTCTGCGACGCCCGGCCGGTCTTCGCCACCGCCAAGCGGTTCCCCGAGGCCGACGAGGTGGTGGTCAAGTGGCCGCACGACTACCTGGCCTCGGTCCAGGTGGACGAGCGCACGGTGATCTGCGTGCTGACCCACGACCCCAAGTTCGACGTGCCGCTCCTGGAGGTGGCGCTGCGGACCGAGGCGGGCTACATCGGGGCCATGGGCTCGCGCCGTACGCACGAGGACCGGCTGGCCCGCCTGCGAGAGTCCGGGCTCACCGAGGCCGAGCTGGCCCGGCTGAGATCGCCCATCGGCCTCGACCTGGGCGCCCGCACGCCGGAGGAGACCGCCGTGTCGATCGCCGCCGAGCTGATCCAGCTCCGGTGGGGCGGCTCGGGCCGGCCCCTGTCGCAGACGGGCGGCCGCATCCACGGGGAGCCGGCGTGATCGCCGGGCTGCTGCTCGCCGCGGGGGAGGGCGCCCGGCTGGGCACGCCCAAGGCGCTCGTGAAGTTCGGCGGCGAACGGCTGGTCGACCGCGGGGTGCGGCTGCTGGAGGAGGGCGGCTGCCATCCGGTGGTGGTCGTGCTCGGCGCGGCGACCGTGCAGCTGCGCGGGGCGGTCACCGTGCGCAACCCGGACTGGCGCACCGGCATGGGCTCCTCGCTGCGGGCCGGGCTGGCCGCCCTGCCGCTGGAGGCGACGGCCGTGGTGGTCGCGCTGGTGGACCAGCCCCTCGTCCGGGCGGGCGCGGTGCGGGCGCTGGCCGCGTCGGGGGCCGGGCTGGCGGTGGCCACCTACGGCGGACGGCGGGCGAACCCGGTGCTGATCGCGCGCGAGCACTTCGCCGGGGTGGCGGAGCTGGCGGTGGGCGACGTGGGGGCGCGGGCGTTCATGAAGGCGCATCCCGGGCTGGTCACCGAGGTCGCCTGCGACGAGCACGGCGACCCGGCCGACATCGACACGCCACAGGACCTGGAGCTGCTGGAAGGCCGCTAGAGCCGCACCGGGAACTGCTGGAAAGCCGCTGGAGGCGCACCGGGAACTGCTGGAAAGCCGCTGGAGGCGCACCGGGAACTGCTGGAAGGCCGCTGGAAGGCGGTTGGAAGCGGTTAGAAGCGCAGGGAGGCGATCGCCGCGCGGTGGTCGCTGCCGGTCGCCGGGGCCACCCCCGCCTTGGTCGCCGTCATGCCCCTGAACAGGATGTGGTCGGGCCGGGTGATCGGGAACTCGGCCGGCCAGGTGAAGCCGAACCCGTCGCCGGCCACGCTCTGGGCGTCGGTCAGCGGCGGGGTCAGGCCGCGCATGCCGCGGTCGGTGGTGGCGGTGTTGAGGTCGCCGAGCAGCAGGACGCGCTTGCTGGGGTCGGCGTCGACGAGCCGGCGGGCGTGGGCCAGAGAGGCGTCGCGGGAGGCGGTGTGACCGGGCCTGGCCGAGGCCAGGTGCATGACGTAGACGGTGACCTTGCCCTTGGGGGTGCTCACCACCGCGCGCAGCGCCCGCGGCCAGCCCATGCCGACGTCGAGCGGGCGGGTCTCGCTGATCGGGTAGCGGCTCCACAGGCCGACCGTGCTGACCGGGTAGTGGTAGCGGAACAGCTTGTTGAGCTGCTTGGCCGCGGGCCCGCCCGGGGTCAGCTCCTGGGCGGCCAGCAGGTCGAGCCCTTCGGCGATGGCCTTGACCGCCTCGCCGGAGGCGCTGTTGCGCACGCCGACGTTGACCGTGCCGACGGCCAGGTCGCTGGGGCCGCCGGGCGGCGCGGCCAGCAGCGTGGAGCCGAACATCGCCGCCCACACCAGGCCGGGCGCCAGCGCCGCGAGCGCGGCCGCCCTGGACCGCGCCAGCAGGGCGAGGAGCAGCAGCAGCGGCACCGCCAGCCCCATCCAGGGCAGCAGGCTCTCCAGGACGGGCGTGAATCCGCCGAGCGACGGGATGAGCGAATGACCCGCCAGGGCCAGGGCGACCACTGCGGAGGCGATGACGACGACCCGGCTCAGCACCCGAACCAGGCTAGTGCTTCGCCGCGCGACACGCCGACACGCTAACCTGTTGACGTCGCAACGGAACAACATTCGGTTCATCGGGAGCCCGGCATGCGCATCGGTATGGCACTCAACTACTCGGGCGGTTTCAAGGAGACGGTCGCCGAGCTGGCCGACTACGAGAAGGCGGGCCTCGACATCGTCTTCGTGGCCGAGGCGTACAGCTTCGACGCCGTCAGCCAGATGGGGTACATCGCGGCGAAGACCGAGCGGGTGCAGATCGCCTCGGGCATCCTGCCGATCTACTCCCGTACGCCGACGTTGCTGGCCATGACCGCCGCGGGCATGGACTTCGTCTCCGACGGGCGCTTCACGCTGGGCATCGGGACGTCGGGGCCGCAGGTCATCGAGGGCTTCCACGGGGTGCCGTACACCGCGCCGATCGGGCGTACCCGGGAGGTCATCGAGATCTGCCGCAAGGTGTGGCGGCGCGAGCGGCTGGAGCACGCGGGCCGCAACTACCAGGTGCCGCTGCCCGCCGGTGAGGGCACCGGCCTGGGCAAGCCGCTGAAGATCATCAACCACCCGGTGCGCCCGCGCATCCCGATCGTCGTCGCCGCCATCGGCCCCAAGAACGTGGAGATGACCGCCGAGCTGGCCGAGGGCTGGGAGCCGATCTTCTACTACCCGGAGAAGGCCGCCGACGTGTGGGGCCCGGCGCTGGCCGCCGGCCGCGCGAAGCGCGACCCCGAGCTGGGGGAGCTCGACGTGATCGCCCAGGCGGCGCTGGCCATCGGCGACGACGTGGCCGGGCTGCGCGACTTCGGCCGGGCGATGGCCGCCCTGTACATCGGCGGCATGGGCGCCAAGGGCAAGAACTTCTACAACGACCTGGCCCGGCGCTACGGCTACGAGAAGGAGGCCGAGCAGATCCAGGACCTCTACCTGGAGGGCAAGAAGGACGAGGCCGCCGCGCTGGTGCCCGCCGAGCTGCTGGAGAACATGTCGCTGATCGGCAGCGAGGGCTTCGTCCGCGACCGGATCGCGGCGCTGAAGGAGTCGGGGGTGACGACGCTCAACGTCGCGCCGCTCGGCCGTACCCACGAGGAGCGCGTCCGCCTGCTGGAGAAGGTCAAGGAGCTGGCCGCCTGATCGGGCGGGCTCCGGAAGGGGTGTGACGCACGTCACAATGCCGAGCGGGAATATGCCCCGTTTGGGATGGTGTTGTACGTCCTCGTGAGGTTCTCTGTGGTCATCGTGCGGCTCGTCGAGCGTCTGCACGTGGATCTGTGCCGTCTGCACGGATCCCTCTGTCGCTGATCGGCGCGTCCCCCAGACTCCCCCCTTCCTCACCCGCATGCCCCCTTCGCCGCGGCATGCCTGACTTCCGGAGCCTTCCTCCCGTGAAGAGATTCACCTTCTCCCTTCAGCTGCTGCTCGGCCTCGTGGTCGGCGTCGCCCTG
Source organism: Nonomuraea sp. NPDC001831 (assembly GCF_042892035.1). Classification (NCBI taxonomy): domain Bacteria; kingdom Bacillati; phylum Actinomycetota; class Actinomycetes; order Streptosporangiales; family Streptosporangiaceae; genus Nonomuraea; species Nonomuraea sp. NPDC001831. The sequence goes on along the minus strand of NZ_JBIATU010000003.1, from coordinate 80,786 downwards.
GGGTTCGTCGCCAAGATCTGGGACGTGGCCTGGCTGGCCGAGACGCTGACCCAGGTCGGCAAGATCTTCGTCCAGTTGCTCAAGCTCGCCGTGCCGCCGCTGGTGTTCACCGCCGTGCTGGTCAGCGTGGCCAACCTGCGCAACGTCAACGGCGCCGCCCGCCTGGCCTCCAAGACCCTGCTGTGGTTCCTGATCACCGCGTTCGTCTCGGTGGCCTTCGCGATCGCGCTCGGCCTGATCATCAACCCGGGCCAGGGCGTCACCCTCGACACCGGCGCGGCCAAGGCCGTCGACACCGAGGGCGCCGGCACCTGGCTCGACTTCGTCACCGGCATCCTGCCCACCAACATCGTCACGGCCTTCACCGAGGTGAACGTCCTCCAGATCGTCTTCCTGGGTGTCGTCCTCGGCGCGGCGGCCCTGGCGGTGGGCGAGAAGGCCGAGCCGTTCCTCAACCTCAGCCGTTCGGTGCTCGAACTGGTGCAGAAGGCCCTGTGGTGGGTCATCCGCCTGGCCCCGATCGGCACCGCCGGCCTCATCGGCAAGGCCGTCTCCACGTACGGCTGGGACCTGCTGGCCCCGCTGGCCAAGTTCAGCGTCGGCGTGTACGTCGGCTGCTTCATCGTCCTGCTGGCCGTCTACCCGACGCTGCTCGCGGTCTGGGGCAAGGTCAACCCGATCACGTTCTTCCGCAACGCCTGGCCCGCCATCGAGCTGGCCTTCGTCTCCCGCTCTTCGGTCGGCACGCTGCCCCTGACCCAGCGCGTCACCGTCGAGCGCAACGGCGTCGACCGTGACTACGCCTCCTTCGCGGTGCCCTTCGGCGCCACCACCAAGATGGACGGCTGCGCCTCGGTCTACCCGGCGCTGGCCGCGATCTTCGTCGCGCAGGTGTTCGGCGTGCACCTCGGGGTGGGGGACTACCTGCTGATCGCGTTCGTCTCGGTCGTCGGCTCGGCCGCCACCGCCGGTCTGACCGGCGCGATCGTCATGCTGACGCTCACGCTGAGCACGCTGGGCCTGCCGCTCGAAGGCGTCGGCCTGCTGCTGGCGATCGACCCGATCCTCGACATGATCCGCACCGCGACCAACGTGGCCGGCCAGATGGTCGTCCCGGTCCTGGTGGCCCGCTCGGAGGGCCGCCTGGACGAGGCGGTCTTCAACGCGCCGCCGCAGCCGCTCGACGACGCCCCGGCCTCGGCCGCCCGCACGCCGCGCGCGCCGGAGCCCGCGACGGCCTGACCGGAGTTCTCCTGAGGGCGGGTGGCCGTACGGCCACCCGCCCTCAGTCGTAGGTGAGCAGGTCGCCGGGCTGACAGTCCAGGGCCTCGCACAGCCGGGTCAGCGTGGAGAAGCGGATGGCCTTGGCGTGGCCGTTCTTGAGTATCGACAGGTTCACGACGGTGATCTCGACCTTGTGCGACAGCTCGGTGAGCGTCATGCCGCGCTGGGCGAGCAGTTCGTCCAGGCGTACCCGGATGGTGCCTGCGGGCATCAGATCGTGGCCTCGACCTCGTCGAGCAGGGCCACGCCCCGGCGGACGATCTCCGACACCCCGAGCGCGCACAGCCCCGCCACGAGGCCCGCGAGCGGCACGCCCGGCGCCGGGACGAACGCCGGACCGGTCGTCAGCAGCATGCCGGACAGTATGGCCTGCGCCGCCGTGCCGAGCGCGGCCGACACGAGCGAACCGGCGATCAGGATCCAGCCCAGCCGCCGCAGGTGCCCGGCCGTGACGGCGGAGAACAGCGCCCGGTCGCCCGACCGCGCCCTGCGCAACGCGCGGACCACGGTGTACAGCGCGAGCAGCCCGGTCGCCGTGGGCGGCGCCCACAGCAGGAGGTAGAGCAGCGCCGCCGCGGGCGAGGGCCCCACGGGGCGGAGTGTCACGTCGGCCGTGGCGCCGACGATCTCCACCCCCGGGACGGGGGTCACGGGCGGCGTCACGCCGGAGACGTGCAGCGGCACGCCGATGCCGTTGGCCGTGCCGAACACGGCGATCAGGACGGTGGCGCCCAGGGCGGTGAGCGCGCCGAGGCAGCCGAGGACGAGGCCGATGCTCAACAGGACCTCGAGCCGGTTGATCCACTTCATGGGCATAACGATAATCGTAAATAACGAAAGTCGTTATGTCGAGGGGCGGCAGGCGCGGTGTGGTGGGGGGTGCGAAGTGTGGATCATGGGGCGGGGAGGGGCTGGAGGGCCCTATGGTGGGTCGGAAATAGCCCACTTTTCGAGTTTTTGGCGGGGATATGTCCGACGCTACGCCTTCGATGGTCGCCGACCGGTACCGGCTTGACGAGCTCATCGGCAGCGGTCCGATGGGTGAGGTGTGGCGGGCCTACGACACCCGCGCCGACTGGGTCGTGGCCGTGAAGATCCTGGGCGCGGGCGCGGCCGGCGAGGCCGCCCGGGAGGCGCTGAAGCAGCACGCGCAGGCGGTGGCCAGGGTGATCCACCCCAACGTGGCCATGGTCCTCGACGTGGGCGACCAGGAGGGCGCCCCCTTCCTGGTGACCGAGTTCCTCACCGGGACCAGCGTGGGGGAGGACCTGGCGGCCGAGGGACCCATGCCGATCGTCGAGGTGTGCGACCTGGTCGGGCAGGCGGCCGCGGGGCTGGACGCCGCGCACCGCGCCGGGGTGTTCCACGGGCAGATCGACTCCGGCAGTTTCCGGCGGGCGGCCAGCGGCGTGCTGAAGGTCGTCGGGTTCGGGCTGCCGGACGAGGAGCCGTCCCAGGCCGAACGCCGCTACCTGGCCCCTGAGCGCGCCTCCGGCCGTCCCGCCACGGCCGCCGCCGACCTGTACGCCCTCGGCGCCGTCTGCTACGAGCTCCTGTGCGGCCGCCCGCCCGCCGCCACCCCTGACCTGCCGGTGACCGGCATGCGCGCCACCCCGCCGTCCCCGCCCGCCGCCCCGGGAACCGCGGCCCCCGGAACTCCGGCCCAGGGAACTCCGGCCCCAGGAACTCCGGACCCAGGAACCCCGGCCCCAGGAACCCCGGCATCCGGAACCGGGACCCCCGGGGGTGCCGGGCAGGGGATCGTCCCGCCCAGTGCGATCCGGCCCGAGATCCCCGCCGAGCTGGACCGGCTCGTCCTCGCGATGCTCGCGCCCGACCCCGCCAGGCGGCCCTCGGGCGGCGAGCCCGTCCGCCGGGCCCTGGCCGCCATCGCCCGGCCCGGCGCGGCCCCGGGAGCGGCCCCGAACACCGGCGCGAACACCGGCGCGAACACCGGCGCGAACACCGGCGCGAACACCGGCGTGAACACCGCCCCGAACCTCGCCGGAGCCGCGGCGGGCCGGCCGGGCGACACGCGGGTCTACGACTTCAACGGCGTCCCGCGGGCCGGCGACACCGCCGTCTACGAGTCCGCCGGGCTGGACCAGGCGCCGCCGCGTACCGGCAACAAGCTGCTGGTCCAGATGGGGATCGCCGTCGCCGTCATCGCCGTGGTGGCCGTCGCCATGGTGGTGTGGGCGGGCTCGCGCAAGGAGACGCCGGTGGCCGAGCCGAGCGCGAGCGCGCCCCCCACGCCCGTCCTGTCGCCGGACGTCACGCTGACCGCCGGCCCGACCTCCGAGCCGCCCGAAGCCGAGCCCACCGACCTCACCCCGGGCGACACCGCCACCAGCCTGGTCCAGACCGTCGGCCCCAAGGCGACCCTCGGCCCCCGGCAGACCCCGGCGGGCGGCTGGGACCACTGGCTGGTGAAGTTCGACGAGGCGGTGACGGCCCAGGAGGACATCGGCGACATCAACCCCCACGTCGCCGAGAAGGTCCACGACAAGCTCAGGAAGGCCGCCGAGAAGCTCCAGGACGGCCACTTCGAGCCCGCCCGCGGCCAGATCGCCGGCGTCTACCGTGACCTGCGCAAGGCCCAGGTGAAGGGCGACGTCCCCCTGTCGGGCCCGCTCGCCTCCTTCCTGGACGACTTCGCCCTCTCCTGACCGTGACGGGACGGTTTCCCCTCTCCTGACCGTGACGGACGGGAGGCCCGTGCTTTCCCCCGATCCTGACCGGGTGGGGGAGGGCCGGGGCGCGCGTACATTGGCGGGATGACCATCGACCACGCGGCGCGCCGGGCACGCCTGGCCGCGGCGCTGCCCGCCCACGAGGTCCCCGCGCTCCTCGTCACCTCCCCCGTCAACGTCCGCTACCTCACCGGGCTGGTCAGCTCGAACGCGGCCGTCCTGGTCAGGGCGGACGGCTCGGCGCTGCTGGCGACCGACAACCGCTACATCGACAAGACGCGCGCCCTCGACGTGCCCGCGGTCGAGGCGCCCGACGTGGCCGGCCGGCTGGCCGCGCCGGGCGTGGGCATCGAGGCCGCCGCCATGACCGTGGCGACCTTCCGCCGCCTGGAGGCGGGCCTGAAGGAGGGCGACGGCAAGGGCGGGGGCCTGGTGCCGCTCGGCCCGCTGGTCGAGGAGCTGCGCGCGGTCAAGGACGAGGCGGAGCTGGAGCTCATCCGCACCGCCTGCGCCCTGACCGACCAGGCCTTCGCCGACGTGCTCCCGATGATCGCGCCGGGCCTCACCGAGCGCGCCCTGGCCCGCCTTCTCGACAACCGCATGACCGAGCTGGGCGCCGACAAGCCGGCGTTCGACACGATCGTCGCCGCCGGCGAGCACGGCGCGATCCCGCACCATGCCCCCACCGACCGCGAGCTGCGCGCCGGCGACCTGGTCACGATGGACTTCGGCGCCCGCTACCACGGCTACCACGCCGACATGACCAGGACGGTCTGCCTGGGCGCGCCCGCCGCCTGGCAGCGCGACCTGTACGACCTGGTCAGGCGCGCCCAGCGAGCCGGCCGGCACGCCCTGACCCCGGGAGCCCTGGCAAAGGACGTCGACGCGGCCGCCCGCGGCCTGATCGAGGCGGCGGGCCACGGCGAGCACTTCCGGCACGGCCTGGGCCACGGCGTCGGCCTGGAGATCCACGAGGACCCGTTCCTGGGCCCCTCCAGGACCGGTAGACTAGAGGATCGAGTTCCGATCACCGTCGAGCCTGGGATCTACCTCCCCGAGCGGGGCGGGGTTCGCATCGAGGACACCCTCGTGACCCGTGAGGGCGGGCCGGAACTTTTCACCAAGACCACCAAGGAGCTGCTCGTCCTTTAGAGCGGCCACACGCGGGAGAGAACGAGTGGCGACGACCAACGACCTCAAGAACGGCATGGTGCTGAAGCTCGAGGGCGGTGAGCTCTGGAGCGTTGTCGAGTTCCAGCACGTCAAGCCGGGCAAGGGCGGCGCGTTCGTGCGCACCAAGCTCAAGAACGTCCTCTCCGGCAAGGTCGTCGACAAGACCTTCAACGCCGGCGTGAAGGTCGACGTGGCCAATGTCGACAAGCGCGAGATGCAGTACTCCTACAAGGACGGCGACGACTTCGTCTTCATGGACACCGAGACCTACGACATGGTCAACGTGCCCGCCCGCACCGTCGGCACCGCCGCCAACTACATGCTGGAGAACACCCTCGCCACGATCGCCTTCAACGAGGGTTCGGCGCTCTACGTCGACCTGCCCGCCGCCGTCGAGCTGCTGATCTCCAACACCGAGCCCGGCCTGCAGGGCGACCGCTCCACCGGCGGCACCAAGCCGGCCACGCTGGAGACCGGCGCCGAGATCAAGGTGCCGCTGTTCATCACCACCGGCGAGAAGGTCAAGGTCGACACCCGTAGCGGCGAATACCTCGGCCGGGCCTGAGGTGTCTGCACGCGGCAAAGCACGCAGGCGCGCCCTTGACATCCTCTTCGAGGCCGAGCTGCGCTCGGAGGATCCGCTGAAGATCCTCGCCGAGCGCGTCGAGCGGCAGGAGCCGCCGGTCAACGAGTACACCTCGGCCATCGTCGAGGGCGTCGCCCGCCACCATGCCCGCATCGACGAGCTGATCACCACCTACTCCGAGGGCTGGACGCTCGACCGCATGCCCGCGGTCGACCGCAACCTGCTGCGCGGGGGCACGTACGAGCTGCTGTGGATGCCCGACGTGCCGGAGGGCGTGGTCATCAGCGAGTGGGTGCACCTGGCGGGCGAGCTGTCGACCGACGAGTCGCCGCAGTTCATCAACGGCCTGCTGGCCCGGTTCAAGCAACTCAAGCCAAGCCTCACCCTTTAGACAAAGGCCGCGAAGGCCGTTTCGGGGTACGTTCCACTCAGACGGTCCGTACGGCTCGCGAAGAGGCGGCGGAAGGCGCGCCGGCGCGCGGCCTTCCGGTGCGGTCCCCGGCCTGCCGCGGGGCCGTGAGCCGGTCCGGGGAAGTGGCGCGTCACCAGCCGCGACGCGCCCTTTTCCGGCCTTGTCCGGCTTTCCCGGGTGAGCATCGGTCCCAGCGTGACCGCAGCCCCCGAGACCGCTGCGAATCCCGCGTACGGCACCCCTGCCTGCCACCGTGCGCGGCAGGTGGTTCGCCCGGCTCACGCACAAGGACGGCGTGCCGGCCGACGCCTGGCGGCCGCGGTCGCCCGAGAGGATGGCGGCGCCCTTCGACGGTCAGGGTCCGGCCTGCGGGCGACGGCGCGTACCGCGTAGGCTGGGCCCGTCCGCACAGGGCGAGGGCCGCCCGCGGAGGAGAGAGAGGCGAGCCGACGTTGCGAGCAGAAGGCGTCACCACGAAGACCCCGGCGGTGCGCACCGCCGTCGTGTGGGGCGCGTTGCGGTCGGTGCTGGCCGAGCGTGCCGAGGCCGTCGGCCGGGCCAGGCTCGACATCGTCGACGCCGGCGGGGGCACCGGCGGGTTCGCCGTGCCGCTGGCCGAGCTCGGCCACACCGTCACCGTCGTCGACCCCAGCCCCGACTCGCTGGCCGCGCTGGAGCGCCGGGCCAAGGAGAAGGGCGTGGGCGTGCGCGGCCTGCAGGGCGACACCGCCGACCTCGGCGACCTGCTCGACCGCGACAGCGCCGACCTGGTCCTGTGCCACAGCGTCCTGGAGTACGTCGACGACCCCACCGGCGCGCTGGCCGCCGTCGCCGGGCTGCTGCGCCCGGGTGGCGCCGTCAGCGTGCTGGCCGCCAACCCCGTGGCCAGCGCGATCCACCGGGCGCTGGCCGGGCAGTTCGACGAGGCCAGGGCCGTGCTGGCCGACCCGCGCGGCACGTGGGGCGACCGCGACCCCACGCCGCGGCGGTTCACCGCCGAGACCCTGGCGCAGCTGCTGACCGCCACGGGCTTCACCGTCGGCGCGGTCCACGGCGTGCGCGTCTTCGCCGACCTGGTGCCCAGCCGGCTCGTCGACGGCGAGCCCGGCGCGGCCGAGGCGCTGGCGGCGCTGGAGCAGGCCGCCGCCGTCCACCCCGTGCTGCGGGACGTCGCCACCCAGGTGCACGTGCTCGGCCACCGCCCCTAGTCTGGAACGTCTGTTCGGATAGACTCGCAGGCGTGTCCCGCAAGCAGATCACAGGCATCGGCCCCGCGCCGCGGACCGGGGTCGATGACAGCGGCTGCCCGATTCTCCACGTCGACATGGACGCCTTCTTCGCCAGCGTCGAGCTGCTGGAGCGGCCGGAGCTGCGGGGCCGCCCGGTGATCGTCGGCTCGCCGGCCGGGCGCGGCGTCGTGCTCAGCGCCACCTACGAGGCCAGGGCGTTCGGCGTGCACTCGGCGATGCCGATGAGCAGGGCACGCCGGTTGTGCCCGCAGGCCACGATCATCCCGCCCAGCCACGGCAAGTACTCCGAGGTCTCCAGGGGCGTCATGGAGATCTTCCACTCGATCACCCCGCTGGTCGAGCCGATCGCCTCCGACGAGGCGTTCCTCGACGTCGGCGGCGCCCGGCGGCGGCTCGGCCCGCCCGCGGCGATCGCCGCCATGATCAGGGAGCAGGTGCTCGACCGCTACGGCATCACCTGCTCGGTCGGGGTGGCCTCCAGCAAATTCGTGGCAAAGCTGGCCTCCAAGCAGTGCAAGCCCGACGGGCTGCTGGTGGTGCCCGAAGGGCAGGTGGTCGACTTCCTGCACCCGCTGCCGGTCTCGGCGTTGTGGGGCGTGGGGGAGCGCACCGAGCAGTCCCTCGTCCGGCTCGGCATCCGCACCGTCGGCGACCTGGCCAGAGTGCCCCTGGGCACGCTCCAGCGCGAGCTCGGGCAGGCCGTCGGCGGCCACCTGGCGACGCTGGCCTGGGGGCGCGACGAGCGTCCGGTGACCGCGCACGTGCCCGACAAGAGCATCGGCAACGAGGAGACCTTCGCCGCCGACGTCGACGATCCCGAGGTGATCCGGCGCGAGCTGCTGCGCCTGGCCGAGCGCGTGGCGGCCCGGATGCGTAAGGGCGGACACGTGGGCAGAACGGTAAGTGTGAAGCTGCGCCGGGCCGATTTCACCACGATCACCCGCTCGCGCACCCTGCGGGAGCCGACCGACGTCGCCCAGGTGATCTACGCCACCGCCTGCGAGCTGTTCGAGGCCGCCGGTCTCCAGCGGGTGCGCCTGCGCCTGGTCGGGGTCCGGATGGAGAACCTCCGCCCGGCCGGCGAGGCCACTCACCAACTCGGTCTGGGCGAGCGCGAGACCGGCTGGCGCGAGGCCGAACAGGCGATGGACAAGGCGATCCGGAGATTTGGCCCCGATGCGGTGCTCCCAGCGTCGCTGGTACGTGGCAAGCTTGATGAAATAGAGACATGACGCCCATGTCCTACTTGATCGGTCAGTCGGGTAGGAGAAGGATGTCGCGATTTTGGGGGAAGGGGTGCGAGATGGTCCACAATGGAGCCATGACGTCACCTCCGGTTTGGTCTGCGTTGGACGTTTGCTTTCGCCTACGTCTACAGCCTCGTATTCTGGGGATAACCGACCGCGAGGTTCGGACACCCCGTGTCGTCCGTTGCCGTCTTCCCCGTCCTGGGGCTGTCCTTGGGAGGCGCCGTGCCGCTCTCTGAGCACGAGCAGCGCTTGCTCGACCAGATCGAGCAGGCCCTCTACGCCGAGGACCCGAAGTGGGCCAACACCGTAAGGATCAGTGACCCGCGCAGCCATTACAAGCGTCGCCTGATCAAAGCCTCCATCGGCTTTGCGCTCGGCGTCGTGATCATGATGGTCGGCGTGGTCATGAGTCAGATCCCGCTCGGCGTCGGCGGTTTCGTGGTCATGCTCGCCGCGTGTCTGTGGGGTCTGTCCAGCTGGAAGCGCATGAACGGGTTCGGCGACTCGCCGCCGGCCCCGGGCGCGGGCGGCGCGGGCAGGCAGCCCCGGCGCGCCGGCCGGGGCACCTTCATGGAGCGCATGGAGGAGCGCTGGCGCCGTCGTCACGACGAGCGCTGACCTCCTCGCCGCTGCTCACCGGCTCCGAACCTCCGCCTTACGCGAACGTGCGGCCGTTCCCCTTCAGGGGAGCGACCGCACGCTCGGTCCTGGACAGGCGGTTCAGGCGCCCTTGTGGGCCGCCGTCCGCCGCAGCCTGATGTTCTCCAGCAGGTCGAAGCCGTCCAGCAGGCGCTCGCCCAGCGCCCGCAGCCGCCGCAGCGTCGAGGGCGGCAGCAGCACCGCCCGCATCCGCCTTCCCCGCGACACCGTCGCCGCCAGGGCCTGCCGCACCTTGCGCAGGTCCTTTCTCATGGGCCCGATCGTGCCCGGGTCCCTGGCGAACAGCACCCGCTCGACCGTCGTCGCGATGGCCGTCATGGCGGCCGCCGACTCGGCGTCGAACTCGTACTGCTGGCTCAGCCGCCGGGCCAGCGCCCGCGGGGTCTCGCTGGCGCCGCGGGTCATGCCGTAGTCGCACAGCACGTCGTCCAGCTCGGCCCACACGGCCGCGATCGACGGGTGGTGGGCGGTCGCGATCCTGGCCGTCAGGTCGTCGGCCGGTTGCGAGACCTTCCAGCCCAGCGCGCGCACCCGCCGGTTCCTGGTGAGCAGCCGCAGCGCCGCCGGGACCAGCAGGAGCAGCAGCAGAGCGCCCGCGCCGATGCCGATCTTGCCGATCAGCGGCATCGAGTCGTCCGGCGGCAGGCCGCCCGTGGCGATCAGGCCCTCACGGTCGAGCTCGCGCGGGTTGCGCCGGGTGGAGGGGTTGATCGGGTCGTCGGCGCCGGACTCGGTCGCGCCGCTGCTCGGCGAGGTGGACGGCGTGGTCGAAGGTGCCGGCGGGACCGTGTAGTCCGGCACCCGCGCGCTGCCCTGCCCCAGCGACCCGGACGGCGTCGGCTCGAACGGCAGCCAGCCCACGCCCTCGAAGTACAGCTCGGGCCAGGAGTGCGAGTCGCCGGTCGTGACCGTCCAGTTGTCGCCGGCCTTCGTGCCGCCGGTGTAGCCGATCGCCACCCGCGACGGGATGCCGACGATCCTGGCCAGCACCGCCATCGAGGCCGCGAACTGCTCGCAGTAGCCCGTGCGGTCGCGCAGCAGGAAGTCCCGCAGCGCGGAGTTGCCGTGGCCCTGCGTGCGCAGGTCGTAGCGGAAGTCGCCGTCCTTGGTGAAGAACTGCTGGAGCTTCACCGCCGCCTCGTAGTTGGAGTTGGTCTGCGCCGTCAGCGAACGCGCCAGCCGGACGATCTCCGGCGGCAGGTTGTCCGGCAGCTTCAGGTACCGCCGGTCCACGCTCGGCTGGACGCCCTCCAGCGACTCCAGCAGCTCCGGCGTGGCGGCCGGCTCACTGGTGGCGACCTCGTACTCCAGGCCGGCCGCCTCGTCGGGGATGGAGAAGACCATCAGCGTGCCCACGTCGGCGCGCCAGTCGCCGTCCACCCGGATCTGCCGCGGCGGGTACGGCAGCGGCAGGAACTGCAGCCGCTCGATCTCGTCGCTCATCCGGATCCGGGTGACGACGTTGCTGACCTTCGTGCTCGCGCTCAGGCCGGGAGGCGGCGGCAGCGGGCCGTTGTCCGTCCTGTTGTCCGGCGAGCCCTTCGGCTCGGTCATGCCGAACTGCTGGCCGTCGAAGGTGTCCAGCGCGTAGATCCGCAGGTACCTGGGCTTGTTGTCGTTGTTGTTGTAGGTGAGCACCACGCGCCGCTCGGGCAGTTCGAGCTGCCCCCGCAGGCTGGCGATCGGGCTCGCGATGCTGATCGAGTTGCCCTTGCCGCCGCCCCGGCCGCCGACGCCGAACTGGAAGAAGGAGACCGGCTCCATCACCGGCAGCGCGGCCGGCAGCAGCACGGCCAGCGCGATGGCGGCAAACCCGATGCGCTTGCCCGACAGCCGCAGGCCGCTGGTGTCGGCCCTGGCCCCGCCGGTGTCCGGACGCGGCCCGGTCGCCGCCCTGGTCCGGCGGACGAGCACCGCCCGTCCCCAGTGGCCCACCCGCTCGCGCCCGTCGGCGATGAGCAGGCTGACGAAGCCGAGCGCGGCGATGATGAAGGCGGGCCAGCTGATCGGCTCGGCCAGGATCGTCGCCGGGACGGTGGCCAGCGCCAGCAGCGGCAGCCCGGCCAGCGCCGCCCGCCGCAGCCGCGCGGCGAGCAGGTCCACGGCGATCGCGATGACGCCCACGCCGCCCGCGGTCAGCAGCGTGATGCCGTCCGTGGGCGGCACGGGCGCGGCGTAGCGCTGGATGTCGGCCCAGCCGGCCCCGAGCAGCCGGCCCAGCTCCCACACCGACTCCTTGGTCGGGATCACCAGCGCCCACGCCTTGCCGGAGGCGAAGACCACGGTCAGGAAGATCCATAACGCGGCCAGCCCGGCCGGCGGCGCGGCCCAGGCGGGCAGCGACAGGCGCGAGCTGATCAGCCCGGCGGCCATCACGGCCAGCACCGCGCCGAGCGACGTCCAGAACCAGGCGCCGCCCTGGAAGAGCGGATAGAGCAGGATCGCCGCGGTGAACGCGGCCACACCCGAGGCGGCCGTCAGCCTCATGCCGCACCTCCCGTGGGGTTGAGCGCGTACCTGCCGCGGTTGGCGGCGTCCGGCCAGACCGAGGCGATGGAGGTGCCGGCGGGCAGGCGGACGATCCGCCAGCCGTAACCGGCCAGGACGCCCTGCACGGCGTCGAAGTTCTCGTGCGAGCCCCGGCCGGCGCCCTCCCAGGTGCCGGCGTCGAGCAGGACCGCGACACCGGTGACGCCGCTGTGCCGCAGCCTGGCCAGCTCCCTGGCCTCCTCCGGGTCGAGCGCGCCGAGCACGGCCACGATCAGGCCGTCGCCGCCGCCCTGGCGCAGGGCCGAGATGCCCATCTCCAGCGAGCGGGCCGAGCTGTGCCGCACCACGGCCAGCGTGTCCAGCAGCGAGTAGCTGAGCCCCTGGTCGGTCAGGTGCTCGGCGCCCTGGTCGGTGACCAGCCGCAGGCCCAGGCCCTCGTGGGCGAGGTGCACGCCGATCGAGGCCGCGGCCGAGACCGCCACCTCGAAGGAGGAGCGCGGGCCCTCGCCGCGGTGGGCGTGCCTGCGGGTGTCCAGCAGGAGCGCGCCGCGGCTCTGCCACTGCTGCTCCTCGCGGCGCACCATCAGCTCGCCGTGCCGGGCGGTCGAGCGCCAGTGCACCCGGCGCAGGTCGTCGCCCTGCCGGTACTCGCGCGGCGCCACGTCGTCGTCGCCGGCCGCGGCCACGCTCCGGGTGCGGCTGTCGCCGCCGCCCGTCCACTCGCCCGACAGCCGTACGTGCGGCAACGCCACCACCTGCGGCGTCACCACGAGCGTGTCGCTGATGGTGAACGCCCGCGTCAGCTCCACCAGCCCGAACGGGTCGGCGATGCGCACCGACAGCGGCCCGATCGTGTACCTGCCCCGCAGGTCGGACCGGACCCGGTAGTCGATCTCCCGCACCCCCTTGGACTCGACCCGGTCGAGCACGAACCGCGGCCGCACGCCCAGCGCGTACGGCACGGTGTCCTCGATCAGCAGCAGCCCGGTCGGCAGCCTGGTCACGTTCTCCAGGCGCAACGTCACCGTGGCCTCCCCGCCCACCTCCGCCCTGGGCGGGTCCAGCCTCCGCGCGCAGCTCAGCCGGTACCTGGTGCGCGCCACCACCAGCGCGGCCAGCAGCGGCAGCGCCGTGACCAGCACGCCGATCCTGAACAGGTCGTTCTCGCCCAGGATCAGCGCCATCAGCAGCGCCGCGATCCCCGAGGCCAGGAACGACCTGCCGCGGGAGGTCAGCGCCCGCAGTCCGGCCCTCACGACGCTCGCGTCTCCGGCACCGGCACCCGCCTGACGAGGTCGGTCACCACCTGCTCGGGCAGACGGCGCTGGCCCTGGGCCTCGACGCTGGGCAGCAGCCGGTGCGCCAGCACGGGCACGGCCAGGTCCTGCAGGTCGTCGGGGATGACGTAGTCGCGCCCGGCCAGCGCCGCGTGCGCCCTGGCCGCGCGGACGAGCTGCAGCGTGGACCGGGGGGAGGCGCCCAGCCGCAGGTCGGGGGAGTGCCGGGTGGCCACGACGAGGTCGATGGCGTACTTCTTGACCGGCTGCGAGACGTACACGCCGCGCACGGCCTCGATCAGGGCGCGCACCTCGGCGGTCGTGGCGACCGGCTCCAGCTTGTCCAGCGGCGAGGTGCTGCCGTGCACGTCGAGCATCTCCAGCTCGGCGGTCGGCTCCGGGTAGCCCATGGCGACCCGGGCGGTGAACCGGTCGCGCTGGGCCTCGGGGAGGGGATAGGTGCCCTCCATCTCGATGGGGTTCTGGGTGGCGATCACCATGAAGGGGGCGTCCAAGGAGTACGTCACGCCGTCCACGGTGACCTGGTGCTCCTCCATGCACTCCAGCAACGCCGACTGCGTCTTGGGGGAGGCGCGGTTGATCTCGTCGCCCACGACGATGTTGGCGAACACCGGCCCGGGCTTGAACTCGAACTCACGCGTCTGCTGGTTGTAGGCGCTGACCCCGGTGATGTCACTGGGCAACAGGTCGGGCGTGAACTGCACGCGGCGCACCGGGCAGTCGATGGACCGCGCCAGCGCCTTGGCGAGCATCGTCTTGCCGACGCCCGGCACGTCCTCGATCAAAAGGTGGCCCTCGGCGAGCAGGACGGTCAGCGTGAGACGGACGGCGTCGCTCTTTCCCTCGATCACCGACTCGATGGCCTGCCGGATTCGGTGGGCGGTGGAGACCAGCTCGTCAAGCTGGGGAGGGACGTCATGGGTTAGTGCCACCAGGCCTCCATAGTGCGACGGCTGTCCCGCACGGTGCCATTACGGGAGCCATGCCATTCCTTTTCCATTGTCTGTACGACCCTACGACGCTGCGGGTTCTTGAGCGACATTTGTGGATATTCCAGGGAACCCCGCTGATGTTCCTGTTCTTGTCGCATAGCAGTGCGAATCCCGTGACACTGACCCCCTTGGCCGTCCCACTTTCCTCCACCCCCGCCTTCACGCCCGCCGCGAGCCCCTATACCGCCGGTCTTTCCAACCCTCGACACGCCCATGAGGGTTGGCCCGCCCCCCGGCGCCCCCCACCCCCGCTCCACCGCCCTGACCTGCGGTAACGCAACGGAAACTGATGATGAAGACGGTTCGAATCAGTTGACGGTGGGGAGAAGTGGAGTATGGTGGTGCGCAGTGGAGGGCCCGGTGCACCAGTGCTGAGCGCTTCACTGAGGCACGGGAGGTGGCGCCGATGTTCCTCGGCACCCATCAACCGCGTCTTGACGACAAGGGACGGCTGTTCCTGCCGGCTAAGTACCGTGAGGAGCTGGCGGAGGGTCTTGTGATCACCAAAGGCCAGGAGCGATGCCTCTACGTCTTTCCAGTAGAGGAGTTCCAGCGCATAACCGAGGCTCTCAGCACCGCCCCGGTCACCGCCAAGGCGGTGCGTGACTACAGCCGCGTCTTCTTCGCCAGCGCGTCCGACGAGAAACCAGACAAGCAGGGACGCGTCACGATCCCGCAGAGCCTGCGCCAGTACGCCGGCCTGGAACGTGACTGCGTCGTCATCGGGGCCAACACCCGGCTGGAGATCTGGGACTCCCAGGCTTGGGACACCTATCTCAACGCGCAGGAGCAGGCGTTCGCCGATCTGTCGGAGGAGGTGCTGCCAGGGATCTTGTAGTGACCACGGTCGATCCGTCGGTGATGTCGTTCGGCGAGGTCTCCACCCGCAACCACTGCCTGCCAACTGATGCACCTTCCCCGGTGTCAGAGGGCGGGCGTCCACGAAGAGGGTGCGGATGGGGACCTGGCCGGGCGGCGCCGGGTGGGGACCCAGGAATGACTGACGATTGACCGATACGCGTTCATCCGCGAGCAGGACGCGAGAGGGGGGGTTGGAGATGGACGACAACGCAGGCACGGGCGGTCACGTTCCGGTGATGCTCGAGCGCGTACTGGAGCTGCTGGGCCCGGCGCTGTCGGGGCCGGAGCCGGTCGTCGTCGACGCCAATCTCGGGCTCGGCGGCCACTCCGAGGCCCTGCTCGCCGCCTTCCCCTCCCTTCGTCTCATCGGGATCGATCGCGACCCCTTCGCGATCGACTTCTCCACCCGCAGGCTCGCCCCCTACGCCGGCCGCACCACCCTGGTCCACGCCTCCTCGGGCGACCTGGCCCAGGTCATCGCCGAGGCCGGACATCCCACGGTCAACGGCGTGCTGTTCGACCTCGGCGTCTCCTCGCCGCAGCTCGACGAGGCCGAACGCGGCTTCGCCTACTCCTACGACGCCCCGCTCGACATGCGCATGGACACCGAGCAGGAGCTGACGGCCGAGCGGGTGGTCAACACCTATCCGGCCGCCGACCTGGCACGAATCCTGCGCGACTACGGCGAGGAACGTTTCGCGCCGAGGGTCGCGGGGCTTATCGTCAAGGAACGCGCCAAGGAGCCCATCACCTCCACCAAGAGACTCGCCGACATCGTGCGCGACGCGATCCCCGCGGCGACCAGGCGCACCGGCGGCAACCCCGCCAAGAGGACTTTCCAGGCGCTGCGCATCGAGGTCAACGCGGAGCTGTCCGCCCTGGAGGCGGCGCTGCCCGCGGCGCTCGACGCGCTGGCGCTGGGTGGGCGGGTCGTCGTGCTCGCCTACCACTCCCTTGAGGACCGGCTCACCAAGCAGGCCCTCACGGCGCGAACCAAGGACACCAGCCCGCCAGGGCTGCCCGTCCCGCTACCGGCACACCAGCCGAGGTTCCGCCTGCTGACGAGGGGAGCCGAGCTCCCCAGCGATGAAGAGCTCGCCCGTAATCCGCGGGCGGCCTCGGCCCGGCTACGGGCGGCAGAGAGGATCCGCGTTGACGATTGAGCAGGAGACCGGCCGGGTCGCGCCCGTCCGCCGCGCCATGCCCAAGCCGGGCACGCGCAGGCCGGGCGTCTCGCACCAGACCAAGCCGCGGCCCCGTCCTGACACCGGCGGCCGGCGGCCGGCGGCCGCGCGTCCCGGCGAGAGCGCCGCGCCCGCGCGCCGTCCCGCCGCGCGCCGTCCCGCCGCGCGGCGAACCTCGACCAAGCGGCAGCGGGCGCCGTTCGTGCTGCTCGTCGTCGGGTTGATGTGCGGTGGGCTGGTGAGCCTGCTGCTGCTCAACATCATGCTCAACCGCGACGCCATCACCGACGCCAAGCTGCGCGAGGAGATCGCGGTGGCCCAGCAGGAGAAGGAAGCGCTCCGGCTGGAGTACGAGCGCAAGATGCAGCCCCAGAACATCGCCGACCGCGCCGAGGCGCAGGGCTACCACCTGGACAAGAACCTGCGGCCCTGGGACAAGGGCGAGCCGAGTACCCAGGCGGTCCCGGAGCGGTGAGGGATTCAGGCGGCAGGGGACAGGGTCCCGGCCGCGGCGCTGGCGGCGCCGGCTCTCCCGGAGGGCCCGGCGCCGCTCGTCGTACGCCGGGGGGTCCGGGGCGGTCAGGGCGAGGGGGCTCTGCCCGTTCCGACGGGGCCGGCCGCCCGGCGGCACCGGACGATTCGCCGCGCAAGCGTCCCCCCGACCCGTTCGACCTGCCGTTCGACGACGACCTGAGGGGCCGTCGGCCCCACGACCCCGGCGACGACGCGCGCGGCAGCGCCCGCCGCGACTCCGCGGGCGGCTCCCGCGGCCGGCCGCGCCGCGACGACGGCGACCGCGCCCGGCCCCGCGACGACGACGAGGGCGCCCGCTCGCGCCGCGACCCGGGCGACGGCCCACGCCGCCGCCCGCGCGACGACTCCCGCGACGACTCCCGCAACCGCGCCGCCCAGGGGCGCGACGACGACCGCCCGCGCGGGCGGTCCCCGCAGAGCCGCGACGGCGAGGACCGTTCGCGTGGCCGTGCCGCCCGGGACGAGGGCGACCGGGCGCGCGGGCGCGCCGCCCAGGGGCGCGACGACGGCGCCCGGGACAGGGCGCCGCAGGAGGGGCCGCGCCGCCGCGGCGACGGTCCCGGCCCCGACCAGGCCCGTGGCTCCCGGCCCGACCCGGCGCGCGGCTCGCGATCCGACCAGGGGCGCGGCTCGCGGTCCGACCAGGCGCGCGGCTCGCGGTCCGAATCGGCGCGGCCCGGCTCGGGGCCGGCCCAGAGCCGGGGATCCCGGCCCGACCAGGGGCGCGGCGGCAGGCCCGACCAGACCCGCGGTCCCAGGGCCGGTCAGGCGCGCGGCCCGGCGTCCGGCCAGGTGCGCGCCTCAGGGCTGGACCAGGCGCGCGGGCGTGAGCGCGGCATGCTGCGCCGGGGCGCGGACGTGCCGCCCCCCAGGGGCCCGCGCCGCCCGCCCACCCCGCCGCGCCCGCCCAGGCCCCCGCTGGTGCTGCGCCTGGGCAGCCCGCGCCGGCGCATCAACATCGGCCTGATCGGCATGACCTTCATCCTGTCGATCTTCGCCGGCCGACTGATCCAGATGCAGGGCCTCGACTCCAAGGTCTACGAGGCCGCCGCCGTCGGCCAGCGCCAGCACGTCGAGGAGATCCCCGCCAAGCGCGGCACGATCACCGACGTCAACGGCAACGCCCTGGCCCGTACGTCGGAGGCCCGCGAGGTGTCCATCGACCCCTCCAAGGTCCCCGCTGCCGCCCGCGCGAACGTGGCCGCGATCCTGGCCAGGCAGCTCGGCAAGACCGTGGAGGAGATGACCGCCAAGCTGTCCAGGACCGGCAGCCGCTACCAGCTCCTGGCCCGGGACGTCGACCCGGTCGTGGCCACCCGCCTGCTGCAGGCCCGCGTGCCCGCGCTCAGCGCGAAGAAGACCTACCGCCGCGACTACCCGGCCGGCGACCTGGCCGGCAGCCTCATCGGCTTCGTCGGCGACGAGGGCAACGGCCTGGGCGGCATGGAGCAGGCCAAGAACACGATCCTGGCCGGCCGCGACGGCAAGCAGCGGGTCGAGACCGGCCGCGACGGCCTGCGCATCCCCATGACCAGCAGCGAGCGCACCGCGCCCGTCAACGGCCAGGACGTACGGCTCACCATCGACCGCGACATCCAGTGGGCCGCCCAGAAGGCGGTCGCCGAGCAGGTGCGCGAGTCGGGCGCGAGCAGCGGCGCGGTCATCGTCATGGACGTGAGGACCGCCCAGATCATCGCCATGGCCAACGCGCCCGAGCTCGACCTGGGCAACTGGCGCCGGGCCCCCGCCTCCTCCTACGTCAATAAGGCCGCCGCGGACGTGTTCGAGCCCGGCAGCACCAACAAGGTGATCACCGCCGCCGCCGCGCTGGAGGCCAAGGAGGTCACCCCCGACACGGTGTTCCAGGTGCCCGACAACATCAGGTGCGCCGACCGGGTGCTGCGCGACGCCCACGCCCACAAGCCCGAGGCCATGACCTTCCGGCAGGCCATGGCCCAGTCCAGCAACGTCGCCACGATCATGGCCGCCCGCAAGGTCGGCAGCGAGCGCCTGTACGCGATGCTCAGGGCGTTCGGGTTCGGCACCACCCCGGCGGGCGGCGTGCCCAACGCCGAGGCGGGCCTGCTGCCCAACTACAAGAACTGGTCGGGCAGCCAGAGCTGCACGGTCGCCTACGGCCAGGGCGTGTCGGTGACCGCCCTGCAGACGGCCAGCGTCTACCAGACCATCGCCAACGGCGGCGTCCGCGTCGATCCGCAGATCGTGGCGGGCACCACCGACGCGTCCGGCAGGTTCGTCCCGGCTCCCGCGGGCAGGCAGACCAGAGTGGTGAGCGAGACGACGGCCAAGGAGATCACGACGATGCTGGAGACCGCGGTGAGCGCCGAGGGCACCGGCGCGCTGGCCGCCATCCCCGGCTACCGGGTGGCGGGCAAGACCGGCACGGCCGACCGCTACGACGCCGAGCTGGGCCGCTACGACGGCTACACGGCCTCCTTCGTCGGGTTCGCGCCCGCCGACGCGCCCCGGCTGGTGGTGCTCTCGGTGCTCCAGAACCCCAAGAACGGCCATTTCGGCGGCCAGCTCGCGGCCCCCGTGTTCAAGGATGTGATGACGTTCGCCATCAAGAGCAGGAAGATTCCTCCCACAGGCTCGGACGCGTCGCCGGTGCGTACGCGCGCGGGACAGTGAGCAGGGAAGGTACGCTCTCGCCGTGCGTCCCCCGTCGTCTATGCGTCCCAAGACCAGCCCGCCCCGTCCGCTGACCGGGCTCGCGACCATGCTCGACGCCGATTCCGGCACGTCGAGGTCGCCCCATGCCGCCCTGACCGGCGTCACCATCGATTCCCGCGCCGTGCAGCGCGGCGATCTCTACGTGGCGCTGCCGGGCAACCGCGTGCACGGCGCGACCTTCGCCGCCGAGGCGATGGCGCGCGGAGCCGTGGCCGTCCTCACCGACCCGGCCGGGCGGGAGGCCGCCGTGGCCACCGGCCTGCCGGTGCTGATCGTGCCCGACCCGCGCGCGCTGCTCGGGCAGGTCTCCTCCTGGGTCTACGGCCAGCCGGCCCACGACGTCCAGGTCATCGGGGTGACCGGCACCAGCGGCAAGTCCACCACCACCTTCATGGTGGAGGCCGGCCTGCGGGCGGCCGGCCACACGACGGGCCTGGTCGGCGGCGTCGAGATCGCCGCCGGAGACCTCCGCTTCGAGCCCACGCTGACCACGCCGGAGGCCCCGCAGCTGCACGCCCTGTTCGCGCTGATGCGCGAGCAGGGGGTCACCGCGGCCACCATGGAGGTCTCCAGCCACGCGCTGGCGCTCGGCCGGGTCGACGGCATCTTCTACGACGTCGCGCTGTTCACCAACCTCTCCCAGGACCACCTCGACTTCCACAAGGACTTCGAGGACTACTTCGCCACCAAGGCCAGGCTGTTCCAGCCCGAGCTGAGCCGCGTCGGCGTGACCAACATCGACGACCCGCACGGCCGGGAGCTGCTGCACCGGGCCAAGGTGCCGATGACGACGTTCTCGGCGCTCGGCGACCCGGAGGCGGAGTGGCGGGCCCTGGAGGTCCGGCTCGGCGCCGACGGCAGCGCGTTCCGGGTGGCCGGTCCTGGCGGGGTCGAGGCCGACGCGCAGATCTCGCTGCCCGGCCCCTTCAACGTCGCCAACGCGCTCGGCGCGATCGTCTGCCTGGTGGAGTCGGGGGTGCCGCTCCAGACCGCCGTGCACGGCGTGGGCAGCCTCACCGGGGTGCCCGGGCGCATGCAGCGCATCACCTCCGCCGAGGAGGAGTTCCAGGCGCTCGTGGACTACTCCCACAAGCCGGGCGCCGTGGAGTCGGTGCTGCGCTCGCTGCGGGAGGTGACCGCGGGCACGCTGACGATCGTGCTGGGCTGCGGCGGCGACCGCGACACCGGCAAACGCCCGCTCATGGGCGAGATCGCCGCCCGGCTGGCCGATGTGGCGATTTTCACCAACGACAACCCGCGCTCGGAGGATCCGCTCGCCATCCTGGCCGCGATGATGGAGGGAGCGCTCGGCGTTCCGCCCCGCGACCGCGCCCATGTGATCATTGAGCCCGACCGCGCGGCCGCGATCGACCTGGCCGTCGGCCGGGCCGGCCGCGGTGACGTGATCGTCGTCGCGGGCAAGGGTCACGAGCAGGGCCAGTACGTCTCAGGCGAAGTGATCCCGTTCGACGACCGCGAAGTGGTCGCCGAAGCGATCGACGCACGCAAGGAAAGCAGGAAGCACCGATGATCCCGTTGCCGCTGGCCAGGATCGCCGAGATAACCTCGGGCGCCCTGTCGGGCATGGCAGACCCCCGCGCCGTGGTGCGCGGGCCCGTAGTGATCGACTCACGCGCGGTGGAGCCGGGATCGCTGTTCGTCGCCCTCGCCGGCGAGCGGGTCGACGGCCACGACTACGCCGCGCAGGCGATCCGGGCCGGAGCGGTCGCCGTCCTGGCCTCCAGGCCGGTCGACGCGCCGGCGGTGATCGTCCCCGACGCCGCGGTCGCGCTGGCCGCGCTGGCCGCCGCCCAGGCCGCCGCGCTGCCGCAGGCCACCGTGATCGGCGTGACCGGCTCGGCGGGCAAGACCAGCACCAAAGACCTGCTGGCCAGGCTGGCCGGCCGGATGGGCCCGACCATCGCGCCCGTCGGCAGCTTCAACAACGAGCTCGGCCACCCGCTGACCGTGCTGCGCGCCGACGTCGACACCCGGTTCATGGTGCTCGAACTGGCCGCCCGCAACATCGGCCACATCGCGGACCTCACCCGCATCGCGCCGCCGACGATCGGCGTGGTGCTCAACGTCGGCACCGCCCACCTCGGCGTGTTCGGCGGCAAGGAGGCCATCGCCAAGGCCAAGGGCGAGCTGGTGGAGGCGCTGCCGCGCACCGGGGTGGCGGTGCTCAACGCCGACGACCCGCTGGTGTCGCAGATGGCCGCGCGCACCGACGCGCGCGTCACGTACTTCGGGCGCGGCGAGGGCGCGGCCATCAGGGCCGAGCAGGAGACGGTCGACGGGCGCGGGCGCGCCTCGTTCACGTTGCGCACCCCGTCCGGGGCCGCGCCGGTCACGCTCCAGCTCTACGGCGCCCACGCGGTGGAGAACGCCCTGGCCGCCGCCGCCGCGGCCTACGAGCTGGGCCTGCCGGTCGCCACGATCGCCGAGGAGCTGTCGGAGGCCACGCCGCGCAGCCGCTGGCGCATGGAGGTCACCGACCGGCCCGACGGCGTCACGGTGGTCAACGACGCCTACAACGCCAACCCCGACTCGATGCGGGCCGCGTTCGACATGTTCGGCGTGATGGGGCAGCAGCGGCGGCGGTTCGCGGTCATCGCGGCGCTGCGCGAGCTGGGCGAGGAGAGCGCGGCGCTCAACGCCGAACTGGGGCGGCTGGCGGGCGGTTCCGGCCTGACGGGCCTGGTCGTCGTCGGTCCCGACGCGGGCCCGGTGCTGGAGGGCGCGAACGAGGCGGCCTCGGCCGCCGCGGGACCGCCAGGTGGCGAAGGGCCATATGCTCCCCAGATGACCCGGATCGTACACGTCCCTGATGCCGAGGCAGCGGCGGCCGCACTGGCCGGCCTGCTGCGCCCCGGCGACGCGGTGCTCGTCAAGGGCCCCCGCGCGATGGGCCTGGAACGCACGGCGGAGCTCCTTCTCGGAGGTGCCGCTCAGTGATCAACATCGTCATCGCCGGCGCGGTGGGCCTGGTCCTGTCGATGCTGGGGACCCCCTTGGCGATCAGGCTGTTCTCGCGGCGCGGCTACGGCCAGGAGATCCGCGAGGAGGGAGTGCAGGCCCACCTGGGCAAACGCGGCACCCCGACCATGGGCGGCATCGTCTTCGTGCTGGCCGCGCTGCTGGCCTACGGCGGCTCCCACCTGGCCACGCTGTCGCCGCCGACGGTGTCGGGCATGCTCGTGCTGTTCCTGATGACCGGCCTCGGCGCGGTCGGCTTCCTCGACGACTTCATCAAGATCTACAAGCAGCGCAGCCTGGGCCTGCGCAGCGGCGCCAAGGCCCTGGGCCAGCTCGTCGTCGGCGCCGTGTTCGCCGTGCTGATCACCCGCCAGCCCAACGTCTACGGCATCACCCCCGCCGAGACCCGGCTGTCGTTCCTGCGCGACATCGGCCCCTCGATCGGCATCGTCGGCTTCACCATCTGGGTGCTGTTCATGATCGTCGGGTTCTCCAACGCCGTGAACCTCACCGACGGCCTCGACGGCCTGGCCAGCGGCGCGACCGGCGTCGTGCTCGGCGCGTACGTGCTGATCGGCAACTGGCAGCTCCGCAACAACTGCATCGACCAGCTCGGCCCCAACTGCTACTGGGTGCGCGACCCGCTCGACCTGTCGGTGGTGGCCGCGGCGGTGCTGGGGGCGCTGGTCGGGTTCCTGTGGTGGAACGCCCCGCCGGCGAAGATCTTCATGGGCGACACCGGCTCGCTGGCCCTGGGCGGCGTGCTGGCCGGCCTGGCCATCGCCACCCGTACGCAGCTCCTGCTGATCATCCTGGCCGGGCTGTGCGTGATC
The DNA here is from genome assembly GCF_042892035.1 of Nonomuraea sp. NPDC001831. Lineage (NCBI taxonomy): Bacteria > Bacillati > Actinomycetota > Actinomycetes > Streptosporangiales > Streptosporangiaceae > Nonomuraea > Nonomuraea sp. NPDC001831. The sequence goes on along the minus strand of NZ_JBIATU010000003.1, from coordinate 57,613 downwards.
ATCACGGCGTCCGTCATCATCCAGGTCGGGTTCTTCAAGATGACCGGGAAACGGGTGTTCAGGATGGCGCCGCTGCAGCACCACTTCGAGCTGAAGGGCTGGGCCGAGACCACGATCGTGGTGCGGTTCTGGCTGATCGCCGGGCTCTGCGCGGCGCTCGGGCTCGGGCTGTTCTACGTCGAGTGGATGCCCAAGCCATGACCTTGACGTGCGTGGCCGGGCTCGGCGTCTCCGGCACCGCGGTGGCCGGGGCGCTGGCCGCGCGCGGCGAGCGGGTCGTGGTCGTGGAGGCCGTGGAGGGTGAGCGGCAGCTGGCCGCCGCGGCCGAGCTGGCCCGCGCCGGGGTCGAGACCAGGTTCGGCGAGATGGTGCTGCCCGAGGGCACGACCAGGCTCGTCACCACCGGCTGGGCCCCGCACCACCCGCTGGTGGCCGCCGCGCTGGCGGCCGGCGTCGAGGTCGTCGGCGAGGTGGAGCTGGCCTGGCGGCTGCGCCCCTCGCACGCCGCCCCCTGGCTCGCGCTGACCGGCACCAACGGCAAGACCACGGCCGTGCGCATGCTCACCTCGATCCTCCAGGCCGCCGGGCTCGACGCCCTGGCCGTGGGGAACGTGGGCGTCCCGGTCGTCCAAGCCGTCGCCGAGCCGTACGACGCCCTGGCCGTCGAGCTGTCGAGTTTCCAGCTCCACTGGTCCAGCAGCCTGGCCCCGCACGCCGCGGCGATCCTGAACATCGCCCCCGACCACCTCGACTGGCACGGCTCCATGGCCGAGTACGCCGCCGCCAAGGGCCGCATCTACGAACGCGCCGGCACCGTGATCTACAACGCCGACGACCCCGAGTGCGCCCGCCTGGCCGAGCCGTACGAGGGCGCCGTCGGCTTCACCCTGCGGGCGCCGCGCAGCGGCCAGCTCGGCGTGGTCGAGGACCTGCTGGTCGACCGGGCGTTCGTGGAGGACCCGGTCGAGGCGGCCGAAGAGCTGGCCACGTTCTCCGACATCCGGCCCCTGGCCCCCCACAACGTGGCCAACGCCCTGGCCGCCGCCGCCCTGGCCCGCTCGCTCGGCGTGCCGTCCGAGGCCGTGCGGCTGGGCCTGCGCGCCTTCAAGCCCGACCCTCACCGCCTGGCCCACGTCGACCGGGTCGGCGACGTCGACTACGTCGACGACTCCAAGGCCACCAACCCGCACGCCGCCGCGGCCGCGCTGAGCGCCTACCCCTCGATCGTGTGGGTGGCGGGCGGTCAGCTCAAGGGCGCCGACGTCGACGACCTGGTCCGGCGGGCGGCGTCCCGGCTGCGCGGCGCGGTGCTGCTGGGCGCCGACCGCGCGGCGATCGCCGAAGCACTCGCGCGACACGCGCCGAATGTCCCCGTCGTGGACATCCCGGGCCAAGACACTGGTGTGATGGACACCGTCGTCACCGAAGCCGCGCGCCTGGCCTCCCCCGGGGACACCGTGCTGCTCTCCCCAGCGGGCGCCTCGCTCGACATGTTCCCCGGCTACCCGGCACGAGGGGAGGCCTTCGCCCGTGCCGTCCACGAGCTGAGGCGGCGGCGTGAGCAGTAGCACCGGCACCGCCGGCGCCCGTCCGGCCGCCGGCGAGCCCGCCCGGTCCAAGGCCGAGGAGGGCCCGGCGAGCTGGGTCCGCGAGCAGCGCGCCGTGCTGAAGGAGCTGCTCGACAAGCCGCTGACGACCTACTACCTGATCATCATGTGCAGCGCGCTGCTGCTCGCGCTCGGGCTCATGATGGTGTTGTCGGCCTCCGCGATCGAGGCCCAGCAGAAGACCGGCAACCCGTTCTCGTGGTTCATCAAGCAGTCGTTGTCGGCCGGCGTCGGCGTGCCCGTGATGTACGCCTGCTCGCGCCTGCCGCCGAAGTTCTTCCGCTGGGCGGGCTACCCGCTCATGGCGCTGGCGGTGCTGGCGCTGGTCATGGTGCTGTTCATCGGCGAGTCAGAGCTGGGCGCGCAGCGGTGGATCTACCTCGGCCCGTTCACCCTCCAGCCATCGGAGCCGGCCAAGCTGGCGCTCGTGCTGTGGGGGGCCGACCTGCTGGCCAGGCGGGCCAGACAGGGCCGGATCGAGTGGCGGCAGATGCTGATCCCGCTCATGCCCGGCACCGCGATCCTGGTCGTCATGGTCCTGCTCGGCCGCGACCTGGGCACCACCCTCGTGCTCTTCATGATCTTCCTGGCGCTGCTGTGGGTGGTGGGGGCGCCGGTCAAGCTGTTCGGCGGCATCCTCGCGCTGGCGGTGCTGGCCGCGGTCATCATGATCAAGGTGGAGCCGTACCGGATGGCGCGCATCGGGGCCTTCCTCGACCCGTGGGCCGACGCCCAGGGCGCCGGCTACCAGGCCGTGCAGGGGCAGATCGCGATGGGCTCGGGCGGCTGGTTCGGGCTCGGCCTGGGCAGCAGCCGCCAGAAGTGGAGCTGGCTGCCCCACGGCGAGAGCGACTTCATCTTCGCCATCCTCGGCGAGGAGCTGGGCCTGATGGGCACGCTGATCGTGGTGGCGCTGTTCGGCCTGCTCGGCTACGCGGGGCTGCGGGTCGCCGTCCGGGTCAACGACGGCTTCGTCCGCCTGGCCGCGGCCGCCATGGTGGCCTGGATCGTCGGGCAGGCGACCGTCAACATGGGCGCCGTGCTCGGCGTGCTGCCCATCACCGGCATCCCGCTGCCGCTGGTCTCCTACGGCGGATCGTCCCTGCTCCCCACGCTCGCCGCGCTGGGCATCCTGCTGTCGTTCGCCAAACGCGAGCCCGGCGCGCGCGAAGCCTTGGCCGCGCGTGGCCCCGGACCCGCCGCACGGGGCCTAAGCTGGCTGGGCCTGGGAGGTACGTCCAGAGGCCGAGTGAGACGTTAGGGAGTGACCGAGATGAGGGTGGTCCTCGCCGGTGGGGGGACGGCCGGGCACATCGAGCCCGCGCTCGCCCTTGCGGACGCGCTGCGCCATCTTGACCGGAGCGTCGGCATCACCTGCGTGGGCACCGAGCGCGGCCTGGAGACGCGGCTCGTGCCCGCCAGGGGCTACGATCTCGAACTGGTGCCGGCCGTGCCGCTGCCCAGGGCGATCACCCCGAGCCTGCTGACCGTGCCGGGCCGGCTGGCCGGGGCGATCAACGCCGTGTCGGGCGTGCTCGACCGGGTCGGCGCCGACATCCTGGTCGGGTTCGGCGGCTACGTCGCCACGCCCGCCTACCTGGCGGCCAAGCGCAAGGGCCTGCCGATCGTCGTCCACGAGGCCAATCCCCGTCCCGGTCTGGCCAACCGGCTGGGCGCCCGGCTGACCGACCACGTCTTCACCGGCTTCCCCGACGCCGCGCTGCCCAAGGCCGAGTTCATCGGCACCCCGCTGCGCCGCGAGATCGTCACCCTCGACCGGCTGTCCACCGGCGACAAGGCGCGCTCCTGGTTCGGGCTGGAGAACGACCGGCCCACGCTGCTGGTGTTCGGCGGCTCGCAGGGCGCCAGGTCGATCAACGAGGCCGCGCTGGCCGCCGCGCCGGTGCTGCGCGGGGCCGGCATCCAGGTGCTCCACGTGCTCGGCCTGAACAACACCGTCGAGCACGAGCCGCCGCCCGGCGACCCCCAGTACGTGCTGCTGCCCTACGTCGACCGCATGGACCTCGCCTACGCCGCCGCCGACGTCGCGCTGTGCCGCAGCGGGGCCCTGACCTGCGCCGAGCTGACAGCCGTGGGGCTGCCGGCCGCGTACGTGCCACTGCCGCACGGCAACGGCGAGCAGACCGTCAACGCCGAGCGCGTCGTGCGCGGCGGCGGCGGCCTGATGGTCGGCGACGCCGACCTGTCACCCGATTGGATCATCCAGAACGTGCTGCCCATGCTCCACGACCCCGAACGGGTCGCCGTCATGTCGGAGGCCGCCTCCCGGCTGGGGCGCAAGGACGCCGATATCATGCTTGCCAGGAAAGTGTTGGAGATAGCCCGATGAGTCTCGTCAAGCTGGTCGATCCCGTAGCCGTCGAAGACCTCGGCCGCGTGCACTTCATCGGCATCGGCGGCGCGGGCATGTCGGGCATCGCCCGCATCCTGCTCAAGCGCGGCGTCCGCGTCACCGGAAGCGACGCGCGCAGCTCCGAGCTGGTGACCGAGCTGCGCGAGCTGGGCGCGACCGTGCACATCGGGCACGCCGCCTCGCACATCCGGGACGTCGACACCGTGGTCGTCTCCACCGCCATCCGCGACTCCAACCCCGAGCTGGGCGAGGCGCTCAAGCAGGGCCTGCGGATCATCCCGCGGGCCGCCGCGCTGGCCTCGGTGATGGGCGGCCGCACCGGCGTGGCCATCGCCGGCACCCACGGCAAGACCACCACCACCTCCATGCTGACCGTGGCGCTGCAGAAGTGCGGCGCCGAGCCGTCCTACTGCGTGGGCGGCCAGCTCGTCACCACCGGGCTGGGCGCCGACGAGGGCGCGGGCCGGGTGTTCGTGGCCGAGGCCGACGAGAGCGACGGCTCCTTCCTCATGCTGGCCCCCGACATCGCCGTGGTGACCAACGTCGAGGCCGACCACCTCGACAACTACGGCGATCCGCGCGCGGTGCACGACAGCTTCGCCCGCTTCGCCGACCGGGTGGGCTCGCTGCTCATCGTCTGCGCCGACGACCCGGGCGCCGCCGAGCTGGCCGGGCGGGCGCGCGAGCGCGGGCTGCGGGTCAGGACCTACGGCGAGCGGGGCGAGGACTACCGGGTGACCGGCGTGCGTCCCGACGGCTTCGGCACGGTCTTCTCCATCGAGGGCAGGGGAGACGTGCGGCTGGCCGTCCCCGGGGCGCACAACGCCCTCAACGCCACCGCCGCCATCGCCGTGGCCGACGAGCTGGGGCTGGCGTTCGAGGACATCAGAGACGGCCTGGCGGCCTTCACGGGGGCCAAGCGGCGCTTCGAGGCCAAGGGCGAGGCGGGCGGCGTCGCGGTGTTCGACAGCTACGCCCACCACCCGACCGAGCTGGCCGCCGACCTGCGGGCCGCGCGCGACGTCGTGGCCTCCTACTCGGGCACCGGCCGGGTCATCGCGATCTTCCAGCCCCACCTGTACTCGCGCACCCGGTTCTTCGCCGACGAGTTCGGCGCCGCGCTCGGGCTGGCCGACGAGGTCATCGTGCTCGACGTCTACGGCGCGCGGGAGGACCCCGAGCCCGGCGTGTCCGGCGCGATGGTGGCCGGGCGCGTGCCGCTGCCCGCCGAGCGGGTGGCCTACGCCCCCGACCGGGCGGCGGTGCCCGACCTGGTGGCCGGGCGGGCGCGTCCGGGTGACATCGTGCTCACGATGGGGGCGGGCGACGTGACCGAGCTCGGGCCGCAGCTCGTGGCGCGCCTGTCCTGAGCCGTGCGGGCGTGGCGGGCGGGCGCCGGGCGGTCCGGCGGCGTACGTTCGAAGCCGGCGTGCGAGGAGGGCGATGAAGGCGCGTAACGCGTTCCTGGTGCTGTTGACGGCGGGCGTGGTCGGCTCGGCCGCCTGGCTGGTGTTCTTCTCGCCGGTGCTGGGCGTGCGGTCGATCGAGATCGTGGGAAATCTCACAGTCACCAGCGAGCGCATCAAGCAGCAGGCCGCCGTGCCCGACCTGCACCCGCTGGCCACGGTCGACCTGGCCGACGTCCAGGCGCGTGTGCTCGGCATCCGGCAGCTCGCGACGGCGAAGGTCGACCGGGTGTGGCCGGGCACGCTCAAGATCGAGGTGGTCGAGCGCGAGCCGGTCGCGGTGATCCCCGCGGGCGGCCGGTTCGCGGTGGTCGACAAGCAGGGCGTGGTGATCGAGGTCAAGGACACGTCGCCGTTCATGCTGCCGTTGCTCAAGGTCGACCGGCCGGCCGCCGGTGACCCGGCGACCATGGCGGCGCTCCAGGTCGTCCAGGCGTTGCCGCCCGTGGTGGCGGGCAAGGTCCGTCAGGTGCGCGCCGCCTCGGCCGAGGGCGTGACGCTGGAGCTGTCCGACGGCCGTACCGTCCTGTGGGGCGGGGCCGACAGGCCGCAGGAGAAAGGCCGCATCCTGGTCTCGCTCCTGAGCCGCAAGGCCACCCTGTACGACGTCAGCTCTCCCGACGTCGTCACCTTGAAGTGATCACGAGTGTCAGGGTCTGGCAACTCCGTGGCAAGGGCATCGCGTGCCTGTGCGAGGTGGGGGTCGCGGCGTGAGAGCCTGTAGATCGGAGCTTCGGCACAGGAAGGCCCCGACCAGGCGCGACTCCGGAGCGAATCGGACAGCCCGCGACACGCCGGACGTGCTTGCGGCGCGGTTAGTTGACCCGCCTGGTAGGGGCCTCCTACTGTCCGTATCAATCCTCAGGTTGACATAAATCTAAATCTCAACCTGAGGTTGAGAGTTACGAAAACTGAGAAAAAGCGGAGACGATCCGCACCGAAATGGCAAGTCAACGAGCGGAAAGGCCCCTCGTCGTGGCAGCACCGCAGAACTACCTCGCGGTCATCAAGGTCGTCGGCATCGGCGGCGGCGGAGTGAACGCCGTCAACCGGATGATCGAAGAGGGACTCAAGGGCGTCGAGTTCATCGCCATAAACACCGACGCCCAGGCGCTGCTGATGAGTGACGCCGATGTGAAACTCGACGTGGGCCGCGAGCTCACGCGCGGACTGGGCGCCGGAGCCAACCCCGACGTGGGGCGCAAGGCGGCCGAAGACCACCGTGAGGAGATCGAGGAGGTCCTCAAGGGGGCCGACATGGTCTTCGTCACGGCCGGCGAGGGCGGCGGCACGGGCACCGGCGGCGCGCCGGTCGTGGCCAACATCGCCCGCTCGCTCGGCGCGCTGACGATCGGCGTGGTGACCCGGCCCTTCAGCTTCGAGGGACGGCGTCGCGCCTCGCAGGCCGAGGCCGGCATCGAGACACTGCGCGACGAGGTCGACACCCTCATCGTGATCCCCAACGACCGGCTGCTGTCGATCTCCGACCGCCAGGTGAGCGTGCTCGACGCGTTCAAGGCGGCCGACCAGGTGCTGCTGTCCGGTGTCCAGGGCATCACCGACCTGATCACCACGCCCGGCCTGATCAACCTCGACTTCGCCGACGTCAAGTCGGTCATGTCGGGTGCGGGCTCGGCGCTCATGGGCATCGGCCACGCGCGCGGCGACGACCGGTCGGTCGCCGCCGCCGAGATGGCGGTCTCCAGCCCGCTGCTGGAGGCGAGCATCGACGGCGCCCACGGCGTGCTGCTGTCGATCGCGGGCGGCTCCGACCTCGGCCTGTTCGAGATCAACGAAGCGGCCCAGCTCGTCTCGATGGCCGCCGCGCCCGACGCCAACATCATCTTCGGCACGGTCATCGACGACGCGCTCGGCGACGAGGTGCGGGTCACCGTGATCGCGGCGGGCTTCGACGACGTGCCGCCGCCGGTCGAGAAGCCGCTGCCCAGGCCCGCGGCCCGGCCGGCCGCGCAGCCCGCGGCGCCGGTGTCGTCCTCGGCCCTGCGGCCCGGGGTCCCGGCTTCGCCCAGCGTGAAGTCCGAGCCGCCCGCGCCGCGCCCTGAGCCGAGGCCGGAGCCTCGTCCTGAGCCGCGTGCCGAGCTGCGGCCGGAGCCGCGCCAGGAGTTCAGGCCCGAGCCGCGCCAGGAGTTCAGGCCGGAGCCCCGGCAGGAGTTCAGGCCCGAGCCGCGCCCCGAGCCGCGTCCCGAGCCGCGCGAGTTCAGGCCGGAGCCGCGTCCCGAGCCCCGCCCGGAGCCGCGTCCGGAGCCGGTGCGCCCGGTGGAGTCGGTCCAGCCCGCCGAGCCCGTCGCCGCACTCGGCGACGACGAGCCGCAGGCCCCGGTCTCCATCCCGAGGCCCACGCCCGAACCGGCCAACCCGCCCACGCCCATCACCTCCCGCATGTCGGAGCCTCCCAAACGTCCTCGGGTGATCTTCGAGGAGCAGGAGGAGGAGCTCGACGTCCCCGACTTCCTCAAGTAGCTCACCACCCACCGCCGCTCCCCGCAGGCATCCGGGAGCGGCGCCGTCGTGTGTGCCGGGATCCAACCCGCGGCACGGAAAGGGGGCCATCGTGGCGTACGGCGTGCAGGCCGAACTGCGAGGCGATGGAGGCAGGGAGAGGGAGGCAGGCGTGCGGAGGGACGAGATCGCGGCCGGTCTCACCGAGATCGAGGCCCGCATCGGCGCGGCCTGCCACGCGGTGGGCCGCGACCGCGGCGAGGTCACCCTGATCGCGGTCACCAAGACCAGACCGGCCGAAGACGTGCGCATCCTGTGCGAGCTGGGTGTGCGCGACGTCGGCGAGAACCGCGACCAGGAGGCCGCGCCCAAGGCGCACGAGCTGGCCGGCCTGCCGCTGACCTGGCACTTCGTCGGCCAGCTGCAGACCAACAAGGTGCGGTCCGTCGTCGGGTACGCCGACGTGATCCACTCGCTCGACCGCCTCCGGCTGCTGGAGGCGATCAGCAAGGAGGCCGTGCGGCAGGGGCGCAAGGTCGGCTGCCTGATCCAGGTGGCGCTCGACGACGACCCCTCCAGGGGCGGCGCCCGGCCCGCCGACGTGCTCGCGCTGGCCGACGAGGTGGCGCTGGCCGACGGGGTGTGGCTGGGCGGCGTCATGGCGGTCGCCCCGCTGGGGGTGGAGCCCGGCCGCGCGTTCGCCGTGCTGCGCGAGGTCGCGACCCGCGTCCAGGAGCAGCATCCGCGGGCCACGATGGTCTCCGCGGGCATGAGCCAGGACCTCGACGAGGCGGTCGCGTACGGTGCGACACACGTGCGGATCGGTACGGCGTTGCTCGGCCGTCGCAAGCCCTTCGTCAGGTAATGTCCCCTCAAGTGGGTCTTCAGGCCCATGATCAAGTAGAGGTCGATCCGCGGTGAGCTCCAAGGGGGTACGGCTGCCGCCTCGGCCCCGGCGACGGGTCCGAGCCAGTGCGACCATGAGCAGGAGGACGACGTAGCGATGGCCGGCGCGATGCGCAAGATGGCGGTCTACCTCGGTCTCGTGGAGGACGACCGCTACGAGAGGTACGAGACCTACACCGACGAGTACGCCTACGACGACGATGTCCAGCGGACCGGCGAGGAACGGCCCGTGGCGGTCCAGGACCGCGACGAGGAGGCCGACTCCGGGGTCCCCGCGCCCAGGCCCGCCACGACGATCCTGGAGCGCCGTACGACCGACCTGGCGCGCATCACGACCCTCCATCCCCGGACCTACAACGAGGCCCGAACCATCGGAGAGCACTTCCGCGACGGCACCCCGGTCATCATGAATCTGACCGAAATGGTTGACAGCGACGCGAAGCGGCTCGTGGATTTCGCGGCAGGTCTGGTCTTCGGCCTACATGGAAGCATTGAACGTGTTACCAACAAGGTGTTCCTGTTGTCCCCTGCCAATGTCGAGGTGACCGCCGAGGACAAGGCCCGAATCGCGGAACGCGGGTTCTTCAACCAGAGTTAGAGTCTCTGTATGTCCATCGCACCCAACCGGGTCCACGCGCGGCCGGGAGGGCACACCAGAAGTGGAGGCGCGGCCGGGCCGTGGAGATCGTGAGTGGGATCTTGGTCGTAGTCCTGTCTCTGTATTTGGTACTGCTCATCGGCAGGATGATCTTTGAGACGGTGCAGGCGTTCGCCCGGCAGTGGCGGCCTTCCGGGGTCGTGCTGGTGCTGGCGGAGGCCACGTACACCGCGACAGACCCACCTCTCAAATTCCTCCGCCGTTTCATTCCTCCGCTCCGGTTGGGTACGGTGGCCTTTGACCTAAGCTTCACTGTCCTGTTCATCGTCGTTCTGATCTTGATCCAGATCGCTGGGTCACTGGGCGGCCGGTGAGGCGGGCTGGTGGGGTGGCCGGTCGTGATCCAACTCGTGTCCGCGCTGAAGTGATTCGGGTTCACCGTCCCTCCGGACAGACTCCAAGCGCGCCAAGGAGACCAAAAAATGCCGCTGACGCCCGCTGATGTGCGGAACAAGCAGTTCAGTACCACCCGGCTGCGGCCGGGCTACGACGAGGAGGAGGTCGATGCCTTCCTCGACGAGGTGGAGGCTGAGCTCGACCGCCTGATCCAAGAGAACGAGGAGCTACGCGCCAAACTGGCCGAGTGCCTGCGTGGGAAGGTGCCGGGCGGCATGGGCATGCCCATGGCCTCCGCGCCCGTCCAGGAGCAGCCGAAGCCGGAGATGATGGCGCCGCCGCAGCCGGAGCCCATGCGGGCCCCCGAGCCGCAGCCGATGCGCGCCCCCGAGCCGCAGCCCGTGGCCATGAGCATGCCTCCCGCCGAGGACAACATGGACACCGCGGCCCGCGTGCTGGCCCTCGCCCAGCAGACCGCCGACCAGGCGATCGCCGACGCCCGCCGGGAGGCGGACGAGACGGTGACCCGCGCCCGCCGTGAGGCCGACGAGATCCTCACCAAGGCCCGCCGCCAGGCCGAGCAGGTCATCGGCGACGCCCGTGCCCGCGCCGAGACGCTCGAGCGCGACGCGCAGGAGCGCCACCGCCAGGCGATGGGCTCGCTGGTCCAGACCCGCGACGAGCTCGAGCGCAAGGTCGAGGAGCTGCGCAGCTTCGAGCGCGAATACCGCAGCCGCCTCAAGCTCTACCTGGAGAACCAGCTCGCCGAGCTCAACGTCTCCGCGGAGGGCAGCGGCGGGTTCCCGGTCATGTCCGGTCCGCAGGGTCAGGCTCCCGCCATGTCGCACGCGGTTCCCCAGGGTGGTCAGCAGCCTCTTCCCGGTGGCCCCAACCCGTTCGGCGGCGAGGCTCCGCAGGGCGCCTTCCCCGGCGGCGACGGTCCGCACAACGACCGCCGGTAAAGTAACGGGTCACTAGGACCTGTCACTCGAAAGAGCCCCCTGTGATCCTTATCAGTGCTGGTTTGGTGCTCGCGGCGGTCGTGCTGCTGATCGCGGGCTTCGTACTGGCTAAGCCGTTCCTGATCATGTGGTCCATCGTGGTCAGCGTGCTGTCCGCGCTGTTCCTGGTGATCGGGGCGTTGCTGCGGCGTCACGAGCTGTTTCCCGGTGGTGGGCGGGCCGCTGCGCCGGCCACCCCTCCGGCCCCGCTCCCGCCGCCCGGCCTGCCGTACAACCAGACCGGTCCTGCCGGGCCCCAGCCGCACCCGCGGCCACAACCCCACCCGCATCCGCACCCGCAGACGCTTCAGCGGACCGCCGTTCCGGCCTCCGCGCCTCGCCGCCCCGCGGCGAGCGGCATCTCGCCGGACGCGATCGTGCTGGTGATCCCGGGCCGCAAGAGATACCACGTGCCGGGCTGCCGCCAGCTGGCCGGACGGGATCACGAGGAGCTCACCCACGAGGAGGCACGCGAGGAGGGCTTCACGCCCTGCACCACGTGCCTTCCGGACGCCGCGCTCGGCGGACGGCAGTTGCCGCCTGCCGCCGACCCCGAGCCCGTCGTCGCCCCCGGCCCCGGTGCCACCCCCTCCGCCGTGGCGGAGAGCCGGGCCGAGACCTCCGCGGAGACCCGGGACCTGCGCCCGCCGGTCGTACCGCCGAAGCCCGACACGAAGGCTTCCACCCCCACCCCGGAGCCCGCCGCCCCCCGCGAGGAGGGCGCCACCGGGTGGTTCGGCCGTCCGGCCGCCGCCGCGCAGGCGAGCGACCCGGCCAAGTCCCCCTCCTCCGCCGCCGCGCCTGATTCCGAGGCCGGTCCGGACGACGAGCAGGGGGAGATCCAGACTTCCTACTTCCGGCCGCCGTCGGAGCGCGAGCGGCCCGCGCGTCCCTCTTCGCCTTCGCCGGACGACGCCAAGGGCCCGTCGGCCGCTCCTTCGAGCCCTGCTGCGGCCTCCACGACTGCGGCCTCCACGAGTTCGCCGGCCCCTGGCCCGTCCAAGAGCGCGCCCAAGAGCCCGTCCGAGAAGCCGTCGGCTGGCGGGGCGGGTGAGGGTGAGGCTCCGGCTTCGTCGGCCAAGGGCGCGGCTCCCGCCAAGGCCGGTGCGGGTGCGGCGGCTTCGGGGCAGACGGGCGATGACGCGGCTGTTTCCGGCAAGCCGGCGGTTGAGAGCAAGCCGGGCAAGCCGTCCTCGGCCGCCCGGCCGTCGCCCACCGACCGGCCCGCGCCGACTGCTGACCGGCCCGCCGACCGGCCCGCGCCGGCTGCTGAGCGGCCCGGACGGCCCGCCGAAGCGTCCGCCGACGACATGTCCGACCCCGACACGGCGCCGCAGCCTCGCGTGACGGCCTCCGGGCTGCCTGTGCAGCCGGAGTCCTCGGGTGGGGCTGCCGGGGCGTCCGAGCGGCCTTCTGGGGCTGCGCCGGCCCCTTCCGCCCGTCCGGCGGGAACGGCCGCCCAGGCGCCGAAGGCCGAGGGCAAGGACGCCAAGCCCGGCACGGCCGCCGGCAAGGAGAGTGCGGCGAAGGGCGAGACGTCCGGCGACAAGCCCGGCAACACGGGCGAGGGCTCGAAGGGCGAGACCGGCGGCACGTCCGGGCCCGCCGGCAGCTCACGGACGGTCAAGGTCATCACCGGCACCCGTCGCTACCACAGCGCCACCTGCCCGCTGATCAGGGGCGCGGGGGAGACGGGCGTGGAGACCATGACGATCCCCGAGGCCGAGGACGCCGGCCTGACCAGCTGCCCGGTGTGCCAGCACGACCGCGACCCGGCCGAGTAACACCCGCCCACCCCGGCCCCGCTGCGCATCCGCCGGCGGGCCGGGCTCAGGGACGGCCACGTCCATCTGGCCATTTGTCCGCCCTTCTCCGGACGAGGTACCGCCGGGACGGCCCGAACGCCCCCGCGACCGGGCGGAGCTCACCGCGCTCTCCACGTGGCCGCCGTCCGGCTGGTGGACTTGGCCGTGACGGGACCGGCCTGGGGGGCGGGCCACACCTGGATCAGGTACTCCTCGACGGGGGCGTCGTCGTCCCGGGGGTCGCCGTCGTCGCGGTTGCGTCCGTGGACGCGCAGCCGGTAGTCGTCGGGGCCGGGCAGTTCCAGCTGTGCGGCCGGGTTCTCCCCGCCGTCCGTCGTCGCGAAGTCCATGAACGCGGAGCGCCAGGCCACCGACACCTCGGCGACGTCCTGCCAGTCGTCGGCGGCCAACGGCGGGGCGGCGTCCCACAGTTCGGCGGTGACGCCGACGTCGCCGATCTCCTGGCCGCACACGACGCGCGCGCCGTCACCGCCGGGATCGGCCTGGACGAGGCCGGTCGCGGTCATGTCCCACTCGAACTCCGCCACGAGCTCCTCGCCGGTCAGATCGACGGTGGACGCGTCGACGAACACCTGAGCGGAAGCACGGCGGATCAGACTCGGCACGGGACCGGATCCCTTCGTCACGTGGCAGGAGGCGGCCACACGCGTCGGGGACGCCACTGAGGTGATCGGTGGCGCCCCCGCGCGGTCGCCGGTCGGACCGTGCCCGCCACGCCGCAGGCCGGTCCGGGAGCGAGGGCTCCGCGGGCCGGTCGGGGAGCGAGTGCTCCGCAGGCCGGTCCGGGAGCGAGGACTCCGTGGGCCGGTCCGGGGGCGAGGGCTCCGCGCAGGCCGGGGTCAGGCGCGGCGGAGGTGGAACGTCAGGCCCAGGTCCTCGTCGCGGTGGGCCGGGAGGTCCTCCTGGGCGCCCTCGGTGAGGGACGCGGCCAGGACCTCCTCGGCGACCGTGCCGCCGCCGGAGCGCAGCGCGGCGGCCAGGTCGGGCGAGGAGGCCGTCCACCACAGGTCGATGCGGTCGGTGATCGACAGGCCGGAGGACTTGCGGGCCTCCTGGACCAGGCGGATCACCTCGCGCAGCAGGCCCGCGCGGCGCAGCTCGTCGGACAGCTCCAGGTCGAGGGCGACGGTCTCGCCGGTGCCGGTGCCGATGGCGCCGGTCTCCACGGCCCAGCCCGCGCGCGGCTGCTCGGTGACGATCACCTCGTCGGGGCCGAGCATGATCTCGCCCAGCTCGTCCGCCTCGATCATGACGGGGGTGCCGCCACGCAGCGTGCGGGCCACGCGGGTGGCGTCGGCGGCGGTCACCGCGGCGGCCACCAGCTTGGTACGCGACCCGAACCGCTTCCCGAGCGCCCGGAAGTTCGGCTTCACCGTGTACGACACGAGATCAGCGTCGAATCCGGACATGTCCTCAAGGGCCTGGACGTTCAGCTCGTCCGCCACCAGCCCTCGCAGCTCGGCGGGCAGCGACGGCCAGTCGTGCGCGCCCACCAGCGCCCGGCGCAGCGGCTGCCGCGTCTTCACGCCGGAGGAGGCGCGCGCCGAGCGGCCCAGCTCGACCAGCCGGCGCACCAGGGCCATCTGGTCCGACAGCGCCGGGTCGAGCAGGTCCTCGCGCACCTGCGGCCAGCTGGTCAGGTGGACCGAGGAGGGCGCGCCGGGCGCGCGCAGCACGTCCCAGAGGTAGTCGGTGACGAACGGCGTGATCGGCGCCATCAGCCGGGTGACCGTCTCCAGGCACTCGTACAGGGTGGCGAACGCCTCGCGCGAACCCTGCCAGAAGCGGCGGCGCGAGCGGCGGACGTACCAGTTGGACAGGTCGTCGAGGAAGTCGGCCAGGCGGCGGCCGGCACGCTGGGTGTCGTACTCGTCCAGGGACGCGGTGACCTCGGCGACCGTCCGGTGCAGCTCGGCCAGCACCCAGCGGTCCAGCAGCGGACGCTCGGCGGCCGGGGGAGCGGGCTCGGACGGGCTCCAGGACTCGGCGTTGGCGTACAGGGTGAAGAAGGAGGAGGTGTTCCACAGGGTCAGCAGGACCTTGCGGACGATCTCCTCCAGCGCGTTGTGCCCCACCCGGCGGGCCGCCCACGGCGATCCGGAGCAGGCCATGAACCAGCGCAGCGCGTCGGCGCCGTGCTGGTCCATCAGTGGGATCGGCTCCAGGATGTTGCCCAGGTGCTTGCTCATCTTGCGGCCGTCCTCGGCCAGGATGAGGCCGAGGCAGAGCACGTTCTCGTAGGAGGACTGGCCGAAGACCAGCGTGCCGACCGCCATCAGCGAGTAGAACCAGCCGCGGGTCTGGTCGGTGGCCTCGCAGATGAACTGCGCGGGGTAGACGCCCTCCGGCTTGCCGTGCTCGCCCCACTGCGCGAACGGCATCGAGCCCGAGTCGTACCAGGCGTCGATGACGTCGGGCACGCGGGTGGCGAGCGCGCCGCAGGAGGGACAGTCGAAGGTCACGTCGTCGACGTAGGGGCGGTGCGGGTCGAGCGCGGAGACGTCCTGGCCGGCCAGCGTGCCCAGCTCGGCCAGCGAGCCGACGCAGGTGACGTGGCTCTCGTCGGCCGAGCACACCCACAGCGGCAGCGGCGTGCCCCAGTAGCGCGAGCGCGACAGCGACCAGTCGACGTTGTTGCGCAGCCACTCGCCGAACCGGCCCCACTTGATGGTCTCGGGGAACCAGTTGGTGTTGGCGTTCTCCGACAACATCTGGTCCTTGACCGCGGTGGTGCGGATGTACCAGGACGGGAGCGCGTAGTACAGCAGCGCGGTGTGGCAGCGCCAGCAGTGGGGGTAGGCGTGCTCGAAGTGCGTGCCCCGGTACAGCAGGCCGCGCCGGCGCAGGTCCTCGGTGAGCTCCTCGTCGGCGTCCTTGAAGAAGCGGCCGCCGACCATGGGGACGTCGTCGAGGAAGCGGCCGTCGGGGCCGATCGGGTTGACGATCGGCATGTCGTACCGCTTGATGACGGCCATGTCGTCGGCGCCGAAGGCGGGGGCCTGGTGGACCAGGCCGGTGCCGTCCTCGACGGTGACGTAGTCGCCGAGCACGACGTAGTGGGCGCCGGGGATGTCGACCAGGTCGAAGGGGCGGCTGTAGCGGGTGCGCTCCAGCTCGCGGCCCGTGCAGCGGGCCACCTCGGTGACGTCCTCGCCGAGGACGGACAGCAGCGGCTCGGCCACCACCAGCACCTCGCCGTCGGCGGTCCTGGCCGCGACGTAGGTGACGTCGGGGTGCACGGCGACGGCCGTGTTGGACACCAGCGTCCAGGGCGTGGTGGTCCAGATCAGCAGCGCCGCGCCCAGCTCGGCCAGCGGCCCGGACGTCACGGGCATGCGCACGTAGACCGACGGGCTGGAGACGTTCTCGTAGCCGCCCGGCTGGCCCAGCTCGTGGTCGGACAGGCCGGTGCCGCAGCGCGGGCAGTACGGCGTGATGCGGAAGTCGCGGAACAGCAGCCCCTTGTCGAAGACGACCTTCAGCGACCACCAGACCGACTCGATGTAGGACGGGTCCATCGTCCGGTACGCCTGGGACAGGTCGATCCAGTAGCCCATGCGCTCGGTCATCTGCTCGAACGCGTCGACGTGCCGCAGCACCGACTCGCGGCACTTGGCGTTGAACTCGGCGATGCCGTAGTCCTCGATGTCCTTCTTGCCGGTCAGGCCCAGCTCACGCTCGATGCCGACCTCGACGGGCAGGCCGTGGCAGTCCCAGCCGGCCTTGCGCGGGACGCTGAAGCCGCGCATCGACTTGTAGCGCGGGAACAGGTCCTTGAACACCCGGGCCTCGACGTGGTGCACGCCGGGCAGGCCGTTGGCGGTGGGCGGGCCCTCGTAGAACACCCAGGCGGGGTTGCCGGCGTTCTGCTCGACGGACCGCTCGAAGATCTTCCCGTCCCGCCAGCGGTCGAGGACCTCGCGCTCGAGCGCGGGCAGGTCGACCTGCGCGGGAAGAGAGCGGAATGATGGGGAAGACATGTCGGGCGGGACCTCCACGCGTCGTCGGCCGGTTGTGGCGTGCGCGAAGGGACGAAGCCTCGCGGCTCCGCGGTACCACCCTTCTTGGCCTCCGGAGGAGGCCCTCTTCATTCGCTTGCTGCCGGGTCTAGTGAGCTCTGCCGAGCCGTTCTTCCGGCGGCTCCGGGGTGATATCCCTCACAGCGGGGCCCCATCAACGCCTTGCAGTCTCAAACCATAACGCAGAGTGGAGCCGAAGACTTCCAGGTTTCCTCCCGCAGGCGGCGGCGTTGGTAGGCAAGGAGGAAATTTGTGGGAATGGACGTCCCCGGGGAGGAGTTGAACGGGCGAGGCGGGATAGTACGGGTGAGGTAAACCATCCGGCGGGTCGTTTGCCGTTCCGTTATGAGGATCCTAAGCTGCCCGCACCATTCACGGCCTTGATCAGCATGGAGGCAGCCATGGCGGCAGTCACGCAGACCGCTACACCGTCGATGTGGTCGGAAGAGGAGCTGGCCGAGGTACGCGGCCGGCTGCGGACCGAGATCGACGAGCTCGAGGCCGACATCCTCCGCCACGAGTCGGAGATAGCCTCTGGTGACGTCACCCAGGGCGCGGGCGACGACCAGGCGGACGCCGGCGCCAAGACGTACGAGCGCGAACGCGAGATCGCCCTTACCCTGAATGCGCGCGATCTGGTCGCGCAGAACGAACGTGCGATCGCCAGGATCGACGCAGGGACCTATGGAGTGTGCGAATCGTGCCACAAGCCGATCGGCAAGGAACGTCTTCAGGCGTTCCCGAGGGCGACGCTGTGCGTGGCCTGCAAGCAGAAGGAGGAACGCCGCTAGGCAGGCCACGCGGACGTCTCCTCGCGATCCTCACCTCGCTGGCGGTCGTCGTCTACGCGGCTGACCTGATCAGCAAGACGATCGTGCTGCGAACGCTCGAAGGCAAGGCGCCGCTCGTCGTCCTCCAGGACGTCCTGCAGTTCCGGGTGATCTTCAACTCGGGCGCGGCGTTCAGCATCGGCACGGGGATGACGTTCGTGTTCACGTTCATCGCGGCGGGCGTGGTGGTGGCGATCGTGCGCACCGCGCGCAAGCTCCACAGCCTGCCGTGGGCGATCACCCTCGGGCTGCTCCTCGGCGGGGCGCTCGGCAACCTGACCGACAGGCTGCTGCGCTACCCGTCGGGGTTCGGCCGCTCGACGCAGCTCCAGGGGCACGTCGTGGACTTCATCGAGGTGCTGCCCGGGCACTTCCCGGTGATCGACTACTTCCCGGTGTTCAACGTCGCCGACTCGGCGATCGTCTGCGGCGGCATCCTGGCGGTGCTGCTGGCCTGGCGCAACGTGCAGATCGACGGCACCAGGGAGACCGACACCACCGCGGGGGACACCGCGGGGACCGGGAAGGAGCCCCAGGATGGCTGAGCGGCGGAGTCTGCCCGTCCCCGACGGGCTGGAGGGCGAGCGCGTCGACGCGGCGATCTCGCGGCTGTTCGGCTTCTCGCGCACCCGCGCGGCCGAGCTGATCGCCGCCGGCGAGGTGCAGGTCGACGGCGGGCAGCCGGCCAAGTCCGACCGCGTGCACGCCGGCGCCTGGCTGGAGGTGACGCTGCCGCCCCCGGCCAGCACGCCGATGCCGGTGGCCGAGCCGGTGCCCGGCATGACGATCGTCTACGAGGACGACGACATCATCGTGGTCAACAAGCCGATCGGGGTGGCCGCCCATCCCACCGTCGGCTGGACCGGCCCGACCGTGATCGGTGGCCTGCTCGGCGCCGGCCACACGATCGCCACCAGCGGCGCGGCCGAGCGGCAGGGCATCGTCCACCGGCTCGACGCCAACACCACGGGCGCGATGGCCGTGGCCAAGAGCGAGCACGCGTACTCGGCGCTGAAGCGGGCCTTCAAGGAGCGCACGGTCGACAAGCGCTACCACGCGCTGGTCCAGGGCCACCCCGACCCGTTCAGGGGCACCGTCGACGCGCCCATCGACCGCCACCCCTCGGGCGAGGGCAAGTTCGCCGTGGTCGCGGGCGGCAAGCCGTCGGTCACCCACTACGACACGATCGAGGCGTTCCGGGCGGCCTCGCTGCTCGACATCAAGCTGGAGACCGGCCGTACGCACCAGATCCGCGTGCACATGTCGGCCCTGCGCCACCCCTGCGTCGGCGACATGCTCTACGGCGCCGACCCCACGCTCGCGGCCCGGCTGGGCGTCACCCGGCAGTGGCTGCACGCGGTCTCGCTCGGCTTCGAGCACCCGGCCACCGGCGAGTGGATGTCCTTCAGCACCGACTACCCCGAGGACCTGCAGAAGGCGCTCGACGCCGTCGCCGCCGACACCTGAGCCGGCCGCTACTCCTCGCCGTCCTGCGACGGGTCGACCTGGCCGGGGGTCCTGGAGGGGGCGTCGTCCTTCTTGTCCTCCTGCTCGTCCCGCTGGGCCGCCGACCTGGTCGGCGTCGGCTTCTTCGCCGGGGACTTCGCGGGGGTGCTGGTCCGTTCACCGCTGGTGGGCGAGGGGGCGCTGCGCCGGGGCGCGGCGGACCGCGAGGGAGGCGAGGTCGCGGGGGCGGGCTCGGAGTCGGTGACGGCGGTCTTCGGCGCGTCCGTCGGGGCGTCGGTCGGGGCGTCGCTGCCGGGCGGGGTGACGACCGCCGGGATCGTCGGGGCGCGGCCCTGCACCGGCTGGTCCGACTGCTTCGTCCACCAGGCCGCGCCGCCGGTGACCAGGCCCACGAGCAACGCGCCCGCCGCGACGGCCAGGATCGGCGCCCTGCGCGGACGGCGTACGGCCATCGGGGGCACCGGCACCGGGCCGGTCTGCTCCAGCGGCCCGCCGGTCAGGACCAGTCTCAGCCGCTGCTCGGCCTCCTCCAGCGACATGCGCTGCGCGGGATTCTTGCGCAGCAGCCCGAGCAGCACGGGGGCGAGCACGCCGGCGCGGGCCAGCGGTTCCGGCTCGGCGTGCATGACCGCGCCGAGCGTGGCCAGGGCGTTGTCCCGGTGGAAGGGCGAGTGGCCCTCGACCGCCATGTACAGCGTCACGCCCAGCGACCACAGGTCGGAGGCGGGCCTGGCCTGGCCGCCGGCCGCCCGTTCCGGGGCCATGAAGGCGGGGGTGCCGATGAGGATGCCGGTCCTGGTGACGGGGGCCTCGTCCTCGGTGGTGGCGATGCCGAAGTCGGTGAGCACCGCCCGGCCGTCCTCGGTCAGCAGCACGTTGTCGGGCTTGACGTCACGATGCAGCACGCCCGCCGCGTGCGCGGCGCGCAGCGCCTCCAGCAGTTGCAACCCGATGGCGGCGACCTTGGCCGGCGGCAGCGGGCCGTCGGCGCGGATGGTCTCGCCCAAGGTACGGGAGTGCACGAGCTGCATGACGATCCACGGATGCCCGCCCTCCTCCAGCACGTCGTAGACGGCCGCCACCCCCGGATGCGCCACCCGGCCGGCCGCCCGCGCCTCGCGGAACGTGCGCACGGCGAACACCTCGCGCTCAGGGCCGCTCAGATCCGGCGGCGGCAGCACCTCCTTGACGGCCACGTCACGGCCGAGCACCTCGTCGTGCGCCTGCCACACGGTTCCCATACCGCCCTGGCCGATCGTCCTGAGCAGCCGGTAGCGGCCACCGACCATCCCCGCAGAATCGGACATGCACGGCGACTACCCAAGAAACATCCGGGCAAGCGCGGTGACGACGGCCGCCGCCGCCAGGATCACCAGGAACGGCGCCCGCAGCACCAGGGCGACCACGGCCGCCACCAGCCCCGCCGTACGCGCCGGGTCGAACGCGAGCCTGCCCTGCTCGGTGAACATCTGCACCGCGATCAGCGCCGACAGCAGCGCCACGGGCACCAGCTCGGCGAACCTGCGCACCGCCGGATGGTCCAGCACCCGGCGCGGCGCGGCCAGCCCGGCCAGCTTGAGCGCGTAGCAGCCGAGGCAGACCGCGACGATCGCCCACCACGCCGTCATCGCACCATCACCACCAGCACCGCGACCGCCGACAGCAGCACCGGCACGCCCGGCGGGAAGAAGGGGCTGGCCGCCAGTGCGACCGCCGCCCCGGCCACCGCGAGCACCCGCAGCCGCCCGCTGCCGGCCAGCCGCGGCCACAGGATGGCCAGGAAGGTGGCCGGGCCCACGGCGTCGAGCCCGAGCACGCGCGGGTCGCCCAGGAAGGACGTGCCGACCGCGCCGGCCAGGGTGGTGAGGTTCCAGGTGACGTACAGGCTGGCGAAGGTGGTGAGGAAGCCGGTGCGCGCCGACGGCTCGTCCGGCTGGGCCAGCGTGACGGCCGTGGTCTCGTCGATCACGCCGTGGGCGGCCAGCAGCCGGCGCGGGCCGCGGACGTTCAGCAGGTCGGCCAGGCGCAGGCCGTAAAGGGTGTTGCGGCCGCCGAGCAGCAGCGCGCCCGCGGCCGCGGCCGTCAGGTCGCCGCCCGCGCCGATCGCCCCGGCCAGCGCGAACTGCGAGGCGCCGGTGAAGGCCAGCAGGCTCAGCACGCACGCCTGGGGCACGCTGAGCCCGGCGGTGATCGCCGCCGCGCCGAACGCGAGACCGGACAACCCCACGGCCAGACCCACACCGAGGCCGTCACGCACCGCGGCGGAACGGCGAGTTGTCGTTTCCATGGGAAACAGCTTATGAACTGGGCAAATATCCGGTCTTGTACGTTCCTGCGGCCTTTTGGTAGGCGGCGGGTGGCACGCCCACGACGCGCTTGAAGTGCCGGTTCAGGTGGGCCTGGTCGGTGAAGCCCACGTCGGCCGCCACCTGCGCCGGACGTACCCCCTCAAGGAGCAGCCGGCGGGCCTGCCGCACACGCAGCGAGGTGAGATAGGCGTGTGGCGGCAGACCCGTCACGGCCTTGAACGCGCGCAGCAGCGGGAACGGCCGCACCCCCACCGCCGCCGCCAGCGCCTCCAGCGTCGGCGGGTCGAGCAGGCTCTCGTGCAGCAGCGCCATCGCCTCGCGCACCGCCCGCCGGCCCGCGCCCGGCGGGCTCGCGTCCGGCCTGGGCGCGGCGTGCCTGCTCAGCAGCCGGGCGAACAGCGTGCGCGACAACGTGGAGGCGGCCAGCGCGTCGCCGCGCTCGGCCGCCTGGTGCGCCCGCCCGAGCAGCGCCGCCACCTCCGGGTCGCGCACCACCTGCCGGGGGAAGTACGGGGTGGCCAGGGGCGCGTCGAGCTCGGCCGCGATCCCGGCCAGCGCCTCGACCGACGGATACAACATCCGGTACGCCCACCCGCCCGGCGTGCCCGCCTGGCCGGTGTGCACCGAGTCCGGGTTGACCAGCACCAGCTCGCCCGCGCCCGCCCGGTGCAGGGTGCCGCGGTAGTCGAACTCCTCCACGCCCGCCACGATCAGCCCGATGGCGTACCCGTCGTGGACGTGCCGGGAGAAGCGGTGGGTGACGTAGCGGGCCTTGAGCAGGTCGGTCTCGGGGACCGCCGGATGCCGCCAGAACCGGGCCCGCTCGCGCTCGCCGTCGTGCTCCGGCGTCATTCCGGGCGGAAGGTCTTGACGAAGGTGTCGAACCAGTGCCGGTCGGCGGCCCAGCGGGAGTCGAGGGTCTCCCAGTACAGGGCGTACGGGCGGCCGGCCGCGGTGTGGAAGCCGCGGTTGATGACGTGGATGAGCTGCCCCTTGCGCATCTGGGTGAACTCCCAGTCGGAGGCGCGCAGGCCGAGGTATTCGGTGGGGGTGATGCCGATCCTGGTGTAGTGGTCGAACTCGCCCTTGGCCTTGATCTCCTTCTCCAGGCCGAGCCAGTGCTGTTGCGGGTCCTTCCACGGGATGTCGGGGACGGTCCACTCGACGATCATCGCGCCGGGGGTGCCGGGGCCGGACAGGCGGATGCTGTCCCTGGTGGGGTTCTTGGCGGCGGTCCAGGTCTTGGGGACGGCCATGGAGAAGTGGCCGGCGGCGCTGGTGAAGGGGCGCCAGCCGGCGGGCACCGCCGGGGCCGTGGCGGTCGGCTCGCCGGTGGGTTCGCCGGTGGGTTCCTCGCTCGGCTGCGGGCTCGGCTCGGGCGTCGGGGACTTCGACGGGGACTTCGACGGCGGTGTCGAGGGGGCGGGGACCGGTTCGCCGGTGGCGGGCGGCTGGGCGCCGGCCGTCGGGGTGGGCGTGGCGGACCCTGACAACCGGTCGTAGAGCAGCACGCCGCCGCCGCCCAGGAGCGCCAGGGCGGCCACCGTGGCGGGCACCGCGATCCACATCGTCCGGCCGCGCCGCCGCGGGTCTCCCGGGACCGTCCGGTGCGGCGGCCGCGCGTCGCCGGTGACGGGCTGCGCTCCCTGCGGCGACGGGTAAGGGCCGCTGGGGGCGGGGTGGGAGCCGATGGGGGTGGCGGGCGGGCCGTGCGGGGGTCGGCCTTGGGGGTACGGGCCGGGGGCGGCGGGGGCCGGGAAGGGGGCCGACCACATGGGGGTCTGGTCGGCCAGCAGCGGCTGCCCGGTCGCCACCTGGTGGAGCAGCCGCGCCGCCTCGCCGGCCGGCATCCTGGCCGCCGGGTCGCGCCGCAGCAGCCCCATGACGACCGGCTGCAACGCCCCCGCCCGCACGGGCGGCTCGGGCTCGTCGCGCAGCACCGCCGCCACCGTGGCCGCCCACGAGTCGCGCTTGAACGGCGGCCGCCCCTCCACCGCCGCGTACAGGGTGGCCCCCAGCGACCACAGGTCGGATTCCGGACGGGCGGCCTCGCCGTTGAGCCGCTCCGGCGGCATGTACGCCGGGGTGCCCACCAGCCCGCCGGTCGCCGTCAGCCCCGACTCGGCCTCCAGCGCGGCGATGCCGAAGTCGGTCAGCACGACCCTGCCGTCGTCGGCCAGCAGCACGTTCTCGGGCTTCACGTCACGATGGAGCACCCCGGTGGCGTGGGCGGCCCGCAGCGCGTCGAGCACCCGGCCGCCGACCATCGCCACCAGCGCCGCCGGCAGCGGCCCGCGCTCGCCGATCACCTCGGCCAGCGAACGGGACCGGACGAGCTGCATCACGATCCACGGCCGCCCGTCCTCCTCGACGACGTCGTGGATGACGATCACCGACGGGTGGTCGAGGCGGCCGGCTGCCCTGGCCTCCCTGATGGTCCTGCGGTTGAGGTCGGCCCGCTTGGCGTCGCCGACGCCCGTGTAGCGGACCTCCTTGATCGCCACCGTACGGTCGAGCAGCTCGTCGTAGGCACGCCAGACCACCCCCATGCCGCCCTCCCCGAGGGGCTCGATGAGGCGATACCGGTTGCTGACCTGCCTTTCCACGCAGGGAAGCCTACTTGGCGGGTTTGAAGGTCGCGGCGAAGCCCTCGAAGAAGTGGTAGTCCTTCTTCCAGTGGCTGTTGAGGGTGTGCCAGTAGATGGCGTACGCCTTCCCGTTCTCGGTGATGAAGCCGCGGTCGCGCACCCGGGTCTTGCCCGTGTTGGTGTTCCAGGTGAAGTCCCAGTCGGCGGCGGCCTTCATGTAGTCGACCTTCTTGATGCCGATCTTCTTGTAGCCGCCGAAGTTGTGCTTGAGCGACGGCTCCTGCTTCTTCCAGTCCTTGTACGGGTCCTTGCCGGGCTTGGCCGCCTCCTCGATCATCAGGTAGGCGTTCGAGGCCGCGCCGGGGCCCTTGAACTTGACCTGACGGCCACCGCGGTCCCAGACGTCCCAGCCCTTGGGGAGCCCGATGGAGAAGCCGAGCTCCTTGTCCTTGTACATCTTCCAGCCGCTGGGCAGCGGGTCGGCGTCCTCGGTCTTGTCCGGCGTGGCCGAGGGCGAGGAGGACGGCGAGGACGAGGGCGTGCTCGTGGCCGGCGGCTTCGACTCGGTGCCCGAGGCGGGCGCGGACGTCGAGGTGTGGGCCTTGGCCGACTGCCTGGCCTGCGGCGGCCTGGAGGAGTGGTCCTCGGGGGCCGAGCGCAGGCCGAGATAGCCGCCGACCCCGGCGACCAGCACGACCGCCGCGGCGGCCAGCGCGATCGGCCCGAACTTGCGGCCCTCCTGGCGGCTGCCCACCGTGGGCTCGCCGGTGAGCTCGTCGGGAAGCGCGGTGTCCCTGGTCACGGGCGGGATCCGGCGGCCGGCCCCGACGGGCGGCGGCGTGCCGGCGGCCCTGCTCCTCGGCGTGGGCGCGGTCCGGGGCGCGGGCCTCGGCGTGGTCCGGGGCGGGGTCCGGGGGGCGGACCTGGGCGGGGGGACGGCCAGGTCGGGGTCGGTCGGGGTGTCGTCCTCGTCCTCGACGGGATCCGGGGCGGGGACGGCGGCGCGCAGCTTCCGGCTGGGGAACCGCCTGGTCTCCGCCGGGCTCGACGCGGTGGCGGCCTCGCGCAGCATCCGCGCGGCCTCCTCGTACGTCAGGCGCTGCACCGGCTCCTTGACCAGCAGCCCGCTGATCACCCCGGCCAGCGGCCCGGCGTGCGGCGCGGGGTCGGGCTCGTCGGTCAGGACCGCGTGCATGGTGGCCAGCGCCATGCCGCGCTCGTGCGGCGAGCGGCCCTCCACGGCCGTGTAGAGCGTCGCGCCCAGCGACCACAGGTCGGACTCGCGGCGCGCGGGCAGCCCCTTGAGCCGCTCGGGCGCGATGAAGGCGGGGGTGCCCGCCAGGCCCGTCACGGTGAGCTGCGTCTCGGTCTCCAGCGTGGCGATGCCGAAGTCGGTCAGCACGACCCTGCCGTCGTCGGCCAGCAGCACGTTCTCGGGCTTGACGTCGCGGTGGAGCACCCCGGCCTCGTGCGCCCGGTGCAGCGCGTCGAGCACGGCCACGCCGATCTCGGCCACCCGCTCGGGCGGCAGCGGCCCCTCCTGCTTGATCACCGCCCCCAGGGAGCGCGACTGGACCAGCTGCATGACGATCCAGGGCCGGCCGTCCTCCTCGATCACGTCGTGGACGACGATCACGTTGGGGTGCTCGAACCTGGCCGCGGCCCGCGCCTCGCGCATCGTGCGCCGGTTGAGCAGCTGCACCTCGTCGCCCAGGGCAGCGGCGTAGCGGACTTCCTTGATGGCGACGGTGCGGTCGAGGAGCTCGTCGTGGGCGCGCCAGACGATGCCCATGCCGCCCTTGCCGATGGGCTCCAGCAGCTCGTACCGGCCGGCGATGCGGCGTCCGTCCTGCTTGCGATCCGACATCAACGGCCTCAAACCCTCCCTCTCGGCCAAGAAATACTCCCATAGCGAGGGATCATCGGCGACTCGCCGGAAGGTCAGTCCGCCATATGAGAAGGAACGTCCAGCAGGTGGAGGCGGGTGTAAGGTTTCAGACATGACTTGTCGCTACACCTTTACCGAGCCGGCTCCGGGAGGGCCGGTCGTCAGCTAGCGACCACCTGGAGTCGGCACAAGGCAGAGACGCCCCGTCT
The DNA here is from genome assembly GCF_042892035.1 of Nonomuraea sp. NPDC001831. Taxonomy (NCBI): domain Bacteria; kingdom Bacillati; phylum Actinomycetota; class Actinomycetes; order Streptosporangiales; family Streptosporangiaceae; genus Nonomuraea; species Nonomuraea sp. NPDC001831. The sequence continues at coordinate 31,669 of NZ_JBIATU010000003.1, read as the reverse complement.
CTGCCTTTTTGGTTTTCCTGCCGGCTTCGCTGGGCCGGCCCGAGTGGGGAGTCGAGATGACAACGACCTTGGAGCGGCACATGGTGACGATCGGCGGGCTGCGCGTGGGCCACGGCCCGGCCGTGGTGATCGGCGGGCGGGTGAGCCTGCGCCCGCATCGCGGGCAGGTCGACGCGCGTGAGGCGCTGGGGGAGCGGGCCACGCTGGTGGAGCCGTACTCGGCGGCCGACCTGCCGGCGATCGCGGCGCTGGCCGACGCCGTGGTGGTGGGGGCCACGTGGACGCGCGACATCCCGCTGGTGCGGGCGGCGGCCGGGCTCGGGCTGCCGGTGGTGGTCGAGCGGCGGCCGTCGGCGTCGGTGGAGGAATGGGTGGGCCTGGCCGGCTACTGCGCCGCCGAGGGGAACGATCAAGTGGTCCTGTGCGAGGGGGGCCGGCTCGACCTCGGGGTGCTGCGGGCGGCGCGGGCCGCGTCGGGGCGTCCGGTGCTGGCCGACGTCTCGCGCGACCCGGGGCTGGCGGCGGCGGCCGTGGCGGCGGGCGCCGACGGCCTCGTGGTCGCCGGGCCCGCCGGCTCTGGCGGCTCCGGCGCGTCCGGGCGGGCGGAGGAGGCTGCGGACGTGCGGGCGGCCGAGGAGGCCGTGACGCTGGTCGGCGCGTTGTTGCGGCCGGAGTCGCCGGCCACGCTGGCCGAGTGCCGGGAGGCGATCGACCGGGTCGACGCGGCGCTGGCCACCCTCCTGGAGCGGCGCGCCGCCCTGGCGGGGGTCGTGCAGCGGCTCAAGCCGGTGGGCGGGTTCGCGGGGCGCGACCTGGCGCGGGAGCGGGCGCTGGTGGCGCGGATGGCGGCGCGGGCGCCCCAGCTGGGCGAGGAGCGGCTGGCGTCCGTCATGAACGCCGTCATCGAGGCGGGCCTCCACCTGGCCGAGGAACGCGCCCGCTCCTGAGCCCCCCTGAGCCGCGGGCGGGCCCCCTCTTGGCCAGCGCTGAGCCGCGGCGGGCCGCCTCTGAGCCGCAGGAGGGCCTTGGCCACCGCCGAGCCGCGGCGGGCCGTGTCTGAGTCACGCCTGAGCCGTGGGCAGGCCACCCGTCCGCTTGCGGCTCAGGGGGTGGTGAGGCGGTAGTTGTGCAACGGGCGGCCGGGGCCGGCGGCGATCTGCTGGTTGATCAGCTCGGCGAATCGGCGGTAGCCGTCGCCGGTGGGGTGGAAGCTGCGGGCGTTGACGGTCAGCGGGTCCATGTCCACGGCCAGGCTGTTGAGGTACGGCTGCGGCGTGCCGGCCTCGTGGCCGGTGAACGCCTCGTAGGCGTCGACGTACTCGACGCTGCCGGGGGCGCCGAGGCCGGCCAGGCCGCGGTCGTGCTCGGCCGTGACGGCGCCCACCGTGTCGTTGAGCCGGCGCGTGACGGAGTTGAGCCACCGCTGGTCGGCCACGCTCAGGTTGTCGACCGTGCGGACCGGCGAGACGGGGAACGGCCTGGGGTAGCCGAGGACGATGATCCGGGCCCCCGGCGCGCGGGCGCGCAGCTCGCCGAGCACCCTGGTCAGGCTGGGCCGCAGCTCGGCGATGCGCCGGGCGACGGCGGCGTCCTGGTTGACGCAGGCCGACGACCAGGGCAGCTTGACGATGCACCCGGTCAGGACGTCGGTGAACCCGGCGTCGTTGCCGCCGATGCTCAGCGTCACCAGGCTGGCCGACGGGCCGACGCGGGTGATCTGGGGCCGCTGGCCGTACTGGCCGGACAGGAGCTGGCGGGTGGTGGCGCCGCTGCAGGCGTAGAAGGCGCTGCCGCCGGTGAACGGGTGGGCCTGCGCCACCAGCGGGACGTAGGAGCCGCGGGCGCGGTGGCAGCGGTCGGCGCCGTCGTTGACGGGGCCGGCGTCCTGCTCGTAGACGCCCTCGCCGGAGGAGTAGGAGTCGCCGAGCGCGACGTACGTGCCGCTCAGCGCGGCCTGGACGGGCGTCAGCCGGGTCAGCCGCGGCAGCCGGCCGGGCGGCTCCTGGAGCGGCCCGCAGCCGGGGGAGAGCACGGCGCAGGCGAGCTTCGGGTAGACGCCCAGCGGCACGCCGATCAGCGCGAGCGCGGCTCCCACCGCCGCTGCCGCCGCCACGACCCGCCACACCTGCCGCCCCCGCCGCCCCGCCCCGACCCCGACCGGGGCTGCGGGCTCGACGGCGGGCCCGCTGGACGGCCCGGTTGCGGGCGCGGTTGCGGACACGGTTGCGGGCCCGGGGGCGGACACGGTTGCGGGCCCGGGGGCGGACACGGTGAGGGGCATGGTGGCGGGCCCGGGGCCGGACACGCTGAGGGGCCTGGTTGCGGACTCGGTGGCGGGCTCAGGCCCCGCGGTGTGCGGCGGCCCGGCGACGGGGACGGCGCTCGCCGCCCGGCCGAGCGCGGGATCGAGTGTGTCGTCCAGCTTGTCCAGTGTGGCCTCCCCCGAGCGGCGACTCCTGCCCGGACGAGACTAACCCGCCTCCCGCGCGGCCGCCCGCGTCCGGCGGCGGCGTACCACCAGCCAGCCGAGCGCGATGCCCGCGACCAGGGCCGGGATGAGGAAGAAGGCCACCCGCTGATCGCGGTCGGCGAACGGCATCAGCAGGATCACCAGCGCCAGGAACCCGAGCGTCAGCCAGTTGGTGTACGGCGAGCCCGGCATGGGGAACGCCGACCGGTGCCCGGTGGCGCGCAGCCGGGTCTGGCAGTGGACCAGCACGCCCCACGTGGTGATCACCCCGAGCGAGGCGACCGCCGTGGCGATGTTGAAGGCGCGCTCGGGCAGGTAGTAGAACAGCGCCACGCCGCCGAGGAACATGGCCGCGGTGAACACGATCCCGCCGATCGGCACGTGCCGGGAGCTGAGCGTGGCGGCGAAGGCGGGGGCCTCCCGCTTGGTGGCCATCGACCGCAGGATGCGGCCGGTGGCGTACAGGCCCGAGTTGCAGGACGAGAGCGCGGCCGTGATCACCACGAGGTTCATCGCGTCGGCCGCCCAGGGCACCCCGAGCCCGGCGAAGAACGTGACGAACGGCGAGGTGCCGGCGCTGTAGGCCGTCCAGGGCAGGACCATCGCCAGCAGCAGCACCGAGCCCACGTAGAAGATCGCGATGCGCCAGACCACGCCGTTGATCGCCCGCGGCATGACCTCGTGCGGCCGGGCGGTCTCGCCGGCGGTGATGCCGACCAGCTCGATCGAGGCGTAGGCGAACACCACCGACTGCAGGCTCATCAGCACCAGCGGGAAGCCGGTGGGGAAGAAGCCGCCGTGCGCGACCAGGTTGCGCGGCCCGGCGTCGCCGACGGTGAAGACCACCAGCACCAGCGCGACCACCAGGAAGATCACGATGGCCAGCACCTTGAGCATCGCGAACCAGAACTCCAGCTCGCCGAACACGCGCACCGACAGCAGGTTGACCGCCAGCACGAACCCCAGCGCGAGCAGCGCGGTCAGCCACTGGGGGAATCCACCGGCCCAGTAGTGGACGTAGGCGGCGATGGCGGTCAGTTCGGCGATGCCGGTGAAGGCCCAGTTGACCCAGTACATCCAGCCGCTGGCGAAGGCCGCCCACGGGCCGATGAACTCGCCCGCGTACTCGACGAAGGAGCCCGAGGCCGGGCGGTAGAGCACCAGCTCGCCGAGCGCCCGCATGACGAAGAAGGCGGCCAGCCCGGCGGTGGCGTAGGAGAGCACGAGCGCGGGCCCGGTGGCGGCCAGGCGGCCGCCCGCGCCGAGGAAGAGGCCGACCCCGATCGCGCCGCCGATCGCGATCATCTGGATCTGGCGGTTGCCCAGCGCGTGGCTGTACCCCTCGTCGGACTGCGTGCGCACCCGGTGTCTCCTTCATTACTTTGAGTGAGGGAGACGATATCGAGGCCGGTGGCCGCGACGCTTCCGGCGCGCCGGTCCCGCGGGGCGCGCGAGGCGGCTCCGGGATGTCGGTCCGGCCCACTAGAGTCGGAGCGCACCATCGCATCCAGACCCGGGGAGGCGCCGCTCCATGTCGTCCAGCGACTCGTTCGTCCATCTGCATGTGCACACCGAATACTCCATGCTCGACGGGGCCGCCCGGCTCAAGCAGATGTTCAAACAGGTCGGCGACCTGGGCATGCCCGCCATCGCGATCACCGACCACGGCAACATGCACGGCGCGTACGACTTCTACAAGCAGGCCACGGGCGCCGGCATCAAGCCGATCATCGGCATCGAGGCCTACGTCGCGCCGGAGCTGCGGCACAACAAGAAGCCCGTGTTGTGGGGCGAGCCGCACCAGAAGAAGGACGACGTCTCGGCGGGTGGCTACTACACCCACATGACGATCTGGGCGCGCAACAAGACCGGCCTGCACAACCTGATGAAGCTCAGCTCGCGCGCCTACACCGAAGGCTTCGTGCGCAAGTGGGCCCGCATGGACGCCGAGATCCTGGCCGAGCACGCCGACGGCCTGATGGCCACCACCGGCTGCCCGTCGGGCGAGGTGCAGACGAGGCTGCGGCTCGGCCAGTACGACGAGGCGCTCAAGGCCGCCGCGAAATATCAGGAAATCTTCGGCAAGGACAACTTCTTCCTGGAGATCATGGACCACGGCCTCGACATCGAGCGCCGCGTCCGCGACGGCCTGACCCGCATCAGCAAAGAGCTCGCCATCCCGCCGCTGGTGACCAACGACTCCCACTACACCTACGAGTCCGACGCCGCCTCCCACGACGCCCTGCTGTGCATCCAGACCGGCAAGCAGCTGTCCGACCCCGACCGCTTCCGCTTCGACGGCTCCGGCTACTACATCAAGACCGCCGACGAGATGCGCGCCGTCGACTCCTCCGACCTGTGGGCCGAGGGCTGCCGCAACACGCTCCTGGTGGCCGAGAAGGTCGATCCGACCGGGTTCTTCGAGTTCAAGAACCTCATGCCCACCTACCCCATCCCCGACGGCATGACGGAGAGCGAGTTCTTCCGCAAGACCGTCTGGGAGGGCATGGACCGCCGCTGGCCCGAGGGCTACGACGACGAGCACAAGCGGCAGGCCGAGTACGAGATCGGCATCATCGAGCAGATGGGCTTCCCGAGCTACTTCCTCGTGGTCGCCGACTTCATCATGTGGGCCAAGCAGAACGGCATCCCGGTCGGCCCGGGCCGTGGCTCGGCGGCCGGCTCGCTGGTGGCGTACGCGATGGGCATCACCGACCTCGACCCGCTCCCGCACGGCCTGATCTTCGAGCGCTTCCTCAACCCCGACCGCGTCTCCATGCCCGACGTCGACATCGACTTCGACGAGCGCCGGCGCGGCGACGTGATCCGCTACGTGACCGAGAAGTGGGGCGCCGACAAGGTCGCCATGATCGCCACGTTCGGCACCATCAAGGCGAAGGCCGCCATCAAGGACGCCGGTCGCGTCCTGGGCTATCCCTACGCGCTGGGCGACAAGGTGTCCAAGGCGTTCCCGCCGGCCGTGATGGGCAAGGACATCCCGCTGTCGGGCATCTTCGACAAGGACCACCCGCGCTACAACGAGGCCGGCGAGCTGCGCCGGCTCTACGAGGAAGACGTCGACGTCAAGGCGACGATGGACCTCGGCAAGGGCCTGGAGGGCCTGATCAGGCAGACGGGCGTGCACGCCGCCGGCGTGATCATGTCCCGCGAGGTGATCACCGACCACATCCCGATCATGCGCCGCGACTCCGACGGCGCGATCATCACGCAGTTCGACTACCCGACCTGCGAGACGCTCGGCCTGCTGAAGATGGACTTCCTGGGCCTGCGCAACCTCACGATCATCGACGACTGCCTGAAGATGATCGAGTCCACCACCGGCGAGCAGATCGACCTGCTGAAGCTGCCGCTCGACGACCGGAAGACGTACGAGCTGCTGGGCAGGGGCGACACGCTGGGCGTGTTCCAGCTCGACGGCGGCGGCATGCGCTCGCTGCTGCGGCTGATGAAGCCCGACAACTTCGAGGACATCTCGGCCGTCGGCGCCCTCTACCGTCCGGGCCCGATGGGCGCCAACTCCCACACCAACTACGCCCTGCGCAAGAACGGCCAGCAGGAGATCACCCCGATCCACCCCGAGTTCAAGGACTCGCTGGCCGAGATCCTCGACACGACCTACGGCCTGATCGTCTATCAGGAGCAGGTCATGGCCATCGCGCAGAAGGTCGCCGGGTTCTCGCTCGGCAAAGCCGACCTGCTGCGCCGGGCGATGGGCAAGAAGAAAAAGGCCGAGCTGGACAAACAGTTCGAGTCCTTCGAGAGCGGCATGAAGAGCAACGGCTACTCCGCCGAGGCCGTCAAGACGCTCTGGGACATCCTGCTGCCCTTCTCCGACTACGCCTTCAACAAGGCCCACTCGGCGGCCTACGGCCTGGTCTCCTACTGGACGGCCTACCTCAAGGCCAACCACCCGGCCGCGTACATGGCGGCGCTGCTGTCGAGCGTCAAGGACGACAAGGACAAGTCGGCCCTCTACCTCAACGAGTGCCGCCGCATGGGCATCAAGGTGTTCCCGCCCGACGTCAACGACTCCGACTTCGACTTCACCCCGCGCGGCACCGACATCCGCTTCGGCCTGTCGGCGGTGCGCAACGTCGGCGGCAACGTCGTCGACGGCATCATCTCGGCGCGCAAGTCCAAGGGCCGCTTCGCCGACTTCAAGGACTTCCTGCGCAAGGTGCCCGCGATCGTGTGCAACAAGCGCGTGATCGAGTCGCTGGTCAAGGCCGGGGCCTTCGACTCGCTCGGCCACGTGCGCAAGGGCCTGGTCATGGTGCACGAGCAGGCCGTCGACGCGATCATCGACATCAAGAAGAACGAGGCCATCGGCCAGGACTCCCTGTTCGGCGCGATCGACGGCGGCGAGGACCAGACCTTCGACGTGCAGATCCCGCCGGGGGAGTGGGACAAGAACACGCTGCTGCAGTTCGAGCGGGAGATGCTCGGCCTCTACGTCTCCGACCACCCGCTGTTCGGCGTGGAGCACATCCTGGCCGCGGGGGCCGACTGCTCGATCGCCGCCGTCCAGGACGAGAGCCGGGCCGACGGGCAGGTCGTGACGCTGGGCGGCATCCTGAGCGGGGTGCAGCGCAAGGTCACCAAGAAGGGTGACACGTGGGTGCTCACCCAGCTCGAGGACCTCGAAGGCGCGATCGAGGTGATGATCTTCCCGTCGGCGTACCAGCTGTGCTCGACGATCCTGGCCGAGGACGCGATCGTCTTCGTCAAGGGGCGCATCGACAAGCGGGAGGACGTCGCGAAGGTCATCGCCATGGAGGTGACCGCGCCCGACCTGACCCAGGAGGCGGGCGGGCCGCTGCTGGTGAGCCTGCCGCTGACCCGGTGCACGCCGCCGGTGGTCGGGCGGCTGAAGGAGATCCTCACCACGCATCCGGGCACCTCGGAGGTGCATCTCCAGGTGCACAACGGGCCGAAGACGACCGTCATGCGGGTCGACGACCGCCTGCGGGTCTCGCCGTCGCCGGCGCTGATGGGCGACCTCAAGCAACTCCTCGGCCCGGCCTGCCTGGGCGCCTGACCTTCCGAAGCGGCCGGGCCCGCCTGAGGGGCTGACCCTCCGAAAGCGGCCCGGCCTGCCTCGGCGCCTGATCGTGCCGGGGCTGCCGGGCCCGCCTTGTGGGCGGGTGCCAAGGCGGGCCGGGGAGGTGGGCAAAGGTCGCCGTCGTGTCCCGGCGCGCGGGTGGGGCAGGATCGCAGGGTGAGCGAACTGCACTACCTGACCGCGACCGAGATGGCCCGCCTGATCAGGGCCGGGCAGGTGAGCGCCGTGGAGCTGCTCCAGGCCCACCTCGACCGCATCGAGCAGGTCAACCCCCGGGTCAACGCCATCGTGACGCTGGTGGCCGAGCAGGCGCTGGAAGCGGCCAGGGCGGCCGACGCGGCCGAGCCCGAGGGGCCGCTGCACGGCGTCCCGGTGGCCCACAAGGACCTGGTGGACACCGCGGGCATCCGCACCACGTACGGTTCGCCGCTGTTCGCGCGGAACGTCCCCGACAAGGACGACCTGATCGTGCGCCGCCTACGCGCCGCCGGGGCGATCACGATCGGCAAGACCAACACGCCCGAGTTCGGCACCGGCTCGCACACCGTCAACGAGGTCTTCGGCGCCACCAGGAACCCCTACGACCTGGCCAGGTCGGCCGGCGGCAGCAGCGGCGGGGCCGCGGCGGCCCTGGCCACCGGCATGGTCCCGCTGGCCGACGGCTCGGACATGGGCGGCTCGCTGCGCAACCCCGCGTCGTTCTGCAACGTCGTGGGCCTGCGCCCCACGCCGGGCCGCGTCCCCGACCCCTCCGACACGGCCGCCTGGTACACGCTGGCGGTGCCGGGGCCGATGGCGCGCACGGTCGACGACCTCACGCTGATGCTGGGGGCCGTCGCCGGGTTCGACGCCCGCTCGCCGTTCGCGATCAAGGAGCGGTTCGCGCCCGAGCCCGAGCAGGGGGTGCGCGGGATGCGGGTGGCGTGGAGCCCCGACCTGGGCGGGCTGCCGGTCGATCCGCGCACGGCCGCGGTGACCGCGACGGCGCCGGCCGTGTTCGAGGAGCTGGGGGCGCACGTGGAGCAGGTCGCGCTCGACCTGTCCGACGCCGAGGACGCCTTCCGGATCTACCGCGCCTGGTACTACGCCCTGTCCTTCGGCGACCTGACCGGCCTCGGCCCCAACACGAGCTGGAACGTCGAGCGGGGCCGCGCGGTCACCGGCGCCGACCTGGCCCGCGCCGAACGGCTGCGCAGCGGCCTCTACCAGCGCATGGCCGGCTTCTTCGACACCTACGACGTGCTGCTCGCGCCGGTCAGCCAGGTGCCACCGTTCCCGGTGGAGCAGCCGCACGTGAGCGAGATCAACGGCGAGCCGCTGCCCGACTACCTGGCCTGGATGCGTTCGGCGTACTGGATCAGCGTGCTGCACGCGCCGGCGGCCTCGGTGCCGGCCGGGTTCACGCCCGAGGGACTGCCGGTCGGGGTGCAGATCGTCGGGCGGCCGTTCGCCGACGCCAGGGTGCTGCGCGTGGCCCGCGCGTTCGAGCAGGCCACCGGCCACGGCCTGCGCCGCCCGCCGCTCTAGGGCTCGATGCCGTACGGGTGCCGCAGCGGCGACTCGCGGTAGCCGTGCATGCCCTCCAGCAGCCCGAACAGGCCGACCGCGAGCAGCGGCCAGGCCACCAGCACCCCCTCGGCGGTCAGCTTCAGCGCCCCGGGGACGATCCGCACCCCGGGCTCGGCCGCGGCCTCCACGGCCACCGCGCCGATCGTGAACGTGGACCCGGCCCACAGCGTGAGGAAACTGCCCACCACCCCGCCCGCGCACAATCCGAGCAGCACCGCCAGCATCCAGCGCCGCCCGGCGAACCACGCCAGACCGCCGCAGAGCAGCCCCAGCGCGCCCGTGATCACCGCGAACCAGCCGTCGGCCGCGATCAGCGCCTGCGTGGTGAGGTCGGCCAGCACCAGGCCGTGCTCGGTCACCTGGTACGGGGCCCGCGGCGAGATCGCGGACCAGCTCAGCCCGGCGGCGACCCCGAGAGTGGCGAGTATGAGGACAGTTACCGCAAAAGCGCGTACTTCCCTCGTCACGCCATTCCCCCTCACAACTGCATCCGAACCAGCTCGATGGTATCTCCCGGTTAGGCTCGCTTCGTGATTGCAGAAGAGGTCTGGCTGATCGAGCCCTCCGGCCCCCTCCGCGGGGACGTCGTCGTACGGGGCTCCAAGAACGGTGTGTCCAAGCACATGGTCGCCGCCATGCTGGGCAACGGCGAGAGCAGCATCCACAACGCCCCCGACGTGGGCGAGGTGGGCATCACCGCGGCGATGCTGGAGGCGCTCGGCATCCATGTCGAGATCGCCGGCCCCGAGATCCGCATCGAGCGCGGCGCGGAGATCAGGCCGCGGGTGCCCGACGCGTTCACCGGGCTCAACCGCATCCCCATCCTCATGCTCGGGCCGTTGCTGCACCTGGCGGGGGAGGCGTTCGTGCCGCTGGTCGGCGGCGACCCGATCGGGCGGCGGCCGGTGAACTTCCACGTGGAGGCGTTGCGCTCGATGGGGGCGGAGGTGGAGGTGGGCGACACCGGCATCTCGGCCAAGGCCAAGCGGCTCAACGGGGCCCGGCTCGAACTGCCGTACCCCAGCGTGGGGGCGACGGAGACGATCCTCATGTCGGCGGTGCTGGCCGAGGGCAAGACCGTGCTGAAGAACGCCGCCATGGAGCCCGAGGTGGTGGAGCTGGCGCTGTTCCTGCAGCGCATGGGCGCCCGGATCGAGCTGTCGCCCGACCGCCGGATCGTCATCGAGGGCGTCGAGCACCTGCGCGGCGCCTCCACCTGGCTGACCGGCGACCGCATCGAGGCGTTCTCCTACCTGGCGGCCGGGCTGATCACCGGGGGAGAGGTGCGGGTGCACGGCTGCCCCCAGGACCGCCTGGTGACCGCGATCACCACGCTGGCCAGGATGGGCGCCCGGTTCGACATCAACGACGAGTACCTGTGCGCCACCGCCCCGCCCGAGGGGCTGCGCTCGGCGGCCGTGCAGACCGACACCCACCCCGGCTTCATGACCGACTGGCAGACGCCGCTCATGGTGCTGTTCACGCAGAGCCAGGGCATGTCGGTACTGCACGAGACGGTCTTCGAGAACCGCCTGGTCTACGTGCCCGCGCTGCAGCGGATGGGCTGTGAGATCGAGGTGTTCGACCAGTGCCTGGGCGGGCCGGCCTGCCGCTACCACGACACCAACGCCCGGCACTCGGCCGTGGTGCGCGGCGTCTCCAAGCTCAGGGGCGCCGACGTGACGCTGCCCGACATCAGGGCCGGGTTCTCGGCCGTGCTGGCCGCGGCGGTGGCCGACGGGACGTCCACGCTGCGCGGCGTGCACCACATCGAGCGGGGCTACCACCGGCCGTACGAGCAGTTCGCCTCGCTTGGTCTGAACATCCGAAGAGAACGGTAAAGACCGGGGAAGTGGGCGTTTGCCGATGATCTGCTGGTTGCAGATCATCTGCGTGACCGTACTCAGATCCATCGGTGGCCTCGCCATGGCGGGGGCGCTCGGCGGGGTGCTGGCGGCGGCACTGGCCGTTCCCGTGGTGAGCGGCGGCGGCCTGGCCGCCAAGAACGTCGCCGACACCTTCGTCGACCTGCCGCCCGCGCCCCGCGAGGAGCCCCTGGCGCAGGTGACCAGGCTGCTGGACAAGGACGGCAGGCAGTTCGCCCAGTTCTACGAGGCCAACAGGACGGCCGTGCCGCTCGGGGCCGTGGCGCCCCTGATGCGCAAGGCCATCGTGGCCATCGAGGACGCCCGCTTCTACGAGCACGGCGGCCTCGACGTCCGGGGCACGTTGCGGGCGCTGCTCACCAACACGCAGGCGGGCGGCATCCGGCAGGGCGGCTCGTCGCTGACGCAGCAGCTCGTCAAGAACATCCTGGTCGAGAGCGCTCGCACCGATGCCGAACGGGACAAGGCACGCGCCCCCAACCTGGCCCGCAAGATCACCGAACTGCGGTACGCGATGGCCCTGGAACACAAGTACCGCAAGGACGAGATCCTTGAGCGTTACCTCAACATCGCCTACTTCGGCGCCGGCGCCCACGGCGTGGAGGCGGCGGCCCGGCGCTTCTTCTCCACCACCGCCTCCAAGCTGACGCTGACCCAGGCCGCCACGCTGGCGGGGGCGGTGCGGATGCCGTACTCGACCGATCCCTCGCTCGGCCGCTCGCACGAGGCGCGGCTGAAGGAGCGGCGCGACCTCGTGCTGGACCGCATGGCCGGGCTCAAGCTGATCACGCAGGCCCAGGCGAACGCCGCCAAGAGCACGCCGCTGGCGCTGCGGCTGAAGCCCGAGCCGGGCGGCTGCGGGCAGAGCGCGTACCCCTACTACTGCCTGTACGTCCAGAACGAGATGTTGTCGAACCCGGCGTTCGGCAACACCCCGGCCGAGCGGCGGGCCAGGATGGCGAGGGGCGGCCTGGTGATCAGGACCGGCCTCGACCCGGTCGCGCAGCGCGCGGCCGAGCGCGCGATCCGGCGGCACGTCTCGCCCGAGGACACCGAGGTCGCCGCGGAGGCCATGATCGAGCCCGGCACCGGCCGGATCAGGGCGATGGCGGCCAGCAAGGAGTTCGGCCGCAACCGCGGCAACAAGAAGAACGGCCCGAGGACCACCTTCAACCTGCCCGCCGACGTGGCGCACGGCGGCGGCCAGGGTTTCCAGGCCGGCTCGACGTTCAAGGTGTTCACCCTGGCCACGGCGTTGCAGCAGGGCTGGCGGTTCGGCGACGGCTTCCAGACGCCGGGGGAGCTGGTGCCCGCGCAGGGCTACCGCAACTGCGACGGCCGGCCGGTCAACGACCCCGGCACGCGCATACTCAACGCCAGCGGCGAGGGCTCGGGCGGCCCGCACAGCATCGAGACCGGCACCTGGAAGTCGGTGAACATCTTCTACATGATGCTGGAGCGCAAGGTCGGGCTGTGCAACGTGGTCAAGACGGCCAGGGCGCTCGGGGCGGTGCGGGCCGACGGCCGGCCGCTGCGCGAGGTGCCGACGTTCACGCTGGGCGTCAACGAGATGGACCCGGTGACGGTCGCGGGGGCCTTCGCCACGTTCGCGGCCCGCGGCGTGCACTGCCGGCCGCTGGCGATCGTGGAGATCACCGACCGGAGCGGCCGGCGCGCGCACGTGCCGCCGTCCTGCGAGCAGGTCATGGAACGGCCGGTCGCCGACGCCGTCAACCACGTCCTGTCCGGGGTGTTCGACAAGGGCACCATGCAGGGGCAGAGCATCGGCCGCCCGGCGGCCGGCAAGACCGGCACCAACAACGGCTACACCTCGGCCTGGTTCGCCGGGTACACGCCGGACCTGGCGGCGGCGGTGAGCCTCGGCGACATCCGGGGCTCCTACCGCTACCCGCTGCAGGGCGTGCAGATCGGCGACCAGTACTACGGCGCGGTGCAGGGGGCGTCGCTGCCCGGCCCGATCTGGGTCGAGTCGATGCAGCAGGCGCTGGACCACACCGAGCCGAGGGGCTTCCCCGGGCCGGACATGGGCCGGTTCGGCGGCGGGTTCACGCCCGGCCTGAAGGAGGCCGAGGCGCAGGAGCAGGACAAGAAGAAGAACCGGCGGCAGGGCGAGCGCGCCTTCTTCCGGCATCACCGGCGGTTGTTCGAGTGGCTGCTCGGGCAGGGCCCGCCCGACCCGTCGTTCCGCCGGCCGCGCCACCGCTCCCGGTAGCCGCCCGACCCGTCGTTCCGCCGGCCGCGCCACCGCTCCCGGTGGCCGCCCGACCCGTCGTTCCGCCGGCCGCGCCACCGCTCCCGGTGGCCGCCCGACCCGTCGTTCCGCCGGCCGCGCCTCCCGGTAGCCGCCCGGCCGGACGCCTCAGCCCGCCTTGCCTATGGGGGCGGTGACCGCGCGGGTGAGGGTGATCAGGTTGTCGGGGGCGGTCTCGATCTGGAGCCCGCGCCGGCCGGCCGAGAAGTAGATCGTCTCGTGGTCGAGCGCCGAGGAGTCGACCACGGTGGGAAGCTGCTTGCGCTGGCCGAGCGGGCTGATGCCGCCCACCACGTAGCCGGTCACCCGCTCGACCTTGGCCGCCTCGGCCATGGCGGCCCGCTTGCCGCCCAGCGCCGAGGCCAGGGCCTTGAGGTCGAGCTTGCCCGACACCGGCACGACCGCCACCGCGAGGCCGCTCTCGGTCTCGGCCACCAGCGTCTTGAAGATGCGGTCGTAGGGCACGCCGAGCGCGTCGGCGGCCTCCTCGCCGTAGGCCTGGGCGCTCGGGTCGTGGTCGTAGGGGTGGAGCGTGAAGTCGGCCTTGGCCTTGGTCAGCGCCATGGTGGCCGGGGTGCCGCCGCCCTTGCCTTTCGTTTTGCTCACGTCTGACAAGTGTAGCGAATCTACATTGTAAAGGCGCGGCCCGGCGTGTACCCCAGCGCCCGCCGGAAGACGTCGATGAACGCGCTGGCCGAGGCCCAGCCGCAGCGATGGGCGACCACGGTCACCGGCAGGCCGTCGGCCAGCAGCAGCAGCGCCTGGTGCAGGCGGACCTGGGTGCGCCACTGGGGGAAGCTCATGCCCAGCTCGCGGCGGCACAGCCGGGCCAGCGTGCGCTCGCTGGTGCCCGCCAGGGCGGCGAGGGTGGCCAGGGTGCGCCCGTCGGCGGGGTCGTCGTGCAGGACGGCGCAGACGGCGGCCAGGCGCGGGTCGCGCGCGGCGGGCACGTGGAAGGGCTGCTCGGGGGCGCGTCTGAGCCGGTCGAGCAGGACGGCGAGCAGCCGTTCGCGTTCCTCGCCCACGGGGGCGTCGTCGTCGGTGCAGGCCATGACGAGCTCGCGCAGCAGCGGGCCGACGGCGAGGACGGCGGGCCGGTCGAGGCCGAGCGGGTTGTCGGTGAGCCCGACCAGGCGCAGGTCGGTGCTGCCGTGGGCGCGGTGTTCGTGCACGGTGCCGGCGGGCACCCAGATGGCGCGGTTGGCGGGGGCGACCCAGGTGCCGGCGTCGGTGGTGACGGAGAGCATGCCGGCGCAGGCGTAGGCGATCTGGTGGGTGTCGTGCCGGTGGGCGTCGATGCCCGTGCCGGGGGCCAGGGGGCGGCGGCCGGTGGGCGCCACGGGGGTGTGGCGGATATTCGGCATAGGTTGGCACTTTATCGGAAGCAGGCCAGGTCGGGCCGGGGACATCATCGGTGGCGTGAACAGGATCCGGTCGCTGGCGGCGGGGCACGCGTGCGTGGACTTCTACCAGGGCGCGGTGCCCGCGCTGGTGCCGTTCCTGGTGTCGGGGCGGGGGTACGGCTATGTGGCGGTGTCGGGGATCGTGCTGGCGGCCACGTTGTCGTCGTCGGTCGTGCAGCCGGTCTTCGGGCTGCTGACGGACCGGTGGCGGATGCCGTGGCTGATCCCGTCGGCCATGGTGGTGGCGGGGGCGGGCGTGGCGTGCGCCGGGGTGACGGGGTCGTACGCGGTGACGTGGCTGGCGGCGGCGGTGTCGGGGCTGGGGGTGGCGGCCTACCATCCGGAGTCGGCGCGGCTGGCCAGGATCGCCAGCGAGGGCGGCCATGTGCGGATGAGCTGGTTCTCCTTGGGCGGGACGCTGGGGTTCGCCTCGGCGCCGGTGCTGGTGACACCGCTGTTGTCGGCGTGGGGGCTGGGGGCCTCGCCGCTGCTGGCCGGGCCGGCGGTGCTGGGGGCGGTGCTGACGCTCCCGGCGGTGCGGGCCCTGGCGGGTGGCCGGGGCCGGGCGCGTCCGGCGGGGCGGGCGGCGGGTCGTGACGACTGGCCGGGGTTCGCCCGGCTGACGTCGGTGATCGTCTTCCGGTCGGTGGTGTACGTCGGTCTGAGCGCGTTCGTGGCCCTGTACGTGGGCGGCGGCGCGGCGGGCGCGGTGGCGTTGTTCGTGCTGTTCGCGGGCGGGGCGGCGGGCACGGTGCTGGGGGGCCGGCTGGCGGCCCGGTGGGGGCGGGTGCGGGCGATGCGGGCGGCGTACGCGGCGGCGGTGCCCGCGGTGGCTGGGGTGGTGCTGGCGCCGGGCCCGCTGGTCTACGTCTTCGTCGCCGCGTCGTCGGTCGCCCTGTACGTCCCGTTCTCGCTGCACGTGACCCTGGGGCAGGACCTCCTGCCGAACCGGGTGGGCACGGCGAGCGGCGTCACGCTGGGGCTGGCGGTGAGCGTGGGCGGCCTGACCAGCCCGCTGGTGGGCGCGGTGGCCGAGGCCGCCTCGATCAGGACGGCGCTGGCCTGCCTGATCGCCTTCCCGGTGCTGGCCTGGCTGCTGGCGCGCACGCTGCGGGAGCCGGCACCGGACCCGGCTCAGCCAGTGGCTGCGCAGGCGCCGGACCCGGCCTAGCCGGCGGCGGTGCGCAGGCGCAGGACGGCGGAGTTGTCGCGCTGGGCGGGGTCGAGGCGGGTGGAGGTGACGTGCATGGTGACCGGCAGGGCGGCGTCGGCGTCGCGGCCGACGGCGACCTTGGCGGAGATGCGGACCGGCCGGCCGGGGTGGATGACGTCGATCACGCATTCGGCGCGGTGGTCGCCGTGGCGGCAGGTGGCGCCGTCGACGGAGGCCAGGGTGGCGCCGGTCGGGAGCGTGAGGGTGACGGGCACCTGGGCGGCGGCCATGAGCCCGCGCATGGTGACGGTCGCGGTGACGGTGGCGGTGCCGCCGCGGCGGACGGGCGCGCCGGGGCCGGCGGCGTCGAGGGAGAGGGAGTCGTAGACGCCCTTGGGGTCGGCCTGGCGGACGATCGCGCCGTAGCCCTCCACGTTGAGCGCGGTGGCGACGGAGTTGCCGTCGGGCTCGCCGTCCTCCTTGCCCGCCGACAGCACGCCGACCAGGTCGTCGCTGCCGCGGACGACCCACGGCCCGCCGCTGTGGCCCTTGGCCAGGTGGCAGTTGTAGGTCTCCATCCGTCCGGCCGGGTCGGCGGCGCCGGCCAGCCGGGCGGCGAGCAGGTCGCCGGTGGTGTTCTCGCCGCGGGCCTGCTGGGTGCGGCCGAGGCACCAGAGCTGGTCGCGGCCGTCGTAGGGCCGGCGGCCGAGCACGCCGGGGTAGCCGGGGGCGGCGATGGTGAAGCGGCCGCCCTCGTTGCGCAGGGGGGTGAAGGCGCCGACGGTGTCCTGCAGGGTGCGGTTGCGGCCGCCGACCTCGACGAGCGCGACGTCGTAGACGGAGTTCCAGTCGCCGCCGGTGCGTCCGGTGTAGGCGTCGGGCTTCCAGGCGCGGCGTCCGCCCCATCTGCCGTACGGCTCGCGCTGCGCGGCGGTGGCGGCGCGGCCGTCGTAGGCGGGGACGAAGGCGAAGTTGGTGTGCCAGGTGCCGGACGCTGAGCCGTCGGGGCTGCTGTAGACGCAGTGGGCGGCGGTGATGACCAGCAGCCTGCTGGCCGAGCGGACGACGGAGGCGCTGCAGGAGTCGTCGCGGCCGGTGGCGTTGACGAAGAACAGGCGCCCGGTGACGCGGCTGGTGCCGTCGGCGGTGTACGGCCGGCGCACGGGGGCGTAGCCGTTGGCGTCGCCGCCGGGGGTGAGCCGTTTGGCGCCGGGCACGCTGCGCCGCTCGGCCGCGCTGTGGTCGGCCGTGCTGTGGTCGGCCGTGCTGGGGTCGGCCGTGCTGAGGCCGGTGGTGCTGGGGCCGGTGGTGCTGGGGGCAGTGGTGTTCTGGGCGGCCCTGTCGTGGCCGGTCGTGCTGAGGGGGAGGGCGGCGGCCTTGGCCTTGGCCTGTTTGCCGGGCGTCCAGTAGCGGGCGGCGCGTCCCGGGCGCATGAGCGGCGACGACGCGGCGCCGGGGCTGCGGTCCCGGCTCCGCGCAGGGCTCGGGGCGGGACGCTGAGCCGAGCGCTGGGCGGGACGCTGGGCAGGGCGCTGAGCGGGGCTCTGCGCAGAGCCCCGCGCGGCGGGCGCTTTGAGCGGCGGCGGTTCGGCGGTGGCGGGCGCGGTGACGAGGGCGGTGGCGGGCGCGGCAGTGAGTGCCGTGGTGAGTGTGGTGGCGAGTGAGACGCCGGCGAACGCGGCCAGCGTGGTGACCAGAGTCTTCGACACGATGTCCTCTTGAGCGGTCCGAAGCGATTCCGATCACTGTAAGTCATGACTTCATCGCTCAACGTGGCCGAACGGGACGTGTCGCGCCATGTCCTGCGGCCGCTCAGCCCGCCGCGGCGTCGCCCGGGGCGAGGAACTCGGCAGTGCTCGCCTCGCCGGGTTCGCGGTCGGGCCGCAGGCCGCGCCAGGAGGGGTGGCGCAGGCGACCGTCGCCGGTGACCTCGGCGTACTGGACCTCGCCGACGACGCGGGGCTCGACCCAGCGGGCGTGGCGGGCGTGCTCGCGCGGGACGGGCTCGTCGAAGGGCGGGCCGGGGCGTTCCAGGGGGGCGAGGAGGTCCTGGAGGTCGCGCAGCATCTGCTGGGTGAACCCGGTGCCGACGTGCCCGACGTACAGCAGGCGGCCGCGCGGGTCGTAGGCGCCGAGCAGCAGCGAGCCGATCATGCCGGACCGCCGTCCGCCGCCGGGATGCCAGCCGCCGATGACGACCTCGGCGGCGCTGACGTTCTTGACCTTGGTCCATTCGCCGCTGCGCCGGCCGGGCCGGTAGGGGGAGCCGAGCCGCTTGCAGACGATCCCTTCGAGCCCGAGCTGCCGGGAGGAGTCGAAGGCGCGGTCGGCGTGGTCGGCGAACCACACGGGCACCTCCCAGCGGAAGCCGGGCCGCAGGGTGCCCTCCAGCAGCTCGCGGCGTTCGCGGTAGGGGCGGCCGATCAGGCTGTCGGCGTCGAGGTGCAGGATGTCGAAGGCCATGAACGTCACCGGCACCGCCCGGGTGAGCTCGGCGACGGTGGCGGGGTTGCGCTGGTGCATGCGGGGCTGGAGGGCGGCGAAGCTGGGGCGTCCGGTCTCGTCGAAGGCGACGATCTCGCCGTCGATCACGGCCGCGTGCCGGCCGGTGGAGCCGGCCATGAGCTGCAGCTCGGGGTAGGCGGGGGTGATGTCCTTGTTGTTACGGGACATCAGGCGCACCGAGCCGCCTTCGACGTAGGCGAGGGCGCGTACGCCGTCCCATTTCATCTCCACGGCCCAGCCCTCGCCCTGGACGGAGGTCAGGGTGCCCAGCTGGGCCATCATCGGCGCGTAGGCCGGCAGCCCCACCATGGACCATGCCGTACCCCGGGGGGTTGATCGACAGCGGCTGGCCGGGGTCTACAAATGGTCAAGCGGGCCGGCTTCCACCAGTTCGCCGAGGTCCACGCCGTGTTCGTCGAGTTCGGAGACCGTCTTGCAGTAGCCGCGCAGGTACGTCCGGCCGTTGACGCGGTGGGAGACGCGCAGCAGTGGGCGATCATCGAGGATGATCGCCTCCACCAGGATGCCGCCGGGGGCTCGCCACTGTCCCATGCCGCCCAGGGTAGGCGAGTGGACATAATGGACATGTAATGCGAAAGGCGTTATGAACCGCCTACGCCGCGCCGAGCGGGGCAAACAGCCGCAAGATTATTTTTAACTCACCGAGAGTTTTCTTTGCCGCAGGGTGTTAGACACCTGGCGGGCCGGGCAGGAGGGGGCCAGGCCATTCCCCCGGCCGTGACCGCGCCCCCGTGGCGGCCACGGCCACTCGGCCCCGGCTTGGCCCGGTCCGGGGCTCTGGCGGCCGCGAGCGCGGCGTCCGGCGAACGCCGCGCTCGCGGCCCCCGTAACGTGTCCAACCTGCGTCCCGCATTCTGGACAGAAGCGGATGCGGGGCCCGGACTCCGTAGACTGTCAGGGTGATTTCCCGTATTGACATGCGCGGTTCCCTTCCTGCGGACCTGCGCGACGTGCTGCCCCGCGCCGAGCTCGACGTCGAGGCCGCCCTGGAGAAGGTGCGGCCCATCTGCGACGACGTGCGCCATCGCGGGGCGGCAGCCGTACGGGAGCTGACCGCCAGGTTCGACGGTGTCGAGATCGCCTCCGCCCGCGTGCCCGCCGACGCCGTCCGGCGGGCGCTCGACGAGCTCGACCCCCGGGTCAGGGCCGCGCTGGAGGAGTCGATCAGGCGGGCCCGGCTGGTCCACCGCGACCAGCGCCGCTCCGACGTCACCACGCAGGTCGTGCCCGGCGGCACGGTGACCGAGCGCTGGGTGCCGGTCGACCGCGTGGGCCTCTACGTGCCCGGCGGCCGTGCCGTCTATCCCTCCAGCGTGGTCATGAACGTCGTCCCGGCCCAGGAGGCGGGCGTCGCCTCGCTGGCCGTCACCAGCCCGGCCCAGAAGGAGTTCGGCGGGCTGCCCCACCCCACCATCCTGGCCGCGTGCGCGCTGCTCGGCGTCGACGAGGTCTACTCCGTGGGCGGGGCGCAGGCCGTGGCCATGTTCGCCTACGGCACCGAGGAGTGCCCGCCCGCGACCATGGTGACCGGCCCCGGCAACATCTGGGTCGCCGCAGCCAAGCGCCTGCTCAAGGGCCGCATCGGCATCGACTCCGAGGCAGGCCCCACCGAGATCGCCATCCTGGCCGACGAGACCGCCGACCCGGTGCACGTCGCCGCCGACCTGATCAGCCAGGCCGAGCACGACACGATCGCCGCCGCCGTCCTGGTCACCACCAGCCTCGAGCTGGCCGAGGCGGTCGAGAAGGAGCTGCCGGGCCAGGTCTCGGCCACCCGCCACTCCGAGCGCATCACCGAGGCGCTGGGCGGCCGGCAGTCGGGCATCGTGCTGGTCTCCTCGATCGACGACGGCATCAAGGTCGTCGACGCGTACGCGGCCGAGCACCTGGAGATCCACACCGCCGACGCGGCCGAGGTCGCGGCCCGCGTCCGCAACGCCGGAGCGATCTTCGTCGGCACCTACGCGCCGGTCTCGCTCGGCGACTACCTCGCCGGTTCCAACCACGTGCTGCCCACCGGCGGCTGCGCCTGCCACTCCAGCGGCCTGTCGGTGCAGTCGTTCCTGCGCGGCATCCACGTCGTCGACTACACCCGCGACGCGCTGGCCCGCGCGGCGGCCCACGTGTCGGTGCTGGCCGACGCCGAAGACCTGCCGGCGCACGGCGCCGCGATCCGCGCCCGCTTCGACTGGCGAGTCCCCACGGAGACCGAGTGAACGCGTCCGACGACCTGACCCTCGCCGACCTGCCGATCCGCGACGACCTGAAGGGCCGCTCGCCCTACGGCGCGCCGCAGATCGACGTGCCGGTCCGGCTCAACACCAACGAGAACCCCTATCCGCCCTCGCCCGCGCTGGTCGCCGACCTGGCGCGGGCCGTGGCCGCGAACGCGGGCGAGCTCAACCGCTACCCCGACCGCGACGCCACCGAGCTGCGCGCCGACCTGGCCGCCTACCTGGGCCACGGGCTGAGCCCCGAGCAGGTGTGGGCGGCCAACGGCTCCAACGAGGTGCTCCAGCAGATCCTGCAGGCCTTCGGCGGCCACGGGCGCACCGCCATCGGGTTCGAGCCGTCGTACTCCATGCACCCGATCCTCACCACCGGCACCAGCACCGAATGGATCAGCGCCGTCCGCGAGGACGACTTCTCCCTCGACCCCGGCAAGGCCGTCGCGGCGATCGAGGAGCACCGGCCCGACATCGTCTTCCTGGCCTCGCCCAACAACCCGACCGGCACCGCGCAGCCGCTGTCGACGATCGAGGCCGTGCTGGCCGCCGCGCCGGGCGTGGTGGTGATCGACGAGGCCTACGCCGAGTTCGCCCGCCAGGGCACTCCGTCGGCGCTCACGCTGCTGCCGCGCCACCCGAGGCTGATCGTCACCCGCACGATGTCCAAGGCGTTCGCCATGGCCGGCACCCGCCTCGGCTACCTGGCCGCGCACCCGGCCGTGGTGCAGGCGCTGCTGCTGGTGCGGCTGCCGTACCACCTGTCCACGCTCACCCAGACGGCCGCCCGGGTCGCGCTGCGCCACCGCGCCGAGCTGCTCGGCACGGTCGACGCGCTGCGCGCCGAGCGCGACGCCACGGTCGCGTGGCTGCGCGGCAAGGGGCTGTCGGTGGCCGACTCCGACGCCAACTTCGTGCTGTTCGGGCGGTTCCCCGACCGGCGCAAGGTGTGGGAGGGGCTGCTGGCGCGCGGTGTGCTCATCCGCGAGGTGGGCCCGCCAGAATGGCTGCGTGTGTCGATCGGCACCGGCGAGGAGATGGCGGCCTTCCGCGCCGCGATGGAGGAGGTTCTGTGAGTCGCGTAGGGCGCGTGGAGCGGGCAACGAAGGAGACCTCGGTGCTGGTCGAGGTGGGCCTCGACGGCACCGGGCTGGTCGACGTCTCGACCGGGGTGGGCTTCTTCGACCACATGCTGGCCCAGCTCGGCAAGCACGGTCTGTTCGATCTGACCGTCAAGACCGAGGGCGACCTGCACATCGACTCCCACCACACGATCGAGGACACCGCGCTGGCGCTGGGCGCGGCCTTCCGCCAGGCGCTGGGCGACAAGTCCGGCATCCGGCGGTTCGGCAGCGCGTCGTGCCCGCTGGACGAGTCGCTGGCCCAGGTCACGGTCGACCTGTCCGGGCGGCCGTACCTCGTGCACACCGAGCCCGCGGGCATGGCCCCGATGATCGGCCCCGACTACGACACGACGATGACCCGGCACATCCTGGAGTCACTGGTGGCCCAGGCGGCCATCTGCCTGCACGTGCACGTCCCGTACGGGCGCAACGCCCACCACATCGTCGAGGCCCAGTTCAAGGCGCTGGCCAGGGCGATGCGCGAGGCGTCCGAGCTCGACCCGCGCGCCTCGGGCGTGCCGAGCACCAAGGGCGTGCTATGACCGACAACCTCATCGCGGGCGTGATGGTGTTCCTCGGGCTGTTCCTCGCCGGAGGCGTGTTCTCGCTGGCCAAGCAGGGTCTCAAGGTGGGCGCGGCGTGCTGCGCGCTCGGCGCGGCGATGGCGATCACGGCGGGGGTGTTGTGGTGGTGAGCAAGAACATCGTGGTGCTCGACTACGGCTCGGGCAACCTGCGCTCGGCCGAGCGGGCCCTGGCCAGGGTGGGCGCGGACGTCACCGTGACCGCCGACTTCGACGCGGCGCTCGACGCCGACGGGCTGGTCGTGCCGGGCGTCGGTGCGTTCGCGGCCTGCATGGCCGGGCTCAAGGGCGTGCACGGCGACCGGGTCATCGGCCGCCGGCTGGCCGGCGGGCGTCCGGTGCTGGGCATCTGCGTCGGCATGCAGATCCTGTTCGCGCGGGGCGTCGAGCACGGCGTCGAGACCGAGGGCTGCGGCGAGTGGCCGGGCACGGTCGAGCGGCTGGAGGCGCCCGTGCTGCCGCACATGGGGTGGAACACGGTCAAGGCGCCCGCTGACAGCGTGCTGTTCGCCGGGCTCGACGCCGACACCCGTTTCTACTTCGTGCACTCCTACGGCGTGCGCGAGTGGGAGCTGCAGCCGGCCGACCCCGGTTTCGCCGCGCCCGTGGTGACCTGGGCCGAGCACGGCGTGCCGTTCGTGGCCGCCGCCGAGAACGGCCCGCTCATGGCCACCCAGTTCCACCCGGAGAAGTCCGGCGACGCCGGAGCCGCCCTGCTGAGGAACTGGCTAGAGACGGTATGAGCAAGGAGCGGGCGCGCCGGCGGGCCGAGCGGGAGGCCGGGCGGGCGCGCGCGATCCGGCTCAACGAGGAGCGGCAGGCGCGCCGCGCCCGGCGCCGCGCCCTGACCGCCCGCCTGATCCCGCGCCCGGTGAGGTTCGCCCGGCAGGGCGGCCTGATCGCCCGCCGCCATCGCGCCCAGAACGTCGCGGTGGCGCTCGGCTTCCTGATCGTGCAGGCGATCGTGTGGCTGGTCTGGGGCTCGCCGGCGGTGAGCCTCGCCGTGTTCGTCTTCTCCCTGCTGCTCGCACCTGTTGTCGTGACCCTCGCTTTCGACCGGAGGACCTGAATGTCGCTCGTATTGCTTCCCGCCGTGGACGTCGCCGATGGCCAGGCCGTACGCCTCGTCCAGGGTGAGGCCGGGACCGAGACCGGCTTCGGCGAGCCGCTCGCCGCGGCGCTGGCCTGGCAGGAGGCGGGCGCCGAGTGGATCCATCTGGTCGACCTCGACGCCGCGTTCGGCAGGGGCTCCAACAAGGAGCTGATCAGCGAGGTGATCGGCAAGCTCGACGTCAAGGTCGAGCTGTCCGGCGGCATCCGCGACGACGAGTCGCTGGCCGCCGCCCTGGCCACCGGCTGCCGCCGGGTCAACATCGGCACCGCCGCCCTGGAGAACCCCGACTGGTGCCGGAAGATCATCGCCGAGCACGGCGACCGGATCGCGGTGGGCCTCGACGTGCGCGGCACCACGCTGGCCGCCCGCGGCTGGACGAAGGAGGGCGGCGACCTGTGGGAGGTGCTCGACCGCCTGGAGGCCGACGGCTGCCCCCGCTACGTCGTCACCGACGTGACCAAGGACGGCATGCTGCAGGGGCCCAACCTCGACCTCTACCGGCGGATCTGCGCACACACCGACAAGCCCGTGATCGCCAGTGGCGGCGTGTCCAGTCTTGACGACCTGGTGGCACTGGCTTCTCTCGTCCCGGACGGAGTGGAGGGAGCCATCGTGGGCAGGGCCCTGTACGCTCACGCGTTCACTCTTGAGGACGCGCTGGCCGCGGTACGCGTTTAGCTTCGCCGGGAGGGGGCGGAATGAGCGTCAGCATGGAAAGCACCGGTCCGAGGGTGTTTTCGGGCGGCATCTGGGAGGAGAAGTACGGCTACGCCCGCGCCGTGGTCGTGGGCGAGCGCGTGATCGTCTCCGGCTGCACGGCCACGATCGACGGCGAGGTGCGCCACGTCGGCGACGCCTACCGGCAGAGCCTGACCGCCATCGACATCGCGCTCGACGCCGTCGAGGTCGGCGGCCTGACCCGCGAGGACGTCGTCATGGTCCGCTACTACGTGGTGGAGCAGCGCCACTTCGACCTCGTCGGCCGGGCCATCTACGAAGTCTTCGGGCACGTGCGGCCCGCCTGCACAGGAGTGAGGGTCGCCGGACTGGTGGACCCTCGAATGCTGGTCGAGATCGAAATCGAGGCACTGCGAGCATGACCGTAGCGGTAAGAGTGATCCCCTGTCTCGACGTCGACGCCGGACGGGTCGTCAAGGGCGTCAACTTCGAGAACATGCGCGACGCGGGAGATCCGGTCGAGCTGGCCAGGCGCTACGACGAGGAGGGCGCCGACGAGCTGACCTTCCTCGACATCACCGCCTCCTCGGGCGAGCGGGAGACCATGCTCGACGTGGTGCGCAGGACCGCCGAGCAGGTGTTCATCCCGCTCACCGTGG
Organism: Nonomuraea sp. NPDC001831; assembly: GCF_042892035.1. Classification (NCBI taxonomy): domain Bacteria; kingdom Bacillati; phylum Actinomycetota; class Actinomycetes; order Streptosporangiales; family Streptosporangiaceae; genus Nonomuraea; species Nonomuraea sp. NPDC001831. The sequence continues at coordinate 6,924 of NZ_JBIATU010000003.1, read as the reverse complement.
GCGGCGGCGTGCGCGCGGTCGACGACGTCAACCGGCTGCTGCGGGCCGGGGCCGACAAGGTGTCCCTGAACACCGCGGCCATCGCCAGGCCCGAGCTGCTGACCGAGGCGTCGCGGCGGTTCGGCGCGCAGTGCGTGGTGCTGTCGGTCGACGCCCGCCGGGCGCCGGGCATGCCCAGCGGGTTCGAGGTCACCACCCACGGCGGCCGGCGCGGCACCGGCATCGACGCGGTGGAGTGGTCGGCGCGCGGCGAGGAGCTGGGCGTCGGCGAGATCCTGCTCAACTCCATGGACGGCGACGGCACCCTCGACGGCTACGACCTGGAACTGCTGCACGCGGTGCGCGCCGCGGTGCGGGTGCCGGTGATCGCCAGCGGCGGGGCCGGCCGGCTGGAGGACTTCCCGCCGGCGATCGCGGCCGGGGCCGACGCCGTGCTGGCCGCCAGCGTGTTCCACTTCGGCACGCTGAAGATCGGCGACGTCAAGGAGACGCTGCGGATGGCGGGCCACCCGGTCCGCTGAGACCACCCGGTCCGTTTGAGGCCGCCCGGTCCACTGGGGCCGCCCGGTCCGTTTGAGGCCGCCCGGTCCACTGGGGCCGCCCGGTCCGTTGCGGTCCCCGGTCCGTTGAGGCCGCTCGCCGGCCCCGCCCGCGCGGGGTCGGCGGCGCTGGGGCCGGCAGGCGGTCAGAACACGCGCATGTGGTGGAAGAGCTCGTAGGAGGCGTCCTTGGCGGCGAACGCGGCCGCCTCCGAACGTTTGACCGCCAGGTACGCGCTGCGCCGCAACGGCCCGAGCGCCTCCATGAGCACCTCGTCGGCCTCCAGCGCGTCGAGCGCCTCCTCCAGGGAGCCGGGCAGGCGGGGGTAGCGGTCCGGCATGGTGTCGGGATCGATGTCCACGGCCTCGCCCGGGTCGAGCTTGCGGCGGACGCCGTCGAGCCCGGCGTGGATGACCGCGCCGAGCGACAGGTACGGGTTGGCCGAGGAGTCCGACGGCTTCAGCTCCAGGTTCGGCTCGCCGCTCTCGCCCAGCGGCGAGCACACGCGCACGGCCGCCTCCCGGTTGTCGGGGCCGTAGACCGCGTAGGCGCTGGACCACATGCGGGGTGCGAGCCGGCGGAAGCTGTTGACGCTGCCGCAGGTCAGGGCGGTCAGGCCGGGCAGGTGGGCGAGCAGGCCGCCGATGAAGTGCGCGCGTTCCGCGCCGTCCTCGGCGAACAGGTTCTGGGTGTCGCGCCACAGCGACAGGTGCAGGTGGGCGCCGTTGCCGGCCTGGTCGGCCAGGGGCTTGGGGGCCAGCGAGGCCCACATCGACATGCGCATCGCCACGCCGCGCACGGTCTCCCGGTAGAGCACGTGGTTGTCGGCGGCGCGCAGCGCGGGCGCGTGGCGCACCGACAGCTCCTGCTGGCCGGGGCCGAGCTCGGGGTGGTAGTGCTCGACGCGCAGGCCCTGGGTCTCCAGCGCGCGCATGAGCTTGATCGTGTAGTCGTGCGCGGTGTCGAAGCCCGTGCCGGCGTAGCAGAGAGAGTCGTCGAGCGGCACCAGCCGGTCGGGGCCGCCATTGGGGTCGGGCAGGCGGCGGCCGAGCGTGAACTCGGGCTCGAAGGCCGCCTCGATCCGGTAGCCGTCGCCGGCCAGCTCCGCCACGGCGTCCTTGAGGAACGTGCGTGCGCAGGCCTCCCACGGTGAGCCGTCGGGCCGGCGCAGGTCCGACAGCATCGCGGCGGCGCCCGGCGCATGGGGCAACGGGACGAACGTGGCCGGGTCGGGGACAATGCGAACCTCGCCCACCGGACCCAGGTGCTCGACCTCCTGGAGCTGGTCGAGCATGTTCATCGCCATCATGGCCACCGTGTGCCCGATGCCCGAGTTGAGCCGTTCGGCCAACCGGGACCGGGACGCCGCCTTGCCACGGACCACGCCACCGTGGTCGGCGTACAGGAAACGGATCAGCTCGATGCCCTCAAGCTCTGCCCGTTCGAGGACGCGCCGAGCCTGCGGATCGAGCTGATTGATCTTGTTGCCGCTGGGGCGATCTCTCATCCTGCCTGCGTAACACGATCTGTCAGCGCGTGGAAGCACCTAGCGCGGACAGAACGCGAACATCAGGTCAGAACATTCGTAAAGAAGACCGCCAATTGGTTGGCTCCTTGGACAATTCCGTCAAACACGCCGTTGACCGCGGCCGCCGCCTGGGCCGGCCGGGTGAACAGGTAGAAGACCACGAACGCCACCAGAACGTACGTAGCCACCTTCTTGACCTGCATGGGGGGCCTCCTGCAGTCCATTCCCAGCCGTATATACCCGGATCTGGGCGATCACGGTCATCTTCTGTGAAGATGTCCAAGATCCTAACCGGGGGGCTTCTTTCCTGTGCCATCGTACGGGCTGGAGGTTTAAGACGAGGGGTTTCTGGGCCGAGGGTTTCGGTCAGAATCCGAGCCGGGCTTCGGTTGCCCGGCTCACCGCCGCGTCGTCGCCGGTCAGCTCCACCCTGGCGTGCTCCTGCCGGCCGAAGCAGAACAGCAGCAGCTCCTGGGCCGTGCCGCTGACCTGAACCTTGGCGCCCTCCCGCGCCCCGCCGAGCGCCACCCCGCCGCCTGCCACCCCGCCGCCTGCCACCCTGCCGCCTGCCACCCTGCCGCCTGCCGCACCGCCGCCCACGCGGCGCAGTACCAGGCGCACCGGCGAGCGGCGCAGCATGAGCCGGGCGCCCGCCGACACCCGCTTCCAGATGAGCTCGTCGAGGTCGGCCGGCAGCTCGCGCGGCTCCCATCCGGGCTGGGCGCGGCGCACGTCCTCATGGTGGACGAAGAACTCCAGGGTGTTGACCGCGGTGTCCAGGAAGGGCAGCAGCCCGTAGACGCCGCCCGGCCGCCGCACGATGCCCACCAGCTCGGGGTAGGGGTGTCTGGCCTTCAGGCCGTTCTGGACCGAGGCGGTGTAGCCCGCCAGCGCGCTGATCGCGATGCCGCCCATGGCGTCCGGCCGGCGCTCGCGCAGCACGAGGTGGGCGGCCAGGTCGTAGGTGGTCCACCCCTCGCACAGGGTGGGCGCGTCGGGGCCGAGCCGGTCGAACAGGTCGCAGAGCGCGGTGCGTTCGCCACGAGCGTGAGTCACCCCGCCAAGCCTACCTGTGGGAATAAGGAGATGATCGGTCGTGATAGGGACATAGATAGAAATATCGACGTTTGAAGGGAAAAACACGGAGTGGCGAGCAAGGTCACCTCGGCCGTCATGCGTCAAGGGCTGCGTGTCCTTGGGGTGGCCATTCGCACGGAGAGAGCCGTGTTCGCGATGGCCGCGCTGGCCAGCGCGGTCTACGGCGGCATGACCGTCGCCTCGGCCTGGGCACTGGGCTGGGCGACGCAGAACGTGGTGCTGCCCGCCTTCGACCAGGGCCGGACCTCCGCCGGCGCCCTGTGGACGGGAGCGCTGCTGATCATCGGCACCGCCCTGCTCAAGGCGATCGGCGTGGCGGGACGGCGCATCCTGGCCGGCGTCGTGCAGTACCGCATGCAGGCCAGGTCGCGCAGGGACGTGACCAAGCAGTACCTGCGGCTGCCGCTGTCCTGGCACCACCGGCACCCGACCGGGCAACTGCTGTCCAACGCCAGCGCGGACGCCGAGGCCGCCTGGGCGCCGCTCGCGCCGCTGCCGATGGCCGTCGGCGTGCTGGTCATGCTGTTCACCGCGGCCGTCGCCATGCTGTTCACCGACCTCGTGCTCGCGCTGGTGGGCTTCCTGATCTTCCCGGCCATCGCCGTGCTGAACCTGGTCTACCAGCGCAGGCTCAGCCCCCTGGCCACCCGCGCCCAGCAGCTGCGCGCCGAGGTGAGCGAGATCGCGCACGAGAGCTTCGACGGCGCGCTGGTCATCAAGACCCTCGGCCGTGAGGAGCTGGAGACCGACCGGTTCCGCCGCCGCGCCCACGAGCTGCGCGACGCCAACATCGCCGTCGGCCGGGTGCGCGGGCTGTTCGACCCCATGCTGGAGGCGCTGCCCACGATCGGCGTGCTCGCCGTGCTGGGGGTCGGCGCGCTGCGCCTGTCCACCGGCTCGATCGACTCCGGCGACCTGGTGCAGGTCGCCTACCTGTTCACGCTGCTGGCCTTCCCGATCAGGGCGCTGGGCTGGGTGCTGGCCGAGCTGCCGCGCAGCGTCGTCGGCTGGCAGCGGGTGCAGGCCGTGCTCGACGCCGACGGCTCCATGGACTACGGCGACACGCCCGTGGCCTCGTCCGGGCCCGCCGAGCTGAAGGTGGCCGGCGTGTCCTACGCCTACGGCCAGGCCGAGGTGCTGCACGACGTCACCTTCGACGTGCCGCCCGGCCGTACCGTCGCGCTGGTGGGGCCGACCGGGTCGGGCAAGTCGACGCTGGTCCAGCTCCTGGTCCGGCTCGTCGACCCCGACTCCGGGCAGGTGCTGCTCGACGGCGTCGACGTGCGCGACCTGCCCTACGGCGCCATCGCCGGCTCGGCCGCGCTGGTGCCGCAGCAGACGTTCCTGTTCGACGACACCGTACGCGGCAACGTCGCGCTCGGCCTGGACGCCGGCGACGAGGACGTGTGGGCGGCGCTGCGCCTGGCCCAGGCCGACGGTTTCGTCGGCCGCCTGGGCGACGGGCTCGACACCCGCGTCGGCGAGCGCGGCGCGTCGCTGTCCGGCGGCCAGCGCCAGCGCATCGCGCTGGCCCGCGCGGTGGTCCGCCGCCCGCGCCTGCTCATCCTCGACGACGCCACCTCCAGCGTGGACCCCCAGGTCGAGGCCAAGATCCTGCACGGGCTGCGCGACAGCGCGGAGGCCTCCACCGTCGTGGTCGTCGCCTACCGGATGGCCACCATCGCCCTGGCCGACGAGGTGGTCTACCTCGACCACGGCCGGGTCGAGGACCGCGGGACCCACGAGGAGCTGCTCGTGCGCTGTCCCGGATACCGCAACCTGGTGACCGCCTACGAGCGCGAGGAGGCCGAACGGGCCGCCATCGACCTGTCGCTGGCCCAGGACGCCGAAGAGGAAGAGGAAGAGGTCAGCGCATGAGCGAGGCGCTCCAGGGCAACGTCGAGCGGTCGGCGCTGGCCACCATCTGGCACGGCCTGTCGCTCACCCCCGAGTTCCGCAAGGGGCTGGCCGGCACGCTCGGGCTGGCCGTCGTGGCGACCATCGGCAAGATCATCGTGCCGATCGCGGTGCAGCAGACGATCGACACCGGCATCAAGAGCGGCACGCCGGACCTGCCGTACATCACCCGGGCCGTCCTGGTGTGCGCCGCGGCCGTGCTGCTGACCGCGCTGGCCGGCTACATCATGAACGTGCGCCTGTACAAGGCCACCGAGTCGTCGCTGGCCAGCCTGCGCGTGCGCGGGTTCCGGCACGTGCACGACCTGTCGGTGCTCACCCAGAACAGCGAGCGGCGCGGCGCGCTGGTCTCGCGGGTCACCAACGACATCGACCAGATCAGCACGTTCATGCAGTGGGGCGGGCTGATGATCATCGTGGCGTTCGGCCAGCTCTTCGTGGCCAGCGTGCTCATGCTGGTCTACTCCTGGCAGCTCACGCTGCTGGTGTGGGTGTGCTTCGTGCCGCTGATGATCGCGCTGCCGCGGTTCCAGCGGCTGTTGTCGCGGGCGTACACGACCGTGCGGGAGCGGACCGGCGACATGCTCGCCGCGGTCAGCGAGTCCGTCGTCGGCGCCGCCGTCATCAGGGCCTACGCCTCCGAGCGGCGTACCGCGGACCGCATCGACAAGGCCGTGGACGCCAACAGGAGCGCGCAGATCAAGGCCCAGACCATCGTCGGCTTCGTCTTCCCGCTGACCGAGATCGTGGCCGCGCTGGCCATCGCCGGGATCGTGCTGCTCGGCGTCCGGCTCGGCGTGTCCGGCGACATCACCGCGGGCAAGCTGGTGGCCTTCCTCTTCCTGGTCACGTTGTTCGTCTCGCCGCTGCAGACCGCCACCGAGGTGCTGAACGAGGCCCAGAACGCGGTCGCCGGGTACCGCCGCATCCTGGGCGTGCTGGACACCCCGCCGGACGTCGCCGACCCCGGCGAGAAGGGCGTGCAGCTGCCCCGGGGCCCGATCTCGGTGGCCTTCGAGAACGTGCACTTCTCCTACCCGGGCGGCCCGCCCGTGCTGCGCGAGGTCTCGCTGGAGATCCCGCCGCGCTCGCGCGTCGCCGTCGTCGGCGAGACCGGGTCGGGCAAGACCACGTTCGCCAAGCTGCTGACCCGGCTCATGGACCCGGTCGGCGGCCGCGTCACGGTGGACGGCCACGACCTGCGCGACGTGCGCTTCTCCTCCCTGCGCGAACGCATCGTCATGGTCCCCCAGGACGGCTTCCTGTTCGACGGCACCCTGGAGGACAACGTCCGGTACGGCAGGCCGCCGGCGACCCGCGAGGAGATCCAGCTCGCGATGACCGAGCTGGGCCTGGCCGACTGGGTCGAGGGCCTGCCCGCGGGCCTGGACACGCCCGTCGGCCAGCGCGGGGAGTCGCTGTCGGCGGGCGAGCGCCAGCTCGTCGCCCTGGCCCGCGCCTACCTCGCCGACCCCGACCTGCTGCTGCTGGACGAGGCCACCTCGGCCGTCGACCCGGCCACCGAGGTGCGCCTGGCCCGCGCGCTGGAGGGCGTCACCAGGGGCCGCACGGCCGTCTCGATCGCCCACCGGCTCTCGACGGCGGAGAACGCCGACGAGGTGCTGGTGTTCGACGCCGGCCGCCTGGTGCAGCGCGGCCCGCACGCCGAGCTGGTCACCCAGCCCGGCGTCTACGCCGACCTGCACGCCTCCTGGGTCTCGGCGGCGCACTCCTGAGCGCGCGTCCCTAGTGAGCCGGTTTTGAGATTCGGTCGCAGTAGTGGCAGATGCGGTCGAGGATCTGGTCCGCAGTCTTGGTCCATCGAAACGGCTTGGCGTTGT